>NZ_JBVFUP010000002.1:0-168463 GCF_055693805.1 Litoreibacter sp. GN1-5 | reverse complement strand
GCGCCAGAAGACCTCGCCCTCCTGGCCACCGCCGGTCGTCAGATCCTCGGCTTCGACATGGGCCATGATGACAATGTGCTGCGCTACGATCAGGACTACTACACGCTCAAGGGGACCGACAGGCCAATGGCCTTGTTGCCATCCTCGGAAGGCGCCCTCTTCCACAATCTCAACACCGGTGGCGACGGTGTGTTGTCGTCACTGGCCTACATCGCCCCGTATGAAGTGGCCGCGCTCTACAGCGCGTCTCGTGATGGCCGGTTCCATGAGGCACAGGCCATCCACAATCAGCTTGCACCCTTGATCGCGATCATGAACGGCCATGATATCAACACCCGTGAGATGCTCTGCCGCCAGGCGGCCCATCTCCGCGGTCTGCTGGCCTCGCCCGATGCCCGTGGTCTGGACACACCGCTCTGTCCTCACCTTACCGCCAGTCTACAGAGCACCCTCGATGACATCGCACTCAAGCCGATCAGCTGGGTCTGATCGCCGAATACGCGACCCACAGCATGTTCCGTCTTATCGTTCGATCCCGCGATATTGGCCCTTGCCGCGATCCGGTGTGCGATCCAGCCTTTGTATCTGCTCGCGCATTTGGCTCATAACCGGGATTGCATGAGCGACCCCATCAGCCCGCTCCTGTATGAGCTTGCGCTCTGACGCTGATCGGGACTTCAGGGCCGGGTCCTGCTCGATCCCTTTCCGGATGGCCTCGTCCCCCTTGCCGTATCGTTCGGCAAGGCCTTGACGGAACCGCACGACTTCCTGCGCCGATGCTTTATCCGTCATCAAGAGCCGCGTCTGATCATCCTTCTCCTGTCCGGACGGCATCTGATGCACCTGCGCCATCCGCGCCATGTAAGCGTGCGCTTCTGGTGACAAATCAGGGATCGGTTTACGCATCGCAACGCGCTTTATCTCATGTCGGTCGACGATTTTGAGTTTGATCCTGTCGAGCTCAGTCAGATGCTCCTCCACCTTGCGGGCCATTGTGGGCGTCAGCTCTAAGGCTGTGCGGCGCTCTCCATTGGCGATCCCAAGCCGTGTCTTGCCCTGCATCTCACCGAAGGTTTCCGGGGACCGTTCGATCTCGGAGACCAAGGCTTTGCGGTCTCCCTGCTCGGTGTACTGCGCGACCATCCGGTCCACGGCCTGGTCGGGTTCAACGTAAATCCGGTAGGCCGCATCCTGCGCCAGGGCCAGGCTCGGCCGCGCGGTGATATCTTCGGCAGCGCGTGTGCGGATTTCGCGGTCTTCCAAAACCGGCAGGTCCGGAACAGCATCGATCAGTGGTTTTTCTGGCGGCATGTTGGACCTCACTTTGTCTGGTGTTTGGTCGGCAGAACGGTCAGGGGTTTGGGTCGGCGTGCGATCCGGTCCTTCCGTGAAGGCCGTTGCCCGCGCGAGATCCCACGGCCGCAACCGGTCGGTCAGCGGCTGTAGGGTCGCCTGGGTCTCAGCCCATTGCGCGGCAAAGACCTGCTCCCAATTCTCGCGGGCGAAAGATTTCCAATCATCGGGCAAATCACCCAACACCGGTGCATCCTCGTTCGGTTGATGGGATCCATGGGTCAGGATTGCGTCTCTTGGAAAGACCAACCGAAGATCGGCGTTGAACGATCTCAGCTCGTCCGCCGACAGCGCAAGGTTGAGCTCATAATGCGCCGAGCGTGCGAACCCCCGCGCCTTGCGACCACGCATGGTTTCTGAAGCCAGATTGTGAGACAGGCGGTTGACGGCGTGCTGCAAGTGGACGGACATCTCAGGCGGGCGCAGTGCCGGCGGCACGCGCCGCGCAGGCTCTTTACCCCCTTCCTTTTCCGGCACCAGGATCGGTTCATGATCCGGTGCGGGATGACGCAACCGTCCAAACCGTTCCGCCAACCTGTCGAACCGCTCACGTAGATATTGCACATTGGCTTTGACGAAGTCGGTGATGACGCGCGTCGTCGAGAAGCCGCGCCGTTCGGCAAAGCCACGCACGACATCTTTATAATCGACTCGGTCGCGATAGAGCGCGGTCGAGTCCTGCAGCCGATCACGGCACATCAGCTCGACAAGCTCGCCCTTGCTGCGATAATCCTCGTGGGACGCGTAGAGAGAGACGTCATCGCGGTGTCGAGTCAGTGCTACATAAGAGAGCTGCGCATCCATCGTTGGCGACAGATAGACAAAGGCGCGGTCGACCGTGTTGCCCTGTTCCTTGTGGATCGTGCGCGCATAGCCATAGTCGACATGGTTGTACTCATTGGCCCGGAGGGTAATCGGATCAACCTGGCCCTCCACGAGAACTCTGAGCCGGTTCCGGTCTGCCTCGACCACCTGCCCCGTCGATCCGTTGAACACGCCGAGACTGCGCTCGTTCTTCAGGAACAGGATTTGATCACCGGACGCGAACGGCTTGTCCCCACGCTCGGATGCAAAGATGTTTTCCTCGCCAAGCGCACCCTTTGACTTCAGCATCTCCCGCGCTTCGACGTTCAATGCGATCACATCCTTATTGCGGTGTGCCATGATCGTGACATCCGCTGACGCTTGGTGGTAGGGCATCCAGTCCGCAATTAAAGCAGCCCTGGCGTCCTCGTTGTTCTCAGACCAACCGAGCTTATCGTGATCCAGATAGGCCGAGACACCCTCGCTCGCCCTGCCCGATCCGAACGCGATCGCGGCCTCACGCATCCACGGCTCATGCTGCCGGACGACAGAATCGAGTTCGCTATATCCCGTCACATCGACAAAGGCCCGGAAGGCGGCACCGGCCTGAATGGGCTGCAACTGCCGCGCATCGCCCAGCACGATCATCCGCGCACCGGCCTCGTTCAAGGTGCGTGTGATGCTCTCCATCTGGCGCGACGACACCATCCCGGCCTCGTCCATCACAAAGACGGTTTTAGCGTTCGGGAGCATGTCGCCCTTCGCCCATTGATACTCCCAGGAGGCCAATGTGCGGCTTTCAATGCCCGCTTCCGAGCGCAGATTGTCGGCGGCGATGCCGGCCAGTGCCCCGCCAACGACCGTGTAGGCTTGAGCCTCAAACGCGATCCGTGTGGCCTCAGTTGCGGTGGATTTACCCGCACCCGCATAGCCCACGAGTGCTGCCGCACCTGTCTCCCGTGTTAGATGACGAACAACCATTTTTTGTTGATCCGTCAGATCGAAACCGCGCTTTAATTCAAACGCCGCATAGGCTTTCTCGAGGTCCTTGTCCGCAATGGGTGCCGACTGCCGTCGCGCCAACCCGTCGATGTTCTGCAGCATCTGATGTTCCAGCGCGACCATGGTTCGGGTCGAGAACATCGCCTCGCTTGTGGCATCCCCGGTGAACGGATCGAAGGCGGGTGCGGCGACCGGCACCAGCTCTTCATGCGCCCCCACATGGTAGAAGAGTGCCTGGAACTCGGCAGGTGTACATTCGGTCCGATGGATCTCCCGCGCGATGTCATGACGGGTAAACACAGCCTTCTGTGTCGTGATCTTCTTGAGGATCAGTGCCGGGTCATTTGCATAGCGCAGATAGTTTTCCCGTGCGGCCAGCTTGGCCTTCTCGGCCAGTTCCGACACCTCCCCGCGTGCATCCATATTGTCCGACGCAGGACCCCGATGCTTGCTTGGCACCGCATCAATCCCAAGCTCTTCGAACGAGCGGTGATCGACCCGAATGTCATGCCCGTGTTTGGCCAGATGATGGTTCTGCGTCTCGGCCCAAGCCGCGCGCATTTCGCGCAGCCGCTCCTGACTGCCTGAGAATTGCTCATAGCGGATCTTGCCATCCGAGCCGCGCAGAGCCTCTCCATCGTCGCCCAGAACCGGCACACGCTTGGCCCCAAACCCGTCGTCCATGAGCGGCCGCAGCGACGTCATCAAATGCACATGCGGGTTGTCGGCCATGTCATGATAGGCCCAGTCCGCGACGATCCCATGCGCCGAAAGCTCACGTGAGACGAAGTCCCGGACCAGTTCGATGTTCTGCTCTGTGGTCAGCTCAACCGGTAAGGCGAGAACGATCTCTCGCATCAACTGTGCGTCTCTACGCCCCTCATTGGCTTCCACCGCGTTCCAGAAAAACGCACTTGTCTCCGGCGCAATATGCTCCTCGGCAAATGCGGCGATCCAGTTCGGCGCGTTCTTCGGCAGCGCAAATTCCGAATGCGCATTGCCGCCTTTGCGGGAATAATCGATCTCTTCGGCGGTCTCTTCGCGCTCCATCTTGGCGCAATGCCGATAGGCAGCCGCGGCAACGGCGGACCGTCCGCCCCCTTGCCAATGATCTGCGCAGAAAGATGGTAGATCGCCAAACCCCGTCTCCTTTCCGGCCCGCCTGCGGTTGCTGTTATTCACTTCCAGGCGACTAAGACCGCCTCAGTCGCTCCACCGTCGCCTCACACGTCTCATCGTGCGGCCCTCAGCGGCCGCACCTGTCGCTTGCGACGTATAAGTGCGCCGTTGTCCTCTTTTTTTCTATCGCATATTTACCGTTATGTCTATCGTTATATATAGCGATATTATTTGAAATGCTGTATCGTCGGCTCAAAGTCCCTCAATGCCCAAAGACAGGAGACCAAACCCATGGCCAGAAAACCCAAATCAGTCGTCGACATCGACAAGGAGATCGAAGCCCTCAAGGCGCAACGTGTTGCCGCCCTTGAGGGCCGTGCCGACCAGATCGGGAAGATCGCTGCCAAAGCTGATCTGACCACTTTGGAAATTACTGACGCGGAACTGCTGAAGGAGTTTCAGGCGATTGCGGACCGATTTCGCCGCAAGGCCTCTGCGTCCACTCCTGCGAACACTTGATGCCAAAATTGCCAAGGGAGACCAACAGATGCAACGCGCCAAACACGCAGACCGGAAGCAAGAGACGCGCAGGAAAATCCTTATCGGTGAGGCTGCGATGCGCGCCGGCGCGTCTCACATGCCGGTCGACGAGCTCGAAGCGGTTTTCGCCTACTATGTCAAAACAGGTGGCAGCAAAGAGCTCCAGGCGTTTGTCGCTGGATATAGCACCTTAGCCAAAGGCGGAAGCGAAGCGACCCGCCGAGGCGATGTCGAGCTTGAACCGATGGTGCGTTCTGAAAGCGTGCTGCAATGATCTACAAGCCAGAGGTTGCGCCCTATCGCTGGCTCATTATTGGCACTGTCGTTTGTGCTCTGTGTGCGGGATTGGTGTATTGGATTTTCTTTCAATACACCGCATATCGCACAGCGGACGGTGCATCGATCCCGATCAAGTGGGACTATGTGAAAGCCTGCCTACACCCATTCGACCAAGCCTATTGCGGTCAGATCAAAACGGCGATGTCGCCAGACTCGGAGCGACAGTTCTATCTTGGCACAACCACGTTTGCCGCCTTTGTCGTCATGGCAGTGGGCTGCATCGGATACCTGGTTTGGGAATGGGGGCTGCGAGTCAAACCGCTGATCATCAAAGCCGGACTGACCATCGCCGGTCCCAAAGAACTCGTCGCTGCATCCAACAAGGAGATCAAACGCGACGCAAAAGGTCTGCACTGGTTTGGTGATTTCTTCGTCAGCCGTTTGCGCGAAGTGAATCACTTTCTGGTCTTCGGCGCGATTGGTGGTGGTAAGACACAGACGATCCTGCCGCTGCTCCGATCGGTCATGGAACGCGGCGACAAGGTCGTCGTGTTCGACTTCAAAGGCGATTACACCCGCATGGCGTTCTCAAAGCCCACGGGCGCGAAAGAGCCGCAAGCACCACTGCTGCTCGCACCCCATGATGACCGCTCGGTGATCTGGGACATCGCCAACGATCTCATCGTCGAAGAGGATGCGATCGAGGTGGCGAACCGGATCATCCCAGAAACCAAGGATCGGTTTTTCTCAGACTCCTCGCGGACCGTTTTGGCGCTCTGCATCATCACACTGATGAAGACCAAGCCGCAAAAATGGACATGGTGGGAGTTGATGGAAACCACGCAGCTGCCGCTAGAGCAGTTGCAGACCTTCGCCAAAAAATATCATCGTGACGCGATGATCTATCTCAATGCGGACTACCGTCAGGTGTCCGCGACGATCTCGACCATGGCCGCAGGCCTGGGTGCGGTACGCATGCTCGCCTATGGATGGCGCTCGAGCGAAGGCAAGCGAAAAACCTTCTCTCTGCGCAAATGGTTGCTCGATGAAGAGACGAAGGATCGCACGCTTGTGCTGCAACGTTCGGGTCGATTCCAGGATCAGTCCGAGGGATGGATATCCGCCTTTCTGACAGTGATGTCGTCCAATGTGTCCGACGTCTCGTTCGGAGACAGCACAGACCGCAGGGTGTGGCTGTTCGTCGATGAGTTCGCACAACTGCCCAAGGTGCATCGGTTTGAGGCGATGCTTGAAACCGGACGCTCCAAGGGTCTTGCTGTGGTGCTGGGTATCCAGGGTGTGGAGCAGCTGGTGGCCAAATATTCTCAACAAGTTGCAGACCAGATCGAGTCTTTAATCGGCACGAAAGTGATCGCCAAGATCAATGTGGGCCAGACTGCACGACGGCTCGAGGAGCAGTTCGGCAATACAATCATGATCACCCATAGGCGAGATACGGATGGCGGCGGACGGCTCAAATGGATGCGTGAAGAAAAGCGCGAACCGGTCGTGCATCGTACCGACTTCCAGACCGAGCTTGGACCGCTTCTGCACAAGAGGGGTGTCTATGTGCTGGTCAGCGGGATCGGCAAACACATCTACCGTGTGCTGGTGCCCTACTCGAAATCCATCGACATGCGCGAGGCTGAAAAGCCCGCGTCATGGACGATGAAGCTGCGTGAGATTTTCGAAGACGAAGCGGAGGTCGCTAGGCAGAATGACATCACCGCACAAGAGGAGATGCGGTTTGGTGAGAGAGATCGCGACGATCCAGGATATGATTTGTCACGGGAGTAGCAATGGGATGGCGGACTATGAACATAGAAATCTTTTGCAAACACGAAGACCGTGTCGCAAAGATTTGCGATGACACTAGACCTTTTCACACCAACTGTCGCGCAATCCTCTCTGCATCCAAATTTTGTTCGGCTCATCAAAGAAGAAGACGATGCCCTGCGAAACGTACTCAATGATTGGGCGGCTGGATTCATTGACCGCGACGGAAAGTTTGTTGTTGAGTTCCAGAGGACGTTCAACTCGAGCTGGTGGGAACTCTATCTGTTTGCTGTATTGAAGAGCCTCAATCATGCAGTCGACTTTTCTCATCATGCGCCCGATTTCGTGATGCCCGATTCCGGGTTTGCGGTCGAAGCGACCATCTCTGCCCATGCACAAGATGCAACCCCTGAGTGGATGAAGACGATGGCGGATATCACCAACCATGATGATATCGAGGGTCGCTACATCGAAACCATGGCGAGACTGTCGAACTCTATTAGCTCGAAGTTCAGAAAGTATCAGAAGAGCTATTCCAGCCTGCCGCACATGGCAGAGCAAAGCTATGTGATTGCGATTCAAAATTTTGGAACGCCCGATGCGCATCAGTTGGGTGACGTGGCGATGCAGCGTCTTCTCTATGACGTCAGACATGAGAAGGCGTTCATGAAGGACGGCAAGGTGTCGTTACCAACGGGTCTGTTTGCCAATGAAGAGATGTCAGATGTGAGCGCGATTATCTACAGCACTGTCGCAACATTCGGGAAAGCTCGGGCGCTAAGTGCGAGCAAAGGTGACTTCGTGTTTCAAGCTGTCCGGATCAGGAACAATCACGAGTTGATCCAAGTTGGCGGTACGATTGACACATACAAAGAGAGCCTAAGAGATGGCATGCGGGTGTTTCATAATCCATTTGCGAGACGACCATTGTCGTTTGATCACCTAGCTGCAGAGGATGTCCGGCAGTTTCGCTTCAGAAAAGGGGAACTGGAAACAACCTGCCATCCAAAGGGAGATTTGTGTATGCGGCACGTCATTCATCAGGTGACCAGATCAAAGTGATGAGTGCGATAGGGGCCAATGTCGGCATGGCCCGACAGCCCTAAAATTTGAACACAGCCTTTCGCTCATTGGCCGGTTTGATGATGTCGCCCTTGGCGTCTAACCGGATCGCCACTTTCGGATCGACAGAGTAGAGCCCGTTGCGGTTCTGTCTCTTGAGCAATCCCGCATCAGCAAAGCGGGAGCGCCAGCGTTGGATCGTCACGGTTGTTGTAGAGAGTCGCTCGGCACTGTCATCCATGCGGCCGATAAAGCCTGTTTCCTGAATGTCCTGACAAATGTCTGCCAGCACCCGACAGGCGATGTTCTCTTTGGCCTTGTTGTAGTGCTCTTTGACCTGTCGAAAGAGGTCGATATTCACGCCTAGATGGTCAGGAGTCAGGTCTTTGCTTTGTGGTGGTCCCTCGAAGAACTTCACATTTTTGGCTTCAAATAGTGTCTCTTCGTCACTCACAGTACACCCGTGCATTTGACATGTCCCAACCCCTGTTTCCCCTATGTGTCTCCCTTTTTGCCCATCAAGCGTGGTGACATCGGAGGAATCATTAACGGAATTGAATGTTTTTGTCATCTCCAAGTGCCTGAACCTTTTGTGTGACGTGTACGCCGTCAATCGGCCCCGATGGTGGGAGGTCCACCGGGGCCGATCCTGTCAGGTTAGGCTGCCTGCTGGTTGCTGGTGGCCTGGGGTTCGCGTGCGGACCAGAGCATCAGGTGGGTGACGTTGTCATCACCGATCTCGTCGAGCGCGATGACGTTGGCGTAGATCGCCATGGCGCCGAGCTCGGGGGCGGCCATTTTCACCGACAGGTAGTCATTGCCGGTGGTCTCGGAGGTCTTCTTCCAGGCGGCGCCGATTTCGTAGGTGCCATTGGCGAAGACGCGGTAGTCGGGCTGATCGCTGTGGGCCTTTGCGTTGGGGACGATCGTGATCTTGGAGCGAACGGCCATTGTGGCGAGTGTGCCGGTGAAGATGTCTTTTTCGTTTTTGGTGAGAGATGCGAGTTTGTTGCTCATGGTATTTTCCTCTTAAGTTGTCAGGAACCATTTCCTGATGACACTGGACCAGCATGGGTGAAGCCGAGAAAACGCACCGAGAAAAACCGAGTGGTGCGGCTCGCAGCCGGGCAAGCGCAGCGCAGACCGGCGAGAACTCGGTCGGGCTTTTCGACATTGCGTTTTGGAGCGCCCATGCCCAGTGGCGGTCAATCAGGAACTGGTCCCTGACGGCCGATTTGAGTGAGGAAATTTTTTGAGCAATTTGCACCTTCCCCAAAAACAGAACGAAAACGTCAGGCACCCCCCTCGCCCCTTTGGCCACCCCGCACAACATCCCGGCCCCGGACAAAGGCCCATAGTGATCAGACCTGCATCACATTCGCCCTATGGTATCCAATCGCATTGCCGCTGGAGGCAAACGTTCCGCCGGTCATAATCGATCTTGCGAAAATGGCATCTTCGAGCTGGCACAGGTCATCAACTCAGGTGATTGCGCGTCGCCGTCGGTGACATGCTTTTGTCCACCGCTCTGGCCTGCCCCGAAGTCTGGCTGCGACCGGAAGGCTCTGATGACGAGATCTGCTCCGGATTTCCCCGCCACCGGGGTCGCTTGACGACCTGCTCAGTGGTCGGTCGGGCCGTCGATATGTTTGTGCAAGAGATCGAAACGTGTGATGACGAGATCCACCGCGCGCCGTTTGGCATCGGCATCATCGGTGAACGTGGTGGTGCGCGCATAGCCTTCAAAATGGACCAGGTCGCCCGGTGCAAGCTGATCTGTAAGCTCAGACCGCAGGCGGTCCTTAAAGCAGATGATGGTATTCCATGCGGGCCGCGCCGCCGACCTAGTGTCTGTTCTGTAGCCATCGAGTTCGTGATAGACAGTAATGACGAGCGCTTTTTCATAGGGCTTGATGGTGCCGATGCGCACGATGGCGTCCCATGTGAAAGAACCGCTCAAGCGTCCTGCTCCAGAAATTGCGTTTCAGAACACTCAATCATCATCCGCACCATGGTGGCGGTCTGCGCCGCAGGAAAGGTTCTGCCAGACTGGCGGCCAGCATGGCAGGGCCGACTTCGCCTTCTGTCACCCAGAGCCGCGCAAGCGCGCGACCGTATCGGTCTTCACCGTTGAATTCGATTTTGCGCAGTCCGGTATTGAGCAACGTCGCGAGGTATCGGCTGGCTTGGGCAGCAATCTGTCGCTCGGCGGCGCAGCGTCCTTCGACTTCGGGCGTATCGATTCCAACAAGACGTATCTTGGTGCCTTGATACCAGAGTGTGTCGCCATCAACGACGCATGTGACGCGGCGCTCTTCCGGCTGGCAGACATGCCATGTCAGATCTTGGGCAAACGGCTGACTTGCAGCGGCTGCGCAAAGGACAAGTACAGTTGCGAGCGCTGTATGTTTCAGGCGTCTCTGCGACATTCCGGGCGAAACTCATGCAGGTGTTGGAAATCGAGAAACATACCGTTCAGATGGTAGGCTCCAAACATGTCAGAAGTGTCGCCGTAATAGCTGCTGAGTGAGACGACATATTCCTGAATGCGTGCGCGGTAATCCGGATCTTTGACGGTGTAGGGAAACAGTTCTGCCCCCGCGATCCGGCAGTTCTGGACAGCAATGATGTGCCAGCCATTGTCACGGATGTCGAAATTGTCGATCTCGGTCTGGGTCAACCGGTTGGTGCACAGGGGCTGACAGAGGTCTTTGTTGACGGGGAGCGCGGCACGGGCGTGTTTGCTGATCACAAGCTGCCGGCTGCGCAAACGGTTGGCAATCATCAGGACCAGATCGTCATGGCGATCCTCATCCAGTGCCAGCATCAAGCTCTCCCTGAATGTGTCGTCGAGCTGTTTCAAATCACTGCTCCTTATACAAAAAACCGTCTATATCGTAATATATAACGATAACTATCTATACTATATATTGCGCGATTTGGAAGCCGCCAGTTCCATCACAACGTGTATATCTCCGTTACAAACAAGCAAACTTAAGTGACGACGACTTGGTGTAAAGGTCACAGGTTTGCTGCAGCGCGGCAGAAAAGAAACAGGTTTTTGTCTTCACGTGCGAATTGAGCAAATTCGTGCCGAATGCAATCAAGAGCAGATCACGCACTTAAATGGTGTCAAAGATATGACCCCTGCCCTTAAGGCAGGCAAACAGCTCACGCTCGAGGTAGAGGCGGAACAGCTCATCAGACAGAGTGATCTTGTTACGGGTCAGATAATCGGCCAACAAAGTGAACGCCCCTTGGGCATCGCCGCGATCCAGAGCGCGCGCGATCGCATCGTGTTCGTCGGGATTTGTGAATGTCGATTGCGTCAATAGTTCGCCTCCTCAGTTCGAGGCCACGACCCAAAGCCGGGTGTTAGAAACCTTCTGTAACAAAGGCGCGCCGCTTTTGGGCGCGAGCGCCTTGGACATGGCAGCGCCACCCGGCCCGAAAGCCGTTTGGGGCTGTTACAGAGAGGTTTCTAAGCCTCACCCTCCGTGTGCGGAGCGCGTCTGTGTTATGCTGCGTTCGCGCAATATTTGCAATGAAAACAATAGAAGATGGTGCGTTTGATGATCTGCACGAACAGGTCTTCCGTCACAATCATATCGTTATATATATCGGTGTATATTTCCACATTTGACGATTTTGCGTTAGGAACATGTGATGCGCGAGCGATCGTCACCGGCTGGCGAAGACCGCAAAGCGGGCTTCGGGAACGCAGCGAGTAGAGCGCGGCCGGCCCGGCGCGCCCAAACCAACGACAGACGACATGGATCAAATCTTGGAAGAAGACAGCAAAACGATCTCGATTAACCCTGATGACCTCGTCGCTCGATTGCGACAAGTCGAGAGTATCGCTGAAGGCAATATCGCCCGCGTGATCGAACTGCTTCTTGTCGAAAACCATGTCCTGAAGCGGCGACAATCAACGGGATTGTCTCGTGGGGTGGGTGTTCGCTATGACACCTATCCACGGTTTTTGAGGTTTGAGACCGGTGCCGATGATGATGCCGAACAGGACAAAAGCTCGGCAAAAGGTGTAGAGCGAACCTGAACCGGCGGGTCGCGTTTATGCTGTCGACATTTAGATTCGCTATATGACATGCAATTACTATGAATTTGAATGCCCGCTCCGAGGGACCTCGTTGTCGTTGTGCATTTCTGAGACCGCGGAAAACGCCTGACGCGCCAACGCACTCCCAAGGTTAGAATATTTTATCATCGTGGATGAATGCGAGTGAACTGCGTCCTCAAGTGCGATTGCAACAACCGATGCTGCTTCATCTGGCTTTTGCAGACAGGCCGCCTCACTCTCGAACTCAAGCCTCATTCCTATCGAAGCCCGTGCTCATGCCCTTTATGCTACGCCAAACACCCATCTTCTTGAGTTTCTGGATATGGCAGGTTCCCTGCTTGAAACGCCATACCAAGTAAAGGATGGAACGTTGAAACCCCGTGGTCCAGGTCTTGGTATAAGCTGGAATGTAGACGCGGTAGGAAAAGCCTTGGCGTAAGACCTGGCATTTATTCCAATCTATCTGTTCTGCGTTGAAGACCGACGCCTTTTGCGACTTCGTACTGTTTGCGCGAACTTCTCTTGGGGAAACGATGCCTTTTCAGGTCGGTAACGACGGTTTGTTCTTTCACTTCGCTCACCCTTATGCCAAAAATATGCAAGCTGACAACGATCGATCCATGAGGTATGTTCTCTTTTTGTTCGCTTCAAACTGCGGCGATTTGATTGGGAGTTATACCGCAACATGGCAAAACCTTATGCATCAGAAATGGCCCAGTTGGGCACGACTTTGGACTGGATATGTCAATCTGATATAACTGGTCTGAAGAACTCACTGAGAACGGCATCTAGTCTGCCAATGGTGGCAATCGGATCGGGCGGCTCCCTCTCTGCTGCACACGGCCTAGCAAGCAATCACCGACAGTTTTCACAGAAAATTTCCGTTGTATCTACGCCTTTGGAAATCACTCGGGAGCCGATAGAGAAGCAATCAACCAATTGGTTACTGAGCGCCGGCGGACGAAACGTAGATGTGCTCGCTGCAGTGAGTGCTTTGATCGCGCGTGAACCATCGCATCTTGTGGTCATGACCGGCCGCGATGACACCAAACTGACCGAGATATGCAGAGCACATCCGTTCGTTGACCTTCATATTTTTCCGCCACCCGCTGGAAAAGACGGCTTTCTGGCGACAAATTCGCTTTTTGGTTTCAGCGGATTGATACAGCGTGCCTATACGTTGCTCTTTCAAAACGAAAAGACTTGGAACGATACCGCCGATGCAATTCGGCGCACCATAGGTGCGAGCGTAGATGGCCCGGGTCGTATGAAGGTTATGGCCGAGCCGCTATGGCAGCGTTCGACGACCGTTGTGCTGTATGGACCCACAACGAGCCTTGGTGCGATCGATCTCGAATCCAAGTTTACTGAAGCTGCATTGGGGTCCATTCAACTTGCCGATTTTCGCAACTTCGCTCACGGGCGCCATCATTGGCTTGCGAAACGCGGCAACGATTCAGGTGTGATTGCTCTGGTAGCTCCTGAGGATAGGAAGCTGGCCGAAAAAACTCTAGCGCTTCTTCCCGATGATATTCCCCAAGTCGTGATCGATTTGCCTGGTGGTGGATCGGCAGGTCTGGCTTCGTTGTTGGCAGCATTTGAACTCACTGGTCTTGCTGGAATCGCGCAGGGCATCGATCCTGGTCGACCAGGAGTCCCAATGTTTGGACGCCATTTGTATCGGTTGAAGCCACCTCGGGAAAAAGCGGTAAAGCCGCGCCATGGCCTGTCGCAACGCGATGTGGTGGCAATTGAACGAAAGTCTGCGAACTCAATCGAATGCTTGGAAAAGGCTGGAAAGATAAGTTTTTGGGAACAGAATCTGAACCAGTTTCGTGATGCTATTTTGTCCGAACATTTCGGCGCTATCGTTCTTGATTATGATGGCACCGTAGTCGAGACGCGCGCTCGGAAGGCACCTCCCAACAAACGGCTTACACAGAAACTGGTAGAGTGTCTCAAGGCCGATATCTGGGTCTGTTTCGCGACAGGAAGAGGTAAGTCGGTCAGAACGGCTCTGCAAGACGTGATTCCAGAGCAGTATTGGGAGAAGGTTTTGATTGGCTACTACAATGGCGCTGAAATCGGGTCACTCAAAGACGATCTTATCCCGGATGGTAACCCACAGGCGGGCGACGCTCTTCATAAGGTCGCCGAACTCCTGAGGACCGACGAAGAATTTACCGGAATCTGCGAGCAGGAAGATCGAACCTATCAGATAACGGTGAGCTGTAAGAATAATGTTGATTCCACGTATCTTTTTCATCGCGTGACTGAATTACTAGCCCGGGAGGACTGTAATGACGTATCTGTCGTCCGTTCTGGTCACTCTATCGATGTCTTGTCCCCGATGGTTTCTAAAAACAACGTTGCACAAGCACTGAGAAAAAATAACTCGTCTGTATCCATACTGTCTATTGGCGATAGCGGAGGGTTGAACGGCAACGATCACGATCTTTTGGCTGGGCCGTTTTCACTTAGCGTCGACAAGATCAGCTCCAATCCTGCAACATGTTGGAACCTCGGCTCCAGAGGGCAACGTGGCCCCGAAATTCTTGCCGAATATCTAGACGCGATTGAATGCGACGACGGCACCTTCAGATTTCGCAAAGGGGCTTTGAAGTGAACCAAGACCTCGCGTTGAAAGTCATGGGCGAAATCATGCGTTGGGACGATGATGAAGCTCGCAAGGAGTTTCGTTGGCTGAAGCTGATGGCGCGGCTCAAATATGATGGATACCGAGATTTTCAAGCTGGTATGCGATTCATTGAGAGCTTGGCAACGTGGCTGCAACAGTTCGACCAAGATGAACGCAAAGTAGCTTATACATTTGTTAAAGAGCGAATGGTCTATGTTGGTCCTGGTGAAGTCCGCCGGCTGGTCGAGCAGTTTTTTCCGAACACTATTCGACAACGAATTGTTCGGACCGTCGCAGCTGACCTCGGGATCAAGCCCTATACTGTTTTGATTGATCCCCAGGCAATAGCAGCGATTGAACGCTTACGGCGCCAAACACTTGTTTTGGGTCTCAGTGATGGCGCGAGAATGGACATTGTCCGGCATTCAAATGTCGGCCGTCTGAGCAATGAGCAGCTCGTTCTTGCACCACAGATCGATACTGAAAAATGGAAAGATCTCTTGGAGAGTTTGCGCGAGGATTTGAAAGATAAAGATGCGCTTTTCAGGATTATCTATCTTGTTGATGACTTTGCCGGTACCGGTACGTCGTTTTTGAGATTCAATGTCGATAAGAATAAATGGTCGGGTAAGCTAACACGGTTTCGCACATCGCTATTCAACGCAATCAAGGACGAAGATGTTGGTAACATCGTAGCCCCTGACTGGCAGTTGTGCGCTCATCATTACATGGCGACATCTGACGCAAAGACCAAGATGACAGATAGCGAACTGGCTGCAAGAAAAACTCTGAACAGTGACGGATGGCCCAAAGAGGTTCATCTGTCATTTGCGACCGTGTTTGATGAACAATTGCCCATTGTGTCCGGGAAGGATGATGCATTTATTGCTTTGGCAAATAAATACTATGATCCCATTATCGAGACCAAGCATACAGCGGTAGGAGGAGTTAAGCATCTTGGGCTTGGATATGGAGGATGCGCTCTGCCGGTGGTACTCGAACATAACACACCTAATAACTCCGCAGCCCTGCTTTGGGCTGAGACTTCCGGTGGTGATAGAGAGGGTGTTGACGCGCCAGCTATGCGTCCACTTTTTCGTCGTCGACAAAGGCATGTGTGAGGCTAGAAATTGGCAAATCCGTTTGAAAAAAGAGCATCTGAGTACCGCCGAGACGATGAAGCATTCTTGCCTTTGGTAACGCCGGATCCCTTGATCACTTTCTTTAAGAAACATGCTGACGACGGCAAATTGTATGATCAATTGTCGGTCATTATCGGAGCCCCAGGTAGTGGTAAGACGACAATTGCGCGGCTCTATCAATACGCCACTCTGAAAACTCTTCTGCAACACGAAAGCCAGACAAACTTCAAACCACTGGTTGACACGCTCACACAGTGTGGAGCGATCAAGAACAGAGAGCCTGTGTTACTTGGTGGACGTGTCCCCTTGGAGTCAGAGTATCGCGATTTTTGGGAATTTCCTTACCCCGAAGATCTGAAATGCAAGCTGATGTTTGCGTTGATTCAAAGCAGGACCGTCCTTTCGTGGATCAGCAATCTGGTAAGTACGGGGGTCGCGCTTGAACAAATTTCGATAATTCCTCGCGGCGACGCGATCGCCGCACTGGCTGCGATTGGTGGAAAAGACGGAACATCGCTGTTCAATAAAGCTCGCGCCATTGAAGAACAGATATATAGAATCTCAGCGGCGCTGCTACCTCCATCGATTGATGACATCGATGATGAGGCTGCAGCCGCCTATCATCCTTTTGACGTCATTGAGCGCTTCGAAATCAAGATAGGCGAACAGAAGACAGTCCTCCGTCCGCTGGTAATTTTCGATGACGCGCATAGCCTCCATCCGGAACAGTTCACAGCATTTAGACAATGGCTAGCGCGACGTGAATTGAAGATTTCGAGATGGGTTCTAACCCGTATGGACGCGCTTTCACCGGCCGACGTTTTATTGGCCCAAGGTGAGAGCAATACCAAACGTCCGGGCCTAAAGAACGCGCGCGAACTCACCGTGATCTGGATGCAGAGCCAAGATGATCGCTTCAGCAAACGCAAAGCCTTTCGGAAGATGGCGAAGGGCATGGCAACCCGATATTTGAGACAGATGGATGTGTTTTCACGAAGGGGTATCCAAGATCTTACCGATTTCATCTCAACGCGTCCGGATACGATTGCACCGAGCAGGCTTGAGGCTCTGGCAAGCTCAGTGGACAGCATCCAACAGAAGAACGGGATATCGGACGCGCGCCGTAAATCACTGGAGGAACTTGTTGCCGACTACTTGTCCAGTACAGGACTAGAAGGCGAGGATGTCGCGCTAGCGATGCTTTCGATCCTGTTTCATAGATATTTGAAACGAATCCCACAGAAGGGCCTTTTCGACCATCAAGACCAGGATGTTGAACCAAACAGGCCTATCAAGGTCGATGGCGGCATTGCAGATGGAGCAAAGGTTCGATTGCTTCATGATTTTGGACGACCTTATTACTACGATATTGATGCCTTGTGCGACGCAAGCTCAGAGAACGCGGAGCAGTTTCTTCACTTGGCATCGACGCTTGTGACGCAGGCTGAGACCCAGCTAATCCGCGAAAAACCCGCCTCACTCTCGAGCAGAGTGCAAAACCGCCTCCTGCGGGAAAAAGCGGGGCAAATTTACCGAGAGTGGGATTTCCCGCATAGTCAGCAGGTCGCGGTGCTTGCTGAGGGAATTGCTCAACAGTGCGTGGCAAAGACACTCGAGGGCAATGCTTCGTTGGGCGGTGGGGCTGGAGCTGGGGCTTTTGGAATACCTCAAGAAGAATTTGATGAGATTCCAAAGAAATACGAAGAACTTGCTCGTATTCTGAAGTTTGGTGCGGCCTACAATGCGTTTGTTTTGGTTCAAAACCACAGCACAAAAAATCGCATGTGGTGCCAGATCGAGTTGAGTGGCGTCTTAAGGGTGCATTTTGGACTTTCACAAACCAGAGGCGGGTTTTTGGAACGGACAACAGATGATCTTCTGTCAATGCTGAAATCGAATTGATGGAGGTGAGCTTTTGAGATGGGACCAGTGCATTGCAAACTTTGGGCATGAAGTAGCCGATTTTGCAGAAGACTATTTTGCCGATACGGAGCGCAAAGTGCTGCTCATCGCCGGCGCAGGTTTTGATCCAAGATCGAAAATTGTAGCGACGTGTCTGGTTGATGCAGGGACGAATATCGAAGCTGTACTTATCAAGGAGATTCGCCCGGAACCAAGTCAAGATTTGGTCGATTTGGCTGAAGACAACAAGTCGGATCTGGAAAACCTCTTACCGGATCATGATCTCGTCGAAATTGATATTTTTGGTTCCGACAACGCTGTGGTTGGTGGACGCAACGTTGTCAAAGCACTCAATGCCCTCAATTACGCAGGCTATACGGATGTCATTGTCGACATTAGTGCATTGTCAATTGGGACAAGTTTTCCAGCCATTCGCTATTTCATCGAACGCATTGAAGCGAATATGCCGCCAGCAAACCTTCATGTCTTTGTTACTCACAACCCGTCGCTTGACACCGGTATCACACTCATTCCAAGCGACTCTCCAGGTTATATACATGGTTTTCGCGGCGGCACATCGTTGGACAGTTCTTCAGCAGCAGCCAAGCTTTGGTTACCTCAACTCGTGTCAGGACGCCGAGCGGCACTGAATGCGTTACACGGGTATCTTGAGCCCCATGATACCTGTCCGATTGTTCCGTTCCCTGCCGCCAACCCGCGACAAGTAGACATCTTGGCGGAAGAGTACATTGCCGAACTTGAAAACGCTTGGTCGGTCGATACTAGAAATTTGGTGTATGCAGATGAATCTAACCCTTTGGATTTATACAGAACTATTTTAAGACTGCATGATCTGAGAAGGCTCGTGTTTCAGGATATCGGTGGCTCATTGATGATATTGTCGCCACTGGGAAGCAAAATAATGGCAATCGGCGCTCTTCTGGCAGCTATGGAAAGAAACCTTCCCGTCGCATATCTGGAAGCGATCGGCTACAATATGAGAAGTGGCCCTCCACACGGGCCAGCAGATCACAAGCTGGTTCACCTTTGGCTGGAAGGGGATGTTTACCCAAAACCAAGGCCTGCCCTGCAAAAAAACGGAAGCGTCAAATAATGAAAAATTCAAACTCTCCTCAAGCATTTGGCGCTGGTTTGATTGCTCTGGATCTCATTCTTGGGGCAGATCCCGAAGGCCCCGTGAAGTCTTGGACAGGCGGAACATGTGGCAATGTGTTATCAATTCTAGCATTTCTCGGTTGGAAATCGTATCCAATTGCCCGCATGAATGGTGATGCCGCTTCAGAGCGTGTCTTGACGGACATGCAGAAGTGGGGGGTTCAATTGGACTTTGCCAGATGTGAGCCGCAAGGTGACACGCCAATTATTGTTCAGCAAATTAGGCCAGATCGCGACGGTAATCCAAGCCACAGGTTTTTGTGGGCCTGTCCCTCGTGCGGTAAACATCTTCCTCGATTCAAGGCTGTTACGCAGGCTGCTGTCGAAGTTGTGTCACCTCACATGGGTGACGCGGCTGTCTTCTTTATGGATAGGCTCTCGCGCGCCATGTTAACTATGGCGAAGGATGCCGCTGAAAATGGCGCAGTTGTAGTGTTTGAACCATCTGCAAAGTCGGATCCAAAACATTTTGCAGAGGCCATAAAAATTGCTCACGTTCTAAAATATGCGGATCAACGGCTGACCGACGCAGGTGATGTAATCGGTAATGATACGTCGGTCGTTCTCGAAATTCAGACACTTGGTGAGCAAGGCCTTCGTTACCGATCAAAGTCAGGCAGTCAGCCGCTTCCATGGAGCCAGATGAAGGCATTCAAAACGCCACGCCTCAAAGATACATGTGGTTCAGGAGATTGGTGTACTGCCGGCATTATCCACAAACTTGCTTCTCATGGGTTGGAAGGCTTTTCCCAGCATGGACCCGACGACTTTTCCGATGCCCTAACTTACGGACAAAGCCTGGCAGCTTGGAATTGTGGTTTTGAAGGTGCTCGAGGTGGAATGTACTCAATGTCGTTCGAAGAGTTTCAGAAGCAGGTTGATGACATCTTGAATGGCGAAGTCTATATCGCTCCTAACAATCCGATATCTAAGGATGTTGAAGAGTCGGTACGGTGTCCGGCGTGTACCTCGCAAGCGGCGTAGGTGCGGTCTATTCGTTAAAGAGCCGTTCGTCCCACCAAATTGGGGTTTCCAAGCCAGTTGTTATTAACTTGAAATCAGGATGTAGTGCGTTGAACACCACGTTATTCTCCATGCGCGCAACCACTGAAGGCACGATCAGGATTGCGGAGCGTTTTTCTGCATACCAGCTTCGCCCAAATTTTCGGGCCGCTTCTCCATCAGGAGTGGACCATCCCTCAATTAAGTCACTGTTGACGACTTCATAGCTTGTGCCGACTGGTATCGATATCTTGATGAAATGTTGGCCAGACGGGATTTCGCCCTGATAGTGAACCAGCTTTTCAAGCATTGCGGTCGAGTAATTTTGTGACGCATAGATCACAGCAGCGCCGGCTTCATGCCAGCGACCTGAACTCAGCCTTGCTCCACCATCATCCCAAATCGGAAACTCGCCTTTTGGGTCGCCGATACGATAGGCGGTCAGAGAGTTTTCTAACTTCCGATCCCGCGTCATACGGCGAAGCTGGACTCCGCACGTCTGAGCATGTTGATCACTGCCTCAGCCCCTGCCGAGTTTGACTGTGCCATCTCGATCGGAGTACGCCCACCGAGCAATTTGTGCGGTCTGTTTAAGAAGCGCGATATCGCGTCTTCGTCTCCATGATACACACGGCTGACCGCATCGACCACACGACTAACTTCATACAGGCGCTCACTCATCTCGCGAGACAAAACCTTGCGACTTTTCTTGGCCCTTCGCAGAGTCGCTTCTGGAATGAGAGGGCCAACAACCGCGGCACGACCGAGAGCCAAACTCAAAGTCTCTGCTGCCGATACCGCCAGACCTTGCGCGATGCGATCTGCCAAACCAATGTCATCAAGCGGGTGTTTTGCTTTGAGTCCTAGAAGCATGCCAATTCGTCCCGACTCGGTTCCGGGTAACGCCTCTGGCGTCATATAAGCTTGTAGCGGCGCCATATTCATCTCCTATTGCAATCGTCACATGACGTTTATGTAGTCGTCATTTGACGAATTGTCAAGGTGTGGCCCTGTTATGTCATCAGCTGCGCATCGTACTTTGCGCGCACATTTAGAGTTTTTGCTTCAGTTACGAAAGCTCGGACAACAGGCCTCTGCGTCCGAGACTTTGTAACGCCAAGGAAACCGAGTTTCTTCAGATGCAGGGCCAACGCACCAGAAAGAACTAAACCGGTCTACTGACTTTTCATCTGTTGGCCTCAAAATGTCCGCTGTCCGTGGACACGGGACGCACAGTGTCAAGTTCTGCGACGTACCGAGAGGGAGGCTAGGCAGTCACATCGTCGCAGTGTCATCGGCAATATCAGGCAAGTCTCGCAAACTCTGCAGATCGAACGTCGCCAAAAACTCATCTGTCGTCACAAACGTATGCGGCGCACCGGGCCGCGGACTTTTGGGCCCGTTACCAATCAGGTTCTTGTAGCGCAGACGGCTGAGCAGATCGCGGTTGATCTCCTTGCCGAAGATGTCGGCGAGCCCGGCTCTGTCGATCGGTTGGTGATAGGCGACGGCGCAAAGCACGGCCATTTCTTCCTCGGAAAAGTTGTGCGCTTGGTCGCCAATATCAGCTGCCGTCCGGATTGCCATCGCATAGTGAGGCCTTGTCCGAAACATCCAGCCGCCAGAAACGGGGACGATCTCATAGGGCTTGGCTTTCATATCGGCCTGAATATCTTCGATCAGCAAATCGATGTTCGCACCTTTCCCGACCACCAATGACAGGGCGTCCCGCTCAACCGGTTTGCTACTAGCGAAGATGACCGCCTCGATGCGGTTCATCCATTCCCGCCATCTTAACTCGGCGGGCAAGTCTTCGAGCTCAATATCGAGCATCTCGGTTTCGGCATGTTCTTGTCTGCGTGCGCCTACCATTAAGCCACCCCGTAAAGCCGGAAAGAAGCGCGGCCGGTCAGCTCTTTGGCGACGCCCAATTCGACCAGGCGTTCGCAGAGCCGCCGCGCCGATCGGGGTGTCATGGCCGTGGTCGATCCACGGATGGTGGGTGACAACATCGTTGAGGGCAGCACCGCGTCTTCCGACAGAAACAGACGCACTGCGTCCTGCGACCCCTTCGTACGCAGCTTTGGTTCGACCGCGCGGAGGTGCGCTGCACGACGGGCCAGATCATGGGCCATTCGCACCACATCTTGCGCAGCGCGTGCGACCGCGTCGTGGCACGCGATCTGAATGTCTGCACCGTCCGCGATATTTCGAAACACTCTGCGGTTTAGATGAAGACCCAAAAGGGGAAGCGGTCGTTCCCATCCCAAACCGCGTGCCAGGACCGTGTCGGCGCAGAGGATGGCTGCCGCCTCCTGACGCGGAAAATCTCGAACAATGGCTGACAGAACCGAACGGGCATGGGCAACGGGATTGCCCGAACGCTCAGTCAGCAGGTTGATCCAGTCGGGCCACAGCTCCTGCATGTCGCCCGGTAGCAGGTTTCGCAGCCGATCTTGCCAATTGACCTGTTTCAACGGAATCGCTGATCCTGCTCTCCATAGCGCCAACATATCGCCGGCAGGTCCCATGGCATCGCCCGGGGCTGCCAACAAATACGCATCGCGAACGTCTGCCTCGCTTTGACCCCTACCCTCTAGTTTCAGACAATGAACGGCAGCACGCAGCGCCAGCCGGTTTCGTAACAGTTCGGTAGGGACATTGATGTTAGGATCCGCGAGGGCGACATGCAGCAGAGCGAGCGCTGAACCGCTGGCAAAGCCAGCAGTTTCTGGGGTTTCAGCACTGGAACCATCCATGATCCACTTCGGTAATAAGGGTGGCAAAATGGCGTCAGGTGCTTTTCGTTCTGCTGCATGGGTCGCCTGAATCATGCAAACAGTGTAAATGATAGCGGCGCTTTATGCTATTGATTAGATGTAAAACCGCCCCGCCTTAAACATCTTTTTTATGTCCAATAATCTTGCATTATCGGACATAGAAAGAGTATGCTCGGAAACATGCAGGAATCCGACAATAAAGGGCACAAAACGCCCGTTCCAGAACTCCCCCAGCCCGAGAAATCGCGCTCAGCGTCCTTGGGGACGAGAAACCCTGCTCAGCGCGACGAGAGCGACGCCCTTCCGGACATTGATCTGGATGATCTCCTATCGGATGAGGCCGAAGAGGAAGAAAGCGGATCACAGGGCATCGCGTTACCCGATCACGTCGCAAGCTCCGGTTCGCTCGAAAAGCTCATCGACACGGCCCGCGACTACGCCAGCAAGGCCACATCCGAGAACACCAACAAGGCCTACAAGAAAGACTGGGCACACTTTGCCAGCTGGTGCCGGCGTCGCGGGGCGGATCCTCTGCCCCCTCCCCTGCCCTGGTGGGGCTGTACATCACCGAATGTGCTTCCCCACAGGACGGCAGCCGCGGGCTTGCCGTATCGACGATCGAACGGCGCCTGTCCGGTCTGTCGTCAAATTTCCGGCAACGAGGATTGTCGCTTGATCTGCGGGACCGCCATATCGCTTCCGTGCTGGCCGGGATCAAGAACAAGCACGGCAAGCCACCGGTCCAAAAAGAGGCTGTTTTGGCCGAGGATATCTTGGAGATGATTGCCAGTTTGACGTTCGGCCTGCGCGATATGCGCGACCGGGCCATCCTGCTCATTGGCTACGCCGGGGGTCTGCGTCGCTCTGAAATCGTCTCCCTCGATGTGGGAAAAGACGAAACCGAAGACGGCAATGGCTGGATCGAAATCGAAAAGGACGGTGCTGTCATCCATTTGCGCGGCAAGACCGGCTGGCGTGAGGTCGAGATCGGCCGCGGGGCATCGGACGCCACCTGCCCCGTCAAAGCCCTCGAGCAATGGCTGCACTATGCCAAAATTGGCCACGGTCCGGTGTTCCGACGTGTCTATCGCGACAATTCAGATGTCGGGCCGGAACGCCTGTCGGACAAACACGTCGCCCGTTTGATCAAGCGGTGCGTGTTGGAATCCGGGGTTGGCCTTGACCGACCGACACTCTCTAAACTATCCGATGAAGAGCGTGTGAAGCACTTTTCGGGTCATTCCCTGCGTGCTGGCCTTGCCTCTGGGGCCGAAGTTGATGAGCGCTACGTTCAAAAGCAACTCGGTCACGCCTCGGCTGAAATGACCCGCCGCTATCAACGGCGCAGGGACCGGTTCCGAGTCAATCTGACAAAAGCCGCCGGGCTTTAATGAAACTGGAGAGGCACCCAAGCGGGCGACGGTACACAATACAAATCCGAAAGGTGTTTCCCAGGAGATGTTCAACACCTTCGCCTCTCCGAGCCTGCATTTGGCCCATCAAATCTTTCAGAAGTGTTGAGCCACCTTTTTATTTGCATCGAAGGCCCCTGCCCTACTGCTTGATGATCGAAATCGCGCCGCTGTCCGACAGCAGCTTACCAGTCTTGTCCTCGAATACGATGACGCCATTGAGGCTGTAGCTCGGCCCTTGATCTTTGAACGTGTCCTGCTGATCATAAGCCACGACACGGCTCGACACCTGATAGAAACCGGCAGACCCATCCTCGCGCGCAACGCTGACAGTCACAGGACCTTTGACGACATGGCCTTTGGAAAAGTCCACATTTGTTGACGCGCCATAAGCTGCGCCGATGGCCTGACCAAACTCCGACGCGGTCTGGAGCGCTGCACCCGAGACGGCACCGACATCGCTCATGTTTGCATCGACCGTGTAGCTACCATCCGCATTTTGGGTGATATTGACCCCATCAGCAGCAGCGGGTCCCACCATCAAACCAAACGAAAGAGCTGCAGCAAGTGTTGATCCGAATAAGTCAGATTTAGTAATCATGTGTTCGTTCCGTTCTCTATAACATATTGATAATATTGGTCTAACGCGCCCGAACCAACTTATACCACCACTCCGTTGCTATGGCCAGTTTGCCGATCCGCACCTCTGAACTGCACCCAAAGGTGGGCAAAAGATTGCCCATCAAACCGTTCTCACCTCGCTTAGACGCCCATAAATGCTGCGATCCAGGTGCAATTGCCCCGCCTGCGCCCGTTCGACCATGGCGCGAAGATATCCGCCGGCCGATTTGACTTCGCCAGACGAATGTTTGTCGAAGATCAGCGCGATTGCCGCCGCTGCCGGCCCTGGCCCCAGAACTTTGTTGGCCACATTCCAAGCGTCTTCTGAAATTCCGGCAATACCCCGTATTTGCGCAGCTGCACGATGCAGATCGTTCCAGTTTCGGACAAATCCGTTCTCGAGCATACGCGCCATTTCCGCAAATTGCGGACAAGCCACCATCAGCATCGGGATATCAACTTCGGATCCCCGCCGCTTGCCGTGTGTGCTCCAGTTGATCTCCAAATCCACTTCTTCTGGCTTCTCCACCCGCTCAGGTGTTTCAGGTTTGGGCTCAACATTTGCCGCGTGCTTTTTTTCAAAGCCATTACTTTTTACAGGATTAGGTTGTTTTGTAGTTAGTATGTGGGTCTCATCTGTGAGACTCGTGGGTGTCATTTTATTGGAAATAGACACAACATTAGAGGCTTTTGAAGGCTCCTGGGTTGGCTGTTCGGCATCGGTTTCGCTTGGCCAGTCGAATGCATCCTCAAAGGCCTTCTCAACGCGTTCCTTGAAGGCTCTGAACCAGTCTACGATGTCGAGCAGCTTGTTGGGCGTTGTAGAGCGCTTGGGAAGCCCTTGTAGCAGGACAGCGAACTCTTCCTCCAGCTGACGCCACGGGCCCTTCAGGCGGCTCTCCAGCGCTTTGTCGATCTTAGCGCGGATCACACGGCGCGTCACAGTGATCGTGTTCTTCAGGGAGGCACAGAAGCGCCGTTCTTCCTGTAACTGGGCGTAGAGAGCCTCAAACTCTTCTGCACGGGCTGCCAGGGGCGCCAGATCAAAGCCGTAGGCTTCGAGAATCACGCCCTCTTCGCTGCGTTTGCCCCAACGTTTTCCGTTCGGGCTATCTTTCATCCAGATAAGGCCCAGCTCACACAGCCGGCGCACGTGGCGTCGCAGTGTTGGAAGGGAGAATCCCGTCTGCTCCATGAGGAAATTGTTGGAAGCCCAGACAATCGGCCGCCTGCCCTGCTCCCAGTCTTGTGGCTGCGTGACAGCCCCGAACGTATCGAGCAGCAAGAGGTCTTGAGACTTCAAGCCGATTGCGGCCGCCACTTTCTTGGTTGCGACGATTGCCTGTGATTTGGGTATAGAAAGCTGTTCACCGGCTTGTGCGTGCTTTTCAGCGACCACAAGGCCCGGCGTTGGCTTGCGCCATCCGTTATGTTTCATGAGTGTATTTCCACCTCCATCAGTTGAATGAAGGCAAAAGAAATCCGTTCACCAAATCGGTGTTGTGTCGTTGACATCGATTCGCGGGAGAGTTATCTAAGAGTTGCTATACACATTAGATGAGCTCTCATGCCGCGAGGTTTGGGGGCTTTTCTTTTGCCGTTAGATCACGTGATGTTCCTCTCTGCTCATTGCCTCAATGCGGGTCGCGCCCTTCCCTGTCGTTGCAGGTGAGCGTTTCATTCCTTCGACCCTTGTTCCTGTAGATAAGTGGCGATGACATCGCTCAAGCCTTCAAGGCATTGCTTATCCAAATTCAATCCGGCTGCACTAACGGACAATTTCCCGCCTTGCGCCGACACCGACAATTTCCGAGATCCGATCTTCCGAAAGACCGAAATTTTCTTGGCTTTTGCGGCGGGCGTGGCTTTAGTCTTCTTAGTCCCAGCCAGGCTCGCAACTGCCTTTTGGAGATCGTGAAAACTCATTTCGTACGCATTCTTGAACGCGTTCAAGATTTCATCTTTAGAGCCGCAAACCGCTCGAGCTCGAGACACGACACTCTCGTGCACGCCTATCCGTTTAGCAAAAGAAACAGCCGTTATTTTGCTGCCGTCAGTCTCGCTATTGAGGGTTTCGAACATCTCGCCAATGGACAACAACCGCTCTAATGCACTGAGGGCTTCTCGTTCTTCATTCTCTCTGAAGCGCAGCACCAACATTTGAAAATTGGCGCTTTCGTCGCTTCTTTCACTACGCGGTGCCAAGACGGCACGAACGGGTATACCAAGACGCTGAGCTGCGGCATGACGACGACGACCAGCAAGAAGATGGAATGCGACACCGTCAATGTTACTCGGATCAATTTCATCTGGACGCCAGTTTGGATCGGCTGGCCAAAGTGTAATCGGTGTATCCTGCCCATTCTCCTCTATGCTTTGAAGCAAGGATCGGAAGTCTTCCTGATCCATCCAGTCTGAGCGTCTATCCGATCCAATCGGATCAGATATCAACGCTGGATCTACCGACAGCACATGATTGCCTGACAGAATGTCATTTGAAAGCTTGTCACGGGCATCGTCCAAGTCTGCCTGTGCTTTTGCCACAGCTCCGGATTTCCATGCGCTGCCAGCGCCACCCGTAGCGCGCTTGAATGCAGTAGGCGTAGCGGAGGAAAGATCGTCTTCAGGCGAGCCATCGGCTGCGCCAGATACCGTACCTTCAGGTGTGCTTGGTCTAACGAGAGAACGCTTTATGCCTCTTTTCATCCTTGGTTCTCCTCATCATCTTGATAGAAATCATCGATCCACTTGTCAGCATATCCACGCTCCCTACCCGGCCAAAGACGCGAAACGATCGCGTCATTCACCGCATCCGCGTTGGCAATAAAACGTTCGATGCCCTTACGCTTGCCTGGGGTGTCAGCTTGATACTCGTAAACTGATTGATAGACGTCCGAAGCGTTTGAAATGGCATCAGAGCGCAGGTAAAACACCGGTAGGATTTCAGAGGGGCAATGCTCTAACAGGTTTGCTATTTGATCTAAGTCTTGATTGTTCGAACGCTGAACGATTGTTGGCAGCAACATGCTTGCACCCGTACCAATATCAATCCGCTCGTTGCGCAATATGTGCTGCAGCATTCCAAGCAGACCCGACACGAAGGTCGACAACGTTGCGATGTCGAAGCCTTTCATAGTTTGAGGTATGACCAAAGAAGTAGACGCAACAACATTGTTAAGCTGAAAGAGCGTCAAGGCAGGCTGATAGTCAATAATGATGCAATCGAGTGTCTCGTTTAGCGCTTCATCAAGTTTGTCGCGATCTACAACCCCGTCTTCGACCAATTCATCCGGCGCGGTCTTCGGAGTATTTCCATCCCGCCAGCGCTCAATGGAATCGCGTAGGAACCGATAAAAGTTCTTTCCTTTCGGCCTTTCACTCACAAGCCGAGCGATTTGTATTTCGCCCTCTGATGTTTCGCCATGCGCAGGCACCAACCGAAGGCCCGGCCAAGAAGTTCGCAGAAAGAAACTATCGAGCTCCTCCGCTGAGTAATCTGTGTAAGAAGAATCTTCAGTTGCGAAGAGGCCCGCAAAATCGACCATGGACGCAGTCTCTTCGGTCGGCATAGCGGGCAAACCCTCTCCACCAACGAAGTAGAGTGTGATCGTGCTTTGCGGATCAGCGTCCATCACTCCCACACGCATACCGTAGTGGAGGCTCAAGTACTGAGCAAAGTGCGCAGCGGTGAGCGACTTTGCAGTGCCGCCTTTTTGGCTGGCAAATGATATTACCGGCAACGGCTCATCAGGCTTGCGCCATGCTAAGTAGTCATATGGACGCTTCGCAGTACCCGCAAAAAGGGCACGCATGTGCATAAGTTCTGCGATTGTGAAAACGCGCTCTCGACCCACATATTCGCCCTTTGGGAAGTCGGGGTTCGATTTTGCGAACTTGTTTAGATATGGAATGCCGACATTCAAAAAGCGCGCGCACTGTCTCATTGACCACGTTCGCTGAATGCGTGTGCGTAGCGTCAATTCCTTGTTGACCGAGACCATCGTCCGATCGAGACCACGTGACAGTTCTATCAAAAACTGTTCTAGATTACCGCTCATATGTTTTCGCCCTGTACCGGTTGATCCGGCTTAGAATCGATTCTGTGGCTGTAGTATAACGTTTCTTGCCATTTAGCCAATAGAACGTTTGCCTACCAGAAAACAAGACAACGATCAGGCCCTACTTGAATGAAAAAGCGCACCAGAATGTGGAATCTTGAACGCGTTCAAGATTTGCACATTGGTGAATATTTGCTGGGAATTTTTGTGGATATTCGGTCAGTTTTGGTTTTGCTTGCGCGCTTCAATCAAAGCATCCGACCCAAAATCTGCCATCGGCCTCAGCCGCGTGTATGAGACAGCTGGACGGAACGCACCCACGAGTTTTGAGCGGACTAACCGCATGAGGTTCTCGACCGAGTAGTTGAAATAGCTGGCACCCGTGAACCCTGCGATCGCGAACACCAGTACGGCAAAGGTCCACCATCTGATGTGGAAGATGAACAGGATGATGAAGAAGATCAGCCGTGCATCGAAAAACATGAGATGCGGCCGCGCCATGGCGTAGCGCCAATGCACCGTTGAGCGATAGATGTTGTATCTGTCTTCAGCCAAAGTCTCGCACCGTATTTCTCATTCGTCCGGTCGCACAACATTGCTGGTGAACAAGACGCCGATGATCTGACGCGAGCGCAGCGAGATTAGCGGGCCTTTCGGAGCGCTTTGCACAAACTCTCCGGCTAGATCGTTCCCGACCTCTGCGAGACCTTTGTACAGTCCTTGTTCAATGGTGGCCGCCGGGCGCGTGACGCCTGTGACGCCGCCAAGATCAATCAGCGACGTGCTAGGATCGGAGAGCGCTTCTCCGACGCCTGAGACAAAAGCTGCCGCCACGCGTGGCGCATAGCGCGCAAAAAGCCGTCGATCCAGATCGGTACGCACAGCAAGTGACTTTTGCCGTGCATCCACGGCGTAGGCCGATACTGGCACCTGCGTTCCATCGGGCAAAGCGGCCGAATTGAACTGCACGACCAGATGGGTGTTGTTCTGGTTTGCTTCAAAGCCACCCAGCAAGCGGGCACCCTTGAGAGGACCCCTGCGGATTTCAGCGACGACAGGGCCGGGCGTGTCACTGTCATTCGTGATGATGGTCGAGGCCAGAACGACATCACCGGCGCGGATCAGCGGCTGAGAGAGGGCAGGGGAGCTGCGTTGGACTGCATTGCCATTGGCTGCTGTGCCTTCAATGGCGGGCTCTTCCTTCGGCAACAGGTCTTCTTCGACCACAACTGTGCCTGCCGAGGGTTGGACCTGCCAGGAACTCAGCAATCCTTGCTGCTGCGTGGCCATCAGCTGCGCAAGTTGATTGATCCGTGCATAGTCAGGTGGTGCGGGCAGGTTCGGGGTCGGCTGGGCCTGCTGCCTCACAGGCTGCTGTCGGTCGATCACGACCGTCCGCGGTTGCTGCGTCTCGACAGGCACGTTGGCCGGGGGCAGGGGCCTGTTGGGATTGGGTGCGATGGCCGGTGGTTTCTCATCGATCTGGCGCAGCGGTTCGTCCGGTGTCGCAATGAAAGAGGTGTCATTGTCTTGCGCCTCACGTGCGCCGTCCTGGTTTTGCTGACGCAGATTGTCCTGATAGCGCTCCGAGGTGCGCAATTGATCGCCCGCGGGCGTATCATCGACGTTCGGTGTGCCTGCGACCTTACTTGGCCCAATAAGTTCGGGGTTCTTCCAGACTTCATAGCCAACCGCACCGCCAACAACGAGAATGGTGAGAACGGCGATGTTCTTGAACGAGAGTAATCCGCCCTTGCGTTCACGATTGATATGGCGTGTGCGATCCCGGCTTGCGGTGTCCGTCGGATCGACCGCTGGTCCGTTATCCGCTTCATCGTTGTTCTTGTTTGGTTCTTTTGACTCACTCATTGAGAAATCCTCACTTTCGAGACGCGGCCGTTCGATGAAATCAGGGCCACCGATGTCGGTCTGATCCGATAGGCTTTGACCTGCCCGGGGCCGGTCAGGATCCTTGAGGCGGGCGGCGAGATAATCGCGTCTGCGGACTGCAAATAGATCGCGCCGTCATAGCTCCAGGCCCGCACGGCCGGGTTGTCGGTCGACAGGCGCACGGCGTTACCCGGAATGTCCGCCCCTGTTGCAAAGGCCATCATCACATCGTTCAAGGCGCGGGCGACGGGTTCGCTCTGGCGGGTCTGAAGCGGCTTTGAGGCCGCATTGGGCCCAAGCCCATGCACCGTGAAGTCGCGACGATAATGGGTGTTGAGTGAGTTCGTCCGAACCTCGAACACCAAGGGTCGGCTTTCTCCCACGAGAGAGACAACGATGTTGGAGAAGCCGTGGGGCACAAGCGGCGTGACTGCGAGCTGGTTCGAGCCTTCCTGCATCGCGTAGACCTGGAAGCTCTTGGGCTTGCCGATCACATAGGATGCGACCGGCCAGGCCGCCCCGGTACGATCATAGAAGGCCATGACGCTGACAGTGTCGGGTCCGGTCAGCAGAACCTCGGGCTCCTGCGCCGATTCCAGTGTCAGCCGCTTGGCATCTGTGATCGCGTTCGGAAACTGGCCCGACGGCGGCGTCGCGGCGGCCTTCTGGCTCTCATCGACGCGGCGGCGGTAGTCCCGGATCATCTCGGGTGTCATCGGGAATTGGCTTTGGATCGCCGCGCCATAGGCGGTGATTTCTTCGGGCGTCAGCGGACGGTCGAGATCATCAAGGCTTTGAAGCAGCTCTTGCGCGCCAACAATTGGAAAGTCGCCGGTTGGTGTCTGCGGCTGCTGAGGTTGGTCCGACTGCAGGCGCTGATTGATTTCGTTCTGCGTGAGCGGTTCGGACCCTGTCGGTAGGTTCTGTTGTGCCGGTGCCTGCTGGCCACCGTTCTCTATGGTGACAACTGTCGTGCCGTCACCTTGACCGGGGAGTGTCGCCGTCGGACGGTTCGTGGGCCGGGGCAGGGGGGTCTGAACTTCCGTGCCCGGTGGAACTGTTTCGTCGCCGCTGGCATCAAGCTGGACTTGCTGTGCCTGCGCTTGTTGTATGTGGGTGGGCACAATCAACATAGCGAGGATCAAGAAGCTGCAGGAAAGGCGTAATCGCCCAGGAAATGGTGTGAAGTCTCGCATTAGGCACCTCCGGGAGCCGCGATGAAGCGGGAGATGGCCATCGCATAGGGGGATTCATAGGTTTGCAGCCGCTCGATATTGACGGTGATCATGAAGTTCTGACCCGTCACTTCGGAGGCTGATTGGTAGGTGACGCGCAGCGGGATCTGCACGATCCACTCATAGACGCCGCGATCATTGATGCCCTCGCGGACAATCACCGCATTGTTGGCGACAGCCGTTGTGTTCAGGCGGCGGCTTTGGACCAGATCGAGCATCTGGCTTTTCTGGACGGCCTCAACGAACTGGTTCCAGCCCGTGGGCTTGGTAAAATACTGCAGCGCGTTGTTAAAATCGGCGCGATAATTGGCAAAGTCATAGGTGAGGGATGACGTCACGGCTTTCACCGCGAAATTACTCACCTCGGCGGCGGACTGGTGCGGCTTGTCGAGCGGGACGAGCGGCAGGAGCTGGCCGTCTGTCGTGGTGGCAAAGTAGCGCGGTTCGGGACGGTTCACGGCCAGATAGGCGGTTGAAGCTGCCAGCACAGTTGTCGACAGGCCAAGACCGAGCGCGATCTTGGCCATGACCTTGTAGGATATCTCGAAAGTGCGCGCCGAGCGCAGAATGGATTCGGCTGCGCTCAGGTTCTCATTGTCTGGCAGCATCGGCGCATCCCGTCACTGATTGCTGGTAGTGGCAGAGGCATCCGCCTTGGCAATTGTCAGGATATCCGAAGGCAGTTCGGAGAAAGCGAACTTTGTGCCCTGGTCTGTCTGATAGAGAAAGAACGGCACGCCCGGCATTCTGTTGGCCCGCATCCAGTTGATGTTGTCGACGATGCCCTGGACGACTGCCTTGTCGGCCTGATTGGTGTCCATTTGCACGACAGCCGCTGTTCCGCGTGTTTTCGACGTCATATGCGCCATGAAGGTTTGGGGGATGTTCTCGGAATGCAGGATCGACAGGGACGTGTTAAAGCCTTGCACGCCGGTGATGGGGGCAGGGATGATCCGAAGATCGATCGCGCCGCTCGCAATCTCATTGTGCATGGAATCGATGGTCCATTGGCAATGGGGGCATTCCGGATCGGCCAGCATGTAAACGACAGGCGCGCCGGGCTTCGGTGTGGCTGCGGAGAACCAGATGCGTTCCTCGCCGGCCTGTTTGAAGATGGTGTCCATCCCCGCCTGGACGCCGGCCGAAGGTTGTTCGACAGCGGTGATCGGCGCGCTGGCGACAGTGCCGGTGCTTGTCGATTGCTCTACGGGGGCTGCAGGTGTTGGTGTGGCGGGTGCTGGTGTCGCGGCGGGTGTGCTGGCTTGTGGCTGCAAAACAGTGCGGAGCTGGCTGAGCGCAGGCGACTGGGCGCTTGAAACACGCGACGCGGTTTGCGCGGCCTCGGGTATCGGCGTCATACGCGGTGAAGAATTTGCTTCATTCTGCACAGGTGCGGCGTGCGCGGTGGGTTGGTTTGTCACCGCTTGCGGCGATGATGGGATCAACCGTTGGGTGGGTGTTGCAATCGGTTTGGCGTTCGGATCCGGGACCGTCGCGAGCAAGGCGGCGGTGATATCCTCGCCCTGTGGTCCAATAATACGACCGACAATCGTCAATCCGTCCTGTGTTGTGAGCGCGGTTGCCGGATTGCCCTCCTGATCCTTGATTGCCCAGGCCTGCATCTCGCCGATCTTCATCAGCGGGCGCACGTCAGGATCTGTCTTGGAGATCAACGTCTCGATAAAAGGAGATGTGCCCGTGCAACCGGCAAAGCCTTCCTTCCAACTATAGTCCTGCGCGTTGCTGACTGAGGCGGAGCCCATCAGCAAGATCAGCGCCAAAGCGGTCACCGATCGACTTCCCGAGCCGGTGGAGACTGCTTTCTGCAAGCTACCAAATGGGCGGTTTGTTCTCTGTTCTACATGGGGCATGGGGGAAATCCTTTTGCTGGGGGTGCGTTTCTCAAAGTGCTTTACTACATGGTTTATATCGTTATATATAACGATATGTTTTTGATAGCCATAGCGTAGTTGCGAGAACCCACAACGCATCCGGTCTCGCCCGAACGCTTCATGCGGAAGGATTGATGATGTTTGGGTCGGACAGGGCAGTGGAAGTGACACCTCTTTCACACGCAGACGCTTTCGCCGACCGGTTTCAGTCGGCCCGCAGAACGCAAGACGGCAGCACGATCTTTCTGGAGACTCGTCGTCCTGTTGCGGACTTCATCAATAGTCTGTGCAAGATACTCTTCGCACTTGCCGTCCTTGGCCTTGTCGCCATCGGCGGGGTGATCACCTTCAACTCACTCGATCTGCAGGCTGAAGCGGGACCGGCGGTCATGGGGTCAGTCGTCGAAGATCGGCAAGCACGTGAATTGGACGAACTGCGATCCGAAGTCGCGTTGCTGACGGAACAGAGCATGGCGATGCGCGCCGAGCTCGTGCTCCTGACCGGCCGTGACGGTGTACTGCCCAAACTCGTCGGCCGTCTGCAGGAACAACGCAAAGTGAATGGCGCGCATTCAAACGCGATCCGGCAACTCTATTCGACCACAGGATTGCTTGGCGCTTCGCTTCCCGGTCTTGAAGAGACTGCCGCGCCGGAAAGCGTTGGTTCACGTCCGGTTCAAGTGACACCCGTTGCAGCTAGCGAAGAAGACACGCCCAAGCGTGTGGTGCTCATCCCCGAAGGCGACGCCGAGGCCGACAAGGATGGTGAGTGATGGAGACGCTATCTGATGGACGAGCTGACCGCCTTCTTCACACGCGTGACGAACATCTTGCCTCCGGCGCAAGCCTTCGTGGCCGCACTCTGTTTTGTGCTGGGCATAGTCCTGGTTCTGATCGGCAGCCGTATGATGTTGATCACCGCCGAAGAACGATCACATGCCCATCACAGACGTCACGGCTACTGGCAGGCGCTCACATACATCGTGTTCGGCCTGCTGATCATCTCCCTCGACCTGACGCTCTCCGCCTGGATCGCATCCCTCTATGGTGCGGACAACACGACCGCCAGTGCTGCCAGCGAGATCATGGCCTATGCGCCGGAAATGCTCTCACCCGTGGCGGGTGCGCCCGGCGAAGCCATTTTGATCGCGCTCGTGCGGGTCGCACAGTTCATCGGCCTTCTGGCCGTCGTGCGCGGTCTCTTTCTCTGCGTCAAATCGGCGGACATGCCCGCCCAGGGACTGATGGGCAAGGGCTTCATCCACATGATCGCCGGGATCATGGCGGTCGATCTGCCCCGCACCGTCGGTCTCTTCGAAAATCTCTTCTTCGGCTAAAATAAGGAACCCCATCATGATCAGAAAAAAGCCCCCCACCCAAACCCGCCGTTCGTGGCGACCTGTCATTGTGCGTTCAGCGCTCTCGCTCGGTTTCGGAACGCTTTGGGCCACACAGGCCTTTGCACAGACCTTCGGCGACATTTTTACCGAGATGCGCTCCAGCCAGCTGGGACCCGCTGCTGACATTCTCGGCACGATCTCCTTCGTGCTCGGCGTGGTCTTCGCGATCATGGCCGTGATGGCGATGATCAAACGCTCGCGCAACACCAATGACAACTCGGTTGAATCCGGCCGCATCCTGATGCTCTCGATCGCCGCCGCCTGTATGGTCGCCATCCCGACCTTCTTGAATGTCGGCGTCGCCTCAATCTTCGGCACCGGTGCCAACCAATCCTCCGTGGACGGCCAGCTCCGCTCGCTGAACTAGAAGGGGGCGTATGGATCGATGGTCGCATTCTGGCACCAGGCCGCCGCCCATTTGGGCCGGGGATCGTTGAAAGCGTCTCTGGACGGCTATTGCCGTCTGGAGACCGCCCATGGCGACACCGCGATTGTGGCCGATGACGGATCGATGGTGTCACTCTTCCGGCTCGACGGGTTCCGCTCGCTGCCGGGAGAAGAAGATGTGACCGAGGCCTGCGACCGGCTGCGGGTCGGTCTCTCGCCGTTTTCTCCAAACCGGGACTGGCGCTGCAGTTCTGGTTCGGTCACTCACCGGAACTTGGCACCCGCGAGGTCGAGACCATCATTGACGACAGTGCGCGGGTGGCCCGCGATAATGCGCTTGACCTGCATGATTTGCTGGATGAACGGCGCAAACTGCTTCCCTCCAAGCTTTATGGCGAACGCTGTTATCTCGCGCTTTGGTCGCGTCCGTCTTTGCTGACCGCAGAAGATCGCAGCGCCAGTCAGAAGCAACGTAGCAAGGTGTTGAATGCCGCGCCGCCGATCTCGCTCGGTCAGATTCCTGATACGGCGCTCGAAGGTCTTGCCATCCGCCATGACAGTTTTGTCACGGCCCTGGGACGCGAGTTCAGTGCGGCCGGGATCGCACTTGATCTCTTGGACAATTACGAGGCCTTAAACGCGATCCGCAAGATCGTGGCTCCGGACACTCTGGGCCTGAACCATCCCTGGCGGGCGACCCTGCCCGGAGACTATCTCAAGGCACGACTGCCGAGCCTTGGGCGCAGCCTTAAGCGCAAGGATATCTCCAACCTTGTCTGGCCCAAACTCTCCGAACAGATTTTTACCGACCACGCCGACGTGATCGACGGCAAGATCGTGCGGATCGGCAATAATGTATTTTCAGGTTTTGACATCGTATTGCCACCAGAGATCGTCGTGCAGTTCAACGAGCTGATCCGCCGTGTGATCGCCAATGGCACCAAGATCTCATGGCGCTGTTCGATCCTGATGGAAAGCGGCGGCTTTGCGGGGCAGGTGTTTCGTGAGCAGTTGGCACGTCTTCTGGCGTGGACAGCGCCCACGCACAATGGCCGCATCAAAGAGAGTTTCGAGCGGCTGCGTCAGACGGATGGCGACGGCAACACAGTCATCCGCTGGCGTGCGTCCTTCGCCGCCTGGGCACCCGCCGACGAAGTCGGGCAGCTGCGCGCCCATGTCTCCTCGCTGCAAGAGATGGTCAAGTCCTGGGGCAATTGCCACACCAACGCGGTTGTTGGCGATCCACTCGACTGTGTGATGTCCTCCGCGCTTGGACTCTCCACATCCTCCACTGCTGAAAGCTGTGCGGCCGATCTATTGGACGTGCTCGCCATGGCCCCCATCGTGCGGCCCGCCTGTCCGTGGGAGCGCGGGTCGATCATTTTTCGGACCGCCGATGGCAAGCCGTTTCCGTATCAACCGGGCTCCTCCAAACAGAATGCCAGCGTCGATATCATGGTCGGCACACCGGGATCCGGCAAATCGGTTCTGATGAACGCGATCAATCTCGGCGTCGCCTTGTCGCCGCAATCGGGCAGGGGCGGGGACAATCAGGCCATTCTGCCGCGCATCGCGATCATCGACATTGGGCCGTCATCGTCCGGCTTGATCAGCCTGATCCGCGACGCCTTGCCACCGAACCGCCGCCATGAGGCGATGTTCCATCGGCTCAAAATGGTTGAGCGTGATGCGGTCAATCCGTTTGATACGCAGCTTTGCTGCCGCAAACCCTTCGCCCATGAACGCTCTTTTCTAGTCAACCTGATCGCATTGATTTGCACGCCGGAAGATGCAGATGCGCCTTATGATGGTGTCTCACAACTCGCCGAAGCCTGTGTCGATGAGGCCTATCGCTACTACTCAGACGAAGTCAGTCCCAAGCGCTATTCGCCGACCATGGATCTGAAGGTCGATGACGCGCTGACAAAACATCACTTTGAGGTCGATGAGGAAACCAGCTGGTGGGAGATCGTCGATTTCCTGTTTGCGAAGAACGAGCATCATGCGGCGGCACTCGCACAGAGATTGGCCGTGCCGATCCTTGGCGATCTCATCCCGATCTCCAATGCCGAGACCGTGCGCGAGCCCTTCATCGAAATGCGGGTGCAATCGACACAGGAACCGATGGTCGGCGCGTTCCAGCGTCAGATCACGGCGGCGATCAAGCAATATGTGATCCTGTCGAACCCGACCCGGTTCGATGTCTCCAACGCCCGTGTCGTCGCTTTCGATCTGGCCGGTGTAACCGAGGCCACCGGCAAACGTGGCCGCAAGCAGACGGCCGTCATGTATATGATGGCCCGCCAGACACTCACCTCGGACTTCTGGCTCGATGAGGATGAGATCAAAGCCTCAGATCTGCCCGAAGCGGTCCGTTCGCACCATCTGCTGCGCTTCCAGAACAACCGCCAGATGCCCAAACGCATCTGTATCGACGAATATCACCTGACCGGGGGCTTGGGCATTCGCGACCAGGTCGTCGCGGACGTCCGCGTGGGCCGGAAGGCGGGGGTCCAGATCTCACTCGCAAGTCAGTTGATCGGCGACTTTGATCATTCGATCCGTGAACTCGCGACCAACATCTTCCTCTGCAACGTGCCGACCGCCGAAAGCGTGCGCACGGTGATGGACACCTATGATCTGCCCGCGAGCCTGAAGCCGGTGATCAGCCGGTTGACGGGACCCGAACCGGGCGAGGGTGCGCCGATCGTCGCGATCTTCAAGCTCAAATCCCAGACCTATGTGCAGCATTTCTACAACCAGCTCGGACCGATTGAGCTCTGGGCGCTGTCGACCACTGCCGAAGACACGGCGCTCCGCGCGATCCTCTATGACCGGCTCGGCAGTCCCGAGGCCCGGCGCATCCTGGCCCGGCGCTTCTCCGGCCGGCTCAGCCAAATCAGAAATCGAAGCGGAACTCGAAGGCCTGATGTCATCCGGCCAGATGATCGACGATTCCGTGCGCTCCAAACGTCATCGCCCGCATGGCCGATGATCTTGTGAAAGGGGCTTTTCAATGATTTTTCTGCTGCAACCGCCGCATAAACGCACCCGATCGGCGTCTCTTATTTTTCTTGGCCGATCTACACAGTCTTACTGCTGGCTGTAATGTGGGCTGTCGCGGCGTTTGCGCAGGATACCGAGGAGAACAACAATCCCGGCGGCGACATCCCGGTTCAGCAACTCTCCTTCGCACGCAACGATCAGCAGGCGCTCAGCATCGCACGGCGCATGTATGGCCGCGACTTTCCTTATGTGAAAGCGGTACGGGTCTGGTTGGAAGCCCCCAACGATGATCCCGAGCAGCTGTTCCTCAAGATCGGTAAGAGCCGGAACTGCGAGACCGAGTGTTTCAACGTCGCGCTGTTCCACAACGAAAAATGGCTGGAGATTTACCGCAGGCCCGCCACCGACGCGCTTGGGCTGTCCGCTGTCACACCGACCGGCATGCGCTCGATCATCGAAGATGGCCGTGTCTGGACCTGGAACACGCAAAGCTACACCCCGCAGCCCGATCAAAAGGACATGGTGGAACGCGCGGCCACGGAAGATGAGCTGGCACTCGTCAGCAAGGAACTTGGCGCGAACATTGATGGGACCACCGCGACGTCCTTCGGGCCACCCGAGGTCAGCGTCTATGATGTGGACATATTGGAAGGCGGCGAGAAGATCATCGTCGTGCGCTCACCGTATTTTTGCGGGCAATCCACATGTCCCGTCTTCCTGATCAACAATATCGGTCAATCCTACCGGATGATCCGGGCGCTTGAAGGCGTGGTTGGTCTGTCGCGGACCTTGCGCGACGAGAACGGGTTTCGCGGGATCGAGACGCTCTCCCGCAACGGCGTGACCGTGATCTCGCCCTCGACCGGCAAGCCGATGGAAACGATCCCGATCCAGCAGGTTGCTGTCGCGGGGACGGTGAAATGATCCTGCGCCGAACCCTGCATACTCTGGCGCTCGCGCTCGCCCTTTGGGCCACGGCAGCACTTGCCGACGAATATGCCGATCTGATCCGGACGCAGGAGTCCGGCGGCAATTATGGCGCGCTCAACACCCAAGGCGGAACGGCGGCAGGAGCCTATCAGATCACAGCAGGCACGCTCGCGAGCCTCGGCTATGTGCGGCACACGGGCGGATCGCGCGGCAGTTGGAGCAATTATGAATGGACGTCCCAGGCGACAAGCCAAGGAGTGTCGTCGCTGAGCGGGTTCCTGAATTCGCCTTCCGGACACGCCCTGCAAGACCAGGCCTTCAACACGCTGACCACCCGCAATCTTTCCGCCCTCTCATCGCAAACACGCGGGCTTGCCGGCCAAACCATCAACGGCGTGACCTTTACTGAAAGCGGACTTCTCACAGCGGCGCATTTTCTTGGAGCGGGCGCGCTCAATGACTGGGTCGAAAGCGGCTTCGATCCCACAGTCTTTCCGCCCGAATATCTGACCGCCAACGGGTTCAGCTCTTACGACGAGCTGCAGTCTCATCTGATGAACCGGATCGGCGGTGCGTCCGGGACGACCTATGCGGGCGGTGCCGGCACAGGCGGCACCTTTGAACAGACCGAAGGCTTTCCGGGCCTTGGTGCCAAACGCCCCATTCTCATTCGCGAAACACCCCCGTTTCAGGGGGAAAGAACCAACCTTGGAGGCAATCAATGACCAGACCACAAAAGAAAGGCGCGCCACACATCCTGAGCGCGGCACTCGTCGCAGGCTTGGCGTTGGCCAGTGTGCCGAAGGCGCATGCGCAAGCCAATGATCAGATCCTGCAACTCTTCCCGTCCGGCGGGCAGGGCTGCGTCGATCACGTCAAGCTGAATCTCACCAATGCGATCCGGTCCGGCATTGAAGCCGAGGTTCTGCGCGGCGAGGAAGCGCTCAAGAAGCCACATTCGATCGCGGCTTTGGGGTGTCTCGACAATCTGCTCGATGTAAATCTCGATATCGCGATCCAGGTGCCAAACCTACAGGGGATTTTCCAAGCCGCGGTCAGTCAGGCGCAAGGCCAGGTTTGTTCCTTCGCCCAGGACAAAATGAACGAGCTGACATCGCAGATCACCAACCTGTTGCAGCTGCCGAACTTCAACTTCCTGCCCATCGGCGGCCTGACGGGCAATTCAACGACATCCATTGGCGGTGTCGATCTCAACACCGGCGGCGGTCAGACGGGGCAGGGGGTCACGGTCAACGGCACCACGGTAAGCCCCAACAACCTCGATGCGGTCTATGAGCTGATTTATGGAGGCGGCAGCGGTGGGTGATCTCATGTCAAAAATGACCTTGGGCAAATGGATCGCCTTAGCCGTCGTGCTCGCCGTCATCGCCTTTGTGCTGTTGACGCAGTTCACGTCGTTTCAGGTGCCTAAATCGTTGACTGGAGGCAAGCCAGAGCCAGCGGTCCATCAAGGCATCCAGCCGCAGGGTCCGACAACGACCAGAAACAACCTCGATGAGGTCAACGACATCATCCGGGGCAAGAACAGCAATGATCAGAGCGAGGGCACCGCAAATGACAATGAGTAAACCGACATCACCGCGTCGCAGCGCAGCCTCAAGACCACGGGTCTGAGCGGGGCTCTTTCCGTCTGCGCAACCGCCTGGCTCTTTACGCTCGCAACGCCCAGCTATGCGTTTGGCGGTTGTTCCTGTGGCGGGGTACAGAACATCGTTCGGACAGCCCGGATCAACGTCAACAACCACACCACGGATGTCGGCAATTACATCGTCGACAACATTCTGAAGGGCGTCGCACAGCTTTCCGCCTATTCAAAACGGGAGACCGAGGCCGCGAAGCGCATCGCTGAGGGGCGGGACCAGAACGCTGTCCTGCTTGAGCGGCAAAAAATCAGGGCGGCGGCAGAAGGCGGACGCTACGATCCGGCCACATCGGCCTGTATCGATCTTTCGGGTGTTCTCAACTTCGGGGGAGGACAGACCAGCCAAGGCGTTGGCGGCATCGATATTGCGAACCTGTCGCGCAACCGGTCCTACGGGAACGGAACAGCGGGCGCGCCGGTTCGCTCCGGCGGTCTGGCGCTCGCACAGGAAATCAAGGTGGATCGCGACAACTTGCGAAACGTCGGAGGGTTCGCTGATCCCACATCCGATGTGCGGCTCCTGACTGAAGCGATCACACTCGATACGTCCGACCAGCAAGTGGCCCAGGCCTATGCGCGGATGATCAACAACATGGTCGATCCTCTGCCGCCAAAACCCGTCACGACCGAAGAGGCCCAGACGCCAACAGGCTTGGCCCGCATAGCCTCGCGACAAGTCGATGCAACGCGCCGGTCAGCCTCTCATGCGGTCTTCACCTATCTCGGCGATATCGCGACGCCAACGGGTGGGACGGAACTGGCGAGTTGGGCGCGCAACGCGGCCGGGCCTGCCTATCCGAATGCCGTGGGAGACAAGGTCTCATCCCTTCAGGCCGTCGACATCTTCGTGCATTCGCGGTTTGCCAATCCTGATTGGCACCAATCCATCGCCAAGATGTCACCCGATGCGGTGATGCGCGAGCTTCTCCTGACACAGGCCCTCGATCTGCACGTCAACTGGATGCGCTTTGGTCTCGAACGCCGGGTGGCGGCGGTGGAAGCCGCAAGCCTGGCCTCGACCATTGACGGGACCGAAGGTGCGGGCGGCGGTGCGCCGCTCGGCAACTAGCGGTCGAAGGCACAAACATGGCGCGTGAGAACGATGATGAACCCAAGAAGAGCCGCACACGCCGCGCGGCCGGGTTCTTCGCGCGCCGTGGCCGCGTAGACAAAGCCTTTGAGGCGAGCAAGCTGGGGGCAGACTTTATCGGCGATCTTGCCGATCGGGTCAGGCCCAAACCGCTCGATCCGAAAGGTCTGACCGGACGGTATGAGGATGGTGGCATCCAGCGGTTCCAGGAGATGGCAGGGTCCATGAGTGAGACCGAGCTGGATCGTCAATATGAAGGCTGGCGGACGCAGCGCGCCTGTTTTCAATATGCCGGTCTCGTCGCCGTATTGGCGATCCCGTTGGGTCTACTCTTCTTCGATATCAGCCGGATTTTTGTGATCAGCCTGATCGCGCTGTTCCTGTTCTCGATTTTCCGCGCAGTGCGTGCCGACTTCTTTGCCTGGATCATCGAACAGGGCCGGTTTGGCGGGTTCTACGATTACATGACTTCGCGCTTACCCCGGAACATGCAGATCATCGTGCCAACCAGAAGGCGCGATCAAATCCAGAAACGAGAGCGGGACCGATGAAAACTGCAGCCAGTCTCGGTGTCGCGACCCTTCTCCTTCTGGCATCGGCCGATGTTGGATTGGCGCAAGAAATCAACGTACCGGATATCTTTAACGGGACGGGCGATGATCGCTCGAACACCTTCTTCAATCTGATCTTCGGTGATCTGTTTCCGGGACCGGCCGCGAACAACCGGACAGTGATCTCGCTGCTGATGCTGTCCTTCAACATCCTGTTTCTCGCGGTCGGCGCGCTCTTTTTGCTGTACAACATCTTTCAAGGAACGTTGGATTCCGCCCATGAAGGGGTCGTGCTCGGCCAAAAGTCCACGATCTGGGTGCCGATCCGGATCCTCACGGCCTTCGCCCTGCTCATCCCGCTCGACAATGGCTACAACGGCATCCAGCATGGCGTCTCTTATGTGGTGCGCGCGGGCACGGCTGCGGGGTCGTTCTTCTGGAACCAGACGGCGGACCTGATCGTCTCGGACGAAGTTCCGATCGTCGGCACGGACTATGTCGGCTCCGATGCCCGTTTCCTGCAGCAGCTCTGGCGGATGGAATTCTGTCGTGCCGCTTATAATTTTGAGGTTTCCAAAGGCGGCGATCTCCAGCTTGTCAGCGGCGGCATCTGGTCCAACTTGCAACCCGCCCCTGCTACCGATCTAATCGATGGCTACACGCCGCAAATCCTGACCTATTCGACACCGACCATCACAAGCGCTTGTGGCTCGGTGACATTGCCGCCAGCGACCGCGGCCTTGAAACGGATCAGCCCGTCTACCAACATGGATACGATCAACGCCAGCATGCGGAACCTGATCGATATCCTGCGCACCGAGATGCGCGGCTCAGCCGAAACGGTCGTCGCAAAAATATCAGCGCGCGAGACGATTGCGCCAGGGGATTTCCCGAACCTTGCTCAGATGATGCAGGTGCTGCGGCAGCAGCATTCGGCCATCGTCAATCCGATTGTGAACCCGAACGCTCTGTCCGGTCTGGTTCAGTCGGAAAGTGGCACACCGATCAGTCAGCAGATCCAATCCATCGGCTCGGATGGGTCTGGGGCCTTGTCCGCGCCGACCGCGATTGCGGGTGATCTCAGAACCGGCGGCTGGATGATGGCCGGGTCCTACTACATGCTGATCAGCAAGATATCGGGGGACGCCAATGCCGTTGCAGGTATGTTCCCGACGGCAACACCCGGCACCTTGATCTCGACGACGCTGAACGGCGGCGTGCAGAACACCCTCGCGACCGAGCTGGGCAAATCCTACTGGTTCCAGAGCAACGCGGATCGCGATGCCCAGAAAATTCTGGCGGGGATCGGGGCCAGCTATAATGCCAGCGTCTCGGCCTGGAACGAGGCAGCCGCAAATGCGGGTCTGCGGGAATTCATCACAGAGCGCGCCTATGCGGGCGATGATGCGTCTTCACCAGAGAATTTCCTGCCGCCGCCCACGAACCTATTGAAAGGCATTCAGCTGCTCGCCCCCGATACGATCACGGTCGATCCGATGATCGGTCTGATGGCCTATGCCTCGACCTTCCTGACATATGCGGTGGTCGCGATCGGTGTTTTGGCAACGGCTTCGGCCGTGCCCCTGTTCGGATCGATCCCAGCGACGCTCGCCTCGCTCACAAGCGGGCTCTTCCAGATCGGCATCTTCGCAGCGATATTTGTCGGCTTTGTCCTGCCTTACCTCCCGGCTGTGATCTGGCTGATCGCAATCCTGGCCTTCATGCTTCTGGTGATCGAGGCAGTGTTTGCGGCACCCCTTTGGGCTGTCGCCATGCTTTCCATGGATGGTCACGGGATTTCGTCCAACATATCCCGAAAGGGTTGGTCGCTGCTCTTGATGTTATTCCTCACACCGCTCCTGATGATCTTCGGGTTTCTGCTCGGGATGGTCCTGTTCCGCATCGCAGCCTTCTCGCTGAACGGGATGCTGTTTGCGGCTTTGAGTTCCCAGATGGCCGCGGATCCTGGCGCGTTCGGTGTCCTGTCGCAGTTCCTGACCATGGCCGTACTGACTGTCTTCGTCGGCCTGCTTTACGTCGTTATCATCGATTGGTCATTTAGCCTGATCAATGTGTTCCCCGCCCGCGTGTTCAAATGGATCGATGGGATTGGCGACGATCTGGGGGCAGGGACTGCAATGACGGCGCGAGCAGTTGGAGCAGGGGGGTCTTATCAGACGGGTGCAGCTGTCGGTGGGACTTTGAGTCAGGCTGGGAATATCGGACTAGCAAACAGCCGCATGCGACCGAAGAGAATCGCGAACAAGGCCTCAAAGGAAAAGTAACTAGCGGCGAAAGACCGACATGACAGCTAAAACGCCGAGTCCACCGCTATTGTACTTGTGCTGAATGTGCGAAGGGAGGCGATAGCCCTCGCGGTTGACTGTCAGATGCAGGACAAAGATGATCGAGGCGAGTTGCAGGAAATAGATCGGTTCCGAGACAAGATGCACCGTGATCGCGATCAACCCATCGACAAAACCGAAATGTTCTGACTGGCTTTTTTGCCAGGCTCCAGCAAAGGCTTCAACCGTGTCGAGCATATGGATCATGGCCCGCCAGAAATAGATCATCAGGCCAACAGCCAGCCATTGGCCACCGAGATGCACCCAGTAGCCAGTCTTGCTATGCGTTTGCCGCGTCTTTTTGAACCATTTGAACATACCGCATTATGGCATGAAGCACGGATTTTGGCCAGAGGATGGGTTTATATGTATCGCGTCACATAACGATATATGCGACTTACTCTCCGAGTTTCACATTGCGCCATTTCTGAATACGAATGATTTTTCCCGGCCTGCGCACCGGCAGCTGACCGTAGTCGCCGGGATTGGGATGGTGGATCTTCACATTGACATATTCACGCGTTTTGCAACGACCGCACGGAAAGGGTGGGATGTGAACCGGGTGCTTTGGATCAATGATGGTCAAAAGGTCGATCGCGAGAAAATAGGTGGTGCGCCGGCACAGATTGCATTTGAGAACAAGCAATTGCCCATCATCCGCCGCATCCGTGATCGTGCGGAACGGCTTGGCCGGATGGGCCTTTATGGGCAGATAGCTCTCGGGCATTTGGTCTCCTCGACGCGAGGAAAATAGACGAGAACAAAATAAGAACAAGCGGCAGATTGAGAAAAACTCCTCGAACCCTTAGTCTGGCGTGATGTGTAATCTCTACTCAATGACCTCAAGCCGGCAGGCAATCCTTGATCTGACGCGAGCGATGACCTCGTCAAAAGACGTCGGCAATCTTCAGCCATTGCCGGGGATTTTTCCTGATTACAGCGCCCCGATCGTGCGCAATGGCAGCGAGGGACGCGAGCTGGTCATGGCCCGGTGGGGCCTGCCCAAACCCTCCTTTGCGGTCAAAGGCAAGGTGAATTCAGGGGTCACGAACGTGCGCAATACGTCGTCGGGTCACTGGCGGCGTTGGTTCAAGAAAGAGAACAGGTGTCTGGTGCCGTTTAACAGTTTTGCCGAACCCGAACGACTGCCGGACAAATCATCGCAGAACGTCTGGTTCGCATTTGGGGAAGAACGCCCCTTGGCATGTTTCGCGGGGCTATGGACGACATGGACTGGCACACGCAAACTCAAAGAGGGCGAAGTCAAGATAGACCTGTTCGCGTTTCTGACGACGGATGCGAACGTAGAAGTCGGAGCAGTTCACCCCAAAGCCATGCCAGTCATTCTGACCGAACAGGATGAGTTTGATAGCTGGATGAATGAGCCTTGGGAGACTTCCAAGGCACTGCAGCGGCCATTACCTGATGGCGCGTTGGAAATTGTCAAGCGAGGCGACAAATTCGACGGTGAAATGAGCTAGGGCAAGCTCGGATGGGCGGCCGAAGCAGGCATCAAAATTTAGCCAGCCACCGTGTGGAAGCCTCTACCAATTCATCTATAACCTGTTGCTTTGGTAAGCTACGGTTCATCATATGGTCAATCATAGCTGCTTCCACCATTCCGTGTGCCAGAATAGCAGAGCGCTTTGAATCAAGTTCTGCCCGCAGTTGCCCCTTGTCGATACCATCTTGCAGATGGGCAGAGATCTTTGCGCGAACCTTATCGCCGGATCTGCCTGAATCGAAGACGCCGTACGGTGCCATCGCCATCAGCGGACCCAGTGATTCTTCTTCGTCCGCAAACTCGATCACGCGAGACATTATGATTTCGAAACGTTGTGGGAATGGCGTTGACCATATTAAGGGGTCGTCCATTGCGCCGCAAAATCCACTTTCCATTTCTGAAAGAACTGCACCAAGTAGTTCGGCCTTACCGGCGTATCGCAGATAGATTGTACCAACGGCCACACCAGCTTCTCTTGCGATTTCAGATAGCTTTGCAGCGTCGAAGCCTCGCTTGGCAAATTGGTGCTTTGCGGCTTCGAGAATCTTCGCTGTTTTGATCTGTTCGTTCGGTTTTGGAGCGGGCGCGTTCATGGCAATATGAATATCATTCATTTTTGCCCTTGCCCAGTTTGAATTACTCTCTATATTTATGAATGAGATTCATTCATTATACAAAGGGGCCTGATATGAAGCTGACTTACACGATCGCTACACTCTGCGTTCTTTGCAGCCAGGTAGCCTTTGCGGCTGAGTCCGTTTCAGAAAGGCAGCCCATCAGCATGACATCCAAACTTATCGCCGAAGGCACCAATCGCGCTTTCACCTTTACCGTAAACACATCATCTCCAGATGAGGTTTGGCGTCTCTGGACCAGTCCAGCCACATGGGGAGATTGGGACAAGGGATTGAAATCTGCATCTCTTAATGGCCCGATGCAGCTGGGTTCAAAAGGAACCATTGTTCCGTTGAAGGGGGCAGCAACCTCCTTCGAGGTGGTCGAATTCAAACCACCACAGTCCTACGTTTTTGAAACCAAGTTGCCGATGGCTCGATTGCGTGTTGAGCGTTCGTTCAATGTGGACCGAACCGCATTCACACACACCGTTAGTTTTACTGGCGCATCCGCAGCAGTCTTTGCGGGTATGTTTGGACCAGGTTTCCGCAAAGCTCTTCCGCCGACCATGCAGTTGCTCAACCAACTCGCACAGGGAGAATAAGCCTTTGACCATGTCTCGTCGAAAACTATTGGGCCTCAGCGCAGCCGGGTTAACAACGCTGTCTATTGGAGGCTGCGCTTATTCAATGATGCGCCCGATATCGAAACTTGCTGCTGCGCCCGCAAGCTTGCCGCCTGTCTCTGCAAAAGTCTCGCAGCGTATTACGGTTCATATGTTCCAAACAGGGTGGGTCGCAGTCAAAGAACAGCACCGCACTTATAGTGGAATAGAAGCATTACGCATTCCCGCGATCATGGGCAGTCGCTCATGGACCGAGTGGATGCCTGTGACAGCATTTGCAATCGAGCACCCACAAGGCCTGTTCATGGTCGATACCGGCGAAACGTCGAAGATCGCTGACCCTGTGTACACAAAGTGCGATGCAGTCACCGGCATGTTTTATCAACGAAACCTGCAATTCGCAGTTCCAGAAAAGGAGCAAATTGGTGCGCAGATGCGTTTAGCTGGACTTGAACCGGACCGGGTTTCGAAGGTCGTGATGACGCATCTCCATTCTGACCATATGGGCGGCATGGGTACATTCGAAAAGGCACAGTTCTTCGTATCGGAAACGGCTCGCTTGGGTCACGCAGGCGCATTGATGTGCCGCATTCCCCAATCGCTGAATATACAATCAACGCCATATGGTGAGAGACAGGCTGGCGTGTTCAATCAGTCCTCAGCGCTCACTTCTGATGGAACTATTTCAATTGTACCAACGCCGGGCCACGCAAGCGGTCACCAGTCAGTTTTAATCGAAGATGAGGGGCGTTCGATTTGTATCGCAGGCGACGCCGCATTTTCGCTGGCCCAAATCGAAAGCGGTGAAATTGGCGGTATTGTTGAAAGCACGACGGATGCTCGAGAAAGTTCAAGCAAACTGCGCGACCAACACAAAAAACTGGGCACTACAATGCTACCGACCCATGATATGGGTAACGCCAAGCGTCTTCAAAACATCATAGTGTAGGTGCCGCATCGACACGTGGTTACCGAGCTTCAAGAATGACGTTGGGCTCTAATTCCACCGCTTGCCGGTAACACAACGCTACCAACGCTGAGACTTTATCAACCAGGGTAATAGTGTCTCGAGGTGGCGAGCAGCAGTATCAGGATCACATTGATCACGTTGAATGTCCAAGAATCGCCATGGGCGGTATGGGCCACGATTGATGTCACTAAGAACAGGGCAACACCGGCATAGGCCCACTCCCTGACTACAAACGGAATCTGCGGCGCCAGAAGCACAATGACTGCCAGCAGCTTCAGGATCGCCAGTTCAATGCGGAAGTGGTCCGGGAAGCCCAGATCACGCACACCGTCAATCGTCGCCTGATGAAACAGGTAACTTGCAGCGCTGAGCAGAAGAAATCCGCACAGCACCGCCGTTGAGAGCCAATAGATCATGATCATTCCTGTCCGGCAGTGATAAATCTTCGCCGAGCTATAAGAAGCGCTGCCAATTACTCCAGACCAAACACGGCCACTGCATTGTCATGCATCAGCTTTCGAAGTTCTTCTTCTGTGAAATCGTAGCTCTCGGTCGCTTCACGTGAGGACTGAAGATCGTAAATCGGAAAGTCAGATCCGAACAAAAACTGGTCGATGCCGATTTCCCGTATGGTCCAAAGCAACTCCTCCTTTCGCGGCGATGTCCTTTTAAGCAAGCTTGAGCCGCCACCGGAGTAAATTTGGGCAATCGCGGACAGATCGAAATAGACGTTGTTCTTGTAAAATGGACCTTTGGCGAAAACGGAAAACAAGATCATTTCGTCAAATCTGTAACCGGCCATATGGGCGAGGACGATTTTGGTGTCCGGATTGGCAATGGCGAGATCAACAAATTTGCCCGTCGCGCCGCCATCCTTGGCGTTTATGGAATCGAAGATGACTGCAAGGCCGTTTTCACCGGCTGCTTTCACCACGGCTCCAACACCTGGATCATCGATCTCAAAACCCTGAAAGAATGGATGCAGCTTCAACGCTTTTGCACCTTTTTCTGCCACGCGCGCGACCTCCTCGAGCGCTACATCTCCATCGAGCGGATGCACAGAGGCGACTGCGAAGAAGTCCTCAGCCCCTGCTGCGAGATCAAGGATGTAGTCATTGTAGGCGCGCATGGAATCTGGCTGCCCCTTTTGGACCATGGCATAGATCGCCGCTTTGGAAACACCGGCCTCTTTCATCTGGCGGCGCAGTTCATCTGGGGATGCCTCAACCCGTGGGTTCAGGCCACGTTCCAAACCCGGTGGCATGATGTGGGTGTGCGAGTCGATGATGGCGTCTTGCGCGAAGGCTGCAGGTGCAACGAAAAAAATGATGCGGCGATGAGCGTATTGAGGACGGGATTCATGGGGCGATTCCTTTGACTTTGTTATTGATACCTGGACTTGGATAAGTGTGATGCAGACAGATCATTCCTCAACGACGGTGAAAGGCTCGATCTGCTCAACTCGTATCGTTTCAACTCGCGCAAACCGCTCTGAGGGATCGTCTGTGACTGTCCACGTATGGCGGGTCTTGGCCCGCATCGTCTTGTCATCTGGGCGCAGGCCTGCCCAATCGAGATTGACGGTCAGCTCGTACCGTTTGTCTGCCAAAGCTTTGAACGAGAAGTCAGACAAGATGTGGCGGCTGGCTGCGACTGACGAGGCTGGGCCCGCAATCCACTCAGCGAGACCCTCATAATTTGTGATAGCCGGCGCTGTGGCTGCGAACTTCAGATCGAGATTGTCTGCAAGTATTTCCTGAAAAGGCTCGGCCTTGCGATTGGGATCTTCAACCAGTGCCATCCAGTAGTGCAGCAGGCTGAGAAGCCGATTGTGTGCATAGGTATCTTCAAACGCATCAACACTGACCGCCTCAACCGGCTTGATGGTCATTTGGCTAAACTTGGGTAGCAGGCCAGCATCATATGTCAGCTTGGCCGTATAGTTGAGCCTTTGTGCGCTGATGGCTTTGTCGGGCGCGATGCCGATATTGGAGTAGATGATCTCAGCGGTCAGATTCAGCGATCCATCCTCGGCGACTGTGATATTCGAGCGCAATACGTCATGGGCGTTTTGCCAATCAGCCGGGAATTGTTTGACCGCAGCTGAGTATTCCGCATGGCCGTTGGCGGTACCGCTGGGCGATTCAACGGAAAAATCCTCTGTCAAAATCCCAAGCTGATTGTCGAGGCCAACATCGGCATTTTCATAAAACTGATACCATCGGTAGAGCTGTGTTCTGGCGTGATGTTGTTTGTAGCTCTGGCGAATTTCGGAAGCAGATGGAATGGGGTCGGCCATGGCGGGGGCTCCTGTGACAATACTAGCGGCCAGCGACATGGTCGCGATGACAGCAAAACGGTTGATCAGGCGGGGGCGGGTCATATGATTGCTCCGGAAAGTGGTGGGGGTGGGCTATTGGAAATCGATGCCCAAACCCGGTCGAACGTGAGTTCTATTTGGGCTTTTGAGAACCTCTCGAAACCTAACGCCTTGGTCCGCGCCATTTGCATGGCTGGCGCCACGAGTAAGGTGGTGACAACTGAGACCGGCAGGTCAGCCACGGTGCCATCATCAATGGCGCGCTGTATCATGGCTGTGATTTCAGTCTGGGTGTAGGCGATGTCCTTGGCTTGTTTCGTCGTTAGCACCTGGGCGGCCCCGGCATACTCGATGAACATGAAATCGAGGGGATGCGCATCGACAAAGGCAAACATCTCGAACCACATCTTGCGGATCATCTCTTTCGATGACGGCTCATCTGCGGCGGCAACGATAAGTCCATGAAACTCGGTTTTGATCTGCAAGTAGATCTTCTGCAGCATGTCTTCTTTGCTGTCGAACTGCAGATAGATCGTGCCTGTTGCTACACCCGCGCGTTTGGCCACCGCGCCAACCGAGGTCGCGCCAATGCCTTTTTCGGCCACTTCCGCTACGAGAGCGGCGCGGATTTTTTGAAGTGTTTGGTCGGGTGTGGGTCTAGGCATGGCTCAAAACAGAAATGAATATTCATTTCTCAATGCGCCGAATTGCTGAAACTGTCAATCCCGACTGCGGCACCAACGCCGATCACAGTTTAATCTGCCCCAGAAACCCTATCCCGGTCCGCAGAATGCCGGAGAGGTCTTCGGCCCGCACGATTTTGCGTTGAACCAGGTCTTCGGCTGATTGCGTCATCGTGCGGGCGATCAGGTTCGGGTTCGAGCAGCTATCGGAAAATATCTGTTTGACGACATTGACCCAATCGAGAGGCGGCACGCTCAGAAACCGGTCCCGCACGTGTTGGTCAAAGACAAGATATTCGCGCAGGGCGACGCGGCCCTTGCCATCGGCCGTTTTGACCAGGCGCTGCCAGATGATCAGATTGAGCGATGTCATCAGATCGAACGAACGTGCCTCTTGTTCCTCCGGTGGGAACAGAAAGGCCATCCTGCGCAGCGCCTCGGCAATTGATCCCGCATGGGTGGTGGTGTTGACGAGGTGTCCGGTCAAACAAGCTTCGATACAGGCTTCCATGCTTTCGCGGTCGCGGCTTTCTCCGACATTGATCACAGCAGGGGCCCGGCGCATAGCAGCGCGGACGCCTTCGGCGAAGGTCGGGATGTTGCGCCCCACACCGATTTCCGACTGGCTGATGAAAGAGGCGACATCTGCCGCATCCGTGTTGATATCCCGAAACGTATATTCAATCGGGGCTTGGAGATCGACGATCTTGCGGGATCGTGTTTTGTTTTCTAGATGGCATCTGGTCATCGCCGCCATGGTGGTCGACTTGCCATGCCCAGTTGCACCCGCAACAACGATGATGCCGCTGGCAGGTTCCAAGCGATCCCGCAGCGCGTCTTCCAGCCCGACGTCATCAAGGGTCGGCGTCGTGTCGGGCAGGGCGCGCAAAGTGATCTGCACCCCGTTGGTCCCGAAGCGCTGCTCGCCGGTGGCATTGACCCGGAACCGCTGGCTGCGTTTGCGGTCGATCTTCTTCTCATAAGAGAAATCCAACGGGCGTCCCGCGCTAACAAGGCTCATCGCATCATTGGCCGACCAGAGATGGGCCAGCATTGCCTGGACCTCTGTGATCAGAAGCCGGCGCTTGGTGGCGAGTTTCTGATCACCGTGCATCTGCACGCGCATCCGGAGATCCGCACTGATGTTGATATCCGATGCGCCTTTCATCGCGGCACCGACAAGGAAGTGATCAAAGGCGGACAGATCGCTGTCGAAGCGATTGGGTTCATCCTTCAGGATCGTGACATCTGCTGCGCTCGGGTCTGCCGGTTCAAGATCGATCCGCTCGAGATCGATCATTTGGTCACCGCATAACGCCTTTGCAAAGGCTTCCACTGACTGGGGTCCCGTACGAACTGCGCTGAGCTGACAATCCGGACACGACGTTCGCCGATAAAGAGCTCTTCGCCTTCGCCAGCGGACCGACGCTCGCTCGATTGTATGACCAGCTCTCTGACCAGACCAGCCTGCACCATGCGCCGATATTCAACCATGCCGAGATAGTCGCGCTTTAGCCGGGAGAAATTCAGCGCAAGCGCCTCGTCCGCCTGTTCCACCCCGGCCTGCCAGCCCTCGGCGGCAAAGCGGTTGAACACCTGCTTCTCCTCCTTGTTTTGCGGCAGGAAGTCATCGTCGGGCTCGCTTGCCTCTTCCAACGGGATGACCAGATAGTCACGCCAGGTGGGCACGATGGTTACAATACGGCCCGGAATCTCTAGACGGTAGAATTCATCGGCTGCCACCGCGGACTGTCCGCTCTCATCCACATTGATGGCAGCCGTGGCGCGGCTCACAACGGGTGGGAGGATATATCCCGTCTCTCGTGGCGCGCTGTAGGCGACGCGGTTGAAGTCAAAAGTGCGGGACAGCTTACCGCTGTCCTGCTCGAGCTGCCGCATGACTTCCCAGACCCGATGCTGATACCCCGCTTGCGCGGAATAAGAGACAGCCGCTTCACGCAAGAGATCGTAGCGCTCCTCGTCAACAGACGTCTCATAGTTACCGCGCCGTGTGCGGCGACTAAACTCTGCAAAGTCGGCAGGTGGACGGTTGGACCGGTACTGGTCAGGCCCGCCGACAAGAATAGGATCGGGTTCAACGAACTCCGACTCTTCCGGTTTCAGGGTTTGGCAACCAGTTAGGATAATTACCGCCAAGAGCGGCACGAGAGATTTAGCCGAGATGCGCATCATATTTCCGTATCCTCGATATGGGGCACAGGGCTGCGCTCGGGCCGCTTGTAAACAATCGTCATGGTCTTGGTGCGCTGATCGACCACCAAAGCGGCCCGGTCTTTGCCTTGGAAGAATGCCTCGCGCAGTGCGCCCATGGCGGGCAGATCGCGCTGAACCAATGTGATCAGGATCGGTGCGCCGGGTTTCTCGCCCTGAGCGATCACCCGATAACCGGTTTCCAAAGCCATCTTGGACACAAAATCTTCAATCGGGCCGGTGAACTGAGAATGCACAACATTCATCAGCCGCTCGTCTGTCACATAGTCCGGGTTCTTGAGGGTTGTGCTGCCGGTCGCGTAGGGTTCCAGAACGCCACTATAGAGACCGGCATCCGCGATCTCGCGGTCCACGACGGATGTTTCGGCATCAATCAGTGCTGACAGGCTGGTCGAAGCAGGCGGCTTGGTGGCCGTGCAGGCGGCACAGCTCAGAACACCAAGAGTCACCAATATGGTCTGGGCCAATCGCATGCAGGTCCCCACGTTCAATCTTCTGTTTTGTGAATTGTTTCAAATCACTGGTGCTTTATATCGTTATATATAACGATATGTCATCAAGTAAAATGATGATCTCACAGGAGAACGTGATGCACACAGCACAGTTCGGGGACATTGCGCAGAAATTGGCCGATCTCGCTGACCGGCCCGAGACCAGTTTTGCCTTGCGCGCTTATCTCAAGGCGGCAACTGATCGGGATATTGTTGATGTCATGAATGAAATCGAGGTTCTGGCCCGGACAGTGGAAATTGTACCTTCAACACTGAAGGGTGGTAAAGAGCAAAGAATTAACGTCCCGAAATAAGTGGGCACGTTTGAGTTCTCAATTCGGTGATAAAGTTGGCTTCCAAATATGGTCGCAATTTGTTCCACTCTCCCAAGACCTCATCTGAGAGTTGCTTATCTGTGTGCCATAACGAACTGTGGACGTCGTGGTAGTTCACAGAGGAAAGCATTTTTTTGACCGAGGGCCAGTGCCTCTCAAGCGTCATCAGATATCGTCGAGAGGAACTTAGACGGCCGATACAGAGAACTGAACGAATACCTTCGTAAAGTCCTTTCCGGCGCAAAACTTCGATCGAATATCGAACATTTTCTCCAGTGTTAGTGGCTTTGTCTTCTAACAGAATTGCCGCGCTCGGAATCCCTTGTTTGATCAACATCGATGCCATGATGTCGGCTTCTGCCTCTCGCGCATCACCGACCATTCCACCTGAAACAATAATCTTACCAAGCAATCCGTCTTTCCAAAGTTCGAAAGTTCTCTCGACACGAGCCGCTGAACTTCGTTGTCCGCCAAACACCAAACTGAGATCAGCACGTTCTATTTTTGTGGACACGAGCAGGTAACGGTTTATCGCCCTGACAAGAGAGGGCGTGAGCGCCAGCCTGTCTGATTCTGTTCCGTAAAAGACCATAGCAATCATAGATAACTTATGGTGATGTATATGTCATTAGAGGCGGGTTGGTCGCATCTTGTACAACACTGCTGCAGCATCCAAAAAGAATTAGCCTTCGCTCCAGATCATTTTGATCAGAATGCCCGGCGGACTTTGCCTACGAGGTTCTCATGACAGCCGTGGGCTGGGAAGAAGCTTTCGGTTCACACGATGATAACGCGTCAGATTTCTAGTCGTGCTCGGATACCCTAGAGGGGGCAATTCCCATTTCCCTAACAAACGCCGCTGAGAAGGCGCTTGAACTACGATAGCCATTAAGCTGTGCTACCTTGGCAATCGACTTACCCCGTGACAAATCATCAAGTGCGTTGTGGAACCGAATGCGTTGTCGCCATTTATTGAAATTCATTCCCAAGTCCCTCTGAAATAGTCGCGCGATGGTACGCGGAGACGCACCTGCTAATTCGGACCAATCGCCCAGTGTTCGATCGTCGGCAGGATTTGCGAGAATTGCCGCGCAAATCCGCTGCAATCTAGGATCACGCGCCAATGGGATGCTGAGTGAGAGTTCTTTCGCACGTTCCAACTCCAACTCGATTAATTTCGCGATGCGATCACCCCTACTGTCCGATTCATATGTGATCGGCTCTTCGCTGAGTGCGAGGATCAGCTCGCGCAGAAGATTGGAAACAGCCATAATGCGAACTCCAATGGCGATATCGCGAAACTGCCCTTTCGCAATATACAGAGTGCGCATATCGACCGTGCCATGAATGCTCACAGAATGTAGTGTACCGGCAGGAATGTAGACGGCACGATCGGGCGGTACGACCGATGCCTCGAGCTTGGTTTGAAGTCTCATGACCCCGCTGATCGCGTAAAGAAGTTGGTCCCGGTCATGTCGATGGAGCGCTATGGTGCTTCCATCAGTAAAGGTCTTCGCCATAGCTCCAATTGGTTGTTGAAGGTTCTGATAGTCCGAAGGCTCGGTACTTCTAGGCGAGTTGATTGACTTAGCACTCATAGCAGGCACTCTCTTTTGGCAAAAACTCGACGATATATGGCAATACATCGTGCAACGGTCAGGGTAGATTTGCAAATAACGACCAACCGCACGTTACGGATCGACCGATTTAGTTACGTTTGAATGCTGAGAGTTTTTCTAAATGACCCGAGATCGGATGCATTTTTTGTTGCTTAACATCGGACACTTTTTAGATCATCTATTTATGTTGATCTTCGCCTCTGTTGCGGCACTGGCCCTGCATAGGGAGTGGGGCCTGGGTTACGCAGAACTATTAGCCTACGCCACACCCGGGTTCTTCGCCTTTGGAGTGTTTGCTTTGCCCGCAGGTTGGATAGCAGACAAATGGAGCCGAGATGGAATGATGTGTATATTCTTCATCTGTATCGGTATGTCGGCCATTATCACGAGCTTTGCAGTTTCACCTTTGCAAATCGGCTTTGGGTTGTTCTTGATAGGGATTTTCGCTGCAATCTACCATCCAGTCGGGCTGGCAATCGTTACAATCAAGTGGCGTGATACAGGCATGCGGATCGCAATGAACGGAGTATGGGGTAATTTAGGTGTGGCCTGCGCGGCGTTGCTCACCGGATTTATGATTGATCATAGCGGATGGCGGATGGCGTTTGTCCTTCCCGGGATAATCTCAATCGCTATCGGATTGATATATTTGACCCTGCGATGGGACAATATTCGTGCAGGATCGATATCAAGCGGGTCACTAATCAGCACCAACACGGCCCAGCAAGATATGGTTACGACACCATCTCAACGAGCACTGCTACTGCGAGTTTCAGCCATTGTGTTTCTGACAACCGCTGTTTCATCAATTATTTTTCAATCCACCACATTTGCGCTACCAAAGATGTTCGATGAGCGCTTGCAAAACTTTGCTGAGAATTTAGTCAACTTGGGTGGCAGTCTGACAAGCACTGGTGAGGGCGATATAGCAACGGTCATTGGTGCACTTGCATTTGCAGTGTTCGCTATCGCATCAATAGCACAGCTGGTCGTTGGAGTGATGCTAGACCGCCATGGCCCGCGCAAGGTCTTTATAGCAGTCGCCGTGATACAGATCGTATTCTTCTCTCTGATGCCTGGATTGACCGATGGCCTCGCCCTTGTCGTCGCACTGGGCTTTATGCTCGGAGCTTTTGGGCAAATCCCGATCAACGATTTCATGATTGGAAAAATGGCCAGTGGAGAGGCACGTGCTCGTATCTATGGCGTTCGCTACGTTGTCAGCTTCACAGTTCTTGCCGTCTCATTACCATTGATCGCGATCGTCTACGCCAGATGGGGTTTCGATACGTTGTTCATAATTCTCGCAAGTGCTGCAGCGTTGATGTTGTTGGCGGTCATTTGTTTGCCGCATGAGCTCCCAACATCGAAAGCCCACTCTCTCGTTGGTGATGATGCATAATGGGCTTCAAACTCTGCGCATGGTTGAATTGCCATGCTCCGCATAAACCAATGGCTTGAAAGGGAGCTCTAGCTCCCAATCCTTTTGACCGGAATGCCCAGCTTGCGGGCTTTATCGACGAGGTTCTCGTGAATACCGGAGCCGGGGCAGGCAATGATGCCTTTGGGCATGGTCTTCAGGAGCAGGTCGTTGCGCTTGAAGGGGGCTGCTTTGTTGTGTGACTTCCAATCGGGACGGAAGACCACCTGGGTGACGCCTCGGTTCTCTGCCCAGAGGCTCGCGATGTATTCGGCTCCGTTCGGTGTGCCGCCGTGAAGCAGAATCATGTCGGGATATTTCTCTCTCGAGCCGTCAAGGATGGTCCAGATCGCATCGTAATCCTGATAGTCGCCGCCTGTGAAGGCGATGCGGGTGCCTTCGGGACAGTGGATTTCGTTCTTCTTGCGTTTTTCTGCGGACAAAAAGTTGCGGCTGTCGACCACCGAGGCCGTCAGGTTCTTGTGCGATACCCGGGATCCTGATCTTGGCATCCAGATCGATCCGGTCTCTGTGTGGAAATGGGCGGCTGACGCGTCCCGCATCGCCTCATAGGCGTCCCGGTGTTCGACCAGTTTCTGTCCGCGGTCGATCTTGCGTTCCAATTCCAGGCTTTTGACTTCTGATCCGTCCTGGCACTTCACCAGGTCGCGTTGTTCGCATTCATTCTCGTCGAGCTGGCGCTCCAGTCGGTTGAGGCGGCGATGAAAGATGTTGGTGAGGGACCAGAGCATCTCTTGCAGGTCCTCTTCGAGCTGTGTGTCGGCAAGAAGCATCTGGCTCGCCTCGACCATTGCACTGATGGCGGTCTCGGTCTGGTCCTCTTGTGGCAGAGGGCGGTGATCAATCTCGTCTTCGGGTGGTGTCGCACCGTAAAGGGCAAGTGTGCTGAGCACATCATCTGTGGGGCTTGAGGTGGGTGTGAAGGTGGAAGATTGAAGGGTCATGGGCTTCGTGTCCTTTTTGAAGGCTTTGGGTTTCGTCCTGATCCGATTTGGATGGGGCGATGAAAGGACCGTCAGCAGCCCGGCTGCACCCGAGAGGGCCGTAGCGCAGCGAAGGACGGGCAGGACGCGGAAATTTGCCTCGCGAGGAATGGGCGCACCGCGCCCAGGGGAAATTTACGGGACCTGGCCGTTGCGGGTGGGATGAGGGCGCCTCTGCGCCCGACCTGTCGGTCCATCGACCCGGACATCCAAACGGAACAGGGCGTTGCCGCCGGTGCCAAAAGGCCAGCGCGTGAACCCTGCGTTCTTCCGGCACATCCTCACGAAGGCCAGAGATCGTGTTCGGTGACTTGTTCCGTGATGAGCGCCGCCAGCCGTCGACGCAGCGCTGTGATGCCGTCTCTCATGAGGTCCAGATTGAAGTCGTCTCGCTCCGGGGTCAGGACGAACGGTTCGATCCCGTCGCCTTCTGCACGATCTGCGAGGCGGGATGCGGCGCGCGCACCAGCGGCGTCATTGTCGCGCGCGATCCAGAGGCGCTTGATCGAAGAGGGATAGGTGAACGCTGCGAGATGGTTTGCTGTCAGGCAGGAGGCCAGAGCCGCTCTTGGCAGTGCCGTGCCGACGGACAGGGTGTTCTCGAGCCCTTCGCCGGCGAGAAGATCGGTACATCCTTTCCAGTTCCCGAACCGGATTGCGTGGCCATGAAGGCGTCCCAGCACACGTTTTGGTGCCTCGATGTCGGCCAGACCGCCTGTCTGTCCATCAAGAAAGATGCGCGAACATCCTGTGACCTTGCCCGCATTGTCCGTGATTGCTGCGAGCAACGCCGGGATTTCGAGCCGTGTGCCATCCTCGGCTCTGAGATAGACCGATGAATGAAACGCCAAGGCCGGTCCGAACCGCGCTATACCGCGACCGCGCAGATAGGCGTCAGCCAACGTGTTCGCGATCGGCTTGCCATAGGAGAACAATCTGCGTCCCGCCGCCGCTTGGCGATTGGAGGCCACGGCCGGAGGTTCAGCGCTTGGTTCGTTCTCCTGCATCACAGGCGCGTCGCCGAGATAGTCTGCGGCTTGCCGCAAAAGATCGGGATAGGCCACCGGGTCCAGACGATGCTTGAGCAGATCGAGCAGATCGCCATGATCCCCTGTGGCATTGTCTGTCCATTTCCCAGCCTGTCTGCCGCCATGGGATTGCAAGCGGACCACCAGACTGCGCCCCTTTGCACCCGAAACATCCGCCATCTGCCAGTAATTGCCGACACGCCGCCCTTCCGGAAACCAGTGCCGACAGAAGGTTTCTGCGCCGCGGGCGAGACCGTTTGAGATCGCGCCCGCGTCCAGTTTTTCGAACTTCTTAGCGGTCCGGGTCATGCCGCAATCCTTTCCTTGTCTCCGGCTGCCGTGATCTTGTGGCGGGCCATCAATTGGTCGACAACTTTTGTGTCTTCGCTCGGCACGAACAACCGCGTCGCCCAGGAGATGATTTCGGTGAAACATCCCATTGCTTTATAGCTTTCCAAAGCGGCGACATTGTAACCGACCAGTTCCAGCCGGTATTCGCTCATCACCCGCGACCGGCGCAGGATCAGACCGCCCGCGAGCGGCAGTCTTTGTCCGCGTTTGAGGACCGCGTCGAAGACCTCATCAGCTGTGAGTTCAACCGAACATTCCAGCCCGAGTGCAGCATAGACATTGGCCAATTGATCCTGTGTCACCATCCGCCCGATGGCGCGCTCACCATCTTCGGTCTGCAAACGGTAGATGCGCATATTATCGGTGGGCAGACGGTCCCAGATCGGCAGCAACAGGCCCGATATGAGCGTCAGTTTGGAGACGGAAGTTTCTGGCACCGCGTCGACCTCTTTGGTCCAGGCCCGTTCAAACTCGAAATCCGTCACTTCCTCCCAATGGGATGCGGGAAGCTCGAGTTCCAACATCCGATCGGTTGCCACCGGCCGCAGTAACTCGACCCGTGCGATCGGTTCGCCTTCCTCGGTCATGAGACTTGAGGTCGGGACAAGAACGGCCGCCCGTTCAGATTTACGGTTGAGCATGAGCCGCCCATGGCCCCCACGGGCGCGGAATTCCTTGACCTTCTCGAGTGTCAGCGGGTGGTTGCGATCCGTGCGCTCCACCGTCAGCGCTGTGGCCTTCGCAGCTGTCGCCGCATGTTTAAAGATCGTCTTGCGGTCGATAATCTCGAACTTCTCAGCCCGCAATGTTTCCAATCCGACCTCATAGGTGCCCGCCGCGATCGCATCGTCGATGATCGCTGCCAGCAAACCGCCAAAGCACTCGAAGATTGCATCCTGCATGTCGATGGTCAGGGCCAGACAGCGGTTGAGGAATTGCTGGATCGGCGGCAGCTGCTCTTTCAGCGTGCCGTCGCTGTCCATCAGTGACAGACCCGTCATCTCCTCAAACCGGGTTTGTGAACAGGCCGATATCCTGCCCTTGGTCAGATCCCAGAAGAAGTTGCGCAGGGCTTTGCGGGCATAGGCGCTTTCCAGATTGTCCTCGGCACGGAACATGTTCTGACCGCCGGTCTCGCGCTGACCCTTGGTGATGGCTCCAAGCGTGTCAAGCCGCCGCGCGATCGTCGACAGAAACCGCTTTTCGCCTTTGACGTTGGTGGCGCAGGGTCGGAACAGCGGTGGTTGTGCCTGATTGGTGCGGTTGGTGCGGCCCAGCCCCTGGATGGCATTGTCTGCGCGCCAGCCGGGCTCCAGTAGATAATGCACCCGCAGACGCTGGTTTTTCGCACCAAGATCAGCATGATAGGAGCGCCCGGTGCCTCCCGCATCCGAGAAGATCAATATGCGCTTGTCATCATTCATGAAGGCCTGTGTCTCCCCAATATTGGAAGAGCCTGGCCGGTTCTCAACTTTCAGGCGCTGATCGCGCGTGCGGATGATGCGTCGCGACCGTCCCGTGACTTCCGCGACCTGATCCTTCCCGAAATGCCACAGGATTTGATCGAGCGCGCCTTGCACGGGGGCCAGTGCGCCGAGCCGTTCGACCATGGCATCGCGTTTGCGTGCGGCCTCGCGGCATTCAATCGGGTTGCCGTCTGCATCCAACGCCGGGCGGGATTTGAGATTGCCGTCCTCATCGGTGTAGGGCTCAAAGAGTTGGGTTGGGAAGGAATGCATCAGATAGTCGAGCACATATTCGCGCGGGGTGATGTCGACATGCAGATCATGCCATTCCGATGCCGGGATTTGTGTCAATCGCCGTTCCATCAGCGCCTCGCTTGTGGAGACGATTTGTACGACAGCCGACGACCCGGCTTCCAGATCGCGCTCGATGGATTTGATCACGGTGGGGCATTTCATGGCGGTGATCAGATGATTGAAGAAGCGCTGCTTGTTGCTTTCAAAGGCCGAGCGCGCCGCAGACTTCGCCTGCACATTGAGCGTGCCACCTTCGGCCGTGATGCCGGAGGCCTCCAGGGCCGCTTCGAGATTGGTGTGGATCACCTGAAACGCTTCGGCATAGCTGTCATAGATGTCGCGCTGCGCGCGCGTCAGATCATGGACCAGCATCTCATATTCGACACCCTCGTAGGACAACGATCTGGCCAGATAGAGACCAAGGGCTTTCAGATCACGCGAGATGATTTCCATTGCTGCGATCCCCCCCGCTTCCATATCCGCGATGAACTGTTCGCGCGTGGCAAAGGGCGAGTCTCCCGTGCCCCAAAGTCCCAAGCGAGACGCATAGGCGAGATTGCCAACGATCGTGGCCCCAGTGGCCGAGACGTAGAGCACACAGGCGTCGGGCACGCGGTTCTGTAGTTTCAGACCGGCCAGACCCTGTTGTGAGGCCTGTTTGTCGCCCCGACCACCTTCCTTGCCTTTTTCCCCAGCCGCATTGGCCATGGCATGCGCCTCATCGAAGGCGATTACACCATCATAGTCTTTGCCAAGCCAGGCTGTGACCTGATCGAGACGGGAGGCTTTGAGGATATCGCCATGCTGGCGTTCGGCCGTGCGCAGCGTCGCATATGTGACGAACAGTATGCCTTGTTCAAGGCGAATGTCCGAGCCTTGCTTGAAGCGCGACAGCGGTACGATGTCGGAGGCACGCCCGCCAATCGCGGTCCAGTCCCGAATGGCGTCCTCGATCAGCTTGTCGGACTTTGAAACCCAGACCGCACGTTTGCGCCCCCGCAGCCAATTGTCGAGGATGATGCCCGCGACCTGCCGGCCCTTGCCGCAGCCGGTGCCGTCGCCCAAAAACCAGCCCTTCCTCAGTTGAAACCCGTCTTCTGAATCGGCTTCGCAGGCAACCAAGCGTTGATCTTCTTCATCATGGCGGAACCAGCTCGAGAGGTGCTGTTCATGGGCTTCGCCCGCATAGATGATGCTTTCGAGCTGCGCGTCTGATAACGCACCATCCGAGATCAGCGATGTACGGATTTTGGGCCGGTAAGAGGGCAGGGGTGGTGCGACCGAAGCCATGGCAGCCGATTGCACGAGCGCGGTCGGGTGGGGATGTGCGCCCTCGATGGCAATCGACTGCACCTCATAGCCCTCATAAAGGGCTTCGGTCAGCCGCGTAGATTTCTCAGCCCAGGCTTTTGGGAGATAAGCGATCTCGCCCGCTTCCATCTGATCAAAAGGATGGCGCGCCTTTTCTGCGGCAACGGCGCGGACCTGGTTACGCGCTTGGTCGCGCAGGGACTGGATCGATGGGGCAGGGGTCGCAGTCTGGCTAGAAGCGACGTCCTGCGACTGCGTTACCAGACGTGCCGGACAATGGGCCTGCACAAGTTCCAGCAATGCCTGCGAGCTCTCAGCCTGATCGTGATAGACCTCGCTTAGATCGGGCGTTAGGCCAGCCCGTTTATCGATCACCGTCAGACGGGTCTCTGTGGTCGTGCCATGGCGGGCATAGACTTTTCCCGCAATCGGTGCGGAGAACCGGATCGAGGCGATCTCGCCGATGCGCTTGAAGGCAGATCGAAAGGCACCGTTTGAAGGTGAGAAATTCGAGCCGGACACGACCACCATACGCCCATCTGGCTGCAAACGATCAAGCGCCGACAGCACATGCTGACCCATGGCGGCCTTATAGCGACCTTCAACGCCGGGTGCGGCCGAGAAGGGCGGGTTCATGAGAATGAGGCTGGGGGCAACGGAGGCATCCAGCCGATCATCAATCGATCCGGCGTCATGATGTGTCACCGCGCTTTCCGGAAAGAGAAGAGACAGTAGCGCGGCGCGAGTTTCATCGATCTCGTTGAAATGCAGCTGAGCCTCTGCCAGCTTTGCGTAGATGGCGAGCAGACCGGTACCGGCCGAGGGTTCCAGCACGACATCGTCGGCGCGCAGCTGAGCGGCCTCGGCGACGATCCCCGCCAGGGGCAGGGGTGTCGAGAATTGCTGCAGCTTTTGGGACGTCTCGCTGCGGCGGGTGTGTGAAAGTGCGAAGCCCGCAACCTTCTCAACCATCGCAATGAACTTGGCCGGTGTCGCGCATTGGCGGCGCATCAGCGCGCCATATTTTTGCAGCAGCAGGATCTGGGCACATTCACCCGCCTCATAGGCGTCTTTCCAGACCCATGCGCCAGCGGCATCGGTGCCGCCAAAGGCCGCCTCCATGGCGGTGCGAGCGATGGTCTGGTCGAGGGGGTTGCCTTGTTCAAAATGTGGAAGGAGCTGGGTCGCGGCGGCCAGCAAAGCGGCCGCGCGTGACGGCGCAGCCAGCGCGGGAGTTGAAACATGCATCATGGAAGGTCTCCGGGGTTGAAGGGTTGCCGCCCGTCCCCCGTGAGAACTCTCTCTGACACCGGGGAGGGCTTGCCCTTCCCCAAAACCCTCCTCTTCCTTTCTGGTCCCAATCCCGGAGCAAACGTCAGAGCTGCATTAGCAGCCGTTGTTTGCATCGCCGCCTACGACATTTGCCCCGGCAATGCATACATGCCTCGTCTTGGTGAAAAACCAATTCCCTGCTAGCTTTTCCAAATTGATTAGGAGGTTAATACTTATGGCATTGAACTATACTGGGTTGAAGCGCATCCGAGACAAGGCAACTCGCCAAAGATGTTCGGAGAGATTGATTGCAATTAGAAAGTCACTTCGTCCGATGAGAGACAGAAAGAGCGAGAGCAGTCTATTGCTTGCGACCTGGAACATCCGGGACTTTGACTCCAACAAATTCAAATTTGGCCCGCGCTTGCCAGAAACATTCTATTACCTGGCTGAGATGATTTCGGCGTTTGATTTGGTCGCGCTGCAAGAGGTCAATCGGGATCTGGAACCACTTCGAAAGCTCATGAAAATCCTTGGGCGCGAATGGGACTACATTGTAACGGACGTCACCGAGGGGCGGGGTGGCAATCAGGAACGCATGGCATTCGTGTTCAATACCGAGAAAGTATGGTTCCGAAAGATTGCTGGTGAAATCGTTCTCCCTGATGGTCAACTGATCGTATCAACGTCGACAAAGAAGGATGACGACGGCAATGCAATTGTCACTGAGAAAAAGCAGCAATTCGCGCGCTCACCGTTTCTCGTGGCCTTTCAATCCGGATGGTTCAAGTTCAGCCTTTGCACCGTACATATCTATTTCGGGAAAAGCTCTGGCGAACAATTGAAACGCAGGATTGCCGAGATCAAAGAGTTGATGTCGTTCTTTGCCAAGCGCCAGGACGACGACAACAAACAGACGACGGACAATCTTGGTAGTGTTGAGAACTATGTCTTGCTCGGCGACTTCAATGTGGTCAGCCCAGAGCACAAAACGATGCAGGCTCTGCAAAGCGAAGGCTTCAAGGTGCCGGCTGCGATCGATGGCAAGAAGGTTCGCGGCGAAGGCGAGCACTTCTATGACCAGATCGCTGTGCGCGTGAAAGACCCGCGTTTTAAAGTCGTCGGCGGAGGCATGCTCGACATGTTCAAGGACGTGTTCCGAGACACCGCGGCAGACCGGAAGATATACGCTTCAAACGTACCGAAAAAAGACGCGGAGAAGAATCCAAAATACAAAGCGAAGGACGCTGAGGCTCGATACAAAAAGTGGCGTACGTGGCAGATGTCCGACCACGATCCGCTCTGGATTGAGATCGATACCGACTTCTCTGATCACTATCTGAAGGAAATCGGTAAAGAAGCTTCTGCTTAGACAACTCACAATAGCCCGCTCTGCGAGACACTTTCGTCGCAGAGCGGGCATTCACCTTATTCTGCAGCTGGCATTACCAGTCCCTCGACATCGATCCGGCCCTTGCCAATCCGAACAATGATCACCTCATCGCTGCGCCGCAGCCAGTAGAGTTCACGATCAATGACACGGGTGATCGCATTGATCTGAACCTCCAGGCTGGTTTCAAGCAAATTGATGGCCAGGTCTTCCGCCTCGTCTCGAAACCATTGTTGTTGCTGGTCGTAAGATCCCGCTTCGCTATCGTCTGAGGGATTGAACAAAGCGTGCTCCAGGAAGTCGACAAGATCAGGCATGGTCGCTTTCGATGATTTGGTCACTGCGATGTCGACATCATCCAACCCCCAGTCATCCTCGCCGAGGATCAACCAATCTGTTTTCAGGACCCAGTCTTCGGTGTGGGCACCATCGGTGACGCTGCAATGGACCTCCAATTGATCCGGCCGTTCGGTGAGCGTGTGGCGCTTGCCCGGCTCAACGCAGACCGTGTCGGTATCGCCGATGACGCGATATCCTTTGACCGATGCGCGCGCCAGTTGGTCATACCAATCATAACCCTCAAAACCGGATTGAGGATCGTAGAGCTTGGTAGGGGCACGTTGGTTCGAGAGTGCGGAGGCGAGGTTCTGTTCTTCGATTGCGCCCCCTTCGGAGGCGAAGATCACATCGTCTTCTGTGATGGGTTCGACGTTTCCATGACTATTCATGTCGCTGTCGGCATGGCTTGGCTCAAACGCCCGCAACCGCATCGCGGCAGGCGGCAGATCGACGCCCAGTTCAGAGGCGCATTTGAAATTCTCAAACGATAGCGAATGCGGTCCTGCCGCCTTGATGAGCTCGTAGAAGATCTTGGTGATATGGGCGCGTAACGCGTCCATGAAGTCATTCTCGACGATCTCCTTGCGGGCGGGCAGAACCAGTTTCAGATCGGCGCAGTGCATCACATCCAGTCGCGCAAAGTAGGATTGGTGGAACTCCTGTGACAGGCTCGGCAAACGGCCATGCAGGGTCACGCCGTGGAAATTGACGGTTTCATTGTTGCGGAAACCGGTTGGCCCGCGCGCGTAGATGCCGATGCGGATGCCGTTCCACTCTTCAATGTGTTCGGCTGTGGCGAGGAAGTCTTTGCGCTCAATAATGACGTTGTCGACCATGACCTCGAGCGGCAGATACCGCGCCGCATGATTGGCGGCCGCGATGTAGTTCTCATTGGGTTTGGTGGCGATCAGGATCGTCGTGCCGTCATGGTTCGCGGGCCCAGAGGTACAGGTGATTGGATGTGTGCCGCCAAAACTGTCGGGCTCGGCATCAATCCTCCAGGACTGCGATGTGTCCTGCTTCTGCGCGATGATGCGGACCCTGCGACCAGCCAACGAGAAGAAGCCCATACCGGCGGCATCCTCATCGGATTGGACGTCATGATCCCATGCGCTTTGACCCAGTGTGAAGAGGTCTCTGGGATCAGAAAGACCGGGCCCGTTGTCGATCAGACAGATAACAGGTCCGAGGTCTGGATAATCGATCTGGCTGACCGATACTTGCGTCGCTCCGGCGCGGCGGGCGTTTTGAAACAGCTCGGCGAAGATATCATCAAGGGTCGCGTTGAAGAGACGCGAGACCTTGGAGATTGCGTCGTCCGCGACGCAGGCGTGGAAGGTTGTTGGGACGTTCATGGGGAAGGCTCCTTGAAAGGGGTGACGCCTTCCCGGAAACTCTCTCTTAAAAGGGGAAGGCTTGCCCTTCCCCAACCCGCCTCTTTCTCTTTGCGGCCGGAGCGCCGCCGAGCAGGCCGCGCGGCGGCGTCAATTCACCGACGCTTTCGCCTCAGCCAGACAATAGCCATCATAATCGCCCAAAAACCCCCAGCAGGATGCAACCTCGTCGTCATCCTTTTCGACGACGAAGCCATAGCAATTACCCGTTAGGTAATGATCGTAGGTTCGCACCTCCTGGCGCAGATGATCCGCAATCTTGCTGCGCAGCTTTTGCGAGACACGGGTGACGCTGTACTCTTTGCGAATGTCGGCCAGCGTCACATAGATGTAGCCGACCTGACCGGAATCCCACGGGCAATGAAACCCCGTCGTGTTCATGGTGATGCCGCTGTGATCATAGAGGTAGAGCGGTAGAATGACGGCGCGGTTCTCGGTGCGCGCGAACAGATCGTTCATCGAGAGCGCGGTGTCGCTGTCGAGATCGCACAATTCAATCAACAGATCGCGCGGATCGTCATGATGATGTTTGTCGCCCAGATTGTAGCGACCGTGCCAGCAATTCATCGTGCCGAGAGTGTCATAATCGCGGGGGCTTTCGGGGTCTGGATCATGAATGATCTTGATCGTGTGCTCGCGGTAGGTTTCTTCGTGGATGGGGGTCTCCATTGATCTTCTCCTCTTTCCAGTAAAAACGAAAAAGGCCCGCCGTGATGGGCGAGCCTTGCCGGCTGGGTTGCAGGTGGGTCGGGGTCAGGCAGCGGCGTTTGCGGCTTTGCTGGCCTCCTGCGCTTCAAACTCTTCCTTGTTCAGAAGATTGAAATAGAGGTTCTCCGTCGCTTTCTTGAAACCGGGCGGCTTGCGCGGGGCAAGGCAACGGACGGACGCGCTGCAGCCCTCCCCATGTTCCATCGCGAAATGGGTAACCTGGTCGACCAGATCGTCCATGCCGGCGGCGGTGATCTCCTTGCTTGGATAGGTGCCACCAAAGATGTCGTATTTGGTGACGACGAAGCCGCCATCCTTGTGGGCGGGGTAAAGCGTGACTTTGTAATCGCATGGTTTTGCCATGGGTCTTGGTCTCCGTGACGGGCGGGACCGGATCATCCGGCCCCATGTGAAACCCGTCAGCAGAAAAGAACCGCCCTCGAGCATGAGGACGGTCGACAAGGTTCTGTGAGATTGGTGCCCGTCAGTATTCCGACGGAAACAGCAGGGTCAGGACCCGGCGCGTCCGGGTGGGGTCAGTGGGGGCTTCGGCGCCGTATTCGAAGTTTTCGTCATACAAATCAAATTTGAACCAGACGCGTTCACCTTCGATTTCGAGCACGCCCATTTCATGGAGGCCGTAAGGATCGCTGTCCGCGTCAAAGGCATCAAAGGCGATCAATGCACCAATGAGGGTTGCGCGGAACGCATCGCTTTGTGCAGCCACACCTGCGGTCATGACAAGTTTCCCAGGCGGCACCTCGGGCGATTTGGGACAGGCGGCGATGGATGTGCGGAAGGCGTCATTCTGTCTGGCGATGATAGCGGCTGTATGAGGGTGCGTGACATCCTGTGCGACGTCTGCGGTGGTTGTTTGCTGTGCTTGGGTCATGGTCTTTCTCCTTGCCGGACCGGCCGATCCATTCGGCGCTGATCTTCCCGGCAGACGGAAAGGATCGCCCCCGACCTCGTGACGGGTGGGGGCGATCCAAAGTGTTTTCTAAACAATGTGAAGTTAAGCCGCGTCATCCATGAAGGCGGGCAGGGCCTCGGGTTCCTCGGAGCCGGATGTTGTGTCGGTCGTATCCGCTTTTGGAGAAACCGCTGTCTCTTCAGTGCCCCCCACTGCCATGCCGTCTGGCAGCCAACGGGATGTCTTGCCTGCTGTTTCAGCGGTCAAACCGGCACTCTCCTGCGGCGTGTCGCAGAAGGCTTGCTCCATGGCCTTGGCGATCTCGGCTTTGCGCAAACCAGACTTGTCATCGGCCCAACGGTCGTCGATGAGCGTTTTTGCGGTCTCAACCGCATGGTCTTTCTTCACCCGGCCCCAGTAATTATCCGCTCCGGGACGCCAGCAGGCGGCCACATCGACACTCAAACGTGATCCGATCGCCTCGATGACCGGGTTTGCATCGCTGTCGTTGGAAAGCTGCTGGTTCAGGGCATAGGCCGCACACCAGGCAAAAAGCGCCTGCTTATCACCGTCAGGAAGTTGCGACAGTTGTTGGAAATCCTCCGGTGCCTTGGCTTCCATCCACGCCAGATTGAGACCGTCTTTGAGCGCATCCAGCATGCGTTCGGCGACGGTGTCTTTCAACGTCTCGCGAGACGCGGTTGTCGTCGCAGGGCGCAGTGACAGATCGAGCGGCGACTGGCTACTGTAGGTGCCAAGTGCCGAGTGGGCCATGGCATAGAGCATGGTGTCGTAAGTTGTCGCATAATCTGCCGCCAGATGCGCCCGCATGATCTGATGCCGCGTTGCGCGCAGATCGTCGGCCAATGCGCGAGGTATGCCCTGTTCCTTACGCGCCGCGTCCGTCGCATTCATCGGGATGTCCGGCTGGCGCATCGTTGCAGGAAGTTCGATGGTCGGGCCCGTTGCGGCCACATCATCGCTGTCGTCGGTGGTCTTATCATCAGACTGATCAGAGGGTGCGGCTTCAGGCTTCGGAATGTCTTCGGGACGTACCAGACCGGTTTCCAGACGCGGTTCCCCATTATGGGAGACGCTTAAAATACATCCGGCGATTTTGTAGTCATCATCGGTATAGGCAACATTGGCTTCCTCGATCGCCTCGATCTCGCGCAGGCGTTTCCAGATCTGGTCTTCTTCTTCCTGAAGTTCCTCTGTCCACGTCTGCTCATCGTAATCCGCTTCCAGGACGGCGTGACGTTCTTCCAGCTTGGCCTTCTCTGTGACGAGTGCTGGATCGGGATCGAGCGGTTGCGGATAGACCCGGCCATAGGGACGAAAGCTATCATAGTCGACATCCAGACAGGCCTCCGCCCATTTCCACGTCTTGCCCGCTTCATCCGCCAGGCCTTGGAGTTTTTCGGTCGCGAGTTTTTCCAAGAGGTCTGGATCTTCCAGATGCATCGCATCGCGCTCAGCGAAGAGGTCCTCAATGACCGTGCCGCCCGCCTCCTTGTAGGCATCGATCCCAACAAAAAGGGCCAGCTTGGACGCGCCGGAATAGGATTGCTGTGTGAGGTGGTTGCGGATCGAATGCGGCGAGGGGTTGTAGTGTTGTTTGACCGTCTCCCAGGCTTCGATCTGCCGGGCGTGATCATCGGTCAGGGTAAAGGCCATGACGCAATCAAGCGACATCTCACCGGCGCGGAAGAGCTGCATCAACTCCGGTGACACGGAAGCGAGTTTGAGACGCCGGCGCACGAGATCGGTTGTGATGCCGAACTGAGATGCGATCTGGTCTTCTGTACGGCCTTTCTTGCGCAGAGCCGCGAAGGCTTCGAACTGATCGGCTGCATGCATCGCAGCGCGGATCATGTTCTCTGCGGCCGAGGTGTCTTCGGCCTGATCGGGATCTTCCACGGAACAGGCGACAGGATGGGTCGGTTTGATGACTTTGTCATCGGCCAGCTTGTTCAGCGCTGCAAGACGTCGTCCACCCGCATGCACATGATACTTTGCACCCACCTTGTGAACGAGCAGGTTCTGCTTGAGGCCAGTCTCTTTGATGCTGGCATAGAGTTCGGCGTCCTGGTCTTCACTGGCCGGGGTCTTGCGTACGTTTTTGGGGCTGATCACCAGCTTGTTGAGCGGGATCATCTGCAGCTCGGTCTCCGGCAGGCTGGAAGCGCCACCGGCCTTGGTCTTGGCAGCGGATTTGGGTTTAGGGTTGGTCATTGGAAAGCTCCTTTGGGAGCCGGACCGGGAGAGCCTCTCTCTCCTTCAAAGCCCGGCAACCCGGGCTTTCCTTCCTCTTCCTCTCAGCACGGTCAGCCGCCGCGCGCCGCGGCCGGATCATGAACCTCTGCCGCCGCCTCATCTCGTTGGCGGAACCCAGCGCCATTGTTGCTGCATATAGTACTGTCAGCAATGCCTATGGAGTATCTTTTAGTCCGGCTGACTGCGAAACTGGTTTGTGCCGATGAGCCAGGTGCCTGTAACGAACTTAGATTCTGGCATGAAGTTTTCTAAAATTGCTTGGGGAGCAGTTTTCGCGTTTGAAAAAAATTCTGGAGAAATAAAAAGAGTCTTCATACCCGATTGCTTCAGAAACATCTTCGATTGTCATGTCACTTAAGGCCAATAGCTCTTTGGCGCGATCAATTCTGAGCTGTAGTTGAAGCGCCTTGGGAGGCATGCCGTGGGCAGCGGTGCATTTGCGGCGCAGAGTAGCTGTTGAGATGCCAAATTCTTTAGCAAGGTCTTCGAAGTCGATTTCAGTAAACGCCCGAGCCTGAATTGCGTTGGTAATTTCAGAGAACTGGTCTTCCATCGTCTTTTGTCTGCTCGCTTTCGCTTGCAAGGCAGATTGAACAACAATCCGATAGACCGTTGCGGCGGCCGCATTGCGACCGAGCGTGTCTGTCCGCAGCATGTCTGAGAGCAGAACGTTGAAGGAGTAGATAACTTCAGCGGCGTTTCTAAGTGCAACAACCGGTTTGGTCGGATCTATGAGTTTGTTGGCAATGAATTCTTCAATCATGGAACCATTAAACAAAGCCCACCGTTCAGTCCACGCCGTTCCCTCTTTAGGTCCATAGGAGTGGAGTTCATTTGGTACGAGCCAAATAAGCGACGGCGCCGTTACATCATGAACCAGTCCGGTTCCATTGATAAGCTTCCCTTCTCCTTTCTCAACAAAGACGACAACGCCTTCTGGCAGTCGACGCTTGACGACCTGCGTTGAGACGTCTTTGCATCCAAAACCGACCACAGAAAGCGTTCCTGTTTTTGACCTGTTGTCCGTTCGATATATAAGTGGGTCAGATATTTCCATGAGCGATTTGTCCAGATTCCCTTTTTGTCCATTCCGATAGCGGTCTTCTGGCTATAGCATTTCTGCACTAGGGAGGAATGTTAGAAATGAGTGAGACGTCCGCTGACCGTATGTCGGCAGCCAACAGAGACAATATTGACGGTTTGCGACTCCAAGCAAGCGGCAAAACACTTGAAACCATTCCCGAACGCTTGGGACAACTGGTTCCTTCTGACCTTGATGAGGGCATAGACGCTCTTAGAAGCAAATACCAAGACGCCGGTTATGTGTGGATCAAGGGACTTCTCGATCCCGAAGAGGTGTGTCAGTTTAGAGGCTGGGTTTTCCAGAATCTCTCCCACACCGGGCTATTAAAGACTGGCACAAACCCGGTCGATGGGATTGCGGGCGATGACGATTTTGACAAATCTGCCGCTGATCGCCGCCTCATGTCGATTGTTCGATCAGCCCGATTTGAGGGCTTTTGCGCTCAGCCACGCCTGACACATTTTATGGACGCCTTCATTGATGGGATGTCCTATCTGCACAAACGCAAGATCATGCGGTTCACACGGCCGCAGACAGAAATTGCGACGGCTGCTCACTACGACCTTGTGTATTTGCGAGGAGGGACCAGCAATCTCGTTACAGCCTGGATTCTCGTCGGTGATGTATCCATGGAAGAGGGTGGGCTTTTGTATTTGAAAGACTCCCACGCGCTCGGCGCAAAGATGGAAGCGGAGTTCGCGGAACAGAACAAGTCGCTGTCTCCAGAGGAACGGATCAGTGCCTTTAATCAGAATATGACTAGTGGCGGCTGGATCTCTAAAGACCTGCCAGACATGGCCAAGAAATTCGATACGTCCTGGCTTGTTGCAGACTACGAGGCTGGTGACGTCGTGTTGCACAGTCCGTTCTTCATTCATGCATCGACCAACAATCAAAGCGCGCAGGGACGAATGCGTCTGTCAACGGATATTCGGTTTCAGAACGTCGATGACGAGATCGACGCGCGCTGGAGCAATCATTGGAGTCTGAAAGACATGCTCTGATAGCGCTTGGCTTAGCCGAGGAGGGCTAAGCACATCGCGTAAATACTTAAGATTGAAGTGCAAACCGGGAGGAAACCATGCACAATAAAAAAACGACTACTCTAATGGCAGCTCTACTGATGAGCTCCGTGAGCAGCTTTGCTCACGCTGAGGTTCTCGCGCCGACGACGCCGCCTGACCCACCACAATTTGATGCGCAGGACGTGCCCAACTTCGTGATGCGGTCCGACATTCTCGAATTCCGCGCACTGGACTCTTATTCTGAGCCTGAGTTTATCACCAAGCAGTTTGTCGAGACCGGAAAGTTACCACCTGTGGCAGAGCGATTGCCAAAAGAACCTCTCGTCTACAAAGCAGGCAATATGCCAGATGGCATCGGTGAATATGGTGATACCATGCGCCACGTTATCGGCGGTCGCCCAGACGGTTGGAACCAATCTGCGGGACAAAGCCAAGGTTGGGGCGGCATCCATATCGGCATGTTTGAATGCCTGACCCGTCAAGCACCGCTGTTTCAAGTAGACGCCAGCGATCTGGAACCCCTGCCAAACCTAGCTAAGAGTTGGGAGTGGTCGGAAGACGGCAAGACCCTTACGATGAAACTTATCGAAGGTGCCAAATGGTCTGACGGCAATCCGTTTACCACGGAAGATGTCATGTTCTATTGGAATGACATCATTCTCGATAAGAATGTATCGTCTCTTATCCCAGCGACCCAAGAGAGTTTTGGTGAAGGCACCACACTGGAAGCCGCCGACGATTATACACTTGTGTGGAAATTCCAGACGGCATTTCCCACCACCTACCTTTACACAATGGGCTACGGAACTTTCTGCCCCGGTCCGGCGCACATTCTGAAACCGCAACACCCAAGTTATTCTGACAACACTTATGAGCAGTTCAAGAACAGCTTGCCATCTGACTATATGAATGTACCTGTCATGGGCGCCTGGGTTCCGGTTGAACATCGCCCGGATGACATCATTGTCTTGCGCCGGAATCCGTATTTCTGGAAAGTTGATGAGAGCGGTCAGCAGCTGCCTTATGTCCACGAAATGCACTACAGACTGTCAACATGGGCAGACCGTACAGTTCAGGCGATTGCTGGTTCAGCAGATCACTCAAATATGGAACAGCCGGAAAACTACGTTGAAGCGTTGAAACGCTCGGCTGATGACGACGCGCCGGCGCGCCTTGCGTTCGGTCCGCGCAATATCGGCTACACCATGATGCCGAACCTCTCAAATACCGGCTGGGGTGACCCGGACGAGCGTGGCGCAGCGGTACGTGAGCTTAATCGAAATGCTGACTTCCGTCGTGGCATCAGTTCCGCACTTGATCGCCAAGCCTTGGGTAACGCTTTGGTCAAAGGTCCATTCACAGCGGTCTATCCAGGTGGCGTCCTCGGCGGCACCGCGTACTATGATCAACAGTCGACAGTTTATTATCCACATTCTGTTGAGACCGCCAAAAGCTATTTTGAGAAGGCGGGTTTGGCTGACAGTGATGGAAACGGTATCTACAACTTCCCAGCTGAAACTTTGGGCGGCGCGGATATTCAGCTGACGGTTGTCTACAACGGCACACGCCAGACCGACAAAAGCCTGGCAGATGGTATCGTCGCGCAATTGCAAGCCGCAGGTATCAAGGTCAATCTTCAAAGTCTCGACAGCGGGACGACGTTTAATGCGACCCGCGACGGTGGCACATTTGACTGGATGATAGACCGTCTGAATTCGTCCGAGCTGATTACCGTGGTTCAAAACACCACTGCCTTGGCACCAGTTGGACCACGGACGGTCATCCATCACCGTGCGAACAGCAATGACGAAATCGAATTGTTGCCCTTCGAAAAAGAGATGGTCGAACTGGTCAATGCATTTATCGCATCGTCAGATTTGTCGGAGCGCACTGAGCTTATGACCAAATATCAGAAGCTCTACACTGACAACGTCTACACGGTTGGACTCACGCAGTATCCGGGCGCTGAAATCATCCATAAGCGTTTTGCCAACTATCCGGCAGGCGTACCTGGTTTCATGTTCAACTGGGATGTGGACAGTTCCATGCGAGAGCGCCAGTTCGTGCCAGCTGACAAACAGCAGGACCACGAGTTGTTTCCAAACACGCTGCCGGGCGCGCCTGGTATTGGTAATGGTCCGGTCAAGGGTTAAGCCTCCCACACTCTGATCTGATCTCCCATGGGATGCCGGCACTTCTGCGACTGTCGGCATCCCGCTTAATTGGAAATATTATATGCTTCGCTTCGTGCTGTTTCGAATACTCAATGCTATTCCGATACTGTTTCTTCTCAGTGTCGTGACGTTTCTCATCATCCAGGCACCGCCAGGTGATTATGCTGACTACATTGCTGCTCAGATGATCAATTTGGGTGGTGCTTCACCTGAGCTGGCACAAGCGCAGGCAGATGCTTACCGACTTGAGCACGGTTTGAATGAACCAATCCTGATCCAATATTTTCACTGGATGTGGGGAATTTTAACGCAGTTCGATTTCGGCCACAGTTTTTACTACAACCGACCTGTCGGTGATATTGTCGCTAGTCGCTTGCCGCCAACGATTGCCATCGCGTTGGTTAGTCACATCCTCGCGACGTTGCTCGGTGTATCGCTAGGTATTTTAGCCGCGACGCGCCAATATACTTGGATTGATACCGCTCTTGGCATCTTGTCATTTCTCGGCATGACCATTCCGCGCTTTCTGTTGGCGCTGATCATTCTCTATCTTCTGGTTTTTCAGCTGAAAGTCAGCGAAGTGGGTATGTTCTACTCACCACGCTACAGCGGAGCTGAGTGGAGTTGGGCAAAGCTGGGCAATCTCATCTACCATATTTGGCCGGTTATCGCGATCGCGGTTTTTGGAGGCCTCGCTTATCAGGTCCGAGTCATGCGCGGGAATCTGCTGGATGTCCTTAATGCGCAATATGTCGAGACAGCCCGAGCTAAGGGCATGTCTGAAAACGCTGTGATTATGAAGCATGCGGTCCCGAACGCACTTCATCCACTTGTCGCGTTCCAGGGTGTTGCGTTGCCTTACATGCTCACAGGGGAGATTGAGGTCGCAATCATCTTCGGTCTCGCAACCGTCGGGCCGGCCATCGTTGGGTCAATGTCGGTTGGCGATGTCTACGTCAGTGCAACGTTCATGCTGGTGCTGGCAGCCACTCTGATCATTGGCAATATCATCGCAGATCTTCTTCTCTTCGCGCTCGATCCACGTATCAGACAATCGGGTGCATTATGACAAATGACGTAAAGACTATCGCAGGCGATCAACCTGACGAAACCGTCGCGACTTTGGCAGTTGATGCGGTTGATATCGATGAAAATCAACACGGCGAAAGCTATGCTGCGCTCGTTTGGCGTCGTTTTCGTAAATCAACCATGGGCATGATCGGTTTGACGCTCGTCATTCTGCTTTTGGTGACTGCATTGTTTGCGGATTTTTTCGCGCCGATGCATCCGACAAGAACGGATGTGGGTTTTCTTCCGCCCGACGTTATTCGTTTCAAAGATGCTGACGGTCAGTTCAGCATTATTCCGTCGGTTTTTCCCATCGGTGAGACCGACGCATTGGACCCGATCACGTTTCAGCCGGTGAATGGACCTGTGTGGGACAACCCTACTCCAGTTGGTTTTTTCGTCCGAGGTTATGACTATCACTTATTGGGGCTGATTCCGACGAACATCCATTTCTTCGGCTCTGAGGATGGGCGACCAATTCACCTTTTGGGCACGGATAAATTCGGTCGTGATATCCTTTCTCGCGGCATTGTGGGCGCGCGTATCTCGATGATGATCGCGCTCATTGTTGTCTCGATTACGACCGTTGTGGGCACATTTATTGGGATCTTGTCCGGATACAAAGGCGGTCGATTTGATCGGATCATGCAACGCTTTGTGGACTTTGTCTTGGCCTTCCCCCAATTGCCTTTGTACTTGGCCTTAACCGCTTTGGTGCCGATCACACTCCCATCGAGTGCCTTTATCGCTTTTGTGATCGCTGTGATGGCCGCACTTGGTTGGGCTCAACTCAGCCGTGAAGTACGCGCAAAAGACACTGGCGCTTGCCCAAATTGAATATGTGAATGCAGCGATTGCGGTTGGCTCCAGCGATATGCGGGTGGTTACAAAACATATTCTGCCAAATGTGCTGAGCCATATCATCGTGATCATCTCTTTACAGATCCCGGCAGTGATCTTGTTGGAAAGCTTTCTCGGGTTCTTGGGTTTCGCGGTCAAGCCGCCGCTGATCTCATGGGGCTTGATGCTTCAAGATACCTCGAACTACTCGGTCATCGGTTCCTATCCTTGGATATTGTCGCCAGTTGTTTTCATTCTCATTGCCGTCTTCGCATTCAATGCCCTCGGCGACGGATTGCGTGATGCAATCGATCCATATTGAGAGGCGCGACATGGACCAGTTAACACAGGACGTATCGTCCACACGGCACGACTTTGGCGAGCACGGACGAGAACTGATCTTGGACGCCCAGAACGTTCAAGTGGAGTTCGCGGTTGATCGCGGTACCGTGCAAGCCGTGCAGGACGTTTCATTTCAACTCCACAAAGGAGAAACGATCGCGATTGTTGGTGAAAGCGGTTCCGGCAAATCCGTGACCGCGCGAAGTGTCATGCAACTTTTGACCAAACGCGCAACCGTGGATGACAAATCGAAGATCTTGCTCAAGGGCAAAGACATTCTTCGCATGAGCAAGAAGGAGATCAGGAGCATTCGCGGCAATGATCTGGCGATGATTTTTCAAGAACCTATGTCATCGCTCAATCCGGTTTACACCATCGGGTCTCAGATTGCCGAAATCATTCTTCTGCATAACAAGATGACTAAAAAGCAAGCTTTGGCGCGTGCGTTGGAATTGCTCGAAGAGGTACAGATCCCGCAGCCTTCTGCGCGGATTAATCAGTATCCTCACCAACTGTCCGGCGGACAACGCCAGCGGGTCATGATTGCGATGGCACTTGCCAACCGACCCGACATTTTGATTGCCGATGAACCAACAACTGCACTTGATGTCACCGTACAGGCGCAAATCCTCCATCTGATTGATGACCTCAAGAAGAAGTACGGTATGGCGGTCATACTGATCACCCATGATTTGACGATCGTCAGGCAATTCTCGGAATATGTCTATGTCATGCGCCAGGGCAGGGTGTGTGAGCATAATGTGACGGAGGAACTCTTTTCATCGCCCGCACATCCATACACAAAGCATCTTTTGGGTTCGGAGCCTTCCGGGACAGCGAAACCGTTGGAAGGGGATCATCCCGTCGTTGTCGATGCGAATGATGTCCGCGTGGCCTTTGATCTTGGCGGCGGCACTTTTTTCAAACCTCAGAAGAATGAGCTGGTTGCAGTCAACAATCTGAGTCTCGCGTTGAGGAAAAACGAAACTCTCGGCGTTGTGGGCGAAAGCGGCTCGGGCAAGACCACCTTTGGTAAAGCGATTCTCCGCCTCATCAATAATCAGGGCGGTGAAATCAGTTTCGATGGTGAACGCATCGATGGCAAAGATCGCCAACAGATGCGTCCACTCAGGAGCCGCATGCAAATCGTCTTTCAAGATCCATTTGCTAGCTTGAACCCACGCATGTCCATTCGTCAGATTATCGAAGAAGGCTTGATCGTGAATGGTATCGGGGCCGGCCAGAGGGACCGTATCGAGCGTGTGCGACAAGCTCTGCGCGATTCAGGATTGCCGGATACGATTTTGCGCCGGTTCCCGCATGAATTCTCTGGCGGACAACGCCAGCGTATTGCAATCGCTCGAGCCATCGCATTGGAACCTGAATTTATCTTACTGGATGAACCGACATCGGCTTTGGACTTGTCCGTACAAGCTCAGATCATCGAGTTGCTTCGCCGTTTGCAGAAAGAAAAAGGTCTCAGTTATCTGTTCATCTCACATGATCTGAAGGTCGTGAGAGCGCTTTGCCACCGTGTACTTGTCATGCAGCATGGCAACATCGTGGAGCAAGGAGACGTCGCTGATGTGCTTCACAACCCAAAAACCGACTACACAAAGCAACTCGTACGAGCTGCTTTTGAAATCGCGACATAAGGTTGGGGCAATTTCATGCAGTTTCGTCGCTTTGGGAAAACAAATTGGCAAGTCAGCGAGATCGGATTTGGTGGATGGCAGCTCAGCGGTGAGTGGGGCAAAGTCGACGATACTGCTTCCATCAAGACACTCCAATATGCTTGGGAAAAAGGTATCAACTTTGTCGATACGGCAGAGCTCTACGGCGATGGACATTCCGAGACTGTCATCGGTAAGGCGTTGCAGGAGTGGACAAACAACAAGATCTACGTCGCTACCAAAGTACGTCCTACACGATGGCCAAGTCCAACTGACACGAGCCCTCCGTTGCGAGGACGATTTCCCGATTGGTATCTTCGTGAAAGTGTTGAGAAGTCTCTTAAGCGTCTCGGTGTGGAACGGCTTGACCTTCTGCAACTGCACTCCTGGGGACCCTTCGGGCACAGAGAGCTCGACTGGCTCGAAACGCTCAATGACCTTCGCATGGAAGGGAAAATCGACCAGGTCGGCATCAGCTTACGCGATAACTACCCTGATGAAGGGGTCAGCGCTGCAACGCTCGGGTTGGCAGCCTCACAGCAGGTCATTTTTAACATGTTCGAGCAACACGCAGGGGACAGGCTCATTCCTGCTGCAGAGAAGTCTGGAACAGCCATTATTGCGCGTGTGCCCTTCGATAGCGGGTCGCTCATCGGCAACTGGCACGAGAACTCCTATGGCGAATGGGAAGAAGGATCGCAGAAACACAAAATGTTTCACGGGGATCGCTTCTCCGAAACGCTTCGCCGTGTGAACGCTCTCAAGCAAGATGTTCAACCGTTTTATGGCTCTCTGCCCGAAGCTGCGATGCGGTATGTTCTGTCCCATCAGCCGGTGAGCGTTGTCATTCCCGGAATGGCAACGCCTGAAGAGGTCGACATGAACATCGCCTATTCTGATGGCGCGGCGTTTTCCGACGAGCTGGCTCAGAAAATGGGCGAGCATGCCTGGGTGAGGAATTATTACGTATGACGTTCTCTTCAGCCAGACAGATTGAGTTTTTGCGCCCTCATCAAATCGAGGAAGTCCTGGCACAACGCTCATTGATATATGTGCCACTTGGCACCATCGAGTGGCATTGTCAGCATCTGCCTATTGGTCTTGACGCATTGACGGCGCACGGACTTTGTCTGCGCGCTGCTGAAAAGACGGGCGGGTTGGTCTATCCGCCACTGCATTACGGTACCGGCGGCGGACATGGTCATTTTCCATGGACGATCATGATGACGAGCGCAGACGAGATTAAAGCGCTCATCAATCACACCTTGGCGCGCTTGTCTGAATTCGAAGTCCAACATGTCGTGCTGTTTTCAGGGCATTTTCCAGAAGAGCAACTTCAGCTTATTGACGATATTGCGGAAGAATGGGCGCGATCCGAAAATCAGATGGCTGTGACCTCGAGTTCCGTTAGTCGAGCCGCTATTTCAGGCTTTTCACCTGATCACGCAGGTATCTTCGAGACCACGCTGTTGCATGGACTTTGGCCAGAGACCGTTGACCTAAGCCGCCTCCCAGACACGCAGTCAGAGCAGCAAGACTTGGCCTGGGACGATCCTGCCAGTGACATTTGGGGTGTCTATGGGCCCGATCCGCGCAAATCCGACTTATCCAAATCCACGCAACTCGTTTCCAATCTCGTCAATTGGCTTGCTGCGCTCACAGAAAGTCAGCCCGATCATGCAAATTGAAACTGCGTCGCCACAAGGCAAGAACCACAGCATTTCAGATCGACTCGCTTGGGTGGCAGTGGATTGGGGGACCTCTAACCTTCGCGTTTGGGCAATAGATGGAGAAGGTCGGGTTCTGCAATCATCTGAATCTAACATGGGTATGAGCAGCCTGAACCCAGATGAATTCGAACCTGCTCTCTTAGAACTGATCGAGCCTTGGCTGACCGACCATCGCCGCACAAGCGTTATTGCATGTGGCATGGTTGGAGCAAAGCAGGGGTGGATCGAAGCCCCCTACGATACGGCGCCCTGCAAACCAGCGCATGCCATCATAGACGCACCGACGTCAGATGCGCGCATCACCGTACAGATCCTTTCCGGTGTGTGCCAACTTGATCCGGCCGATGTCATGCGGGGCGAAGAGACGCAAATCTTGGGTTTTCTTGCCGATAGACCCGCATGGAACGGTGTGATTTGCCTGCCGGGCACGCACAGCAAATGGGTTTTGATACGTGATGGACAGATCGTAAAGTTCCAAACATTTGTCACAGGTGAATTATTTGCTGCTTTTGAATCGAGTACAGTTTTGAAACACTCCCTCTCTGGCGATGGATGGGATGAAGATACATTTGTTCAATCCTGCAAGTCCGCATTGAGCCGCCCCGAGGACGCACCCAGCGGGTTCTTCAAGATACGAGCCGAAGGTCTTCTTGCGGGACAAGGCAATGAGTGTGGCCGCGCAAGCCTTTCCGGCACACTGATTGGCAGCGAAATCAGTGCGGCGCGCAGCTTCTGGCAAGATGCACCTGTCATGCTTCTCGGTCCTGAAACACTCTGCCAGAAATACGCACAAGGACTCGCATTGGTCGGAGCAGAATCCGAGATTAATGATGTTGAGACATACACGCTCGCCGGCATCAAACGGGCACACGAACTCTTACACGCGCCGAACTAAAAATCTAGAACGACGCCACATTCTGGCAAGAAAGGAAATACGATGGCAGGTCCAAAAGTCACATTTATCGGCGCTGGCTCTACAGTCTTCATGAAGAATATTGTTGGCGATGTATTGAGCAGGCCGGCCTTGCAACGTGCTCACATCGCTTTGATGGATATTGATCAAACACGATTGAACGAGTCGGAGATTGTCGTTCAAAAAATGATTAATAGCCTCGGAGTCAGTGCAGAATGTTCGACTTATCTGGACCAGCGCGCAGCTTTAGAAAATTCAGATTTCGTGGTCGTATGTTTTCAAATCGGTGGATATGACCCTTGTACAAAGATCGATTTCGATGTCCCGAAGAAATATGGGCTCGAGCAAACAATCGCAGACACCGTTGGTATTGGTGGCATCATGCGGGGCATTCGCACGGTGCCACACCTTTGGTCTATCTGCGACGACATGATGGAGGTTTGCCCAGAGGCAGTGTTGCTTCAGTACGTAAATCCCATGGCGATCAACACTTGGGCCATTGCGCGAAAATATCCAAAGATCAAGCAAGTCGGCCTCTGCCATTCCGTTCAAAATACTGCGTTAGTGATTGCCAATGACCTTGGTCTTAAAGTCGAAAACCTTCGATACAAATGTGCGGGCATCAACCATATATCTTTCTTCCTAACTCTCGAAGAGGTGATGGCGAACGGAACCTATCGGGACTTATATCCCGACCTTCACAGAGGCTATGAAGACGGCGCACTGCCTGCGCACAGGGAAATGGAGCGATGTGAGAACAAGGTCCGTTACGAGCTGATGAAGCGAACAGGCTACTATGTCACCGAAAGCTCAGAGCATTTCGCCGAATATACACCTTGGTTTATCAAAAATGGGCGCTCGGATCTGATTGAGAGATTTCAAGTCCCAATCGATGAATACCCAAAACGCTGCGAAGAACAGGTCGAACGTTGGGCGGATGAATTGACAGTATTGAGAACGAAAGACACTATTGAGATCAAAGAAAGCCATGAATACGCGTCCTCAATTATCAATTCCATTTGGACAGGCGAACCGTCGGTCATCTATGGCAATGTGATCAATCAAAACCATATCAGTTCACTCCAAGAAGGATGTGCTGTTGAAGTACCCTGTTTGGTAGACCGCAATGGCATTCAGCCAATTCATGTTGGGGCAATACCGCCTCAACTAGCGGCGATCATGCGTACGAATGTTAACGTTCAAGAATTGACAGTCGAAGCGCTCATGACCGAAAATGTCGAGCATATCTATCACGCCGCGATGATGGATCCCCATACAGCGGCTGAGCTGGATTTCGATCAAATCTGGGCACTGGTGAACGACCTTTTGGCAGCACATGGAGAATGGCTTCCAGACTGGGCACGGGTTCATTACCCGCAGGCGGCTGAGTGATGGTTTGATGGCCGCACCCAGATCAAAGTTCGTGATTGTTGGCGGTGGCACGGCCGGCTGGTTAGCTGCATTGATGATACAGCGCTTCGCCAGCCTCAACAAACTGCCTATCGATCTGTGTGTGATTGAATCGAGCAAAATCCCACCAATCGGGGTGGGCGAGGGCGCGACGGCAGTGTTTCGCCAGATGTTGATTGAATTGGGTCTCGATGAGGCAGATTTCATAAGATCGACGGGAGCCACAATCAAACTGGGTATTCGCCATAAGGATTGGCGCAATGTCGGGATCAGCTATGACGGGCCGATTGACGATCCTAACCAGATCGCGATCAACCCGGCACTCGATGTTCGGTCACAGGCGTCAGCGCTCGATATCTATGCGGTCGCCAATAACCGTCCGGTCTCCAATGCGCATTTGTTCGGTCAGCTTATGGCACGGGACAAAGCGCCGTTCGCGAGAAAGCCAGACGGGTCTTTTCTGCCTGCCGGCCCATATCACCACGCCTTTCACTTCGATCAAGCCAAGGTCGGCGTCTGGCTACGGGAAAAAGCCGAGGGGATTTCTCGAGTAGATGCGCAAATCGTAGGTGCAGTTAGAGATGCTGAGACCGGAGACATTGTTCATTTAGAGACAGAGGATGGAGAGGACATTGATGGTGACTTTTTTATCGATTGTACCGGGTTCCGGCGCCGTCTGATCGGTAAGATCATGGGGGCAGAATGGAAGTCTTATGCCGCGTCCCTTCCTGCAAACCGTGCTATGCCGTTTTGGTTGGAGCACGACGAGGGTGCTGACATTGCGCCTTATACACTTGCCTGGGCCCAACAGGCTGGATGGATGTGGTCAATCCCGACACAAGATCGCATCGGCTGCGGCTATGTGTATTGCGACGAATTTCGCACGCCAGATGAAGCGCAAGCGGAGATCGAAACTGCTCTTGGCAGGAAGATCGAGCCGAGAAACGATCTGAAGTTCGACATAGGCCGTTTGGAAGAGGCTTGGATCGGAAACTGTCTCGGACTTGGATTGGCATCAAGCTTTCTGGAACCATTGGAAGCGACATCGATTCATGGAACAGTTGTGCAGCTGATGCTGTTCACGAGCAGGCATTTGAAAACTGCGGTTTCCGCAGATGCAACCAAGCGACAGGCTTACAACAACGTTGTCGCACGGCAGGTCGATGATTTTCGCGATTTTATCAATTTACACTATGTCAGCGAACGCAAAGAACCGTTTTGGCAGTATGTGCAAGACCAGTGTATTCTCGAATCCACTTGGTCGCGCCTCTCGCTGTGGCAGCATGCGATGCCCACTCGTGCAGACTTCGATCCGTTTCCTGGTGGCTTGCCGCATATTGAAGAGCAGCTTCACTATCCGGTCCTTGACGGTTTACAACTGCTAAGACCGAGCGTGGCCAAGAGCCATTTAGCACAGGTGCCAAAAATCCGTGCGCATGCGCGCAAATCGGTTGAGGCACTGACAAAGGAATACATCCGCGCTGCAAGCCATTGTGTCAGCCATGCAGATTATCTAGCCGCTATTCAGGAACGACGGCCGTGAGCGACGTCGCAAGCTCAATTGGCGCCTCCAGGACTACCGCAAACAGGCGAGCCGCAGAGCTATCAAATAGGCCCCTTCGATCCGTTGTGACCGGAGGTTCAGGCGTTTTAGGTCAAGCGACGATCCGGGCCTTGCAGGAACGAGGCGATCACGTCTTATGCCTAGATCAGGTTGAACCCCCGGATCGGGAGGTCGACTTTGTACCGGTCGACGTTTCAGATGCTGCGTCCGTTGCAAATGCAATGGATCAAGTTCGAACACGTTTGAGCGGCATTGATGTCTTGGTCCACGCAGCCGGTATTTTGCGGTCGGCTCCGTTTTTGGACATTAAAGAAGAAGACTTTGCGGCCCATCTTGATGTGAATCTGATGGGAGCCTTTCGAGTGGCACAGGCAGCTGCCCGGATGATGAAGGACACAGGTGGTCGCATCGTTTTGATCACCTCGATTCATGGACAAATCGGTGTTCCCGAAAGAGGCGGCTATGCTGCATCAAAAGGCGGTGTTGCCGCGCTGGCTCGTGTAATGGCTGCTGAGTTGGCGAGATACAGAATAAGGGTTAATGTCTTGGCTCCGGGTGCAGTCAATGGTGGAATGATGCCCGACCCATCGACACGAACAGGATGGGTAGCCGCAACACCCATCCAAAGGGTTGCCCATCTTGAAGAGATCGCAACTGTTGCAGCGATGTTGACGTCAGACTCGTCCAGCTTCATCAATGGTCAAATCATCGCCGTTGACGGTGGCGCGAGTACACTGCGTATTTTCCCTACACCGATCAATTGAATGGACGAGCAAGAAACTTGCCTTTGGTGTGGCTTCAGCCAAGAGAGCCAATTGTAATACTAAATAACTGGGCCTAGTTTCGCATAATTGAGACATCCCGCCATAACAGCTGGTGGCTGTAAGTCTTCTTTGAGAGGTGATCAATTCGTGAGCTTCACTTATATCCAGCTGATAGGTTTGAGGGCGATATCGTCCAGCGTCCTGGCCAGCTCCCGACTAAAACGCGGACAGAGCGGAACAGTCATCCCACGCGCGTCTGATGAAGCAAGCAAACCGCGAATGTGCGCGACTTCGCGGTAAATCATCTCGCGAGTGTCGATGTCATGCCCGTTCAGAAGTGCAACCAAAGGCGACAGGCGGTTGTGGATCGCTTGCGCTTCAGCAATCCGACTGTTGCGTGAGGCATTGTAAAGGGCCGCGACTTCATGCGGTGCCACATAGGCGAGCGACGAGAGAACACCGTCGCCGCCGGTGTTGAGGTTGTGGAACAGCGCCCCTTCGGAAGACGGCAGCAGCGCCATGGGTCGATCAACAGACTTGAGAGCATAGAAGTCTTGATCATAGCGCAAGACGTTGTCGTCTTGACCCATATCGAAGCCGAGGATTTTTCGCCCTCGATCAGCCAGCAAAGTTATGTCTTCGAGACTTTCCGCCCATCGTCGCTCGCCATTGCCGAGCGCGACAATGACAGGCAGGGCCAAGCTGTCGGTCAACGTGGCAAGGTGTGATATCCGCTCGGCAAACGAACTACCTTCAAACCCTTGTCGCCATTTGGCCGGAAAGGTGATGATCGCATCTGCGCCAGCTGCCTTACAGGCGACCACATCGTCGAACACCGCTTCGGACAATTCACCAACACAGGAGACGAGGACCTGATCGACATCTAGCGCCAATCGCGTGCAACGGATCACCTCCAGACGCTCTTCGGGTGTCATCGCGAGACGCTCTCGCACAGTGGTATTCACGGCAATCCCGATCACCCCATCAATGCGGGTCAGCCTGCGTGCCTGATCGGTAATGGCGTCGCACATCACAGACCCTGCATCATCAAAAGGCGTCAGGGTAGAGACCAGGACACCTCCGGAAAGAGAAGCGACAGATATTCTCATTCTAGCTGATTGTTCCCCTCAGTGTTTCGCCAACCCATTCAATGGTCAGCGTATCTATCGTTAAAGGTGGCGACATGGCGATTGTGTCACCAATCGGTCGCGTGATGAGACCCTTCTCCCACAGCTTCGCATAGGCTGCTCGTCCCTTATCTCCGGCTACAGCGCCTGCCTTTAATTGGATGGCGGCCAGGAGTCCAAGATTGCGAATATCTTCAATGGCGGAGATGTCACTGAGGCTGTGCAGCATTTGCTCCCACAGCGTAGCCATGGCTTCGGCATTTTCAAAAATCTTGTCATCTCGATAGACATTGAGAGTTGCGATCGCCGCAGCTGAGGCAAGTGGATGACCAGAATACGTATAGCCGTGAAAGAGGTCGGGCATAGCACTTGGCCCATTTCGAAAAGCATCTCGGACATGCGATGTGGCGAAGACACCACCCATGGGAACCGTCGCATTGGTCATACCTTTTGCGACGGTGACTAGGTCGGGTTTCACCTCGAAGTATTGATAGGCGAACGGTGTTCCCAAGCGTCCAAATCCAGTGACCACTTCATCGAAAATCAAGAGGATACCATTGGCGTCGCATATCGCCTTGATGCGTTCGAGATAGCCTTTGGGTGGTGGAAAGACACCACCAGCACCCGCAACCGGCTCCACAATCACGGCCGCAATATTCTGGCCGCCATGAACTTCGCAGAGCGATGTTAGATCTTCAGCTAGGTGCGCGCCATGTTCTGGCATGCCGCGAGAAAATGCGTTTTCTGGTAGGAGCGTATGACGCATATGATGGGCGGACGGATAAAGTGTGCCGAACTGTGATTTGTTGGGACCAATACCGCCGACCGATAGGCCGCCAAAGTTGATCCCGTGGTAGGCCTTGTGACGGCCAACAAGAATTCTGCGTTGACCCTCCCCGTTGGCGCGGTGGTAAGCAAGCGCGATTTTCAGGGCTGTATCTACAGCTTCAGAACCGGAATTGGTGAAGAATATGTGGTCAAATCCCTCGGCAAGTTCCACCATGCGATTGGCAGCTCGGAAGGCAATTGGATGTCCTTGATTAAAGGAGTGTACGAAGTCTAACTCACTAGCCTGTTTTTGAATAGCGGCCGTGATCTCGGGGCGCGCATGTCCAGCATTGCAGCACCATAGACCGCCGGTGCCGTCGAGAAGCTCTTGGCCGTCTGCAGTCGTATAATATAGCCCTTTAGCGCCCGTGAGCATCCGAGGGTTATCAGTAAATGTTTTGGATGCGGTAAAGGGCATCCAATAGGAACCAAGATTGTTGGGAGTATGAGTTACGTCCGTCATTTTTCACTAACATCGTCAAAAGGGTCTGTTCGACCTTGCTGTTAAAAAGAGGCCGGCGAACGAGAAAGGCTTCAAATCGTTCGCCGGCCAAGGTGCTGTAAGCGGGCTCGGGAGGAAAGCACTGTTGCTCGCAGCAATTTGATTACGGGATTGGCAAATGCGTATAATGACCTCTGCTTGAGGGCGTTTGTCACACGCCTCCCATGCAAAGATATTTCATCTCTAGATAATCATCGACGCCGTACTTGGACCCTTCACGGCCTTGACCGGACTGCTTGATGCCACCAAAAGGTGCTACCTCGGTCGAGATCAGCCCGGTGTTGATACCAACCATTCCGTATTCAAGAGCCTCAGCGACGCGCCAGACCTTGCTGAGATCACCGGCGTAGAAGTAGGAAGCTAATCCGAAGATCGTGTCATTGGCTTGCTCGATAACGTCCTCGACTGTGTCGAACTTGAAGAGAGGTGCGACGGGGCCAAACGTCTCTTCGTGAGCAATATTCATGTCCCGCGTGACGCCGGTCAGGATGGTTGGTTCAAAAAATGTGCCGCCCAACGCATGACGTGATCCACCGGCCACGACTATTGCACCTTTAGATGTGGCGTCCTCAATGTGCTCGACCACCTTGGCAACAGCATCTTCCGTGATGAGCGGTCCAGCTGTTACACCGTCGCCAAAACCGTCACCGACTTTCATAGCATTGACGGCTGCAGTTAGTTTCTCTGCGAATGCGTCATAAACACCTGACTGAACGTAGATGCGATTTGCACAAACGCAGGTCTGTCCGTTGTTGCGATATTTGGAGATCATTGCGCCTTCGACTGCTGCATCAATATCTGCGTCATTGAAGACGATGAATGGCGCATTGCCGCCAAGTTCCATAGATGTCTTCATGACCTGATCTGCGGATTGCTTCATCAAGATGCGACCGACTTCTGTGGAACCCGTGAAAGTCAGTTTGCGCACTTTTGGATTGGAACAGAATTCCTGCCCGATGGCTGCACTTGATTTGGATGTGATGATGCTGAGCAAGCCTTTTGGCAAGCCAGCCTTTTCAGCAAGCACAGCCATTGCGAGTGCAGACAAAGGTGTTTCACCTGCAGGCTTGGCTACAAATGCACAACCTACTGCAAGGGCAGGCGCAAGCTTGCGGGTCATCATAGCGTTTGGAAAATTCCAAGGCGTGATCGAAGCCACAACACCTATCGGTTGTTTGAGAACCATGATGCGTTTGTCGGGCTGATGACCGGGGATGATATCGCCATAGATGCGTTTTGCTTCTTCTGCGAACCATTCAACGTAACTTGCCCCATAGAGGATTTCGCCTTTGGCTTCTGCCAGAGGCTTACCCATTTCAGCTGTTAGAATCGTGGCAAGATCATCTGCGTGTTCGAGCATCAAGTCATACAGTTTGCGAAGTATGGCACCCCGGTCTTTGCCTGTTTTTGCCGCCCAATCTTTTTGAGCAACATAGGCAGCATCAATCGCAGATTTGGTTTCTTCAACACCCAGATCGGGGAGAGAAATAAGCACTTCACCTGTTGATGGATTGGTAACTTCAAACGTCTTGCCGCTTACTGCACTCGAGACCCAAACGCCCCCTACAAAGGCGGCTGTCTTTAGATTGTCAGAGCTGAGAAGACGGCTGTTGAGATTGACTACGTTGCTCATGATTTTGATCCCACTTCTGAACGGACTTCCCGGATGGAAGCTTCCAAAATGTCCAATGCTTCTTGGAATATCCCGTCCTGAATGGTGATCGGAGCAAGGAAGCGAATGACGTTCGCGTGGATTCCGCATGACAGTAATAGCAGTCCTTTTTCTTGCGCTTTGGCTCGAAGGGCGTTGGTGAATTCTGGGCTTGGTTTGCCAGAAATCGCGTCGTTGAACTCGATCGCATTCATGAACCCGGGGCCGCGGATGTCGGCTATTTCGGGAACGTCATCTCGCAGGCTTTGGAGGCGCTGTTTGAGGCGATTGCCAAGTGAAACGGCCCGTTCGCAGAGCTGCTCTTCATCAATCACGTCAAGAACAGCGTGGGCGGCAGCAATCCCAATAGGACTACCGCCATAGGTTCCGCCCAGCCCACCGGGATTAGCAGCATCCATGATATCTGCTCGTCCCGTCACTGCTGCGAGCGGAAAACCACCCGCCAGACCTTTGGCCATTGTGGTCAGGTCAGCCGCAACTCCGTGATGTTCCATTGCAAGTATTTTCCCGGTTCTTGCAAAGCCCGTTTGCACTTCATCAGCAATGAGAAGGATGCCATGCTTGTCGCAGATCTCCCGCAAAGTCTTGAAGAAAGCAGTCGGTACTTGGTAGAAGCCGCCTTCACCCTGTACAGGTTCAACAATGATTGCAGCCACACGCTGGGGATCCACGTCGGCTTTGAACAAAGTCGTCAATGCATTCAATGAATCCTCAACCGTTACGCCATGAAGGTCGATCGGGAAGGGGACGTGATAAACATCGCCCGGCATCGCGCCAAAGCCTGCTTTGTATGGAAACACTTTACCAGTCAGAGACATGCCCATAAATGTCCGGCCATGAAATCCGCCGGAGAACGCAATGACAGCTGCTCGCTTTGTGGCAGCACGGGCGATCTTAATGGAATTCTCAATTGCCTCGGCACCAGTTGTGACAAAGACCGTCTTCTTGGCAAAGTTTCCTGGAACAAGCTTGTTCAACCGCTCTGCAAGCGCCACATAGTTCTCATAGGGCACGACCTGATGGCAAGTATGGGTAAACTTATCGAGCTGTGCCTTAACAGCTTCAATAACCTTGGGATGCCGGTGGCCGGTATTGACCACGGCGATACCTGCTGCAAAATCGATATAGCGATTGCCTTCAACATCCCAGATTTCGGAGTTCTCTGCACGGTCAGCATAGACTTGCGTCATCATGCCAACACCGCGCGCTATCGCGTCAGTTTTACGCGCCTGTATGTCCAGATTGGTACTCATAGGTTCGCATCCGCATCAGGTGTCTTGGAAGACTTGTTCACCAATTTCCAAGTGATTGGCAGCACTGCGGCAGCAAGAGCGATTTTGAAAGCCGCACCTGGAAGGAAGGGATAGAAGCCAAACTCCAGGACAGGTTTTTCCCAGCCGATAATAGAGCCGAGCCAAAACACACCAAATGCAAAAATTGTAGCAGTTCCGAGAACCATCGCGGCTAAGGTCGTCAGGATACCCCGATCCCAGCCTTTTTCAGCCAACCACCCTACCAGGGCTGTGGCTACAACAAAGCCGACCAAATATCCGCCTGTTGGACCAGCCATATAGGCAAGACCAACGCCCTTTTCTGGTGTCCCAGCAAAAACCGGCAAACCAAAAGCTCCCTCGGCGAGATACAGCAGCACGGTTGCGCCGCCAAGCCGCCAACCGAAAGACATACCAATCACCAACACAACGAAGGTTTGCATCGTCATCGGCACAGGATAGAAGGGCACTTGAATTTTTGCGGAAATCCAGAGAGCGATGCTGCCAGCAATGGCAAGCAATACATTGCGAACAAGAGTCTGGTCAGTACTCCAGATTGAGTTGACCAATGTGGGATGGGTATCGTTGATCGTAGACATGGTGTTCTCCAACAGGAAAGATTTGAATGAGTTAAGCGAGCGCTTCGCGCACGCGTTCTAACAGAGCGGCCCGATCACGCCGGGCAGACAAAGCGGTATGCATGTTGACTTTGACGAAGCGCGTTTCAGTGTGAGGCTGCAACTGGCCAATGAGATCCATATCAGCGGAAATCACAGTGCCGAGCATGAAATACCCTCCACCAGACACCGCATCTCGATGTAGGATGATGGGTTCTGTTCCGCTTGGAACCTGGATCGAACCATAAGGGTAGCAAGCATCAGTGATATTTGACGGATCGGAACCAGCCCCGAATGGCGGTTCTCGGTCAACAAATTCCAGCGGCGAGCCACCCTGAAAGCGGTACCCCATGCGGTCGGCTTCAGACGCAACTTTCCAGGTTTCATCGAAGAACTTGGCACCGGCTGCATCCGTGATACGATGCCAGTACAGTCCCGGGAGAACCCGCAATTCAGCTGGCGAGGACGGCATCCTTCGCAGTTCGCTTGGTACAGAACGGCCCTTATTAACTCTCTGTTTCGCTTTGCCAATTGGCAGCACATCGCCGGGCTGAACTGCGCGCCCTTCAACGCCGCCTAGCGCACCAATTGGATAGGTCGAGCGACTTCCTAGCGCCGGGGGTGTATCGATCCCGCCTGAAATGGCAATGTAGCCCCGCGCCCCGGATCGCAGGTAATCAAAGGCAAGTGTTTGCCCTGCTTTGACTTTGACAGCAGTCCAGGATTCAAGAACTTCGCCATCGATCTTGGGGGGAAGGTCTGCCCCAGTAACTGCAACTATGGCATCCTCTGTAAACTCCAGCTCGGGGCCCATGAAAACACATTCGAGGCCAGCGGCACCTTCATCATTTCCGACCAATAAGTTTGCGCATCGCATCGCAAAGCGATCCATCGCACCGCCCATAGGAATGCCAAGATGATAATAGCCTGGACGTCCCAGATCTTGAATGGTCGTGGCAAATCCTGCCGTTTTGACGTTAATTGGCATAGAGAGCCTCCATCAGTTTGGCGTTAGTGGCATCGATATCCTTGTTGAAATCATCCAGCGAGAACTGCACTTCGCGGATGCGCGGCTCATATGTCCCGGCCTCAACTTCGGCCAAGCATCGATCATATTCTGCGCGGTCGATCGGCTTCCATTTGACGATATCGCCCGGTTTAAAGAAGACCATAAAGTCCTTGAGGTAACTGGTCTTCTGTTCCGGGTCGTAGATGGGCATCGGTGTGACGCCGAACATCTGATATCCACCTGCTCCGCGTACGGAGTAAATGCAGGAAAAGCAGCCCCCGTACCCGACCGTGAGTTTCGGTGTGTCAGTTCTCGGTCGTAGATATTTTGGAACCTGGATTTGACGCTGGCGCTCAACCATTTGATAGAGAAATGGTAATCCGGACACGAAGCCGACCATGGAAACAAACCACGGCGACCCTGCATGCGCTTCGATGAATTCATCGACAGATTTGTATCCGTTGATCTCGGCCGCGTACTCGATGTCAGTGGAATTTGGATCTTGATGACGTTCGCGGAACCGCATCAGAGTTTCGTGTGTCCAGGGGTCTTGGTAGTAGACCGGTATTTCAACGATGCGTGTGTTGAGAACGGGGTCCGCTTTGTCTGCTGTTTCCTCCATCCTTTTGAGTTCTGACATAAGATCGTCTGGATGAATAAGATCAGGGTTGAATTTGATCTGAAACGAAGCGTTGGCGGGACATATCTCTGTTACGCCCTTGATATCCGCGTCGCGAACGGCGTTTGTCATCGAAAGCGTCTTGAAGAATGCTTCGAGCGACATTTCTTCACTGACTTCCACGAAGATGTGTTCATCAGCTCCAAAGGTGAATCTTGACGTCATGATCAGTCGTCTCCCTTGCTTGCAAGTTTATCGGAATTGATTTCGAGCCAGGGCTCTAGCCACTTGGTGTGCACGTCCCCAGCTTGAACAGCGGGATCTTCGGCAAGGGCCAGAAACAAGGGCGTGGTGGTCTTAAGCCCATCTAGACGGAGTTCTGTAGCCGCGCGCTTCAGGCGGTTGATGGCCGCCTCCCGCGTGTCTGCATGGACGATCAGTTTGCCCAGCAATGAGTCATAAAACGGCGGTATCTGGTAGCCTTGGTAGAGCATGTGATCAAAACGAACACCCGGTCCACCAGGAACACGCATGTCACCGACGATTCCGGGAAAGGGCATGAAGTTGTTCGCTGGGTCTTCGGCATTGATACGCACTTCAATGGCATGACCGCGTACGACGATATCGCCTTGCGAAACCGACAAAGGTTCGCCGCTTGCGATCTTGATCATCTCAGCCAGTAGATCGATGCCTACAATTGCCTCAGTGACGGGGTGCTCGACCTGGATACGTGTATTCATCTCGATGAAGTAGAATTCACCGGATTTATCGTCGTAAAGATACTCCACGGTGCCTGCGCCACGATACCCAACGGCTTTGGCCAAAGCTACAGCGGAGGAGCAGAGTTTTTCGCGAACTTGGTCAGACAAAGCAGAAGAAGGAGCTTCTTCCCAAACCTTTTGACGCCTCCGCTGCAACGAGCATTCTCGTTCGTAGCAATGAACAAAGTTCTCACCATCACCCAATATCTGCACTTCGATATGGCGAGCGCCATCAATGAGTTTTTCAAGATAAAGACCACCATCACCAAAGGTCGATTTTGCTTCGGCAGACGCTTGCGGCGCAAGCGATGCAAATTCTTCGGCATTCTCGGCAACGCGAATACCGCGTCCCCCGCCGCCGGCCGTCGCCTTGATCATCACGGGAAAACCTATGGATGTTGCGAGCACTTTGGCAACTTCCATGTCATCTATGACACCATCGCTTCCTGGAACAGTTGGGACGCCGGCATCCTCTGCAGCTTTTCGTGCGGATGCCTTATCGCCCATTGATCTGATCATATCGCCGGTTGGTCCGACAAAGGCGATGCCCGCTGCTTCTACCGCGTCTGCAAAATCCGCATTTTCGGCTAGGAAGCCGTAGCCGGGATGGATGCCATCGGCCTTAGTATCTTTGGCTGCTTTCATGACGGCATCGATATCGAGATAGGACTTTGCCGCGGAGGCTGGTCCAATTTCTACCGCCTCATCAGCCATTTCGACGGCAAGGGAATTTGCGTCTGCTGCGCTGTAAACCTGCACAGTCTTGATGCCCAATTCACTGGCAGCACGAATGATGCGGACAGCGATTTCGCCACGGTTTGCAACAAGTAGTTTAGTGATTTTCATAGTATGGACCGATCAAGATTCGATTTCGGCCAAAACCTGACCGGGCATTATTGCTTCTTCATTTTCTGTCGGAAACGCTGTGATTGTTCCGGCAAATTCGGACTGCACCTGCGTGAACGTCTTCATCACTTCGACAAGACCGATCACATCACCAACAGAGACTGTGTCGCCAACTTCCTTGTAGTTCGGTTCATCAGGCGTTGGTTTGCGGTAGAACACGCCGGGGAGAGGTGAGCGGATTTCGGATTTAGCCATAGTAAACTCCTGTCATTATTGGTTCGGCGTTCGATTCATGCTGCAGCAAGGTAATCAGAAAGGGAGGCTCTGACGGATTGAGCAATATCGACCACATTCGGGGTGTCAGAATGAATGCAGATTGTTTCCGCCCGGACCGGGTTTTCCTTGCCAGATGCGCTTACAACGATACCATCTCTCACAGCGCGCAGCGCTTTTTCTCCGACGGACTTCGGATCAAGTGTCGGATGCTCCCGCGTAATCAGCAGCTTGCCGTTGTCGTCATAGTCGAGATCAGCAAAAAACTCAGCGCGGAATTCTACTCCTCGAGCAACATAGATTTCTTCGTGCAGCGTGCCGCTGAGACCGAAGATCGGAACCTTCAAATGTTCGGCCGCGTCGCATATCGCGTGCGCGATGTGCTCTTCACGTGCGGCCATCCCGTAGAGAGCGCCATGAGGTTTCAGATGGTTGAGCTTCACACCTGAAATCTCAAGGAACTCGTTGAGGGCTCCGATCTGATAGATGACGATATTGGCCATCTCCGCTCGGTCGATTTTCATTTCCCGCCGCCCAAAGCCAGGCAAATCTGGCAAAGAAAAATGAGCTCCGACCTTCACATTGTGTCGTTTGGCAAGCTCCACAGTCGATCGCATATGATTGGGATCGGACCCATGGAAACCGCAAGCGACATTTGCTTCGGTTATGAAGGGCATGATTGCTGCATCATCACCCATTTTATAAAGGCTAAAACTTTCGCCCATATCGCAGTTAATATTGATTGCCATAGTGGCATCTCCTCCGGCTAAAATTGTTCAGTCTTTTAGTGATGCGACGTAACGGAGCCGGATCTGATCTGCGATTACCGCAAGGATCAGCAAGGAACCGAGAACAACTGTCTGCAAATAGGACTCTATGCGGGCAAGGTTCATCCCGTTCTCAACAAGTCCAATGAAGAGAGCGCCTAAGATAACGCTCTCCAGGCGCCCTACGCCCCCCCGCAAACTGACGCCTGCGATCACGCAAGCTGCGATGGATTGAAGTGGCATGGCAGAACCAATATTGGCTTCACCGGTATCCAGACGCGCTGTCAGCAACATGCCTGCCACCGCGGTGAGCCCGGCACACAGAACATATGTCCAAAACAGTGTCGCGCGTGTGTTAATGCCCGATAGGGCCGCTGCCTTTACGTTGCCGCCCACGGCATAAAAATGGCGACCAAAAGGTGTTCTATACAAAAAGACGTAGAGCAGTATACCAAGCAATACGGTGGCGTAGATTGGCGTCGGTATGCCAAAGAGCGTTCCAAAGCCGAAGATATCACCAAAAGCCTGTGGCATCCCATAAACAGGAACCCCACCCGTCAGAAACAGTGCCACGCCAAACCCCACGGAGGTCATTCCGAGTGACATCATGAATGGTGAGACGCCAAAGAATGCGACGCCCACACCGTTACAAACTCCGATCAATGTGCCAGCAGCCACACCGGCGAAACAACCAATTATGATGGCCAGCCAGACAGCTTCCGGCATGGCAGCATAGACGGTGGCCATTGTGAGAGCGCCAACAACAGAAGTCACGGCCAGTGTTGTTCCAACCGACAAGTCAAAGCCTCCAGTCAACAATGCCAACATCTGACCCATGGAAACGATCGTGAGGTACACCGACTGACGCAAAACGTTCATGAGGTTTTTGCCAGTCAGGAAATTGTCGGACATAAGAGAGAATGTGACGACAGCGATTGCCAACAAGAATGGCAGAATGCCCAGTTTGACGAAGAGCCGCTTGAGAATGTCTGTTAGCTTTCGTGGTGGTTTTACAATTGAGTCTGATGGGCTCGTCATTACGCAGCGTCCCTTTCGAAGAAGTGTGAGAGCACGTTTTCTTCGGTGATTTCATCACCGGCCAATTCAGCCTGAATGCGGCCCTGGTAGAAAACATATGCTCGATTGGTTAGATTCAGGATCTCAGGAAGGTCTGATGAGATCAGTAGGATTGCCGCGCCGTTCGCACACAGTTCGGCGATAAATTCATAGATCGCCGCTCGTGTGCCGACATCAACACCAACTGTCGGCTCGTCGAATACGATGAGATCGAAATCACGGGTCAGACTTCTGGCCAGCATCAGTTTTTGTTGGTTGCCGCCTGAGAAGTGTCCAGCATCCCGCTCCACTTTGTGTGGTGAGAGGTTGAGCCGTGTCGACAGCTCATCAACGATTTTAGCTTCACCCTTGCGATCCAGAAAAATGCCCTTCGAAAAAGGTTCGATATCCAGTGATGCTAACGAAATGTTTTCTCGAGCAGGACGCATCAACATCAGTCCATCGCTATGGCGGTCTGAAGGCAAATACATGAAGCCGCGTTTGAGCATGTCGCGTGTTCGAGGTTTTGCAATTGTTTCGCCTTTGAAAGTGACGGAACCACTTTCGATGTCGAATGATCCGAAGCATGCCTGCGCAAATTTCGATTTACCCGAACCGACGAGGCCAGCGAATCCGACGATCTCGCCGCGGCGAACAGTCACTGACGCACCGTTGACCGCTCCGCCAACGGTACGAAGATTGTCAACATTCAGCGCAACTTCGCCGGGTTGAAAATCAATATTCGGAAATATCTGACCAACGACTCTGCCGGTCATCAGACGTACGAGTTCGTCTTCTGAAGTTGTCTTCGCATCCACTGTGTCAATGAAACGACCATCTCTCAGGATCGTAATGCGGTCACCAATCTCTCGGATTTCCGCCATGCGATGGGTGATATAAACGATGCCAACGTTTTGTTTTTTTAACCTGTTGATGAGCTTGAAAAGCTGCTCAGTCTCATGGTTCGTCAGCGATGCAGTTGGCTCATCAAGGATAAGGACCGAGAGCTCTGACCGAAAGGCTTTCGCGATTTCCACCATCTGCTGCTCAGCACGAGTGAGGTGGTCTATCCGCTTTCCGGGATCTAAGTGAAAATCGAGGCTATCGAGAATTTCTTGTGCGTTTTGTCTCTGCATTCTGGGCTGCAAGAGGCCCCTTTTTGTTGGCTCTGCGCCTAGAAAAATGTTCTCAGCGACCGTCATCTGCGGAATCAGGGAGAATTCCTGAAACACCGCACTGATGCCGAGTTCACGCGCTTCGTGCACGCTGTCGAGCTCGACCGGATGGTTTTTGAAACGGATCTCACCAAGCGTCGGTGTATTGGCTCCGGCGAGCATCGATATCAGCGTCGATTTGCCTGCCCCATTCTCGCCGAAGAGCACATGGACTTCACCTGGTCTCAGATCAAAGTTCATGTCGTCAAGCGCACGAATGCCTGGATAGTCTTTGGTCAATCCAACAGCTTCGAGGAGGAGACGCGCATCACCTTGATGCGCGTCAACCTCATGCTGTCGGCTGGGTTTTGCCCCGGCTAACTCTGGCATATTAGTCTACTCGGAATACTGGCTTGAAGCCGTCTGGTGCCAAGGTTGAAGTAGGATCAAACTTGTCCACGTTGTCATTGCTGACAACGTAAAGTTCCGGGCCAACATGTTTTTCGAAAGGTTTGCCCTCAAGCGCTCGTACAGCAATATCCACTGCAATCCGGCCTTGGACAGCAGTTGAGTCCGTTGGAGCAGCCAAGATCTGGCCGCGCTTGATGCCCTGATACACGCCAGGCGTGAAGTAGTAGGCGGCAACTTTGACTTGCTCGGTCAAGCCTTGCGAGCGGAGGATCGGGACAGCCGCTTCGGCGGTCACGGCAGTACCCACAACGTAGTTTAGGTCAGGATGAGCCGCCAACGTGTCTTCAACAAGCTTGGCCTGAACCTCTTTGCCTGTGTCACCATACTTGGTTTCGACAAGTTCGATCGCGCTGCCTTTGATGGCCTCTGCAAATCCGGTGTTGCCCGCTTCAACCCAGCCCGCTCCTGCTGGTCCAGGGAACCAAGCTACTTTGACAGGGTCGGAACCTGCCGGATGGAGTTTAGCGAGATATTCGCCTGTTTTAGCACCCATTTCACCGAATGAAACGAGAGATTTTGCGGTCAGCTCCGGTGAAGAAATGCCGTTGATCACATCGATGACAGGGATGCCTTTGCCAGCAATTTCTTTGACTAGATTGTTGATACCGTCAGCTGAGATCGCACCAATGATGACAGCGTCTGCACCGGCGGCAACACAGTCTTCGATCTGAGAGATTTGCTTGTTCAGCTCGGTATAACCGCCTGCTTCGACAACTTGCATCTTAACACCAAGACGTTTGGCTTCTTCGGTGACACCGTAGTTTACGCCCAGCCAGTAGGCGTCCTTCATGTGCGGAAACGAAACGCAAATCTCGTGAGCGCTTTCCGCTTTGTCCAGCGCTTCGTATTTGATGTCTTTGCGTGGGCTTTTCATATCGAACGCAGGTTCCCAAACCTGAACAGGATAGGGGTACCAGTTTTCTGCAGTTGCAGATGTTGCAGCGACGGCGGTGAAGGCCGCGGTTGCCATTAGACCAAACATGATCTTCTTCATGATGTTTCTCCCTTGAGAAGTTCCTCTGGAGGAGCACTGAAATTAATCCGGTGTTCCGTTTCCGCGGCAGACTTGTCCTCCGACCAATTTGCTGCGCAGGCAGAGTGTGGGAGACTTGTCTAATATTGTAAAATACGTATTTTGAGTTGTTATTATCGTTTTTTCACATACAATGACCATCCAAATAGTACATGCATTGTGACGTTTCTGTGACATCAAAGCGCCCCAGAAATCTTAATTTATCAATGTAATCAAGGGATTTTTTGGACTATGGATGACGCGGCTGAAAGGATAATTGTCTAAGGTCAATGCGTAACTAAGTCTAAAGTGTGAATCGGAATTAAGCATAAAGTGTATTGGAGAAACAGATGGAACCATCACTTCGGCAAATACGATACTTCATTGCAGCTGCCAATGCGGGACAGATATCCAAGGCAGCAATGAACATAAACGTGTCGCAGTCGGTGATTACGACAGCGATTAAATCATTAGAGGATTTGGTCGGAACGAAGCTTTTTGAGCGACACTCCGCTGGAGTATCTTTGACCTATGAAGGTAACCTGTTTCTCGAGCATGCGACGCATATCATTGAATCAGTTGAGGAGGCCGTTCGGATCCCGCGCCGCATTCGCGATGACGTGAGCGGTTCGATCAACCTTGCAGTCTCATACACTGTCGGAGGATATTTCTTGCCAACCTACCTATCTCGTTTCATGCGTGCGTTTCCGAATGTGAAGGTCAATCTTTCAGAGGCTGACCGGGTCAACATCGAGGAAGGACTGGTAACGGGTGGGTTTGATCTTGCCGTTATGCTCACATCAAACCTCGTGAATCACGAAGAACTGTCGCATGATATCCTGCTCAAAAACCGGCGTCGCCTTTGGGTTGATGCGCACCACAAGTTCTTAAAACAGCCATCAGTTTCATTGCAGGATATCTCAGCCGAACCGTACCTCATGCTGACTGTGGACGAAGCGAGCAATACCGCTCAGCGATACTGGAACCGTACACCTTATAAGCCAAATACGATTTTTAGAACCTCTTCTGTTGAAGCGGTTCGGAGCATGGTCGCAAACGGGATGGGCGTATCCATTCTCTCAGATCTTGTGAGCCGGCCTTGGTCTTTGGAAGGTCGCCGTGTCGAACTTCTGGAAGTTGCAGAAAAGGTACCAACTATGGATGTTGGATTGGCTTGGGCAAACTCCCATTCACAAAACACTGCGGGCAAAGCTTTTATCGAGTTCATGCAGCTCGCGATGGGTGTGGAACAGCATCAATCCGGATCTTGAGAAGATCATGTCATTAAAAGAAAGGACAATTTGATGGAGCAACCAGATCTGAAAAGCGAACACCTGATTGAAAGTGAGGTCGCGCTAAGAAAGCTTTTTCCGCGACAGCACCCGTTAGCGGTTCAAAAGTGTCAAGATTACTTGGACAAACATGCCAAAGACTTCATTGAGCGGTCTCCGTTTCTTTGCATCGGCACGCATAGCGACGGTCGAGCAGATGTCAGCCCTAGAGGTGATCCGGTCGGCTTCGTTAAAGTCTTGAACGACAAAACTATCGCGATACCGGACAGACCTGGAAACAACAGGCTCGATACTCTCGTCAATATTCTTTCCAATCCGGCTGTCGGCTTGCTTTTCATGGTTCCAGGTTTTGACGACACCATGCGGGTCAACGGGACGGCCAAAGTGACGCGTGACCCAGAGATACTGGAGCTTATGAGTGTCAAGGACAGGGTGCCGAACGTCGCCATTATCGTATCAGTGACAGAGGTGTTTATCCACTGTGCGAAGGCCTTCCGTCGCTCGAAGCTGTGGGACTCTGATCAACATCAAGATCGTTCCGAGATGCCTTCTATCGCACAGATCATTCTCGAACAGACGGCCGGATTACCGGAAGATCCATCCGAAATGGCGAAAATCGATGCTGAGATCGAAGATGAGTACAAGAAAACGCTATACTGACGGCATGGATTAAATCAAAAAACGGAGGCTGCAGGGCATGTGTGGAAAGGCGAAAGCTGGGACGGCATTACCAACCGAGTTTATTCATAACGAGCGGGCTCGAGTAACCGAGTGGCGCTTCATGAAGCGGGGCGACAACACTGGCTGGCATCGACATGAATACGACTATGTAGTTATTCCTCTGTTTGACGGATTTCTTGAGATCGACAACGGGAATGGATCTATCACCAAGGCTCAAATGAAAACAGGTGTTCCCTATTTTCGCAAAATGGGCGTCGAACATGACGTCATCAATGGCAACGATTTTGAGTGCCGGTTTGTTGAGGTTGAAATCATTTAGCGTTTCGTTCCCCCGTTGCTGTCGCGCACGTTTTCCTGCACCTGCTGGCAGTCAATGGATGCTAAAATCTTTGAATATTTTGCGCAGTTGCTCACTGAAGCTCGACAGGTATGTTTTCAGGTCAGTGGTAGGTCACACACAGTATTGGTAAATCCGATATTGTTGTTCTGGAATAAGAATTTTCCAAATTCACCCCCATTCGCTACTCTTGAAAGGAGCACCTGCTGCAATTTTGTCTGGTGTTTCGAAGAAACGTAAGAGATTTATCAGGGGACCCGCAGGATGCAAACTGCCAACAAAGACGATGACGCCGGCAGACTGGTTCTAGCTGAAGATATTGAAGACGCCCTTACGCATCTGGAACGTGGTGGTTCGAGCGCCGTTGTTTTAGCTGGTGGCACATGGGTGATGCGCGGCCCTGTTCGCGGAGAAAATGATGACAAAAACTTCGTGTCACTCGCCCGTATCAAGCCGTTACATCAGCTGGACTTGTCTGACGAAGCGCTCACCATCGGCAGTATGATTACACACGATACCTTGGCGAAATTCATTCAGGATATTCCGCACTTGAAGTGTCTGGCGCAGGCTGCGTCAAACTCCGCCAATCCCGCAATACGCAGAGCAGCAACCGTTGGTGGCAACATCAGTACCCGAGACTTTTTGCAGCCGATCTTGTGCCGGCACTTCTGTGCCTCGAAGCCCTGATTGAGATCCAAACCCAAGATGGGAAGACGGAAATTTCAATTTCTAATTTTTTGAGCACGCGCGCCCAAGAACGAAAGACACAGATTGTCACACGCATCATTGTCCCACGCTCAGTTCGCTCGACAACGATGAGCAGCCATTCCCGCATCCTCATCAGAAAGGCAGGGGACTATCCGGTCGCCAATCTTAGTCTCTCCTTGGATCTGGATGATAAGGGTACAATCGAAGCTGCACGGGTCGCGGTCGGCTCGGTCGAACCAGTCGCAAAACGATGGACCAGCATGGAAAATGTGCTTTCCGGACAGAACGTCTCCAAATCTGATTTTAGAGCTCTGGCAGAACCACTGACTGACGATTTCGATGCTCGTGATGGCGTAGATGCGCCGGGTTGGTATCGCATCAAGGTACTGCCGAAGCTTTTGGCAGATGCTGTCGCGCAAATTAGCAATCAGTACGAACTGCAAGGGGTGAAACAATGAAGATTTCAGTGAACGGGGAAGTCAGGGTCTTTCATGGCGATCCGCGGACACCTTTGCTTGACGTTTTGCGCGATGAATTCCGCTTAACAGGATCAAAGGCCGTTTGTGGTGAAGGATTTTGTGGAGCATGTACCGTCTATGTCGATGGAGAGCCGATGATGTCCTGCCTTCAGCCGGTAGGAGTTCTTGGTGAAACCGAGATAACGACAATCGAAGGTCTATCAACCGTTGATGAGCTCAATTCAGTTCAACAGGTGTTTGAAGATTTTGATGTTGTTCAATGCGGAATGTGTTTTCCCGGAATGGTCATGACTTTGACCTCCTATCTGAAAACCAACCCTGCACCCGCAAGAGCAGATGTGAAGTCCGCTTTGACCGGGAACATCTGTCGTTGCACCGGTTATGAGCGGATTATTGATGCGGTGATGTCCATGCAACAAACAGACTTGGAGACGGCGCAATGAACGAGCGATTCAATCCAAAAGATGCCGTGATGGATTTCCCGCGACGCGATGCTCGAGACAAGTTGCAGGGTCGTACGAAGTATACAGTTGATGTTGGCGGATCTGAAGTCATACATGCCGTTCTCTTGCGGTCAGAGGTTGCATGCGGACGTATCAGCAAACTGGACACGGACGTCGCATCGAAGATGCCGGGTGTCAGGGCCATTGCTACCCACTCAGACGCCCCAGGTCTGCATGGTATTGGCATTGCTGACCATCCCGTATTTGCGGGTGATGTCATTCGTTATCACGGTGAACCGATCGCTGCGATTGCAGCCGATACCATTGCGCAAGCGCGTGCCGCAGCCCGAGCCATAAGTGTCACAATCGACGTTGAACAACCTGTGCTGACTATGGAGCAAGCGTTGAGCGATAACGCAAAACTCGTTCATCCCGATTGGCAAAATTATGAGATCTTGTTTGAGGGCGCTGCACGTGGTGGCAATGTGGCTTGGGAAGCGACCGTCGAGCGCGGCGATACAAAGGAGGCCTTTTCCCGAGATGATGTCACCATTGTCGAAGGCTGTTACCGCGTCGGTCGACAAAGCCATGTGCCTTTCGAGCCCCGCGCAGTCGTCGCTACATTTGAGGATGGTCGCTATCATGTCCACACATCCACGCAGGTTCCATGGACAGTGCGCCATGTAACAGCCAAGGTGCTCGGCGTTCCGGATTCACATGTTAGAGTCACGGTGCCCGCTGTTGGTGGGGGCTTTGGGTTAAAGTTTGACTGCTCGCTAGAGCCCTATGCTGCTATTCTAGCAAAAAAGACGGGCCGTAGCGTCTCACTGATCAACACGCGTAAAGAAGAGCAGATGACGTGTTTGTGTCGCGAGAATGCGGATATTCGCATTCGGTCTGCCGTCACATCAGATGGTGAAATTGTTGGACGTGAGGCCACAGTTCTCATGGACTGCGGTGCCTATGGCGGCGAACAGGTCTTCCTGACGACTATGAGCGCCCATACGCTTGGCGGCAATTATCGCTTGGGTTCAATCAAACTTTCCAGCCAAGCAGTGTATACGAACACACCGCCGAATGGAGCCTTTAGAGCCTGCAACGGTGTCTACAACACCTTTGCACTTGAGCGGCACACTGACGAGATTTGTGACGCCATCGATATGGATCCGATTGAGTTTCGGCTTCGCAATGTCGTGGGCGACAAAGACATCGGCGCGACGGGGCAGGTGTTTGAAGGCGAGGTTCTTGCGCCGATGCTTAAACAGATGGTTGCGAAACATCCTATTCAGAAGACGGCAAGAGAACTTCCCGATGGCCGACTTTATGGTCGTGCGACGACCGTGGGCACATGGTTCATTTTTGTTGGGCCGTCAGCAGCGACCGTCAATCTGAATGCAGATGGAAGTGCAACGCTTGTAACCTCTGGTGTCGAGATCGGGTCGGGTACAATGATGCAATCATTGCCTCAGATTGTTGCAGCAAGCCTGGGCATCCATCCCGAAAAGGTCATTGTCAAAACGGCTGATACAGATGCCTCTGGCCGCGACCTGGGTGTGGGTGGGGGGCGAACGACGGTCTCAATTGGCGCAGCAAGTGCGGCGGCGTGTGACGAAGTGCGCGACAAACTTCTTTCGGTTGCGAGTGAGCTGTTACAGACGAAAAGTGATGAACTTGTACTCACCAATGGTCGTGTAGAAATTCGAGACCGCCCGGGTTCAGGAACGACTATACAAACAGTCATCCAGCAAGCCGAAATAGAATTCGGACCAGTTTCGGGAAGTGGAGCATTTACAGCACCGGGCATTCCGGCGATGCCAGGGTGTGCAGCAGGCCATTTCATTGACGCGATCGATATACCGGTTTTCGCGGTACATGATTGTGAACTGGCTGTTGATCCGGACACTGGCCAAATCGAAATATTAGCCTATCGCGTCGTTCAGGATGTCGGACGCGCCCTAAATCCACGTGCAATTCACAGTCAAATTCAAGGCGGCGTTGTGCAAGGCCTCGGATATGCGATGCAGGAAGAGATTACCATCAATGAAGATGGCGCATTCAATCAACAAGGCTTTGAAACCTACCGATTGCCAATGGCTGGTGATGTTTTGCCTATTGAATTCGATCTTTTTGAGGGCGCTCCTTCTTGTGGACCACTGGGTACAAAAGGCGCGGGGGAGGTGCCAATCTTAAATGTTGGTGCTTCCATCGCATGCGCCGTGGCTAACGCAACTGGAAAAACTGTAAGCGAGTTACCGCTCACACCAACGCGCGTTGTTTCGATTGTCGATGATCTGGAGAGGCCTCTCGATTTCGATCATATCAACGTAAAATGGCAAAAGAATACGATAGCGTTCCGATGAAACTGAGTACTCCATTGCCGTGAAATATGTGACCGATCATGATCCGCTAATTGCGCTGGCAAACAGCGAGCAAGAGGGCACGTTGGCAGTGATCAGCCATATTGAAGGACCATCATATCGCTCACTTGGCGCAATGATGGCTATAATGAATGACGGCACCATGGTTGGCACATTGTCGTCAGGTTGCATTGAAGCAGATTTAGTACATCACGCTGCCAAGGCGAAAGATCTGAATTTGCCCGTTGTCGTCAGATATGGGTTTGGGTCACCATACATTGACATCAACCTACCGTGCGGAGGCGCAATGGAAGTAACGCTTTTGCATGCACCGAGTCAGCAAACTATCGCGGAGCTCCTAGATCGCTTGGATACCCGAGAAGCGTGTTCCTTGGAAATAGACGAAAGAAGCGGTGCAATCTCTTTAAACCGTTATCGCCGGTCTACAAAAACAAGGGAAATTCTATCGATTGGTATCGTGCCAGAATTACGGTTTATCGTGTTCGGCAAAGGAGCGGAGACTGATACATTCCTATCGTTAGCCGCCAGCGCAGGGTATCCAGTGGAGTTAGTATCTCCAGACCAAGATCTATGCCTGACCGCAAAACAGGAGGGAACCCAAGCGCACTTTATCGCCAAACCAGAGTTTCCAACTGACATAAAAGTAGATCAATGGACAGCGATCGTTTTGTTTTTCCACGACCATGATTGGGAGCCGCCAATCCTCAGTTACGCTTTGAAGTCTGAAGCATTCTACATCGGAGCTCAAGGCAGCAAACGAGCCCAAGAGAACTTGATGCGGGAATTATCATTATTGAAAGTTGCACCGAAACATCTCTTAAAACTCAAGAGACCGATAGGCCTCATACCATCAGCGCGAGATGCTCGTACACTGGCCGTTTCAGTACTGGCTGAAATTTTAGCAGCGTCCAAGGATGGGATCGAATGACCGCCGTTGGATTGATCTTAGCTGCCGGCAGTTCGAAGCGCTTTGGGTCTGAAAATAAGCTGTTGGCTCAGTTCAATGGCAGACCTCTGGTTCTTTATGCAGCGGAAGCGATGAGGGGAGTCGACGTTAGTCACCGCTTGGCAGTTATTCAGGATCCGGAATTGGACAAGTTTTTCGATGGGTTCGAAATCCTTCGACCTGTTTCCCATTTGTCGGGTCAAGGTGACAACATTTCTTTAGCTGTGAGGCGCGCGATAGAGCTAAATGCGTCCAAGTTTTTGATTTGTCTCGGCGATATGCCGTTCATTCAAGCAAACGGGCTTCAAGCCATTGTAGACGAGTGTCCACAAGGAGGAGTTTCCATTGCCCGAAGCGGAGATTTAGTCTCAGCACCAGCTTGCTTTAGTGCACAAAGTTTTGAGAAACTGCAATTGCTGGCTGGAGATGGGGGTGCAGCATCTCTTGTCAGAGAAACAACAAATACGGTTTACGTAGATTTTAACCGCAGTTGTTTGAGCGATGTTGATACACGGGGTCAGCTTTCTGATTTGCAAAGCTCCATCCTGTAATTGGCAATCAAGCGGCTCTTTTTTTAATCTAGGCGTGGCTCCACGCTAGCACATTGTCATCGCTTACAAGTCGCTCTTCAAAGTGGGACGCACCGTGCTACATGCGTTTGTCGCATAATATATCTTATGGAACTTTTTTGCTAATTATATCAATAACTTAACATAAGTATCCTTATGCGATCTAGCGCTCCGTCAATCTCAGCCCAATAGATATTAGACGGCCGGCCCAACTCTGATTTTACTGCCATCTGAGAACCGAGAGTATCGAAACCGGTGTAAATTATGGGCTGGAGTACGACCTGTAGCTAGTTCTGCGACGATCTTTCCGACACCCGGCCCGATGCCAAAACCATGACCACTCATGCCTGTGGCCAAGATTACACCGTCGAGCGACGGGACACGGTCAATAATTGGGACGATGTCAGGCATCGTATCGATCATGCCCGCCCATGCGTTCTTGATCTTTGGTGTACCTATGCCAGGAAACAGCCTCGCGAACTCCTCAACGGCCTTCTTTACAGTTTTTGGATTGGGTTTTGGATCAAGGACCCGAGTTCGCTCAAATGGCGTGATCTCATCGGATCTCCACCGCCGCGGGGTCATCCATGCGTCTGGAAACTCGGATGGGCCAAACAAGTGAAACCGCGGATTATCCAAGCTCGACTTCAAAGTATGTAGATAGTGGCGAACAGACCTAACGGAATCTCGCCCCAAAAAGACATCGACTGGGTCTCTTCCATTGAGGGAATAGCCACCGTCTTCTCTTCGCCGCAGCGCGAGACCTTCGTCAATCGCCATCCCTTGCGTAACTTCAGGGAGAGGTTCGGTTCGAACGACCGTCCCTCGAAATGATAGTTGTGGCACGAAGCAGCTGTGACGCTGAAGGAACAGCGACGACCAGGCTCCCGCCGCCAGCACCACCTGCTCGGTCTTTACAACGCCATTTTCTGTAATGACGCCACACACTTCGCCAGCCTCCATTTCCAAGGCTCTTACCGCACAGTTCTCAACGATGGAGACACCCTCTTGTTGCGCGAGATCAGCGACACTTGGCACGGCCGTCCACGGCTCAGCCCGTGCATCGCTCGGCGTCCAGATCCCGCCGACCCAAGGACTTTTACTCGGCTCTGATCCGGTTGTGTGGTCGATGTGTGATTGTATGTCCTTTGACGATAGTACGTGTGTCTCCAGCTGGTGTTGATTTGCGATTTCCGTCCACTGAACAAACTTTTTCAATCGGTCTTCATCGCGCGCCAGATAGAAGCAGCCTCCTCTCACAAATCCTGTCGCACCATTGACTTGCTTATCAACGTCACCCCAGAGGCGATTGGCCTCCATTACAATGGGTAACTCATCAGCGTCCCTGCCCTGCTGCCTCAGCCATCCCCAGTTTCTGGAGCTTTGCTCAGCGGCCACCCTACCTTTCTCGAGAACGATTACCTTTAGGCCATAACGATTGGCATAAAGCGCGGTGAAGATGCCAATCACGCCGCCCCCTATGATCACGAGATCGACCGCATCAGGAAGTGGATCGGAAAACCGGATCGGCGTAAGATGCGTCAATCCGGCTTGGGACTCTTTGTTTTCCATCAGTTTGCCCTTCCTTTCGTCCTTCTTGGTTAAAGCTTACCGCAATGCTGACGTTGGGAACATGTTCAGTGACCAGTCCGCACTGAATGGAAGCCTTCTATTTCTCCAAGTTCGGCCCTAGGCATTCTGGAAAATGACATCCCTGCTCGCCATTGCGTCTACGTGCGGTGTGTCGGCACCGACAAAATCGAAGCGTAAGAATGCTACTGATTAGTGTAGATCCAAAGGATGTTCGGTTTAGACTCGTTACTCTCGCTCACGCACTCTTTTCTCTTGCCACGTAATGTTCCGGCTCAACCTCATCCAGGGTCACCAAAACAGGTGCTTGTCCTGGTCCCCATCTCGGGCTTGGGATTTCTCCGGTCAACAACGGCCGCTCCCGCCTTTGTCGGGGATCAGCGATGGGTGCGGCATCCAACAGGCGCTTGGTGTATGAGTGAACCGGATTCTCGAACACAGCTGACCGAGGGCCAAGCTCGACGATCTGGCCGAGATACATCACGGCGACCCGGTGGGCCATACGTTCAACGACGGCGAGATCATGGGTGATAAAGAGATAACTCAGCTGCATGTCCCGCTGCAATTCCATCATCAGATTGATCACCTGCGCCTGAACTGAGACGTCCAATGCCGATACAGACTCGTCCGCAAGGACAATCTGTGGCTTGAGCGTGAGAGCACGCGCTATGCAGATACGCTGTCTTTGACCACCTGAGAATTGATGCGGAAACTGCTCCATATGCGAGCGCTGCAATCCGACACGCTCGAAGAGATCACCCACGATCTGGCGCAGTTTGTCCCCCTTGCGCTCGATGCCGTGAACAAGCAACGGTTCGCCAACCGCATAGCCGACTCTCCTTCGCGGGTCGAGACTGGCAAACGGGTCCTGGAATATCATTTGCAATTCGCGGCGATAGGGTCGCAAGGCCTTTGTTCCAAGGGTCGTGATGTCATCGCCATTGAGCAGCACTTTGCCGGCAGTTGGCTCGGCCAAACGGCAAATCACTTGTGCCAGTGTTGACTTTCCGCAGCCGCTTTCGCCGACAATCGCAAGTGTCTCAGCCTTGCCAAGTTTGAGGGAAACATTCTCAACTGCATGAACTTTGGATCCGTCGCCCAACAGGAATGTCTTGGTCAGATTTTCTACCCGGAGTAATTCTGTCATTTAGTTCTCCGGACCTACATCAACCAGATCAAACATCGCGGGCTCTGTCTTGCCTTTCATCGACCCCAGACGCGGGATCGAAGCCAGGAGGGCCTGTGTGTATCTTGCTTTCGGGTTCTCAAAAATTTCGTAGACCGAGCCGGTTTCGACCAGTTTTGAATTGCGCATCACGACGATGTCATCTGCTATTTCTGCAACAACGCCCATGTCGTGTGTAATTAACATCACCGCTGCGTTTGTCTCTTTTTGCAAGGCGCGCATTAGACCAAGCATCTGCGCTTGAATGGTTACATCCAGTGCGGTTGTCGGCTCGTCTGCGATCAAAACTTTCGGATCACAGGACAATGCCATTGCAATCATAATACGCTGACGCATCCCGCCAGAGAGCTGGTGAGGGTAGTCTTCCATTACTCTCTCAGGGCGCGGTATCCTTACGCGCTCGAACATTTCAAGCGCACGGGCATAGGCATCAGATTTGTTTAATCCTTGATGCAAACGGATAGCTTCGATGACTTGGTTCCCCGTCGTGTAAACCGGGTTCAGGCTGGTCAGAGGTTCTTGAAAAACCATGGAGATGTCGTTTCCACGTATGGAACGCATCTGCGCCTCGTCAAACTTGATCAGATCGACAACCGTTCCGTCGGAGTGCTTGAAGAGTATTTCGCCTTCTACGATTTTTGCGCGTGTTCCTAGTTCGACAAGACGCATGATTGAAAGCGCTGTCACAGACTTTCCCGAGCCAGATTCTCCAACGATAGCAAGTGTTTGCCCTTCAAAGAGATCAAACGACAAATCGTTGACGGCAACGAACTGACCAAATCTAAGGGTCAGGTTCTTGACCGACAGAAGCGGCCCGGAAGCTGTCGTTTGGATCTCCATCACCGCCCCCTCAGCTTCGGATTGACGGTATCCTGGATCCCGTCACCGATCAGGCTCAGACTCAGAACGGTTAAAAAAACCATCATGCCGGGGAGTGTCACAGCCCACCAATTGCTGAGGAAATACTGGCGGTTCAATCCGACATAGTAGCCCCAGCTGAGACTGCTCGGATCGCCGATGCCGAGAAACGCAAGACCCGCTTCAAAAAGGATCGCCGTGCCCATCGTGAGCGTGCTCTGCACGATAAGGACCGGCAACGTGTTTGGCAGAATAGTGGAAAACATGATCCGAGCGTTGGAAGACCCAATGGCTCTGGCTGCTTTCACATATTCAAGATTTTTTTGCTTCAAGAACTCAGAGCGTGTTTGGCGGGCTACCGGCGGCCATGCGATGGCGCCAATGCCCAGAACAATTGTGAGCGTTGACGCACCAAACAAGGCAACAACGACAATCGCAAACAACAGCCCGGGAAGTACCTGAAAGAACTCAGTGACCTTCATCAGGATACGATCCACCCATCCCCCAAAATAGCCTGCAATCGCCCCAATCAATGCCCCTACTGACACGATCAAGAGCGCGGCAAAGCCAGCCACCTTCAATGTGGTAAGGCCTCCATGCATCACCACGATACCTACACTTCGACCGAGATAGTCGGTTCCAAAGATCGGTCCGTCTTCGGTGAATGGCGGCGTGTGGCGAGAACCGACAAAATCGCCTCTCTCAGCCGTGATGAGAAACGGAAGCACGAAGCTCACAAACAGAATGACGAACAAAAGAATGACACCAAGGACTGCTGCCTTGTTCCGGTAGAACATTTTGAGCGCTTGGTAGCGCGGCGGAGGCGCAGACATGCGCAAGGTGTCGGTTGTCAACACATCCGGTGGCCCGCCCTTGAGTGGTTGAAGATTGTCTTGCACTAGTTTTGCCCCGAAACGCGGATCCGTGGATCGATGAGCCGATAGACGATATCGGTCAGAAGATTGGCGATGATAACCGTCACAGAAACCATCGTAAGGATTGCGAGCAATACGTTTGCGTCTCTGTCAAGAACGGATTCGAAGGCCAGTCTCCCGAGACCAGGCCAAGAGAAAACGGTCTCGACAAGAATTGCGCCTGACAGTACTACGCCGAACTCCATACCGAGTACGGTCACGATGGGAATGACACCGTTCCGGAGCGCGTGTTTGAACAGAACGGTACGCTCGGAAAGACCTTTGGCGCGTGCCGTGCGGATGTAATCTGACTGCAAAACTTCGAGCATGCTGGCGCGCGACAGGCGCGAATAGGATGCAAGGAATATCACACCTAGAGAGACCGTCGGAAGAACCAGATGGCGCGCGACGTCCGCTGTTCGCTCCCAGATGCCAGCGCTGCTTGACATGCGTAGATCGACCATCCCGCTGATCGGAAGCCATTGGAGATTGACCCCGAAAATCAGCAAAAGAAGGATCCCGGTCCAAAAAACCGGCATGGAGAACCCGATCAGAGCGAAGACAGTCAGGCCGTTGCTGAAAAGGCTTTCGGGTTTTCTCGCCGCTATGGTTCCGATTGCTGTTCCGATGGAAACGGCAAAAAGGAGCGCGCAGAAGGCAAGCAAGATGGTTGGTCCAATTCGTGGAAGTATCACGTCCAGGACTGGGCGTCCCTGCGATACCGAGATGCCAAAGTCGCCCTGCAATACATTGCCAACATATGTCAGAAGTTGGGTTGGGAGAGGTTTGTCTAGGCCGTACTGCTCACGGAGAAGCACATTTACCTCTTCACGGGCATCTCCACCGCCGGCCCCAGCCAACGCATCGACTGCGTCGCCTGGAGCGATGTAAACCAGCAGGAAATTGAAAACGATCACCGCAAGGATCAGCAAGATGGATTCAACTAATTTTGCCGCAATCGCTTTCATGTTTGGTTCTCATTTCCAGCTTGGATCGATGGTCACTTTTGAACCCAGAGTTCAGCCCATGAGTCCATGAACCCCCAGATACCGTCAGGTGGGTTTTGTACGCCCGGACGAACACGAGTAGACCAGACAACGTTGACAAGAGGAATGACCGGCAAGTCTGCATTGATCATATCTTGTGCTTTGAAATAGAGTTCCTTGCGCTTTTCGACGTCAATTTCGAACGCAGCTTGCTCTAGAACAGAGTCAACTTCTTCGTTGCAGTACCAGCTCATATTGGAGAAAGCGACGCCCACCTTGCGGTTGTCGCAGTTGTAGCTGCGGTTTACACCGATAACAGGATCCCCCCAATTCCACAGGCCCACCAAAGATATCTGGTAGTCGGAGTTTTCCTTGGTGATATCCTTGAGAACCGAGACCTCGTCCGGCTTCACATCGATCTTCAGGTCAACACCTATCTTTGCCCATTGCTGCTGCAGAATTTCTGCACCCGCAGAAAGGCCTGGCTGGGTAATCAAGGTCAATTGAAGACCATCCGGATATCCGGCTTCTGCCAGAAGTGCTTTGGCTTTCTCAACATCGAGGTCGTAGCACTCGGCATTGGGATTGTAGAACGGACTCTGGCTCTGGATACCAGTGCACTGCCTGCGGTGCTGGCCAGCGAAAAACAGTTCATTGTACTGCTTCCAGTCATAGCCATAAGCGAGTGCCTGACGCACCTTGACATCGCCGATCACTTCGTCGCGCAAATTGAGCTGGATCCAGGGGATCGCACCGATGGCTTCGAACCCCTTGTCGATCACGTTGATTTTGGGATTGTTGCGCGCGGCAGCGATGTCGTCACCAGCCCAGTTGCTGACGAAGTCATAAGTACCAGCTTCCATGCCAAGGGTCAGTGTTGCCTTGTCAGGCACAATATCGATAACGATCTCGTCGAGATACGGTAGCCCCTCGATGAAAAAGTCTTCGTTCTTCACGAAACGCGCGATGTCCTTGCCGTCCCATTCGACTAGCTTGAACGGTCCCGAGCCGATGACATCCTGCGTCAGGCGCGGATGATTGGCCATGGGCTGACCGTCATTGTAGATGTGCTCTGGAATGATTGGCAGAAGGCCTGGCGACAGCGCCATCAACAACGCGGGATGCGGCTGAGACAGATTGATCGTGCAGTTCTTCGTGTCTCCTCCATCAACGCTGGTGACGGGTGCAAACATCGGTTTGAACGGGTGATTTTCCTGGCTTGTCTTGATGCTGAAGGCCACGTCGGTGCATGTGATGTCTTCTCCATCATGGAAACGCGCGTCCGGGTGCAGTTCGAAGTTGAACTGCTTGCCATCTTCGGAGAAATTCCATGTGGTTGCGAGATACGGCACCGGCTCGTAGTCATCTGACCATCGCAGCAAGCTCGCATTCAATTGCGCACCCGGAGTGTTGCGGTTACCCGAAGCCACATTGCCGATTGGATGGGTCATCGGGATGTGGAATCCGACGACGATTTTGCCGCCCCGTTGGTCTTCACCCGGAGCGTTTTCCGGATGGAGCAGATATTGCTCCTGAGCGCTCGCAGCAGATGCTACCAGCGCAAACGACACTGCAGTCGTTGCGGCGAGATATCGCCATGATTTCTTTTTCGAATAAGCAGCCATTTTTGGGGCTCCTCCCTGTTTGAGTTAGACTCGCTTTGTTCTGCCTGCAGAACCTGTGTTGTCCGTTTTGAGCGGACAGATTTTCAATCGCACACCTCGTTTCTGGGTCGCGTTGCTGTTTTTGGATCTGTCAGTGGTCGTCCATGCCCAAAGGCACCTTCTTCCTGGCAGACCGAAGCTGCGAATTTCGCGGCTTTCTCCAGTGCTTTGAGTGTGGAATCTCCATCCAGGTGGGCAACCAAGAATGCGGCAATGAACGCGTCGCCCGCGCCCAGCGTATCGACGACATCAACATCAAATATGCCTTGTTCGAAGACTTCTCCACGGTCGAGACAGATGGCCCCTGCCGACCCACGCGTAATAATGACTAGCCTTGCGCCAAGCTCGGCCACCGAACGCGCTAGACTGACTGCTTCGTCCCGACTGCCCCCTGCCTGAGACAAAACCGCAACCTCAAGGTGAGGCACGATTTTACTCAGGGAGGTTTCATCAAACTTGTCAGAAAAATCGTAGGAGAGACGACGACTCATGGACACGATTGTATCGAGCTGATCGTCCAACATACTGTTGACGCCGATGTGGACCAAATCGAATTTTTCAACATAACCCTCATCAGCGAGATATATTTTACATTCATCCGAGCTGTAGAGATGGCTTCCGTCGAACCATCGGTCATTGTCGGTGTGGCGGACGCGCGACCACGATGTTTCTCGAGCTGTCTTTCGGAGGCGCGGAGCGGGAACGTTCTCTGCGTTAAGAGCAGCCTCGATCTGCGCCCCAAATACGTCATCACCGATGCAGCCCATGTAGTGAGCGGTGGCGCCAAGACGCGCCGCATAAATCGCAAAGTTCAAGGAATTGCCGCCCGGAAACTGCAACCCGCGATCGACGTAAATGTCAATGGTGTTGTCGCCGAGGCCGAGCACACTTGGCATTCTTAGTACTCCACCTTCCACATGTAGCGACGGGTTTCGAGCGGATGATCGTGCAGGTCGGCGAGATGTTCGCCTATACGGTCCAGCGCAACGCCAACGATGTACGGTGCGACAATCGGACGAATTTCCGGATCAATACCCGGCATCTCGAAATCCTTAGAATCGTAAATGACAAGCCGCCTGCCGTACTTCTTACAAAAGGTGACAGCGCGCTCCATCAGCGGACGGCTTGGATCTTCGCCCAAAAGAAGAAAGAGCGGGACCGTTTCATCGACCACCTCGAAGGGTCCATGAAAAAACTCGGCCGACTCCAGCGGTGTGCTGTTGAGCCATTGCATTTCCATCAACGTACACACGCCAAAGACGTAGGCAGTACAGAACATTGGGCCTGAAGCGATATGATAGATGACCTGGTCATCCTGAAGTTCTTTGGCCTCAGCAGCTGCACGGGATTCATTGCCAGACTTAGCTACCGCGGCTGCTTTTGGAAGCGCCTTAAGAGATGATAGGAGCTTTTCTTCGAGAGGCCATCCGTCCTTGGCCGCAAGCAGCCCCCCCATGAAGCCCATCATCGCTATCGCCATCGACGTATGCGGAAGACCAACGATGTCTCGCTCTGCCTCACCGGTCAGGATGGAATGCTGAACCGCTTTGGCAAGCGGTTTGTCGGCTGTAGTAGCAAAACCCACAGTGATGACCGGATAGTCTTTCAGGAACTGCGCAGCTTCGACTGTCTCTTTCGTTGTGCCTGATTTTGAGCCCATGATGACAAGCGTGCGCTCATCGAGCCGAGGTGGCACCTGCGTCATGAATTCAGCCGGGAAGTAGCGCCGCACCTCGAGGGACCCGCTGTAGTGCTCGATCCAATATTGCAGCGCCAGCATGGAGCGGTTGGGAGCGCCGCAGGCAACGAAAAAGACACGATCAATCCCATCGGCCAGCTTGTGAGCCAAGGCCGCCGCTTCTTCGACGACGCTAGCCGCACCCTTCAGGGCATCTTCAGTTTCATTGCTGTCGACCAGCGCGTCCATGGGCACGTTCCTCTTTTCCGGTTTGTGTACCAATTATTATTTGGTATACATAACGGAGTCAACTTGCCGGCAGAAAAAAACAACACCACGGAGAGGCCCGGTCTTTGGTTCGGAAAATAATGGGATCGGTTATGGGCAGCACAAAGCACTCAACAACGACCAGACGGTCACCTTGGGGCCAAGAACCCGGCGAACTGCTCCAATCAAACAATGATAAACCTATGCTGGTTGTCGCCGTGGACTCGCCATTAAGGTCAAAAAGCATCGGAGACGCCGGGTTCAAATCCGTAACATTCTAAGAATTGCTCACCGGATTGGTATCTAGAGGTTGGAATCTTGAGTAAAATTGGACAGATGCAATCGCAAAAAGTTGCGAATTCAGGATGCGCGGACTACCAGTTAGTTGAGTTCAGGGAAGTGGATCAAATCGTGCGCACAGATGAAAACTCAACACCGTTTGTCTATGAGCAAACACAGCAAAGTATTCTCGATCTAATCGAGCGAAAAAACTACGTGGCCGGGGATCGCATTCCTTCGGAACGAGAGTTGGCAGAACGCTGCGGTGTCCATCGCGCCACAGTGCGCCGCGCGCTCGATAACCTGCTCGAATTGGGGATTTTGGAGAAAAAAGGTACAAGCGGCACATATATTCCTGCCCCAGTGGTACGTCGACCAATCTCTCGTTCAGAACTGTCACACTCTATTTCTGAGATCGTTCACGAGTGCGGTGGAGAACCAGGTGGCAAGCTGCTCTTCTTCGAGGAAAACCTTGCTGGTCTACGTCTTTCGGAGAAATTGAGTGTGGAGGTTGGTGAGCCGCTCTTCGCGATCAAGCGGCTTAGAACCGTCACCGATCTTCCTTTTTGTCTTGAGACGACCTGGATCCCCTGCCGTCTTGTTCCAGATCTTGCTGCAGACGACGTTCTTGGTAACACATCCTTTTATTCGTTGTTGCATGATCGCTACGGCATCGAAATAGGAACCTCCCAGGCAACAATCCATTCAGCTACAATTGGTTCAAAAGATGCGGGTCTTCTCAACATGAAAACAGGCGAAGCTGCGCTTGTCGTGAATTCGGTCACGTCAGATACGTCCGGTAAACCAATCGAATATCTAACATCTCTAAACCATCCCAAACGCGTGATGTTCACGGTCAAATAGTTGAAGACAAACGGGTGAAGCTGGAAGGAAAGTTGCCCCGTGTTCTTGCGCTTTCTCCGCGTGCGTCTCACGCTGACCCGGTTGTCCTGCACTCACGGCTTGGCGAGCAACCGAACCTCCACGGTGACAGCGGCTCAGGTTCCAGTATTCGCCTCTACTTCGCAGATGGCGCTAGTCGTTTTTTATGAACCGCGTTGGACTGAACGACGACAGCATCTCCTCTCGACGGCCGAAAACAATCTCTTCAGCAGCCAGTTGGCCCAGAATCGGTGCGAGTGTAATTCCACTATGAGTAGATAGAACGTACAGGCTTTTCGTGCTCTCAAGAAAGCCAACTGCAGGGAAACCATCAGAAGGCATGGGCCTGGTACCAGTGACGATCTGGCTGACTGATAGTTGAGGTATCGAAGGGAGTAACTCATGCAGCCGTTGCGAGATTATTGATGCTAAGGCTACGGGATCGTTGGGATCTGCACCGCCGCTAAACTTTTCACCTGCGATCAAGCTGCCATCCTGTGTTTGGCGGACATGTATACCATGCCCCATCACCAAATGTGATAGACATCGCTTGACTGGATGAGTGTGTACGAGAACACCCTTCCCGTTCTCCATTGGTAAATGAGATCCCGCTTTTGATAGGATTTCTCCTGACGCTGTTCCAGCAGCGACAATCACAACATCTGAAGAGAAGTCACCAAAGGTTGTTCGAGCGCCAACTACTTCCTCACCTTCGTAAAGAAAATCGACCAATTCGCATCCAGAAAGCACTTTGGAGCCCAGCAATGCAGCGTGTTTCAGTAGAACGTTCGTTGCCAATACAGGATCAAGAGATCCCTCTATCGGGCAGTAAAGACAACGCTGGGGTGGCTCGGCCACATTTGGTTCAAGTTCCATGAACCGGTTTTGGTCGATTAACTCTACTGGATACTTCCTGTGTCGCAATTGTTCGTACATCTCAAAAAGCTGGTTGTCATCAACCCCATAGTAGAGCGAACCATTGCTGACGAAGCCAAAATGGTCTTTGATCTCAGCCTGCAGCTCGGAATACGCAGCAATTCCTGCCATGCGCAAATCAAAATACTCAGAGGTGGCGGCATAATTCGCGTTGATCCATGAAAAACTTTGACTTGTAGCTCCCGCTGCAGGCTTAGCCATGTCTATGAGAGTGACATCGGCACCTCGTTTCGCAAGGTGATAGGCAACTGATGCCCCAATAATGCCCGCACCGATGATAAGTGTTTTCATTTCTAAGCTCTCTAACTACACCACGCTACTTCAACCTGAGGCACACGCTGTGGCCTTGCCGCTTGCAGGCTGCGCAAATTGATCATTATGTTTGAAACCTACCGATACAACGAAAACCGATGTGGCTTGCTGAAGACGACGGATCTTGCGGGGATCGAGCCGTTGGCCGGTATCGTTGACAATAACTTGGCGCGCATAAGTGCGAGCCACCTTTTAGCACTTTGGGGTGTTCTTGATCAGATTTTGTCTGTTGTGGGCAGCATGCTCTGTGAATTTGGCCGTGACCAACGAAGCGACTACAAGTCCATTCCCAAACGTTGCCGATGGTATCATAGAGCCCATTTTCTGAAGGTCGAAACGAGCCAACTGGCATTGTGAAAGGAGGACCAGTCAAGCGCTCATGTTTCCATGGGAATTGCCCAATCCACGTGTTCGCATGTACCTCGCCACCTTCATATAACTCTGCGCCCCAAGGGAAGTCGGTTTCGGTGCCAGAGCGCGCGGCACACTCCCATTCAGCTTCAGTTGGAAGCTGCTTTCCGGACCAAGACGCAAACGCGACTGCGTCAAAGAAAGAAATGTGCACAACCGGGTGGTCCCAGCGTTCGCAGATGTCGGAGTCGGGGCCTTCTGGTTGATGCCAACATGCTCCTTCAATGAGTGACCACCAGTTGTTTATGTCCTTGAGTGAAACAGGGCCTTGCGCCATCTGAAACACGAGGGACCCAGGGGGCGACAATTCTTGGCCATGATCATCCAGCAGTGGCTTTTCCGCATTCGTGACATAGTTGGTTGCGTCGACGAATGCTTGAAACTCTCGGTTGGTGACCGCGTATTGATCAATGTAAAATGGTTCAACAGAGACCAGCTTCAAGGGAGCCTCTTCGCGGTAATGGCGAACTGACCCCATTGTAAACTCGCCTCCATTCATCAGAACCATATCGGTCAATTCGTCACCTAAGCTTTCAATTTGTATCCATCTTCCGGAATTGATCCGAAGGTTACATGTCCTCGGGCTCTATGTGTCCGCCCCTGCAAGCTACACATGATCTTGAGAAAGGTACTACTACCTCTTCGCGAGCATGCTGATGAAGCCTTGTGTTTTGCTCGAGCTTTCGATGCGCCATACAAGGATTTCATCGATGAGCTTATTCTTAGTTTCAGCTTGTTCCGGATCATCCCAAAGATTGTGCCGCTCTCCGGGATCCTGATCCAGATTGAACAATTGCCCTTCGTCGCTGTCGACAAAATGAACAAGCTTAAAAGAGCCCTGCCGGATCATGGTCATGAACTCCGTGCCCTTCAGGATGCCGTCATTTGCCGCTTCTGCAAAGACACGCGGACGCTCTACGTCATCTTCCTCGAAGAGGATATCAAACAGAGATTTTGCCTCCATCCAATCAGGGACATTAAGACCAGCCATTTCCAGAACGGTCGGACCCAGATCAATCAGTGAAACGAGTTGCTCACACCGCTTGCCAGCTTCAATCTTTCCTGGCCAGCAAACCACTGCTGGCACATGAACACTCTGCTCAAACATGTTCCATTTCTGCGAATGGCCGTGATCGTTCAAGCAGTCGCCATGATCGGATGTGAAGATGATGACCGTATTGTCCAGCACACCGCGCTTCTCGAGGCGGTCAACAATCTCACCAACCTGCGCATCAATCATCGTCACATTGGCATAGTAATATTCTCTCTGGCGCTGAAGCTGTTCGTTGGTCGGATCTGCGAGATGAACAACGGCATCATGCTTCCGCTCAATATGATTTTGCCTGAGTTCGCGCAGCGGCTTGGGTTGTGAATCCAAGTCGTAGTCGCGGATCGCCTTGGGGAGTTCCTTGCCCTTGTACATATCCGCGTAGTCTTGCGTCGGATCATAGGGCGGATGCGGACCAGGAAACCCGACCTGCAGGAAGAAGGGTTCGTCCTCGGGATACCGCTCGAGCCACCAGCACGCTGTCTCACCGACAAACACGTCGGGATGAAGATCTTCGTCCTGCTCCCAGATGAAAGCGCCAAGGCTTTCATTGTAGTCAGGTAGCTCATTATAGTAGTTATGACGGCTCGGTTTGTAAGCCTTGCGGGCGTGCAGCGCCTTATCCCAATTATCGAGATAGAATGGCAACCCCGGACTGTCCCTGTCCTTGTTCTCAACAACGTGGCGTTCATGAAACCCAAAGGAACCTTCGATCGGCATCGTGTGCATCTTCCCGACGTTGACACATCGATAACCGGCCTGGGCCAGCTCTTCCACCCAACAGTAGGCCCACGGCTCATCGTTGCGAAAAACGCCGTTCGTGTGCGGATAGGTCCCGCTGAACAGCGCGGCGCGCGATGGTGCGCAAACGGGGGCAGCGACATACATGTTCTCAAAAACTGCACCCCGGCGAACCAGTTTGTCGAGATTGGGCGTAATCATATGATCAAAGCCATTCGCCGCAATCGTATCGATGCGTTGCTGGTCAGTGATGATGAAGACGATATTTGGTTTCTTGCTCATGTACTCTCTCGGATGTGTTTGTTTTTGATTTCCACTTTTTCACTTGGTGCCGCTCGCGACTTAGAACACATCTTCGAACTCACAATTGACCAGCATCTCAGCCATTGCCGCATTGTTTGGTAACTCAATCGCTGTCCGAACAAGTTGCGCAATCGTTTCCGGCTGCGTCATGTCCTCTGGCTCAATCTGACAGGTCGGAGAGCTCGCGCTCATGGAAGTTTTGACCCAGCCTGGACAGATCGCTGTCGCGCGAACGCCGTGTTCCCAACCATGTGTCTTGGTTGCATGGGTAACGGCCATGAGAGCGTATTTCGAAATTGCATAACCAACAGCCGCATTCTTGATGCGTTTTCCTGCAAGTGACACGATGTTGACCACTCTGCCGCGGCCGCAAGCTTGCAGATGTGGAAGGCACAATCTCGTCAATCGCAGCGGTGCCTTCACATTGACTTGGAACATTTTGTCGAGTCCGTCGTCATTGTCGTCCAGGATTGTGACACGGGTGCCCCACCCTATCGCATTAACAAGCCCATCAATTTGTCCAAAGCTCTGATGGGTCGATCTAACCCAGTTCTCAGCTGACGCTGGTTCAAATGCGTCAAACTGTGCGAACATCAACATTTCGCTTGCAGGACCAAAACGGCGCTCGGCATCGGCAAGGTCTAAGACACCCAGGCTAACGCGATAGCCATGAGAACGAAGCTCATCGACTATCGCAGTACCAATCCCACCATCGGCGCCGGAAATAAGAACTACAGGTCTATTTTGTTGATTAGCTCCCATGCCTACCCCATCTAAGCGCCGGTCTGTTGCAAAACATCGTTAGATGCCTGGCTTAAGGTTGGCGGCACCCGGAACAACTTTCATAAATTGCGGCTTGATAACGACCTCGCCAATGGAGACCCGTGCAGGCTGCGTGACAATGAATGTAATGAGGTTGGCAACATCTTCAGGCTGGAGCAGCTTGGATGTGTCGTCGACGTGATTTTGAGATCGTTGGTTGGTATCGCCCGCACCCGGACAAATTGCAGTCGCTTTGACGCCATGCTCAATACCTTCGCTATCAGTTGTTTCCGTCAGGCTCATGACGCCGAATTTTGACGCACTATACGTGCCAAACTTAGCGTACCCAGTCTTGCCCGAAGTCGAGGCGATGTTGACGATATGGCCCGATTTTTGATCACACATTTTGCTGAAAACAGCTTGTGTGCAGAGCAGCGTGCCTTTTAGATTGACAGCATGCACCCAGTCCCAGTCTTCTTCCTTGATGCTCGGAATCGGGCCATGGACGGCGACGCCGCCATTGTTGACGAGAATATCAACCTTGCCAAACTTGTCGTAGGCGGCCTTGGCCATTGCATCGACTTGAGCTTTTTTCGATACGTCAGTTGTGACGGCGAGCGCATCACGACCAAGTGACTTAATTTCTTCGGCGACGGCTTCAATTTCGGCTGTGTCTGGCGAGGCAAGAACAATGTCAGCCCCCTCACGGGCAAATGCCAAAGCCGTTGCTTTGCCGAAACCGCGGCCTGCACCAGTGATGATCGCTACTTTATTTTCCAACTTCATGTCATTTTCCTTTTTATTTGTGTTGTTCGCTCAGCTGTACGAGCGTCAATTTTGCATTCTGTCTGGCTGGCCATGCGTGGCACCTCCTTGATTGTTTCAAGGTGCGCTTGCAGTCACGCCAGTCCCGCTTCCAGCCTTAGCGCAAGAATCCTGCGTACCGGTTCTCCAAGAAACGAAAGATCGCTGATAGGGCCATGATCAACACGAGATAAAAGAAGCCTGCTGTGATAAAGCCTTCAAGGGCTACATAGTATGACTGGTTCAACTCGCGGCCGGCGCCGAGGATGTCGGTCACGGCAATAAGGCTCGCAATCGCACTGCTGTGCACAAGGAAGATTACCTGGTTGGACAGTGGAGGAATAACTCGTCGCAAAGCACCAGGAAGGGTTACATTCAAGACGACCTTTGTCTCAGACATCCCGTAAGCGCGCGCTGCTTCGATTTCACCTTTTGGAATGGATTGAAGAGCGCCGCGGATGATCTCGCTGAGGTAAGCTGCTAGGTTCAACGTAAACCCGAACAGCAAGCAAGTCAGAGCGTCCTTGAGGAAGAACCAGAGCCAACCTTCCCGTACCCAGTCAAATTGGGCGAGGCCGTAGTAGAGAAGATAAATCTGTACCAGAAGTGGCGTACCACGAAGAACATAGGAATACCCACGAGAGAACGGGCTTAAGACGGGGACATTGTAGACCCGCACCAGCGCCAACGGCAGTGCAAGCACGCTTCCCGTGACAAGAGATACTGAACAGATTATGATTGTGATCCAGAGGCCTTCGAAAAAGTTGGGCAGGAATTCGATGATAATGTCAAAATTCATGTTCAGACCCTACGCGCGCTGATAACGACGCTCGAGGACGCGTAGTCCGAGGTCAGAAACGATTGTAATTAATAGATAGACGAGAAACGCAACAAACAAGAAAATGAATGGTTCAGCTGTTGATTTTCCAGCTTGTTGAGCCATATAGGTCAGGTCTTGCAGACCGATAATTGATACGACCGCGGTCGTCTTCATAAGAACTAACCAATTGTTTGTGAAATTTGGAAGAACCAACGGGACAAACTGTGGCCAGACAATTTCGACAAGCCAGGTGCGCGGACGCATACCAAATGCTTTTGCTGCTTCAATCTGGCCTCTTGGTATTGAAAGATATGCCCCTCGGAATGCTTCGGCCATGTATGAACCAAAAATAAATCCGATAGCCACAGACCCTGCAAAAAACTGGTTGATCTCAATTCGCTCATAAAGCCCGGTTGCGGGACCAATTTTATTGACCAGAATTTGGCCGCCAAAGAAAATAATGAGCATAAGGACGAGCTCAGGAAGTCCTCTTACAACCGTCGTGTAAGTCGAACCCAATCCGCGTAAGATTGCGCTGTCGCTGAGTTTCGCAGCAGCTCCCAAAAATCCAAAGACGATCGACATCAATACCGAGGCCAAACTCAGCGCAATCGTAATCCAAGCGCCCTTGGCTAGAAGCGGTAGAAACGCGATGACATTGTCAATCATTAAGGCATGTCCTTAGGAGTGTTAGAACGGTGGCGGCCTTGCGGCCGCCACCAACCAACTTACTTTTCGCCGTAGATATCAATATCGAAGTAACGAGCGTTGATCTTCTGATACTCACCATTGGCATAGATTGCCTGGATTGCAGCGCTGATGCGATCGCGAAGCTCTTCCTCGCCTTTACGAACGCCGATGCCGTCGCCTTCACCAAAGATTTTGGGATCTTCGTGAGTTTCGCCAAACAAGGCCAGTCCCGCACCCTTGTCAGTTTCCAGCACTTTTTTGGCCAACAAAAAGCCAACGAAAGTCGCATCGATCCGACCAGCTTTCAGATCAAGCCACACTTCATCTTGCGATGGATAGGTCTTGATGTCCGCTTCGGGATAGTAGGCTTTGAGATAGTCATGCTGCGTCGTACCAGCTTGTACGCCGACCTTCACACCCTTCATCTCGCCTCGCGCATCGTTGAATTCTGCGCCTTCAGCGCCCACGAATTGGCTCACGCCCTGCTTATACTTCACCGTGAAGTCGATGACTTCTTGACGTTTCGGCGTAATCGACATGGAGCCAAGAATGGCGTCAAAGTTGTTGGCTTGCAGGGCTGGAATGATACCGTCCCAAGCTTGTTCAACCCAAGTGCATTCAGCGTTCATTTCTGCACACAGAGCTTCTCCGATTTCGAAATCGAAACCAGTCAACGAACCATCGGGCTTCTTGTAAATGAAGGGTTCGTAGCCGGGGCTTGTGCCCCAGCGGATTTTCAGTTGCTCTTCTGCGAAAGCCGAAGTGGCTGTGAACGATGCCGCTCCAAGCATGGCGGCGACACCGAGTGTTGCTGCGAGTAGTTTTTTCATTGGGTAGTCCTCCTTGTGGATCCTGATGTTGGTTTAGACGTTTCTTGCTTGCTCAGTTTCTGGCATGCGCCAAAAACTCACCCCATTTTTCACCCTTGGGCCGTTTGGAAAACATTTCCTTCGGCGGTCCGGATTGCGAGATTTCGCCATCATGAAGAAAGACAACCTGGTCGCTCACATCGCGGGCAAATGCCATTTCATGTGTGACGACCAACATGGTCCGGCCTTCCTCAGCCAGCTCCCGCATGACCTTGAGCACTTCGCCGACCAGTTCAGGGTCGAGCGACGATGTAGGCTCATCGAAAAGCAGAGCTTGGGGTTCCATTGCCAACGCCCTTGCGATCGCAGCGCGTTGCTGCTGGCCGCCCGAAATATGCGTTGGATAAGCGTCTTTGCGTGCGTAAACGCCAACACGCTCCATTAAACTGTCGGCAAGCTCACCGGCTTCAGCCTTCGACTTGCCCAACACCTTGATAGGCGCCAGCATAATATTCTCTCTGATCGTCAAATGGGCCCAGAGGTTGAACGACTGAAACACCATCGAGAGTTGCGAACGAAGCCTTTCGACCTGACGCTTGTCTTCGACCGTTCCCCTGCCGTGCCGATCTCTCGATATCTTGATCTTTTCGCCTGAGACATTGATCTCGCCCGCTTCGGGCATCTCAAGTAAATTGATGCACCGCAAAAAGGTGCTCTTCCCGGAGCCGGAAGCACCAAGGATCGAAACAACATCGCCAGCCTGAGCCTCAATGCTGATCCCCTTGAGGACCTTCACGCTCCCAAATGACTTCTCAATATCACGTACGTCTAAGATCGGTGTCTTCACATCTTTACCTTCTGACTGGTATAGTATACCAATGTTAGCGAGAAGCGCGAACCAGAGTCAAGCGCCCTGCCCAAAAAAGATGAGCAGCGAAACTAGCTAACTGCGCATGAACAGCCCGACACGGGACTTTTGACGAGGAGAATTCTATGTCGACACAACAGGCACCTGCCGCAGTGGTGATGATCAGGCCCCACAAATTTACCGCAAATCCACAGACCGCCGAGGATAACTCATTTCAAACCTGTAGTGGTTCTGTGACTGGGCGGGAGGCTATTTCCGCGCTCACCGAATTCGATGCCGCAGTTAACAAGCTCGAGGCAGCCGGGATCGTTGTCCATACCTTTGAAGATCATGGTGAACGGCAAACGCCGGACTCTGTTTTCCCCAATAACTGGTTCTCCACACACACTGGCGGGCACATCGCCGTGTATCCGATGTTCACTGAAAACCGACGCCTTGAGCGCCGGTGGGACGTGATCGAGTTTCTAAAACGAAACTACCGTGTTCAGGATGTCATCGATTATTCTGGCTTGGAACAGGACGATTTAGCTCTGGAAGGCACTGGCGCGATGGTGCTCGATCACATTGAGCGTGTCGCCTACACAGCAGAGTCCAACCGCGCTGATCCAATCATTCTTGAGCGGTTCTGCACCAACTTTAATTTTGAACCTATGGCGTTCAAAGCGGCCAATAGAGATGACAAGGCGGTTTACCATACCAATGTCATAATGGCCGTTGGCACCAGCTTTGCTCTCGTCTCTACCGAAATGATGGTCGATGCGGAGCGTCGCGCAGCCGTTGTCGATCGTCTCAAGGAAAGCGGTCGTGACGTGATCGAGCTAAGTGAAGCTCAAATCGACGAATTCGCGGGTAACGCCATGGAGCTGACGGCAGGTTCGAAGAGATATCTCGCAATTTCAACGCGCGGTGTCGACAGTCTTACAGACGATCAGAAGTCGCGCATCGAGAAGAGCGCTATGCTTCTCCCAATTTCCATCCCAACAATTGAAACCGCCGGCGGCTCTGTCCGCTGCATGATGGCGGGCATTCATCTTTCAAAACGCTAATTGACCAGACCGATCGGACCAAACACATGAACAATCTTGCAGCAAAACCTGTCACAAACCTTGAACCTTCTAAACTCGCGATGGTCCCCTTCGTCAGCGTCGACAACATGATGAAGATCGTGAACACCATCGGTGCCTCGAAAATGATCGCCGAGATCGCGAGCTATATTGAGTCTGATTTCCTGAGATGGGAATCTTTTGACAAAACACCCCGCGTTGCCTCTCACTCCAAAGAGGGTGTCATCGAACTGATGCCGACGAGCGACGGCGAGACCTATGGGTTCAAATATGTAAATGGTCATCCGGCCAATATGGCGAGGGGGTTTCAGACGGTCACAGCATTTGGCGTTTTAGCCCGCGTGGACAATGGCTATCCAGTGCTTCTGTCAGAAATGACGATCCTGACAGCATTGCGGACGGCGGCGACATCTTCACTGGTCGCGAAATATCTCGCGCCAGAGGGCTCAAAAACCATGGCAATGATAGGGAATGGCGCGCAATGCGAGTTCCAGGCGCTCGCGTTTCAAGAAGTTGTCGGGATCGATACGGTCCGACTGTATGATGTGGATCCTGAAGCAACCGTCAAAGCAGCCGCAAATCTTGCCAATAGCGGCCTGAAAGTGATTGCGTGCAAGTCATCGCAAGAGGCCGTCAGCGGGGCAGACATTATCACAACCTGCACCGCCGACAAATTGTGTGCCACTATCCTGACCGACAATATGGTAGGATCCGGAGTCCATATCAATGCGATTGGCGGCGATTGCCCAGGCAAGACCGAACTTCACAAGGACATCCTTCTGCGCTCCGATATCTTTGTCGAGTATCCGCCGCAAACGCGGATCGAAGGCGAAATCCAACAGTTGGACGATGACCACGCTGTAACTGAAATTTGGGAAGTGATGTCAGGCAAGGCGGAAGGCCGCACGTCTCCCGAACAGATCACGCTCTTCGACAGTGTGGGCTTCGCGACCGAGGACTTTTCAGCACTTCGCTATGTCCGCGATCAGCTTGAGCGAACCGGCCATTTTGTGGAACTGGATATGCTGGCCGATCCTGACGATCCTCGCGATCTTTTCGGAATGGTGCGTCGTGCCGATACTGCAGCGGACTGAATGATGCAAAACAACTTGGATGAAGAGCGGAGCGCGATCCGCCATGCCTTACATGCGTCAGATGCTGAAACTCTCACTCAACTGACAAATACATGCAGTCTCTCCGGATTTACGCGAAAAGCTGTTACAGCCCGCGCGGTCGAACTGGTCAAACACATTCGCTCAGACAGCCGTCCTGGCATGATGGAGCTGTTTTTGGCGGAGTACGGTCTGTCCACAGAGGAAGGCGTCGCGCTCATGTGCCTCGCGGAGGCATTGTTGCGCGTGCCCGATAGCGGCACGATAGATACGCTGATCGAAGACAAGATCGCGCCGAGTGATTGGGGCGAGCATCTCGGCAAGTCATCGTCATCATTGGTCAATGCGTCCACTTGGGCTTTGTTTGTGACCGGGAAGGTCTTGAATGAGACGGCTTCTCGGCCCGTCGCTCAAACTTTGCATGGAGTAGTGAAGCGGCTGGGCGAGTCCGTCATCCGTCAAGCTGTTTTGCGCGTCATGAAGGAGTTGGGTGGTCAGTTCGTTTTAGGCGAGACAATTCAATCTGCCATGAAACGTGCAGCCAAGAAGGAGAAGAGCGGCTTTACCTATTCATATGACATGCTTGGCGAGGCCGCACGCACGGCCGCGGACGCTCAGCGATACTACGATTCATACGCGGACGCGATCCAGGAACTAGAGCAAGCCAGTCGTTCGCGCGATATCCGCGCAAACCCTGGGATTTCGATCAAGCTCTCAGCCCTTCACCCGCGATACGAGCAATTGAAACACGCCCGTGTGATTGACGAGCTTGTTCCGCGCACACGCGATCTTGCCGCCCTAGCGAAAATGGCCGGCATCGGTCTGAACATTGATGCCGAAGAAGCGGGTCGCCTCGATTTGTCCTTGGATGTCATCGAGCGGGTTCTTTCAGATCCTCAACTCGAAGATTGGGACGGGTTTGGCGTTGTCGTGCAAGCCTACTCAAAGCGCGCTCCATTCGTCTTGAATTGGCTTTATGAGCTGGCAAAGCGACTGGATCGAAAGATCATGGTGCGTTTGGTCAAGGGTGCCTATTGGGACACCGAGATCAAACACGCACAGGTGGAGGGGCTGCCAGACTATCCCGTGTTTCAGACCAAGCCGGCCACCGATATCAGCTACATTTGCTGTGCCAAAATGCTTTTGGGCATGACCGATCTCATCTATCCTCAATTCGCTACACATAATGCGCATACCGTAGCTGCGATCCTGGAGTTGGCGGACAACCCTGATGCCTACGAGTTCCAGAGACTGCACGGTATGGGCGAGGCCCTGCATGATGCAGTGCATAGTCAAGAAAAGACGCGCTGCCGCATTTACGCGCCGGTAGGTGCACACCGCGACCTACTTGCGTACTTAGTGAGACGACTGCTGGAGAATGGTGCCAACAGCTCCTTCGTCAATCAGATTGTTGACGAGAGTGTGCCAGTAGCGCGGGTGGCGGCAGATCCATTCGAACAACTGGAAAGCATCATGGCGCATTCCGGATCAACTGATATAGCGTTACCGGAGGCGCTTTTTGCGCCGTCTCGACATAATTCAAAAGGCTATGATCTTGAGGACCCGTTTGTGATTGAAACGCTTCGCACGGAACTCGATGAGCTTTCAGCGAAGGATTGGAACCTTGGGTCAGGAACAGGAAGTGTCGTTCCCGTGATCTCTCCCCAAGATGGAAAGGTGATCGGCAGCATTCGGTTTCTAACGAGCGAAGAAACAACGGCAGCCGTCGATCAGACCAAACCTTGGATAGAGGCCAACACTCAAGAGCGCGCGGATATCCTGAACAAGGCAGCCGATCTTTACGAGAAAAACGCGGTTTCCCTGTTTTCCTTGCTGATCCGAGAAGCCGGAAAAACGATCAATGACTGCGTGGGTGAGCTTCGTGAAGCTGTTGATTTTCTGCGGTACTATGCGTCCGAAGCGAAGAAAATCGATGGTCAGCCTGCTGGCATTTTTGCCTGTATCTCACCGTGGAACTTTCCCCTCGCGATCTTCACCGGACAGATATCAGCGGCCCTTGCCGTCGGGAACGGTGTGGTCGCCAAACCAGCTGAAAGCACGTCGCTCATCGCCGAATTCGCGGTCGGATTACTCAAGGAGGCAGGCGTCCCAGACAACGTCCTGACCTTGGTGCCTGGAACTGGTGAGGTGGTGGGAAGAGCCATCACGTCTCACGCCAAGATCGACGGAATTTGTTTCACCGGTTCTACGGCGACCGCGAAACGCATTGATCAATCTATGGCCCAGCACTTGAGTCCTTCAGCTGCTTTGATCGCGGAGACTGGCGGCCTCAATGCCATGGTCGTTGATAGTACCGCACTGCCGGAACAAGCTGTTGGGGACATTATCGCATCCGCTTTTCAGTCAGCAGGGCAACGCTGCTCAGCACTAAGAGTGCTCTACCTACAGGAAGACATCGCAGAAAACTTCAAGACCATGCTGTTTGGCGCGATGGACGAACTCGAGGTCGGAGATCCAAATGGTTTTTCGACTGATGTCGGACCGGTCATTGATGAAACAGCAAAGATGCGCATCATGGCCCATGTCCAAAAGGCTGAGACAGAAGGCAGGTTGCTTAAGCAAATCCAAACGCCCGACCAAGGAACGTTTATTGGTCCAACCGCAATAGCCGTGTCTGGCATCGATCATCTGGAAGAGGAAATCTTTGGTCCTGTCCTTCATATCGCAACGTTCAAAGCGGAAAATTTGGACGCGGTTGTCGATGCAGTCAATGCGACAGGCTATGGCCTGACTTTCGGCATCCATAGTCGAATCGATGACCGGGTTCAGCATATCGTCAGCCGTGTCAAAGCGGGCAACATCTATGTCAATCGTAACCAGATCGGGGCAGTCGTAGGCTCACAGCCGTTCGGTGGTGAGGGATTGAGTGGGACTGGACCGAAAGCCGGCGGGCCACACTATCTTTATCGCTTTCTCAAACCAGAAAACGTTGGTTACCAGGCCGACCAGGGTTCGAAGTCGCTTTCGACAACCGATATTGAGCGCGCATTTGATCGGCTCGAGCAACAGACGCCCACATCGCCTTTGACCCAATCCAGCTTACCTGGTCCGACAGGAGAGTCTAACCGTCTCTATACCTACGCCCGAGGCCGCGTTTTGTGCCTGGGACCGACAAAAGAACAGGCTGAAAAGCAATCGGCAATCGCGAAGAAACAGGGCTGTCAAGCTATTGCGGTCGCTCTAGGCGTTGAGGACGGGCTTAACGGGACAATTGATCCGGACACGCTGAGCGAAGTGTCCAAGCTTGCTGCAGTGGTCGACTGGTCCGGTGACACCCAAGCAGTACGTCAGGCGCTCGCGGAGCGACTGGGTCCTATCGTTCCCCTGCTCACAATGAAGCATTTTGAACGTTGGCTTGTCATCGAAAGACAAATTTGCGTAGACACAACCGCCGCTGGCGGCAATGCGGAGTTGATGGCATGACGAAACCGCTGGATCAAGCGGCTGAAGCCTCGCACACAACCGGTGTCGCCTTTGTTGTAGCTGCAGCCTTGTCCGCTGCAGTCATGGTCGCAATGGCTAAGGAGTTGGTTCATGGCTTGCCGGCAGGCATTGTCACCTTTGCTCGGTTTTTTGTGCAGGCTGTCCTGCTTTCACTATTGTTTGTTGTCTGGCGTCCAAAGGGCGACATAAGGCCTCGTTTGTCCTATTTTATTCGAGGGGCACTCTTAGGCGTGTCAGCTTTAGCCCTGTTCAGCTCATTGCTGTTCATGCCGCTTGTGGACGCCATAGCAATCTCTTTTGCAGAGCCCCTCATTCTCACAATTCTTGGCGCTGCCTTCTTGAAAGAGAGCATTAGTCTACGCCGTTCGGTTGCACTCATCATTGGGTTCATCGGCGCGCTGATCGTGATCAGGCCCAGTTTTGTCACAGTCGGCGCACCAGCTTTGTTGCCGCTTGCAGCGGCTGTTTGCACGGCAATTTGTGTCGTGATCACGCGCGCTCAAAATGGGAAAGAGGAGTCTCGCCCGATGCAGTTTTGGATCTGTATCGCAGGTGCCGTTGTTATTGGGTGCGGCTTACTACTCGGGAGTTCGGGGCCAATCGAAGCGCTTCAGTTCGTCATACCATCCTCCAATCAGGCGCTCGGGCTGCTGGCGATTGGCGCACTTGCAACAGGTGTCCAGATGCTCACGATCGCAGCGATACAGCGCGCGCCGGTAGGGATCTTGGCGCCCTTCTGGTATTTCGAGATCATAGGCGTGACGCTCATCGGTGTCGGCTACTTCTCGGAATGGCCGGACACACAAACTGTGTTTGGAGTTTGTATCATCGTGAGTGCGGGGCTTTATGTCTGGTTCAGAGAATATCAGCTGAGAAATCAATGACCAAATTGACTCCACCCGTCCGTGCGTCACCGGCACTGCGGGTTGACGGTCTCTTTGGATAAGTGTGGCGTTATTCTGCTGTAAGTTGAACGCGGTTGGGATGATTAAGAGACGCCAAAAACTCGATAGGTTTCCCATCTGTATCCTTGATCACCGAATGAATGATCAGGGCAAATTCTCCCCCATAAAGACCCAAGAGTTCGGAATCCTTTTTTGAGATATTGGCGGCGCTCACGGTTGCCGTGCCGGTTCCGGTCTTGATCCCATACCGACTGTTGAGAATGCTGTAGAGGGACTCGTCGCCCAACAAGTCACCCGCCGCCAACCCCGGCACGCGCTCGCCGGGTAACCAAGTGGTCTCGATGCAAAAGGTAAGCCCGTTCACGCTGCGAACCCGTTTGATCATGATCACGGGGTCACCGCTTTTGATCATCAGTTTCTCGGCCAGTCGAGCGCTTGCCTCTGCCTCTTCAAAGAACAAAAGCTTGTTGCCTGGCTGTCCACCGCAATCACGGACAATCTGCGAAATTGAATGGGTGCTTGAATGTGCAGATATCGGTCTGAGTACTGTTGGGGCCGGAACATAGGTTCCACTGGTGCCTCGTTTTTCCAACCGGCCTTCTTTGACCAGATTGGCTATTGCTTTGCGTAGAGTTAGACGATTGATCTCAAAGCGCTCGGACAGGTCTCTTTCTGACGGAATCTTGTCCCCTGCGTTGTAGCTACGGTCCTCTATCATCTTGAGGATTGCGCTCTGTGCCTGTTCATAGACCAGAGACCCGTCTGCTTCACGTGCTAGTTTAGTCAATTCGTCCCCTCCAAAACAGATGCGCTCATTGGTCTATCCCTAATCACTTGTCGGGACTACGATTATCTTCACCTTTTGCCCTCCCAGATACATTCCATTTTCATAGACCAATGGTCAATGCCCGTAAGGATTCTGTCGCGAAGTCCCTGTAATTCCGGCACTCCCAACTTTTTCACGCCGAATTCTGCGCAGCCGGTTGACTCCCGCAACGCTCCGGGATTATTGTCTGGTATACTATACCAGTTTATGAAGGATGTCATGGCAGTAGATGTTAACGCAGGTCAAATCGCCTCTTATTTGCGGCACTCAGCTGACCAGGTCGATCAAGTCGCAGAGTTTGGAAAGTCACTCGCTGACAAGGTAGATCGCATCTACTTCATCGGCTGCGGCGCTCCTAACAGGACAATGCTGACGCTTGAGTATTGGCTCAAGCACGAGAGCCAATCTCTCGAAGTAGACCGGTTCTTCCCGGCCGAATTTATGACGCAAGTTCCTGCGCGTCTCGACGATCGAACACTTATCATTTTGGGATCAAAATCCGGCACAACAGCCGAGACCGTTGCGGCGGCGGAGTTCTTGAAAGATAAGCCAGGTATCACCGTTGGCTTTACACAGGACGAGACCAAGCCATTGGCCAAAGCGGTCAAACACCCGTTCTTTACCGGCGAGACGCCGCAGGCGCACATCAGCATGTATATCCTGATGCAGGCATTTGTGAGCGGCCTTGTGACCGCAAAAGACAATTGGCCGTTGCTTGACAAGATGCTGACGTCGCTCAAGGCAATGCCCGAAGCCTGTGGCCAAGCACAGGTCGATGTCGATCCGCGTGCCAAGGAAGAGGCCCGTCTCTATAAAGACGACCGCGTCCTGTATCACATCGGTTCAGGCCCTGTGTTCAACACTGCTTATGTTTTCGGCGTTTGCATGCTTCAGGAAATGCAATGGATGCACTCCAATGCCATCGAAGCCGCCGAATTCTTCCACGGTCCTTTCGAAGTTGTCGATGAGAACCTGCCATTGATGCTTTATCTTGGTGAGGATCCAAGCCGGCCGCTCATGGAGCGCGTCGTTCGCTTCTGCAACAAATACACTGAACGTGTCATCGTCTACGACTCGAAGGATTTCGAGATGAAAGGCATTGATCCGGAGATACGGCAATATGTTGCCCCGTTTGTGATGCAGTGTGGATTGGATCGTCTCGCAGAACGACTGGCAGTCTGGCACAATCAGCCACTGACCACACGCCGCTACATGTGGAAGACGGAATACTGAGTGATGGCGCGCATCCTTGGCATTGGTGACAATACGATCGATATGTATGTCGATCATGGCGTCCAGTATCCCGGCGGGAACGGGATCAACGTTGCGGTGATGAGCAGACGGTTAGGCGCACAAGCGTCTTACTTGGGCTGCATCGGAAACGACGATCTCGGCGACATTATCCGTGACATGTTGAAGTCAGAAAAGATTGATACGTCACACATGCGGCGGATTGATTATCCCAACGCGTGGACGCGCATCAAACACAACGGCAACGATCGCATGTTTGATGGCAGCAATCCGACTATGGAAGGGATGTATAATCTTACGGCGCGTGATTTTGAATATATTGCAACCCACGATCTGACGCATGGTTGCCTTTATGGCAAGCTGGACAATGATCTCGCTGACATCTCACGTGCCGCGCCAATTCTGTCGTTCGACTATGCAGATGAGTTCAGTTCGGATTATCTCGATAAAACCGCCCAACATGTCGACATCGCATTTCTATCTAACCCCGGCGCTAGCGAAGAGGCCTGTGAGCAGCTTTGCCGTGAAGTGGCAACCCGCGGACCAAGCATTGTGGTGGTAACCCGTGGTGATCAGGGGTCTATGGCTTACGACCGAAACAAATTCTACAAACAGGGCATCGTTTCAGGGCACATCGTCGACACGCTCGGTGCCGGAGATGGCCTGATTGCGGGATTTCTGGTTGCGCACTTAAATGGCGCAACCCTGTCTGAAGCGCTTCAGAAGGGTGCTGAGAATGCGACTTTCGTTTGCGGATATCGCGGTGGGTTAGGATACGAATCAAAAATCAAGCCGGACCAAGCAGGGCTTTCCAGAAATTAGGAATTACGCGTGATTTCTTCAACCAACCTCCCTGAACCTGGCCACCAGTCGAGCAATCGTCTGGTGGCCTTTTTTGTTCAGGCACTTTGGTGGGTGATCGCGTGTCGATCATATGCATCACAGCCTACCTCCCAAGGCTGACAGGGCCCGGCGTGTAGCGCGGTGCGCTCCGTCGGGCTTTTTTGCCAATGAGAACTAACGAATAGAGAGGATTCCCCCATGTCCAAGACACGCCGACAGATCGCCGAACGGGTCTCCATCGAGTGCTCAATCGACATGCGGGACTCCAAGGCCATCTTGGATGCGATCTTTCAGCAGATGTCAGACGCTCTAGCGCGCGGTGAAGAGGTCAAACTGTCGGGCTTTGGCAGCTTTCGAACCCATGTGTCGCCTGAGCGTATGGGCCGGAACCCCAAGACCGGGAAGCCTGCGCTGATTTCAGAACGCCAACGGATCACCTTCAAACCATCCAAAGCATTGGTCGGGCGGTTGGCACAGGGGGACAAGTGATATGTGCTTTGAACACCAAGGGATTACCTTCGAAGCCCTCGCCGGCGGGATCATTGCCTCCACGCTGACACCCTTTGATGATGCGGGCGGTGTGTTGTGCCGCGCCATCACCGATCAGGCCAGCAGGCTAACCCGTATCGATGGCCTCATCGGCATTGCGGTCAACACAACGGTGCGGGAACGACTGACACTGAGCCCCGAAGAGAGGCTTGAAGTCATCCGCTGCACCCGTGCCGGTCTGGAAAACGGCCAGATCCTTGTCTCATGCGTCGGTGAACTGTCCGAGGCCGTGTTCAACGATGTGATCGCCTGCAAAGCGGCTGGCGCTGACGCGATCATTACGTTCCCCTCTAAATGGACAACTGGATTTGAAGGACAGACGCTTGGAGAGCGGATCACGCATCTGGCGGCACTGACCGACCGTCTTGCCCTGCCCGTTATCCTCGCCCTCGGAAATGGCGAGAACCGATGGGCCGACGCACCCGAAGACCTCGCCCTGCTGGCTGTCGCCGGTCGTCAGATTCTTGGCTTCGACATGGGCCATGACGATAATGTGCTGCGTTACGATCAGGACTACTACACGCTCAAGGGAACCGATAGGCCAATGGCCTTGTTGCCATCCTCGGAAGGCGCCCTCTTCCACAATCTCAACACCGGAGGCGACGGTGTCTTGTCATCACTGGCCTATATCGCACCGCACGAAGTGGCAGCCCTCTACAGCGCGTCCCGCGATGGTCGCTTCCATGAGGCCCAAGCCATCCACAATCAACTCGCGCCCTTGATCGCGATCATGAATGGTCATGACATCAACACCCGTGAGATGCTCTGCCGTCAGGCGGCACATCTGCGGGGTCTGCTCGCCTCTCCAGATGCACGCGGACTGGACACACCGCTCTGTCCCCACCTCATAGCCAGTCTTCAAAGCACGCTCGACGACATCGCCCTCAAGCCGATCAGCTGGGTGTGACCAATAATCTAGCGAAACTAACAGACTGTGCAGGTCTGGCTACGAGCGTTTTGGATATGAGCTGCCATATGTTCTAGACAGCGAAGCAACAATACTGACCTGTGTTGCTACACTATCCGATTATTGAATCCTAGACTCTTTCAGCGAGCATGCTGATGAAGCCTTGTGTTTTGCTCGAGCTTTCGATGCGCCATACAAGGATTTCATCGATGAGCTTATTCTTAGTTTCAGCTTGTTCCGGATCATCCCAAAGATTGTGCCGCTCTCCGGGATCCTGATCCAGATTGAACAATTGCCCTTCGTCGCTGTCGACAAAATGAACAAGCTTAAAAGAGCCCTGCCGGATCATGGTCATGAACTCCGTGCCCTTCAGGATGCCGTCATTTGCCGCTTCTGCAAAGACACGCGGACGCTCTACGTCATCTTCCTCGAAGAGGATATCAAACAGAGATTTTGCCTCCATCCAATCAGGGACATTAAGACCAGCCATTTCCAGAACGGTCGGACCCAGATCAATCAGTGAAACGAGTTGCTCACACCGCTTGCCAGCTTCAATCTTTCCTGGCCAGCAAACCACTGCTGGCACATGAACACTCTGCTCAAACATGTTCCATTTCTGCGAATGGCCGTGATCGTTCAAGCAGTCGCCATGATCGGATGTGAAGATGATGACCGTATTGTCCAGCACACCGCGCTTCTCGAGGCGGTCAACAATCTCACCAACCTGCGCATCAATCATCGTCACATTGGCATAGTAATATTCTCTCTGGCGCTGAAGCTGTTCGTTGGTCGGATCTGCGAGATGAACAACGGCATCATGCTTCCGCTCAATATGATTTTGCCTGAGTTCGCGCAGCGGCTTGGGTTGTGAATCCAAGTCGTAGTCGCGGATCGCCTTGGGGAGTTCCTTGCCCTTGTACATATCCGCGTAGTCTTGCGTCGGATCATAGGGCGGATGCGGACCAGGAAACCCGACCTGCAGGAAGAAGGGTTCGTCCTCGGGATACCGCTCGAGCCACCAGCACGCTGTCTCACCGACAAACACGTCGGGATGAAGATCTTCGTCCTGCTCCCAGATGAAAGCGCCAAGGCTTTCATTGTAGTCAGGTAGCTCATTATAGTAGTTATGACGGCTCGGTTTGTAAGCCTTGCGGGCGTGCAGCGCCTTATCCCAATTATCGAGATAGAATGGCAACCCCGGACTGTCCCTGTCCTTGTTCTCAACAACGTGGCGTTCATGAAACCCAAAGGAACCTTCGATCGGCATCGTGTGCATCTTCCCGACGTTGACACATCGATAACCGGCCTGGGCCAGCTCTTCCACCCAACAGTAGGCCCACGGCTCATCGTTGCGAAAAACGCCGTTCGTGTGCGGATAGGTCCCGCTGAACAGCGCGGCGCGCGATGGTGCGCAAACGGGGGCAGCGACATACATGTTCTCAAAAACTGCACCCCGGCGAACCAGTTTGTCGAGATTGGGCGTAATCATATGATCAAAGCCATTCGCCGCAATCGTATCGATGCGTTGCTGGTCAGTGATGATGAAGACGATATTTGGTTTCTTGCTCATGTACTCTCTCGGATGTGTTGTTTTTAATTTCCATTATCTCTATCGATGCCGCTTGGACCTAGAACACATCGCCAGCTTGCTTTCGTTTGCGTATTGGATATTCCCAACGCACACATTCCTTGATTTGCGCCCACAAAAGTAACGGTACTAGCTCACGTACTTCCGTGAACTACAGCGATGGCCTCTTTCGCTCACGCCTACTTCAAAACCAAACATGTTCCAGCCGATCAGATACCTGGTTTCAAATTGTACGAGCCTGGAGGTGTCTTCATATGCTGTGGTTGAATAACAACCTCTCCGACATAAACGCGCGATGGTCGGCTCACAATAAATGTAATAAGGTCCGCCACATCGTCAGGCTGCAACAGCTTGGTGGTATCATCGATGTGATTTTGGGAGCGCTGCTCCGTATTTCCTGCACCTGGGCATATTGCGGTGGCCTTCACGCCAAAGGCTATACCCTCACTATCTGTGACCTCTGTCAAACCCATGACGCCAAATTTGGACGCCGTATATGTTCCAAACTTTGCGGTTCCGCCTTTACCGGCCGTCGATGCAATATTAACAATGTGGCCGGATCCTTGCTCGCACATATTGCTGAAAACTGCTTGTGTGCATAGCATCGTACCCTTGAGATTGACGGCCATGACCCAGTCCCAGTCTTCTTCCTTGATGCTTGGAATTGGACCATGGACTGCTACCCCACCATTGTTGACGAGAATGTCGACCTTGCCAAACTTGTCATAGGCCGCTTTCGCCATGGCTTCTACGTCAGGTTTATTTGAAATATCTGTCTTCACAGCTATTGAATCGCGACCCAGCGATTTGATTTCTTCGGCAACAGCTTCGATTTCAGCAGTATCTGGCGAGGCCAAAACAACATCTGCCCCCTCACGCGCAAAGGCCAAAGCAGTCGCTTTGCCGAACCCGCGACCACCCCCTGTTATTATCGCAACTTTGTTTTCCAGTTTCATATTACTTGGTACCTTTCTTGGCATTTCATGCTTCTTTCTTTCTTTTGCCAGATCTGTCGGAACAGCCCCGTCGATTATTCGGGAATTTGTTGCAGTCGATACTGACTACTTCCTTTGAGTCATTCTGCGCTCTGAGGAAGTTTCCGCCCTGATGTATGCTCATCGGAGGAAGCCGGCATATCTATTTTCCAACAGACGGGACAGCACTGCGAGTGCCATGATGAGCGCTATGTAAAAGGCGGCAGCGGTCACAAATCCTTCAAGGACCACATAATAGGTTGAGTTTAACTCACGTCCCGCTCCTAAAACGTCCACGACGCTGATGGTGCTGGCAATGACACTGCTATGGACAAGGAATATCACTTCGTTCGACAGTGGTGGTATGGCGCGGCACAATGCGCTTGGCAGTGTTACGTTCCGGATGACCTGAGCTTCCGACATTCCAACAGCCCTTGCCGCCTCTATCTCTCCCTTTGGAATTGAGCTTAGAGCGCCGCGTACGATTTCACTCATATATGCCGCAGTGTTGAGCGAGAAACCAAAAAACAGGCATATTTCAGCGTCGCTAACAAAGAACCAGAGCCAACTCTCTCGTACCGATTCAAACTGTGCCAGACCAAAGTAAAGCAGATAGATTTGAACCAGCAGTGGCGTACCCCGGAACACGTAAGAATAGGCCTGCGAGAACCGCCCAAGAACAGGCACATTATAGACGCGGACCAATGCCAACGGGAGGGAGATCAGAGCACCAAAGAAAATCGAGATTGCCACGATGCGAAGAGTGATCCAAAGGCCATCTACAAACAGCGGCAGATACTTGATGATTATGTCTAAATCCATCTGTCTGCCCTAATACCGTTTGTAGTGTCGTTCGACTGATCTCAATCCGAAATCGGATATGATGGTCAGCAGCAGGTAGATTAGAAAGGCGACCAAAAGAAAGACAAACGGCTCTCTCGTGGTGCGGCCTGCTTGAAGAGCCAAGTATGTCAGGTCCTGCAGACCAATGATTGAAACCAACGCGGTCGTTTTCATTAGCACCAGCCAATTATTGGTGAAGCCAGGCAAGACCAATGGAAGAAACTGAGGCCATACTATTTCCTTAAGCCAGACGCTTGGACGCATCCCAAAGGCTTTTGCCGCTTCGATCTGGCCTTTTGATATAGAGAGATAGGCTCCTCTAAACGCCTCAGTCATGTAGGAGCCAAAAATGAATCCGATAGCGAAGGATCCAGCAAAGAATTTTGGAATTTCGAACCGCTCAACCAGCCCACTTGATTCCACGAGGTGATTGATCAGAATTTGACCACCATAGAACACGAGAAGCATCATGACCAAATCCGGCACACCACGAATAAGAGTAGTGTAAAACGTTCCTAGGCCCCGCAATACAGCGCTGTTGCTAAGCTTCATTGCAGCGCCAAAAAATCCAAAGACGATCGCAAGACTGACAGACGTAAGGCTCAACAGGACCGTGAGCCATGCTCCCTTCGCTATCAACGGCAAAAACTGTAGGACGCTTTCCATCTAGCAGACGCTCCAAAGCATTGGAGCTGGCCTCTCAAGAGAGGCCAGCATTGAAATCACTCTGCGCCATAGATGTCGACATCGAAGTAGCGATCGTTAATTTTTTGATACTCACCGCTAGCGCGAAGAGCCAAAATGCCTGCACTCAAACGATCACGCAATTCTGTATCTTCCTTACGCACGCCGATGCCATCGCCGATACCAAAGATTTTCTCATCTGTGTGTGTGCGACCGACATGTTCAAACTTCGTGGCATTATCATCGGCCTTCAGAAATGTCTCACCGAGTAAGTAACCTACAAAGACGGCATCGACTCTGCCGGATTGCAATTCGAGCCAGACCTCGTCTTGGCCAGGATAGGTTCGGATGTCGGCTTTCGGATAGTAAGCTTTCAGGTAATCGTGATGAACAGTACCACGCTGAACACCGATTCTCACACCTTCGAGGCCACCGTGTTCATCGTTGTAATCCACGCCCTTCCTGCCGACGAATTGCTGCACTCCAGACTTATATTTACCCGTGAAATCAATGATCTTTGACCGCTCTTCGGTAATAGACATGGAACTCAAAATAGCATCGAAGTTCTTTGCAATGAGACCTGGAATGATCCCATCCCAATCTGACTCGACCCAAGTGCATTCCGCTTTCAACTCAGCGCAAAGCGCATCACCAAACTCGACGGTGAACCCAGTGAGTGACCCGTCTGCGTTCTTCATTTCGAAAGGCGCGTATGTTGGATCAATCGCGAAACGGATTTTCAGTTGCTCTTCTGCGAAAGCCGAAGTGGCTGTGAACGATGCCGCGCCAAGCATGGCGGCGACACCGAGTGTTGCTGCGAGTAGTTTTTTCATTTGATAGTCCTCCTTGTTGATCCTGATGTCGGATTAGACATGTCTTGCTTGCTCAGTTTCTTGCATGCGCAAGGAACTCACCCCATTTTTCGCCCTTAGGCCGTTTGGAAAACATTTCCTTCGGCGGTCCGGATTGCGAGATTTCGCCATCATGAAGAAAGACAACCTGGTCGCTCACATCGCGGGCAAATGCCATTTCATGTGTGACGACCAACATGGTCCGGCCTTCCTCAGCCAGCTCCCGCATGACCTTGAGCACTTCGCCGACCAGTTCAGGGTCGAGCGACGATGTAGGCTCATCGAAAAGCAGAGCTTGGGGTTCCATTGCCAACGCCCTTGCGATCGCAGCGCGTTGCTGCTGGCCGCCCGAAATATGCGTTGGATAAGCGTCTTTGCGTGCGTAAACGCCAACACGCTCCATTAAACTGTCGGCAAGCTCACCGGCTTCAGCCTTCGACTTGCCCAACACCTTGATAGGCGCCAGCATAATATTCTCTCTGATCGTCAAATGGGCCCAGAGGTTGAACGACTGAAACACCATCGAGAGTTGCGAACGAAGCCTTTCGACCTGACGCTTGTCTTCGACCGTTCCCCTGCCGTGCCGATCTCTCGATATCTTGATCTTTTCGCCTGAGACATTGATCTCGCCCGCTTCGGGCATCTCAAGTAAATTGATGCACCGCAAAAAGGTGCTCTTCCCGGAGCCGGAAGCACCAAGGATCGAAACAACATCGCCAGCCTGAGCCTCAATGCTGATCCCCTTGAGGACCTTCACGCTCCCAAATGACTTCTCAATATCACGTACGTCTAAGATCGGTGTCGCCGATTTCGTCTCTTTCAAAGCCACCCAACTCCCTGCGACTAAACTCAAGCGACCGGACTAAACAGCAATGTAATAGTCCAATCTCGTATTGGACTATTACATTGCTGTGCGACTTCGTCAATCGGGTTTGCGAAACTTGCAGTGATGTGAGATGGCGGTGCCCCGCCTCGATGAGACGTCTTCAACGATTATTGAATGTGTAAGTGGGTTTGATACTGTTGCGGAACGAGGCGTTCTATGTCGCAAACGTGCGCGTTCGTCTTCGCGATCGATCAGTCTCAGAATGCCAGATGGCGCCACAATCAATCGTTAGATATGGGGCTAGAACTTACGGTATTGATGAAAATCCAAGTGTCATGGCTAGTCGGAAGACAAAACCACTCTGAGAGGATGATTGAGCGACACGGTATATTCGATGGGTCGGCTCTGAGTGTCATAGACCACAGAATGCATCGTCAAGGCGGCCGTTCCCGCCCGCATGCCAAGCATTTCCGTATCTTCAGGCGTGAGTGTCGAAGAGCTTACTTTGGTGCTGTCCTTGCCCATTTTGATGCCATAACGCTCCTCCAGAATGGCATAGAGCGACACTCCACCGACAAAGTCTTCTGCAGAAAGGTCAGGCACATGTCGACATGGCAAGTAAGCGATTTCAATACAAAACGGTAGCGTATCGATGGTCCGGAGTCGCTTGATTACGATCACCTCATCGCCTGGATTGAGCATTAATTTTTCAGCTGTTCTGGTATCCGCTTCGCACTTCTCTGAAAATAGTAGTTCACTGCCAGCGACACCGCCACACTCCCTCACGATTTCAGAAATACTCTGCGAGAATACCTTGGCCGAAACCGGTCGGATGACAACGGGAGCGGGAATGTAAGTGCCGCTCGTTCCACGTCGTTCCAGTGTCCCCTCTTCAACCAGGTTCCCAATCGCCTTACCGACCGTAATCCTGTGAATTCCGAACTTTTTAGATAGCTCGCGTTCTGACGGGATGCGATCGCCGGGGAGATAATTTCCTTGCTCTATGATCCGGAGGATTTCTTTTTGTGCTTGTTTGTAAACAAGAGTGCCATCGTTTTCCTTGACGATTTTTGACACTGAGCTTCCTAGATTTTTTGACACTGGCTCCATGACATGGGTCTACTCCAAACCTTGTTCTAGTGCAATTTGATCATTTTGAGATGTATCAGAAAAGCGAGCGGGACCTAAGATATCTGCGTTGAGAGCATGTCTAGCTTCACACAGTTGATCGCAAAAAGTTCTCAAATGCCATGATGATTTCAGCTCACAGCGCTTGACTTTGCAAAGGTAGTCCAGATAACAATTGGACTACTTTTTGAGAAAGGACCATCATGGCCATTGATATCGACGGAGCCGAATTTACAGCGTCGCTGACGCGATCTTCAGAGCAGGTACGGGAGGTCGCAGAGTTTGGGAAAAAGATCGCTGGCGATATCGACCGGATCTATTTCGTTGGGTGCGGCGCGCCAAACCGCATTATGCTGTCACTAGAGTATTGGGTAAAGCACTACTGCCCGTCGATCGAAGTTGATCGGTTTTTTCCTGCAGAATTCATGACTCAGCTTCCAACGCGTTTGGATGATCGAACTCTGGTGGTCGTTGGCTCCAAATCCGGCACGACGAAAGAAATGGTCGAAGTATGTGAGTTCCTGAAAAATAAACCAGGTATTAAAGTGGGTTTCACTGAGAACGAAGACAAGCCGTTGGCCAAATTGGTCGAGCATTGTTTTTACGCTCGTGAGAGTGTTGAAGCCTATATCAGCATGTACATTCTCATGCAGGCCTTCATCGGAGGGGTGATGTCAGCAAAAGACGATTGGCCTTTGTTGCAAGAGCTCCTGACATCCCTCGAAGCACTGCCGGAGGCATGCACAGCCGCCAAAGTTCAGTCTGATGAAAGATCTAAACAGGACGCACTCATCTATAAGGATGACAACATCCTTTATCATGTGGCATCTGGTCCGATGTTTGCGACGGCCTATGTTTTCGGCGTTTGCATGCTCCAGGAAATGCTCTGGATGCACTCAAATCCGCTGGAAGGCGCAGAATTCTTCCACGGGCCATTTGAGGTCGTCGATCAAGATTTACCTTTGATCCTTTATGTCGGCGAGGATCCAAGCCGTCCACTGATGGAACGGGTCGTTCGCTTTTTGCAACAAGTACACAGAGCGTGTCATGGTCTATGATTCAAAAGATTATGAAATGAAAGGCGTTGACCCCCAAATAAGGGCCATGGTTGCACCGTTCGTCATTCAATCCGCTGTCGACCGCTTGGCTGACAGATTGTCTGTTTGGCGAGATCAACCGCTGACCACGCGTCGCTACATGTGGAAGACGGAATACTGATCAATGGCACGCATCCTTGGCATCGGTGACAATTGCGTCGACATTTATGTCGATCATGGCGTTCAATATCCGGGCGGCAACGCAATCAACGTTGCTGTCATGAGCAGACGCCTTGGTGCGAAAGCTTCCTATCTCGGATGCATCGGCAATGATAACCTCGGCGACATCATCCGTGACATGCTGAATTCAGAGAAGATCGATACGTCACATATGCGGCGTATCGATTTTCCGAACGCTTGGGCCCGTATCAAACACGACGGCAATGACCGGATTTTTGATGGCACCAATCCGACCATGGAGGGGATGTGCAATCTTGTCGCGCGTGACTTTGAGTATATCGCAGCCCACGATCTCACCCATGGCTGTCTCTATGGCAAACTAGACAACGATTTGGCCGATATCGCGCGAGCAGCGCCGATTTTATCCTTTGACTATGCCGACGAGTTCACAACGGACTATCTCAACAGAACAGCCCAACATGTCGACATCGCGTTTCTTTCCAACCCGGGTGCCAGCAACGAAGCGTGTGAGCAGCTCTGTCGCGGGGTGGCAACACGCGGTCCCAGTATCGTGGTGGTCACGCGTGGCGAACAGGGCTCCATGGCCTATGACCGCAGCAAGTTCTACAAACAAAGCATCGTTTCAGGACATTTAGTTGACACGCTTGGTGCTGGCGACGGACTCATTGCAGGGTTTCTTGTTGCCCACTTGAATGGAGCAAGCATTTCGGAAGCGCTCAAAAAGGGCGCTGAGAACGCAACTTTCGTCTGTGGATATCGCGGCGGTCTCGGATACGAGTCCAAGATCAAGTCGGGCTAAACAGGAACTACAACCCAACAGGAATCACACATGCTCAACACAACCAACCTCGCTGAGACTTGCCATCAGTCGCTTCAACGGCTGATGGCACCTTTTCATCAGGCAGTGTCGAGCATGGATCCGATCAAAATGTCGCGGCCTTTCTCCCGAGGCTGACATCGCCCGGCGTGTGCGCGTTTTCGCGAACCGCCGGGCTTTCTTCATGGTGACACTCTACGATTGAAAGGATTCCCCCATGTCCAAGACACGCCGACAGATCGCCGAACGCGTTTCCATCGAGTGTTCAATCGACATGCGGGACTCCAAGGCCATCTCGGATGCGATACTGCAGCAGATGTCAGACGCTCTGGCGCGCGGTGAATACGTCAAGCTGGCCGGCTTTGGCAGCTTTCGAACCCATGTGTCGCCTGAGCGTATGGGCCGGAACCCCAAGACCGGGAAGCCTGCGCTGATTTCAGAACGCCAACGGATCACCTTCAAACCTTCCACCAAGCTGTTGGGACGTATGGCACAGGGGGACAAGTGATATGTGCTTTGAACACCAGGGGATTACCTTCGAAGCCCTCGCCGGCGGGATCATTGCCTCCACTCTGACACCCTTCGATGATGCAGGCGGTGTGCTGTGCCGCGCCATCACCGACCAGGCCCGCAGGCTAACGCGTATCGATGGCGTCATCGGCATTGCCGTCAACACAAGCGTGCGGGAACGGCTTTCATTGACGCCGCATGAACGCCTCGAAGTCATCCGCTGCACCCGTGCCGGTCTCAAGGACAGTCAGATTCTGGTCTCCTGTGTCGGCGAGCTGACTGAAGCGGTGTTCGATGATGTGATCGCCTGCAAAAACGCAGGGGCTAATGCCATTATCACCTTCCCGTCCAGATGGCAGAAGGGGTTTGAGGGACAGACGCTTGGAGAGCGGATCACGCATCTCGCAGCCTTGACCGACCGTCTTGCCCTGCCCGTTATCCTCGCTCTGGGTAACGGGGAGAACCGATGGGCCGAAGCGCCAGAAGACCTCGCCCTCCTGGCCACCGCCGGTCGTCAGATCCTCGGCTTCGACATGGGCCATGATGACAATGTGCTGCGCTACGATCAGGACTACTACACGCTCAAGGGGACCGACAGGCCAATGGCCTTGTTGCCATCCTCGGAAGGCGCCCTCTTCCACAATCTCAACACCGGTGGCGACGGTGTGTTGTCGTCACTGGCCTACATCGCCCCGTATGAAGTGGCCGCGCTCTACAGCGCGTCTCGTGATGGCCGGTTCCATGAGGCACAGGCCATCCACAATCAGCTTGCACCCTTGATCGCGATCATGAACGGCCATGATATCAACACCCGTGAGATGCTCTGCCGCCAGGCGGCCCATCTCCGCGGTCTGCTGGCCTCGCCCGATGCCCGTGGTCTGGACACACCGCTCTGTCCTCACCTTACCGCCAGTCTACAGAGCACCCTCGATGACATCGCGCTCAAGCCGATCAGCTGGGTCTAACGGACGAACCGTCCGCGTGGAGGCAAGGGGTCTACAAATTGAGCGCTAAGCCACTGCCGCCATTTTCTATTGAAAATAATTGAGAAGTTGCCTCCAATGATATTATGGAAAAATTCCAAATCCACCGCAATCAAATCCAGGACGCATTGGATATTTCGGTTGCCGCAGCGCAGCCTGCAGAGTGTTGTTCATCAGCATTGCGATTGTCATTGGCCCAACCCCGCCAGGAACCGGTGTAATTGCGTCGGCAATTTTCGCGACTTCGTCGTAGGCCACATCGCCAACGAGTCTTGAGGTTCCTTCACCTCTTTCTGGTGTAGACACTCGGTTGATACCAACGTCGATCACAGATGCGCCGGGTTTTACCCAATGAGCTTTCACCATTTCCGGACGCCCAACTGCCGCCACCAAAATATCGGCTGTTTTGCAGATGTCTGGCAAGTTGGCTGTTCGACTATGGGCAATGGTCACTGTTGCATTGGCCGTCAACAACAGCTGAGCCATGGGTTTTCCGAACAAATTTGAGCGGCCGATCACGACAGCGTGCAATCCCGAGAAGTCCGATCCGAGAACGTCGCGCAAAAGTGACATCGAACCAAGTGGCGTACATGGCAGTAAGGGAGACTGTGTATCTCCTGCCGCAAGCTTTCCCATATTGGTGACATGCAATCCATCGACGTCTTTTTCCGGAACAATCGCTTGAATGATGACATCCGCGTTAAGATGCTCCGGCACGGGAAGTTGGCAGAGAATACCGTGGATGTTGTTATCTGTATTTAGATCGTCAATGACAGACAACACCTGCGCCAAACTCGCGGTTGCGGGTAGCGTGTACTGAATTGCATGAAAACCTAGCTCTTTGGCTTTCCTTTCTTTGCTCGACACATAGACCTGACTTGCTGGGTCTTCGCCAATGAGAATGACGGCTAGGCCAGGGACAACATTTCTTTGAGCTTTGAGTTCATGGGTGGCCAATCGCACTTGTTCAATAGTCTCAGCGGCAATACGGCGACCGTCTATGAGTTTTGCATCAGCGGAAGACAATCGTACGGTCCCCATTCGTAAGGATACGATGTTCCAAATGTGCTTTGACCGCTCGTGCGAGCACGCGACTTTCAATCTCGCGTCCGCTTTCGACAAAAGCGTTCTCTGTCATCGTGTGATCAACTCTTCCGACATCTTGCTCGATGATCGGTCCTTCATCGAGATCTGGGGTAACGTAGTGCGCCGTTGCTCCAATCAGTTTCACGCCACGCGCATGGGCACGATGATACGGCTTTGCACCTTTGAAACTTGGCAAGAAGGAGTGATGGATGTTGATGACGCGGCCGCTTAGTTTCGTCGACAGCTTGTCGGAAAGAACCTGCATGTAACGCGCCAGAATGACCAACTCCACCTGTTGTTCTTCGACCAAGGCCAACAACTGCGCTTCTTGTTCGGCTTTTGTGTCTGCTGAGATAGGGAGGTAATGGAACGCAATTCCATCGTCCTCGACCTGCTTGCGGCACGTCTCGTGATTGGAAACGATTGACGTTAGTTCCATCGGTAGCTGGCCGATCGAGTAGCGATACATCAGATCGTTCAAAGCATGATCGAACTTCGAAACCATGATCATCACTTTGGGCTTCACATTGAGATCATGAAGCGACCATGCCATTTCAAAGTTCGCTGCGATGGGCGTAATGCTGTGTGACAATGCGTCTGCATCGGTCGTCGCCGCTGCTTCAAAAGCAACTCGCATAAAAAACCGTCCGCTTTGCGGGTCGAAATATTGGTTGCTTTCCACAATGTTGCAGTCTTGCGCTGCAATCATGTTGGCAACCGCTGCCACGATGCCCTGTTTGTCCGGGCAGGAGAATTTGAGAACGAATTGGGACGGAGAGTTCGTCAAGATAACTTCCTTACTCTGACTAGTGATGTGGTCTACTGGATCGCTTGATCGACGATGCTGCTTTCACGCATCATGCATACTTACCTCGCGGTCGCGCCGTCTGATTGGTTAGCCACGAAATATGGCCGTCTACAGAGCGCCAGATTTGTGAGCACAAGCCACAAGTCATTTGGATATCTGATTAGAAGAAAAGGAGGCTTTGCCGCTATCGATCTTAGTTGAAGAACTTGATCGCTGAAAACATCCTAAAGGCCGGAGCCGTCATCGCTGCGCTTAGCATCGTTGAATTGCGACATAACCTTTGCGCACACGCAACGACGGCAGTTGGCACATTTGGGTTTGCCATTGGGGCCGACGGTCTTGCCGGTTCGCGCGAGCGGAGATGTGGGTACAGCGTCTATAATGGTACGGCCAGAAACAGCCGCGTTTTGCATGCCAATGGCGGGTGCCGACTGCATGGCGTTCTCCTTCGGAAAAAGTGTGAGATAGGTTGTTCGGGCCTGGGGAATCCCAGGCCCGGCATCGCTTAGAGTGCCGTCGCAAAAATCATCGGCTTGTCAGTCTTGGGATCGATGATTGGTTCGGGAGAATATTGTGCGAGGAACCCACGGCGAGGCTTATCCGTTGTGTTGGATGATGAGCGGTGGAGAGTGACCGACGAGAAAATCACGACCGAGCCCGCAGGAACGATGGCTGGCTCACCTGGTTTGTCACCGTCATAGCCGACCATCTCTTTGCCGACTTCATCCCATTTGTGTTTGATGAACGGATCTGGATCATTCAAATCTTGGGGCAGAACATAGACCGCACCGTTCTCAATGGTCGTGTCATCAAGTGCGATCCAGACGGTTAGGTATGGCTTGTGTTTGAAGTCGAGGTAGCCGCTGTCTTGGTGCCAGGCGAATGATGCACCGGTTTTTGGACCTTTCACCACAAACTGCTCGTTAAACAGATGTGGCGTGTCGCCGATAAACTCTGATGCGAACTCTTTCATCGCGTCGCCCAGAACAAATTTGCCAAGCTTTGGCAGGTCTGTGTGACGGTGACGGAGAAAACGGCGATCCATCCCGCGGCCAATATCGTGGCCCTTACCGCCTTTGTCATCATCGACAGGCTCATCCATCAGCGTGTTGCAAGACTCGCGGAGCGCTTCAAGCTCATCCTCATCTAGAATGCTCGGGAATATCGCATACCCATTTTTGAAATATTCATCTTTGGCGTTCGCGGGTAAGGCTTTCATGTTGCTTCTCCATATTGCAATTTCCTCACAAATACCCCAGAAACAAACGATTGTCCTTGCGAAAAATACCAAATACATTGCGAAATGCGTAATCTAGATCATGAAAAAGCCTGAACCTAAGCAATTTTTGGAACCCGGTGAACCCGGCAGGATCTGGCGTCGCGCGACTCAGACGCGTTTTGCCGAGCCCGAGCCACGCCGTCATCGGGAGCTTGTCATGTTGCTCTGCCTCACCGGGCGGATGCGCTATTATGTGGACGGCGACTATTTCAGCGCGGGACCACGCACACTGATCCTTGCCCACTCCGATCAGGTCCATTTCCTCGTTCAGGAAAGCAGTGACTTTGATATGGTCGTGGCTGTTTTGGCTCCGGAGATTTTGGACGATCAGACACTCTACCCCCCAGTGCTAGCGGCCGAGAGGCCGGGAAATCCGGTTGATCCACGTGTCCTAACGCCAGATGAGTCACAAGAGCTGTCAAAATTGGCTGGATCACTGACCGGCCTGAAGGCACAGCAAGCACTCAAGCTCGGGCTACAATGGTGGGTCTATCAAGCTTGGTCAGCTTGGAGCTTGGCGGCTCCAGAGCAGATGAACGCCACACATCCGGCGGTCGCGACCGCACTTGAAGCTCTACGTGAAGAGCCATCGCTGCACGTGGCTGAGATCGCTCAAAAGGTTGGGCTGACGCCAAACCGGTTGGGACAAGTGTTCCGCAAGGAAACAGGCGAGACCCTTTCCGCCCATCGAACACGCGTGCGGCTGGAGTTGGCCGATCGTCTCATGCAGACGAACCCAGAGATTTCCTTGCTGACGGTGGCTCTGGAGTCAGGGTTTGGCGATTATTCAAACTTCTTCCGCGCCTATCGTGCTTCTCGCGGACAGTCGCCACGCATTGCAAAGGAAGGAGATCATCATCGCTAACAGGTGGTTTGAACCGCGAAGAAACCACGAAACAGCAACACCAGAATAAAGAGGCTGATTGTCATAGCCGCTATCTTGTCTATTTGGCGATCGCTCACAACAGACATGCTTTCAGGCTCAGACAAGACGGCCAAAGCCAAAAATACTAAAGTCCGACGCTGTCGGGATCATCTTAAAGGAGGACCATAAATGGGTCGTAAAACTGTCGCCGAAATCAAAGCCCTCAAGGGCAAAAGACAATTGAGTATGCTCTACGTCTTCACCCCTGAAGAGGCCGCAGCAGCCAGTGAGGCCGGGATAGACATGTTGAGTGTTTCAGCCGAAAGATGGACGCCGGAACTGCGCGAGGCAGCCGGAGATTGCTTCGTCCAAGTCGGATTGTCCTATCGTGATGTCGTCACGTTGGAAGACCATCAACGCTCCGCTCACCAACTCATGAAACTCGGGGCGGACTGCATCTATTGTGCATCGGGGATTAGCAAGATCAAAGCACTAGCGGATGATGGCATTCCAATGGTCGGCCATGTTGGATTGATTCCGCATAAAGTGACTTGGACTGGTGGCTTTAAGGCGGTCGGGAAGACTGCAGAAAGTGCCTTCAGTGTCTTTGAGCAAGTCAAAGTGTTTGAAGAGATTGGCTGCTTTGCAGTGGAAATCGAAGTCGTACCAGATCGCGTGGCCGAGGAAATCTCGAAACACACCGATCTGGTGCTGTTGGGGATGGGGGCCGGTGCCCATGCAGATGCGCAATATCTATTTGCCAATGATGTGCTTGGCTACACAAATGGTCATAAACCGCGCCACTCAAAAACATACCGAAATTTTGCCGACGAATACAAACGTTTGCAAAGCGAACGCATTGCCGCTTTTCAGGAATTTAAGGCCGATGTCGACAATCAGTCTTATCCCGAGACCAAGCATACGGTTGCAATCAGCGATGACGAACTCGCCGGCTTCTTGCAGCGTGTAAAAGACAAAGGATAGCATTAAATCCAAACAAACTGACTGGAATGCCTGCTGGCAACACCGGCACGCGTTTCAGTCAATTATCATAAGGGTTACTTGGACTAATCCAACAGATGAGAAGCTCTGAGCATCGGGATCGGTGCGATCGTGTGATGCTCGGGCACGAATTTTCCGTCACTGTTCAGCCGTTTCAGCATCACATTGCTTAGCAAATCTGCGACCTTCTGGTCTTGCGTCGAAAAAGTCGACAAAGGCGGCGCTGTATGTTCGGACCCTGGAAAATTCTGTCCACCAAACAACGCGATATCCGAACCGACTTGCCGGCCCTGTTGAGCAGCTCCCCGAAAAAACCCGAAGGCCAATGAATCCTGAATGCAAGCGAAGGCTAAGCGGCCGTCACGCTCAAGTTCCTCCTTCGCAACGATCTCGCCTTGATCTTCCGACATTTCCTCACGGCGGATATGCACATCGTTCAGGCCCGATCGCTCAGCTTCTTCTAAAGCCCCCTTCACAAAATTGTCTGCGAACCGCAGACCTTCCGATGCAGTAATGACCGACAGAGAGTCTGGTTTATGGCTTGCCAGCGCTGAAATGGCTATCCGCCCCGCTTCCGCATAGTCGATCTCAACCCATGAATGCTCATTCGGCCAGAGGGTCTGGCCGAAGCTCACGAATGGAAAGTCGCGATCTAGCAAAAAACGGATGCGCTTGTCGTCCTGGCGTGTGCGACCCAAAATGATCCCATCGGCCAGGTGGTCATCAACAACAGAACGCACGATGTCGATTTCTTCGTCCCAGTCATGCGCGGCAAAAACGGCCAAGGACATTTTTTGCGGTCTCAGATACGCATCAAGCGTCGATAGCAATTCCAGGAACACGGGACTGGCAAAGCGCTGTTGAGGTGGTGACAACAGAACGGCAACGCGCCCTGTTCGTCCGCCTTTTAGTGCACGCGCCGCGGCGTTGGGTCGGTATTCCAGCTTATTTGCAAGATCGCGCACAAGCGCTTTGGTTTCCGGTTTTACACGAGGGTCGTCACGCAACGCGCGCGATACCGTAGAGACATCGACGTTCAGTTGTTCTGCCAGTTGCTTGATGCCAATGCGCGCCATAGCCGCTCCCCAAATGTTGATTCAACTTAGAAGTAATAGATATCCAATCGATTGGATAGCAAGTCTGCACAAAATACAAACGTTTGTATTGACGAGATAAAGGATTCCACATAACGATGTGGCTGGGAGAAAAACCTCCCGGAAAATCTCGCATATGGTGATTAAAGTCATGTTTCTTGGGTTGGATTTAGGTACGTCGGGACTGCGCGGACTCTTGGTGGACGCTTCTGGGTCTCCGATCGAGGATGCTTCCAGCAGCTACTCCGTATCAAATCCAAATGACGGTTGGTCAGAGCAGGATCCAGCGGCGTGGATTGATGCTTGTAAGGATGTGATGAGCCAATTGCGCTCAAAAGCGGCAAAAGCGTTGTCGAACGTTAATGGGATTGGAATCTCTGGTCACATGCATGGGGCAGTGACACTGGATCAAGATTTCAAAGTGATCAGACCCTGTATCTTATGGAATGACACTCGGTCCGCCATCGAGGCCGCTGAACTTGATGCGGATCCCCAATTTCGGAAATTATCAGGGAATATTGTCTTTCCAGGTTTCACGGCTCCGAAGCTCGCGTGGATGGCGAAAAATGAACCAGAGCTGTTTGAGCGTGTCGCCAATGTCATGCTGCCTAAAGACTATCTCGTCTACTGGCTGACTGGGTCGGTCGCGAGCGATATGTCTGATGCGTCAGGCACGAGCTGGCTCGATGTTGGAAATCGACAATGGTCTGAAACCCTGGTGTCGGCGACCAAAATGACAATGACCCAACTACCGGCTTTGCACGAGGGGTCTGAGCGCGTTGGTACGATCAGACAAGCGCTTGCCGATGAGTTTGGATTGACCGCACACACCAGCGTTGTCGCCGGTGGAGCGGACAATGCCTGTGCGGCAAGCGGCATTGGTGCGTTCGATGAGGGACAAGGTTTTGTGTCGCTCGGGACGTCAGGTGTCGTTCTTGTCGCGCGTGATAGCTATGCTCCAGAACCTGCCTCGGCGGTACATACTTTTTGTCACGCAGTGCCTGACAAATGGTACCAAATGGGCGTCAGTCTGTCTGCGACCGACAGTCTTGAATGGCTTGCCGAGAACCTTGGTAGCGATGCGGCTAACCTATCGAGTTTGTTGCCCGCGAAAGCTTCAGGTCCCTGCCCTATCCTCTTTTTGCCTTATCTGTCCGGCGAACGGACGCCGCACAATGACGCAAATATTCGTGGCGCTTTCTTTGGCCTCGCCAAAACAACCGATCACAGAGCGTTGACGCAATCGGTCATGGAAGGGGTCAGCTTCTCACTTCGCGATTGTCTGGATGCCCTGCGCAGTACGGGCTGCAATCCTGCTTCGTTGATCGCGGTCGGTGGCGGATCAAAATCAGATTTCTGGATATCAACATTGGCAAACACGTTGGGTATGCCGATTCAGATTCCTGAAAAGGGTGACTTTGGTGCAGCTCTCGGTGCAGCTCGATTGGCGATGATCGGCGCCGGTGACAAATCGCCAGCCGACGTGATGGTTCTGCCGGTTATCGAGCGTGTCATCGAGCCGGATCAAGCACTCGTCCCGCTCTACGAGCGTGCCTTCCAAAAATATAGAAAACTCTATCAAGCCGTAAAGGATATATGATGACTACTGGTTTCTTCCCTATTGAAAAAGTCCCCTTTGAGGGTCCGAAGTCTGATAATCCTCTGGCATTTCGCTACTATGACCCCAATGAAATGGTCATGGGAAAACGGATGGAAGACCATCTTCGTTTTGCCTGCGCCTACTGGCACAGCTTCGCCTGGCCGGGCGGTGATCCTTTTGGTGGACAGACTTTTGACCGTCCATGGTTTCCTGATCGCATGGCTGATGAGATGCAAGCAGCCAAGCTGAAAGCTGACGTGGCATTCGAGATGTTCACGGCTTTGGGCGTGCCTTATTATTGTTTCCACGACGCAGATGTGCGTCCGGAAGGCTCAAGTTTCGCCGAGAACACGCGGAACCTTGAAGAAATCGTCGATCACTTCGCTGCCAAACAAGCCGAAACAGGCATGAAGTTGCTCTGGGGCACGGCCAATCTTTTCTCCCATCGGCGCTATATGAGCGGCGCTGCCACAAACCCGGATCCGGACGTGTTTGCCTTTGGTGCCGCTACAGTCAGAACATGTATTGATGCGACACACAAACTGGGTGGCGAAAACTATGTTCTTTGGGGCGGCCGCGAGGGATATGAAACCCTGCTTAACACTGATTTGAAACGCGAAGACGAGCAGCTCGGGCGGTTCCTCAATCTCGTGGTGGAATACAAGCACAAGATCGGGTTCAAAGGGACGATCTTGCTAGAACCCAAACCACAAGAGCCGACAAAGCATCAATACGACTATGATGTTGCCACCGTTTACGGGTTCCTGAAGCGCCATGGCCTTGAAGACGAGGTCAAAGTAAACATTGAACAAGGTCACGCTATTCTGGCAGGTCATTCCTTTGAGCATGAGCTGGCGCTGGCAAACGCTCTGGGTATTTTTGGATCAATTGACATGAACCGGAACGACTATCAGTCCGGATGGGACACAGACCAATTCCCAAACAATGTTCCCGAAATGGCCCTTGCCTATTATGAGGTACTCCGTGGCGGTGGATTTAAGACTGGCGGTACCAACTTTGACGCCAAATTGCGCCGTCAATCGCTTGACGCTGATGATCTGCTGATCGCTCACATTGGCGGCATGGATTGCTGTGCCCGCGGGTTGAAAGCCGCAGCCGCCATGATCGAAGACAAAGCCTTGTCCGGGCCACTCGAAGAGCGTTACGCCGGTTGGTCGCAAGAAAGTGCCAAAAAGATGCTTTCTGGTGATCGTTCTCTCGATCAAATCGCTGAGTGGGTAGCAGCTGAAAACATAAACCCTGAGCCCAAATCCGGCAGACAAGAACTGCTGGAAAACATCGTCAATCGTTACGTTTGACAGGCACAAAAGCTGAAACAAGCATGCTTGACCGGGAAAGATAAATAGATCGAAGAAAGAAGTCGGCATGATTGATGCCCATCACCACATCTGGTTGCAGAAAGATCTGCCTTGGCTGCTCGGTCCCGAGCAGCCACGTATTTTTGGTCCTTACGGCGCGATCAAGCGCGACTATCTGGTCGAGGAATATATTGACGATCTTAAACGTACCGGGATCACCAAATCAGTTTATGTGCAGGCTAACTGGCCTACCGATTTGTATGAGAATGAAGTGGCGTGGGTGCAATCCGTGGCGGATCAAAGCGGTTGGCCGCATGCCATCGTCGGATACGCAGATTTCACGACGGGTGACGTGCGTCCACAACTGGATCGCCTGAAGAAATATCCATTGATGCGTGGCATACGGCAGCAGTTGCATTGGCACGAGAAACCGCTCTATCGCTTCGCGAGTGCTAACGACCTTTGCACAAGCGAGACACTCCAAGACAACATTCGCCGCCTGTCAGACTATGATTGGGTGTTTGAGTTGCAAGTGTTTTCGTCCCAAATGCACGATGCGGTGAACTTGGTGCAAAGCTGTCCAGATGTCACCTTCATCCTTACCCATGCCGGAATGCTTGAGGACCTAAGTGATGAGGGCGTCGAACAATGGCGTACCGGTATGAAAGCACTAGCGTCCTGTCCGAATGTTTGCAGCAAACTGTCAGGCTTCGGTACTTTCGTTCACAAGAACGATCCTTCATTCATTGCAAAAATGATAGAAGAGACCGTCAGCATGTTTAGCGCACATCGGTGCCTGTTCGGCTCAAACTTTCCGATTGAAAAGCTTTGGACCAGTTATGACGACTTATTCGCGGCTTTCCAACGAGGTGCTGGTCATCTGAGTCCCGAGGATCAGCAGGCGATCTTTAACGATACAGCTGCTCGTCTCTATCGGATTTAGGCGTTCAAGTGGCGTGAGATGCGCCCTGACACTTTCACGGATCCATGGTCGGCGACGCCTGATCGAGTGACCCTCGTCGCTCTGACGTTGCTGCACCACAAATGCGGTCAGAGCGGCAACACTCGAAATAATATCAGAACCAACTCACAACAACTGGAGACAAACTTATGAAATTCTTTCTCGACACCGCGAACGTTGATGAGATCCGCGAATGGAACGCTACAGGAATGCTCGATGGCGTGACGACCAACCCATCGCTGATCCTGAAATCAGGACGCGACATTAAGGAAACTCTGGCTGAAATTTGCGAAATCGTTGAAGGAGACGTTTCTGGTGAGGTCGCCGCCACCGATTATGAACAGATGCTCAAAGAAGGTCGCACGCTTGCGGCTATCGCAAAGAACATCTGCATCAAATTGCCGATTACTCTCGACGGTGTCCGGGCTTGCAAAACACTGGTTGATGAAGGCTTCAAGACCAACATGACATTGTGTTTTAGCCCCAATCAGGCCTTGCTGGTTGCCAAGGCAGGGGCCACTTACGTGTCTCCGTTTATCGGCCGTGTCGATGACATGGCATCGGACGGCATGGCGCTGATCGAAGACATCCGCACGATTTTTGACAATTACAGCTTTGAGACTCAAATCCTGGCGGCATCTATTCGCACGGCCAACCATGTCAAAGACTGCGCGCTTGCTGGTGCTGACGTGGCAACCATGCCTCCCAGCACCATCACACAATTGGTCAAGCATCCTCTCACCGACAAAGGTCTCGCTGACTTTCTGTCGGACTGGGAGAAAACGGGTCAAACGATCAGCTGACTTGTTCGTGCGCTGCGCAACGATGTCCGAGTGGCAGTTAGATCTGGTACTTGATCGCTGAACTGCTGTCTTGCAGCTGGTGAATTGCTATCTCATTGAGCACCACTAGAACCTAGCTTATGCCCGTTTCGAGCACTTCTTCAAAACTCGTGACAATCCCGTTCCAAACGATTGCATGATAAAAAACAAAAAATACAAACGTTTGTATTGACGGTTTTCATGAAACGGAATAGCTTCGATTGCTAGGGAGGAGATGCAGTCGACGGCAACACGCCGCACGTAGTGTGCGTACTGCCGACTGATTACTTCCCACAAATTTTTTCGGCTTGCTGAATATCAGCAGTGCCGTTCGTAACGACTTGAGATTGATGAGTCCGCTCGCTTGGAGGCTAAATGACAACTGAACCGACATCCCCGTTCACGGCAGACGACGGAGCACTGGTTGCCCGCTTTTTGGGTGAGACATTGCGTATTGAACCGTGGGGAAAAGACGGTTTGCGCGTGCGTGCCAGACCAGGTGCGGACGTTGTAGAGCCGCATGTAAGTGCTCTGATAAGCGGCGCTGAAGCCAATCAAAAAGACGGCAACAGCATCACATTGGGACCAGACAAGGCTTCTATTTCCAACGGCCGGATCACTGCGAATATGAGCGTGGTCACGCGTTATGGCGCTGAGATCAAACGCGAAGTGGTTGTCGAATATGTTCGTTCGGACACCGGCGAAGAGCTTTTGGCGGAAACGCGAAGTCACTTTGCTGGGCCGAAGACCCGCAACTTTAAAGGCCATGTTGGCGGGTCGTTCAAACTCGAAACAACCTTTAAGGCGTATGACGATGAATTCTTGCATGGTTTGGGCCAGCCACAACACGGCAAAGCCAACCTGAAGGGTGTTTCAACCACGCTGATGCAGCAAAACGCGCATGCCGTCATTCCCTTTGTTATTTCCTCTCGCGGCTACGGTTTCCTTTGGAACAATCCGGCTGTCGGCAAGTGCGAATTTGCCTCCAATCTCACACGTTGGAGCGCGGATGCGACCATCGGCATGGATTACTGGATCACAGCTGGCGACAACGACCGCGAAATTCTCAGCGCCTACCACGATGTGACAGGCCACTCCCCTGTCATTCCGGATTGGGCATTGGGGTTCTGGCAGTGCAAATTGCGCTATCGGACCCAAGAAGAGCTGCTTAGCGTTGCCCACGAGTATAAAAGACGTGGGCTGCCTTTGTCCTGTATCGTCATCGACTTCTTCCACTGGACTCGGCAAGGCGATTGGAAATTTGATCCCGCTGAATGGCCCGATCCGAAAGGAATGGTCAAAGAGCTGCGCTCCATCGGCGTCGAAGTCATGGTGTCTGTCTGGCCAACTGTGTCAGTAACCTCAGAAAACTATAAAGAGATGAACGAGCGCGGGCTCCTTATCACGACGGATCGGGGCGTGGATGCTGTGGTGGGGCTGATCGATAAAGATCCGTTCGGGCCAATGTATCTGACTTACTATGACGCTTTCAGTGAAGAGGCGCGCGATTTCCACTGGGAGACCATCAAGCGCAACTATATCGACAATGACATCGATCATTTCTGGATCGATGCGTGCGAGCCTGAAATGCGACCAGCACATCCAGAAAATGTGCGTACGGCTTTGGGCAATGGCGCAGAAGTAATGTGTGCATACCCGATGCTGCATGAGAAACGCTTTCGTGAAGGCCTGAACGAAGAGGGGCGCGACGGCGTTTTGCTTTGCCGATCTGCATGGGCTGGATCACATGCACACGGTGTCATTCTTTGGAGCGGCGATATCTGGTCGAACTGGGAGTGGTTCCGGGCGCAGATCCCGGCGGGTCTGCATTCAGGCATGTCCGGTTTGGGCTGGTGGACCACTGACATCGGAGGCTTCTACGACGGTCAGGGCAACCGACCAGAATTTCGCGAGTTGTTGGTTCGGTGGTTCGAGTTCGGTGTGTTCTCGCCAATCTGCCGCCTTCATGGCTTCCGCATTCCAGACGAACTTCCGGTCCCCGGACCGGGTGAAGATGTCACTTATGGCGAAGACACCGTCCGTCTCTTTATCGAGTCAGGCGGATCAAACGAGGTCTGGTCCTTCGGTGATAAGGTCGAAGCGGTGCTTACAAAACTGCTCGAAGTCCGCGAGGCGCTCCGGCCCTATCTGGAGGAGTGTTTTGCAGCATTTGCCAAGACAGGCGCACCGGTCATGGCGCCCGTCTTCTACCACTTCGAAAACGACGTTGAATCGCGGGAGGACGCAGGTCGTTACATGCTTGGACCTGACCTGCTGGTCGCGCCAGTTCTCGATGAGAATGTCGAGAGCATGACAGTTGCCCTGCCACAGGGTGAGAAATGGGTACACGTCTGGACAGGTGATGTCTTCGACGGAGGAGGAACTGCGGATGTGAAGTGCCCATGGGGTCAATGCCCTGTCTTCATTCGCCAAGGTGCCAACTCGAAAGCCTCTGCGGCTTTTGCGGCATTGAACTGACTTTAAGAAGTGCGCCGTATTGGCGTTCAACAAGGGAGTGAAAAATGAAAAAACTTTTGATGGCCACCGCTACCTGGTGCCTCGCCACATCGGCCGCGTTTGCGGAAGACGTGACGTTGACCATGTGGACCGTCGCGAACAATGCACCAGAAGCGGTGTTCGCAAACGAGTTTTCAGAAATGGACAACGGTGTGAAAATCGATGTTCGTGAAATCAAGTTCGACGATATTATTCCGGAAACACTACGCGCATTCGCGACGAAGGCCAATCCGGACTTAATTTCGATCGACAACCCTAACCACTCAGCGTTCTCCGAAGCCGGTGCGTTTCTCGACCTGTCACCGCACATCGCGAAATCAGATCAGATCAGCATGGACAACTACTTCGACGGTCCGCGCTCTTCGCTCGAGTGGGAAGGCAAGCCTTATGGCATCACGCGCGCCTCAAGCACGATCGCTCTGTTCTACAACAAGGACATGTTCGAAGCGGCCGGGCTTGATCCGAATGATCCACCGGAGACATGGGACGAACTCTATGAAGCGGCGAAGAAGCTGACCGATCCGTCCAAGGATGTTTACGGCCTCGCATTCTCCGCGAAAGCATCTGAAGAGGGCACGTTCCAGTTCCTTCCCTGGGCCCAAATGGCCGGTGCCTCGTTTGAAAACATCAACACAGCCGGAGCCGCTCAAGCTCTCGACTTCTGGAAGAAACTCTTCGACGAAGGCCTGACATCTCCTGATACGCTGACGCGCGGTCAGTGGGACTCCACTGGCACGTTCAACGCCGGCAACGCCGCAATGGCGATTTCCGGTCCTTGGGAACTGAAGCGCATGTCTTCCGACGCCAAATTTGATTGGGGCGTAACGCTTCTTCCGCGACCTTCGACTGATGCACCACGTGCGTCTGCTCTGGGTGACTGGAATGTTGCGATCTTCTCAAACACCGAGCACCCAGAAGAGGCATTCAAATTCCTGGAATACATGGACAGCCAAGCTGATCGTATGTGGCCAGAGTTTTCGCGCTTTTCATCCAAGAAGGGTATCGAAGTTGCGCCAACAGGTGATGCGAAAATCGATGCAGCTGCGCTGGTTTTTGCCGAAGATCTGCAATATGCACGCGTTCGCGGGCCGCATCCAAAATGGTCGAATATCTCTAAGGCCGTTCAGGACGCCATCCAAGCCGCTTTGACTGGACAGAAATCGTCCCAAGAAGCACTTGATGAAGCGGCTGCCAAAATCGCCGCTATCGTAAACTAAAGACCTTCGACGGGCCTGCTTTTTGCAGGCCCGTCCCACTATACATTTGAAACGCGGATCACATGACACGTTTGGCGAGATCACTAAGAGATGGAATTGGGTTTGATACCCTGCTGATCGCGATTGCGCTCAGCTACCTGTTTGCGTTTGCCGGACTTCCGCTTCTCTACAATATCATTATCAGTTTTCAGGAAGTCGACATGTTCGCCCTGAATAAACTGTTCCACGAATTCGTGGGCTGGGGCAACTACGTCGCTGTTTTCCAGGACCCGCTCGCACAGACCGTGCTTTACAATACAGCCGTATTTACGTTCGCGTCCGTCTTCTTCCAGTTTACGATTGGCTTTGCACTTGCCTTGTTCTTCAACCAGAAATTCCCGGAGCAACCTGGTTTCGCGGCCTGTTTCTAGCAGGCTGGGTTATGCCAGGCCTCGTTGTGGGGGTACTCTGGAATTGGCTGCTTGCAGGTGACTTTGGCGTTATAAACTGGCTCTTAGAATCCTTCGGCTTCATCGATGATCCTATTTTCTGGCGCTCAGACATCGACTATTCGCTTCTCTCAGTGATCCTCGCGAGTATCTGGTACGGCATACCGTTCAATATGATCCTACTGTCAGTGGGCCTGGCTGGAATCCCAGATGATCTCTATGAAGCCGCATCTCTTGATGGCGCAACTGCTTATCAGAAATTCACGACGATAACTTTGCCTATGATGAGGTCGACCATAGGTGCAGTCTTGTCGCTTGGCATTATTTTCACCCTTCAACAGTTTGACCTGTTTGCAGCTATCACATCCGGCGGTCCGGCAGGTTCATCACTGGTCGCACAATACTGGTCTTGGCAGCTATCTTTCCGAGAGTTTCAATTTGGCCGCGGTTCAGTCATCGCCGTCCTCATGATCGTCGTCGTCCTCGCGGTAACAGTGATCTATGTACGCTCGACACGTCAGGAGACGCGCCTGTGATTACTTTAAGCACCACAAACAAGCACCGGCTCTTTTTTGTCATCGCTTTGCTGGCCGCCGGTTTTTATCTGTTCCCGTTGTTCTGGATGTACTCCACCAGCTTGAAGTCGAACTCGTCAATTTTCGCGGTTCCGCCGGAGTTGTTCCCCGGATCACCGCAATGGCAGACCTATGTTGAAGTCTGGCAGGAGTCGGACATCGTCCGCTATCTGAAGAATTCAATCATCATTGCATCGGGCGTCACATTCGTAACGGTCCTGTTTGGCGCGGGCGCTTCCTACGTGTTGGCACGGTATCGCAGCATCTGGATCGACGTCGCGCTTTTCGCTGTCTTGATGTTCCAGGTCCTTCCGCCAAGCTTGATGGTGACGCCCATCTTCCTCGGTTTCTCTTCGATTGGGCTATTGGAATATCCGCGCATCGCAACCATCTTGGCCTTTGCCGCAAAGACGATGCCGTTCTTTGTAATCTTGTGCCGTGCTGCCTTTATGACCGTGCCGCGGGAACTTGAGGAAGCAGCTTTGGTGGACGGCAACTCCCGCGTCGGTGCTTTCGTAATGATCGTGTTGCCGTTGGCACGCAACGGCATTCTCGTAGCGGCGCTCCTCATCTTTATGCAGGGCTTTGGCGAATACGTCTATTCGACATCCCTGATTAGCGACAACCGTCTGCAGCCTGCGTCTATTGGCATGACCAATTACCTCGAGCCTAACATCGTGACGTGGAACTCAATCATGGCGTTCGCTGCCATCTATATCACGCCAATTCTGGCAGCTTTTGTCTTGTTGCAACGTCACATCGTCAACGGACTTACATCTGGTGCTCTCAAATGAACGAAAAAAAACAAAATATGCAGATCGAGTTTATCGACGTTGATAAATATTATGGGTCATTTCACGCTCTCAAAGGGATCAACATTGCGATTCCCAAAGGCCAGTTCGTTGCCTTGGTGGGACCATCGGGATGCGGCAAGTCTACGCTCCTGCGCAGTTTGGCAGGTCTGGAAGATATTTCGTCTGGAACAATTAACGTTGGCGGATCGCGGGTCAATGACATGCCACCCCGTAAACGTGATCTGGCGATGGTCTTCCAATCCTATGCGCTCTACCCGCATATGAATGTACGGGACAACCTGACTTATGCCTTGAGGCTTAAAAAGGTCAGCAAGGAAGAAAGAGCGCGAAAGGCAGACGAAGTTGCAGCCATCATTGGCCTGGAAGACCTGCTCGACCGGAAGCCTAAAGAGCTTTCCGGCGGTCAGCGCCAGCGTGTTGCCATGGGGCGTGCGATCATCAGGGAACCACAAGCCTTCCTGTTTGATGAACCGTTGTCTAACCTTGATGCGTCATTGCGTGTGCGGATGCGCAAAGAAATTCGCGCGCTGCATGAGCGCATAGGCTCAACGTCTGTCTATGTGACACACGATCAGGTCGAAGCGATGACGATGGCAGATCATGTGGTTGTCATGCGAGCTGGTGTGATTGAACAGCAAGGCCCGCCGCTTGACCTCTATGAGCATCCGGCCAATTGCTTTGTGGCTGGGTTCATTGGATCACCCGCTATGAACTTCGTACCAGGAACAATCGATGCTGGCGGACAATCAGTCACGCTGCAATTGGACGGGTCACCAAAAATAGCGATTGCACATAAACTCGAACCGGGACGGTCAGTCCTTGCAGGTCTTCGTCCTGAACATCTCGGATTAGTTGATGTGAATACCAAAGGAAGTGTTCCCATTACACTGAGCGCCGTCGAAGCAACGGGGTCGGTTACCTTTTTGTTCGCAAAGGGTTCACCAGAGATGGTTGTCGTTGCTGATGGCAATTTGAAAGCCAATCCCGGCGATGTTCTCGGTGTAAAAATCGCACCTGAGAATGTTCACCTTTTCGATCCTGAGACAGAGCTCTCGATCGTCAACAGTTAGAACGTCATCCGCTTCAGTCAGCTTCCTCCCGAGCAGTAGCAGCGGTTGGTCGGTGGATCATGCCCCAGGCTCGTCCACCGACCTCATTGACCTAGTGAGAAGACACATATGACCGCGCAAACACAAACCACTCCAATGAAATCGGCTTGCGCTTTTAGCGTTAGAGAATGGCGGTGGTTGTGAAGCCTTGGCATAACAGTCCTGCGGAAGCCGACCTTCGAAAGGCAGACTATATCATTGTTGGTGCCGGCTCAGCTGGCTGCGTGCTCGCCAACCGTTTAAGTGCTGATCCGAATGTGCGGGTGGTACTGTTGGAGGCCGGCGGACGCGACACAAATCCTTGGATCCATATCCCTGTCGGGTACTTCAAGACGTTGCACAACCCTAAGACAGACTGGTGTTACAAGACGGAGCCGGAGGCGGGGTTAAATGGAAGGGCACTAGATTGGCCAAGAGGCAAAACCCTCGGCGGATCCAGTTCTATCAACGGGCTTCTTTATGTGCGCGGGCAACGCGAAGATTACGATCAGTGGGCCCAATCAGGCAATACGGGTTGGAGCTACGACGATGTGTTGCCCTACTTCAAACGCTCAGAGAGTCATGAGCTTGGTGAAAGTGAGTATCACGGTCGGTCGGGCAATCTTTCTGTATCGCTGATACGGGCCAAGAGCACGATTGCTGAAGCTTTCGTGGATGCGGCCGTGGAGTTGGGCGTGCCACGTTCGGATGATCACAACGCTGAAAAACAAGAAGGTGCGGGCTATTTCCAGCAAACGGCTCACCGAGGATTGAGATGTTCGTCTGCAAAAGCATTCTTGCGCCCCGTGCGCACCCGCAAGAACCTTGAGATCATAACGAACGCCCATGTTCGCCGTGTCGAGTTCGACAAAAACAACCCAAAACGGGTCTCCGGTGTGGAGTTCGAGGTCGGTGGTCAACGCCGTTCCATCAGCCTGTGGCCCGGCGGTGAAGTGATCCTGTCAGCCGGTGCGATTGGATCTCCCCAACTCCTCGAACTTTCCGGCATCGGGAGAGCGGATGTTCTCGCAAAGGCGGGTGTGGCGATCAGGCATGAGTTACCAGGGGTTGGCGAAAATCTTCAAGATCACTTGCAGCTTAGGCTGGTTTACGAGGTCAATACCCCGACGCTCAACGACGCGATCAACCGTTTCTTGCCCCGGATGGGGATTGCACTGAATTACGCGTTGCGCCGAAAAGGCCCAATGAGCGTTGGCGCAAGCCAGGTCTGCGTATTCGCGCGATCAGATTCCAATCAGGAGACACCGGACATTCAGTTTCATTTCCAGCCTTTGAGTGCGGACAAACCTGGAATTGAGATGCACCCGTTTTCTGGTATCACATCATCAGTTTGCCAACTTCGGCCGGAAAGCCGGGGGCACATCCATATCGCGTCGCCCCACGCGGAAGATTACCCGAAAATCGTGCCGAACTATCTCAGTGCGACCGCAGATCAACTTTGCGCGGTGAGAGCCATGAAATTTGCCCGGGCGATGACCAAGACAAAAGCACTCTCACCATTCATCGTCAGGGAGCATAAACCGGAGAACAATCCCGAGTCTGATGACGCGCTGCTCGCCGCTGCACGGAATATCAGCCAGACGATTTACCATCCTACCAGCACGTGTCGCATGGGGCGCGACTCTCAAGCCGTCGTCGACGATAGGCTTAAAGTTCATGGCATCCAGGGCCTTCGCGTTGTCGATGCGTCGGTAATGCCAAGCATTGTTTCAGGCAACACAAATGCACCAACCATGATGATCGCTGAAAAAGCCAGTGACCTGATCCTGCAAGATCGGCGCGCATCATGAGTGTGACATCGTTTTTTGCCAGTCGATCCTAAGACATTCCGCTTTCCTCCCAAAGCGGTCTGGGCCCGGCGTGTAGCGCGGTGCGCTCCGTCGGGCTTTTTTGCCAATGAGAACTAACAAATAGAAAGGATTCCCCCATGTCCAAGACACGCCGACAGATCGCCGAACGCGTTTCCATCGAGTGTTCAATCGACATGCGGGACTCCAAGGCCATCTCGGATGCGATACTGCAGCAGATGTCAGACGCTCTGGCGCGCGGTGAATACGTCAAGCTGGCCGGCTTTGGCAGCTTTCGAACCCATGTGTCGCCTGAGCGTATGGGCCGGAACCCCAAGACCGGGAAGCCTGCGCTGATTTCAGAACGCCAACGGATCACCTTCAAACCTTCCACCAAGCTGTTGGGACGTATGGCACAGGGGGACAAGTGATATGTGCTTTGAACACCAGGGGATTACCTTCGAAGCCCTCGCCGGCGGGATCATTGCCTCCACTCTGACACCCTTCGATGATGCAGGCGGTGTGCTGTGCCGCGCCATCACCGACCAGGCCCGCAGGCTAACGCGTATCGATGGCGTCATCGGCATTGCCGTCAACACAAGCGTGCGGGAACGGCTTTCATTGACGCCGCATGAACGCCTCGAAGTCATCCGCTGCACCCGTGCCGGTCTCAAGGACAGTCAGATTCTGGTCTCCTGTGTCGGCGAGCTGACTGAAGCGGTGTTCGATGATGTGATCGCCTGCAAAAACGCAGGGGCTAATGCCATTATCACCTTCCCGTCCAGATGGCAGAAGGGGTTTGAGGGACAGACGCTTGGAGAGCGGATCACGCATCTCGCAGCCTTGACCGACCGTCTTGCCCTGCCCGTTATCCTCGCTCTGGGTAACGGGGAGAACCGATGGGCCGAA
>NZ_JBVFUP010000001.1:2807500-3716371 GCF_055693805.1 Litoreibacter sp. GN1-5 | reverse complement strand
GTACTGACCTGCTCGCCTTAGAGACCGCTAATTTAGGTTAGCTCTGTTCATGTTTTGGTCTTCCTTTGACCGGTTAGCATATTCTGCTGGTGTCATTCCAGCGAGGCTGGAATGGGGGCGTTGGTGGTTGTAGTCGGCGCGCCATGCCGCAATCATCGGCAGGCATGGCGCGGGCTGTCGAAGAGACGCTCGTTCAAGCGTTCGTCGCGCATCCGGCCATTAAAGCTCTCTACGAAGCCGTTCTGCATTGGTTTCCCCGGCGCGATGTAACACTAGTCCACCTTGCGGTTTTCCTGCTATTTCAGGATCGCATTCGACGTCAGTTCGGTCCTATTATCTGGTTCGCGAGCCTCCAAGCTTTTTGAGGATTGTCGGCGAGATCCGAGCGGAATGCGCTACCAAGGGTTTTCGGCCCCCAACCCGACGCACTATCAAGGCACGGCTCGAAGCAATGGACCAGGAGAGTACCGCAAAGTGTGGGGCAGTTGAGTTTTGGGTTTGACGGTGGCAGGGGTTATTGATGTCATCTGGGCTGGAAATCTATCAACTGAAGGTTCGCCTACTCGGCATCAACCCAATGATCTGGCGGCGCGTGTTGGTGTCTTCTTCGGTAACCCTGCGCGAGCTGCACGGCATTCTGCAGGTGGCGATGGGCTGGGAAGGCATCCATCTTTTCTCTTTAACATCCACGCGGTTCAGTATGGCTCGTTTGAATTGCATGCCGCGACCCCGGACGTTGCGCTGCAGGAATTTGGGCTCCGCGAGAATGATCGGTTTTCGTACATTTATGACATGGGAGATCATTGGGAACATGAGATCCGTATTGAAGCGGATGAAGTGGATGGCTCCTGCTCCACCCGGCGTCGCAATGCGCCATAATGCAGGTGTCGAAATCTGCTTTTGAGAGGAGCCACCCAATGCAAGTAAAAACCATAGGACTGGATCTGGCCAAGAATGTTTTTCAGGTTCACGGAGTTTCTGTGACTGGCGACAAGGTCTTCAACAAGAAGATCAAACGCGCAAAACTGTTAGAGTTCTTTGAGGGCCTACCGCCTTGTGTGGTCGGTATGGAAGCCTGCGGTTCGGCCCATCATTGGGGCCGTGAACTTCGCAAGTTAGGGCACGATGTCCGTTTGATGCCAGCAACTTACGTCAAGCCATATGTCAAACGCGGAAAGACCGACGCAGTGGATGCAGAGGCAATCTGCGAAGCGGTTGGCCGCCCGACGATGAGATTTGTTGAGATCAAGACCGAAGACCAGCCAGCTCTTTTGACCGCCCACCGCACGCGCGAACTCATCGTCCGCCAGAGAACCCAGGTCTCAAACATGATACGGGGGATGCTGCGTGAGTTTGGCTATGTTCTCCCAACCGGGGTTGAGGCTGTGGCCCGCTTTTCCAAAAGCCACCTGGACGGTGATCAACCTAAAATTCCCGAACTGGCGAACGGGGTTCTCGGCACCTTGTGTTATCAACTCCTTGGGCTCAGCGCCCGAATTGAAGGCTTTTCCAAGTTGATCGAGAGCCATGCTCGGCGAGATGCCAACGCACGCCGACTGATGCAGGTGCCTGGGATTGGTCCAATTACGGCGTCGGCCATCGTGGCGACCGTCGGCGACGCCAAACAGTTCAAAACCGGACGAGATCTGGCCGCTTGGCTGGGCTTAACCCCGCTCAACAAGTCCAGTGGCGGCAAAGAGAGGCTTGGGCGGATTACCAAGAAAGGTGATCATTACCTCAGGAAACTTCTTATCGTTGGCATGACATCGCGCGCATTGATGGCAAAACTCCATCCCGAGAAAGTCGATATCTGGACAGCGAGGATGCTCGCTGGAAAGCCGGTTCGACTTGCAACAGTTGCCATGGCAAACAAAACCGCGCGCGTGATCTGGGCAATGTTGACGAGACAGGAGAATTACCGGCAGCCGGTCACCTGATCGGGACACCTGCCAGAGATGCAAGGCGCATGACGTGATGATGCGGACTAAGTCAACCAAGAGCGAGGACACTCCGGGAATGACGTTGGCCCTCGAAGGCCGTGAAGCCGATTGGAACCTCGCTTGCGGAAATCATCAAGGCCAGTGGCAGATCACCACATGAACAGGCCGGACAGACGACTGTACTGATTAAACGCCGCAATAAACGTCAAAAATGTCTTGCAATGCAGGAGCCATCCACAGAGGGCCGTGCGTTCGCCAAAGAAATCTTATCCGATCTGCATTGGCGGTTCCGGGGCTTGCCCGCCGGAAGATTGCGGCGGACCACATGGATACCTTGAACGTCGGGATGAAGCTGATGGCTATGATGCATGGCGAGACATGGGCATCATGACTGGCTTTCTCGAAGACGTTGTTGCTGCAGATGCTCCTGATCGGCAAGTTTCGGATTTCCTGTCCGACGACGTGGAAGCAGCGATGGAACGGATTGCTGCGCGCAAGCCGTTCATGGAGGGCAAGTTTTCACGGGGCGATGTGAACAAGCGGTTTCGGGCAGGCGATCATCGCGACCTGATGCGCCAACAGATGTGGTGAGGGGTGTTCAGAAAGGAACGGTTTTGGGCAGTATCAGCTGCCCTGTCCAAAACATAGCTTGACAGCGTATTGGTCGGGTTCGATGTTTCGGACATCGGTTTTTGAACGAGCATCCATCACATATGCCCCGCACCTTTGCTTATGCCAGAGTATCGACACTCGATCAGGACTCGCAGAATCAGCTGGGCGAGATCGCGGCTGCGGGGTTTCAGGTCGAACCGCACCGGGTGATCACGGAAACAGTCTCGGGCTCCATATCGATTGAGCAGCGCAAAGGCTTTGCGCGACTCCTCGACAAAATGGAACAGGGCGATGTGCTGGTGGTCACCAAGCTGGACCGGTTGGGCCGCGATGCCATCGATGTCAGCACGACAGTGGCCAGGCTTGAGGATATGGGTATCCCTGAAATAATAGCTGCGTAAATTGCCCCACGCTTTGCGGTACTCTCCTACTACCGGAACGATGCAGACGTCATAGATTTCAGATGCTAAACCTTCCAAGACGATCCAGGCGAACCGGGCGTTACTTCCACCACCTGCGCGGTTCCACGTTTTCAGCAAGCGTATCTTGCGGGATTTCACGGGCGATACGATAGATTTCCCCATAGGTGTCTATCCCGCCTGCCCATTTATTCAGGCGCTCACGCCATTCTGTCCAGGGATTAGGGTTAAACTCAGGCGCGCACATTTCTTCGGCGATCTTGATTTGATCATTCCCAAGAAAGGCAGGTCGGACATTATGTTTGGCAAACAAGGTGTCGGGCATTTGCGGATCAGAAAAGCCAACGGTGTTAACCAAAGCCGCCTCGTTGGCGGATTGAACGTGCATTTGGGCGATATAGGCGGACTCCATGACAGCATTCTGAAGATCGGCGCCAAGACTATTATAGATGGGTGCAGACATCGACGTGTGCTCGGTCCCGCAGAAAAACTTCAGATCAACAGATTGAGAGACCACAGGTGCCATACCCGCAGAGGCCACAGCAGACGCCCATGTTTCAGCACCGTCGATCAGACCCAATTTGAGACCATCCAGCGTTTCACCCCAAGAAACAGGCACCGGGTTGAGGTTCAAAAGCCGCATGGCAATCCGGCCCAGCTGTGTACCTGTGACACGATTTTTGGTGCCGAACAATTCTTCAATCTTGGTAACGGTTGGTGCATCTTTATATTTTAAACCCAGCTGAATACCGCGCAGTTCGCAATGGGAAAACAAAAATTTAAGACCGTGGCGTTCTTCTAAGGGGTCACGCAGCAATCGGTTCGATTCCGGGCTATATAGGAAATGATACTGCGCAGCCCGACTTGGAAACATGTAGGCATAATCAAGCACATTCAGATAGGGCGCACCGCCAGCAGAGTTCTGCGTGGAGGCTGTGTAAATATCAGTAATCCCAAGCTGCGTTGTATCTACACAAGACAATTGATCGCACGCCTGGTTATTTCCAATAAATTCAATGCGGATCTCGCCCTCTGTGCGCTCTTCAAGATCGCGTGCAAATTCAAGACTTCCGGCGCGTTCAATGAGAAGAGTGTCAGCGTTGAACTCCGCGGCACCAAATCGCAATGTATGTTTGGCCGGTTTTGCATATCGTTTCTCGTAAGTCGTCTCAGTCGCTTTTGCCAGAGAGACAAGGCTGACAGTGCCACCCAATGTCGTCGCTGCCATCATGGTAGAGGAAAGCCCATACTGCTTGGCCAACCTCATAAAATCGCGGCGAGATATCTGGTTTGAGTTTATGGGCATATGATTTTCTCCAATTCGGTCGCAAGTCTATTACAAGCAGCACAATTAATAATTAATGAGACTTTTTGGCTCAATAATTGAATTTCAAGTCACTAAGCTTTCTAAGTGAATTCCCGGTGCGCATAACCGATAATTCTGCATATCAGGTATGCAGAACTTACATATCGGCTAAGCCCAGCTTCTACGTGATTGCGGGCGAAGACTACATGACGCCCACTGAGCTGCAGCGCCAGTTCGCCGAAAAGATCGGCGCGACAGCCCGCGAAGTTGATGCCAGCCACGCGGTCGCCGTCTCCCAACCCAAATTCGTCGCCGACATGATCATCGAAGCCGCGAAATAGAACACATTCAACAGAGAGGACTGACAATGAAAAAGCATCTGATTGCAGCAACCGCCGCGTTCGTAACTCTGACCGGCGGCATGGCACTGGCCGATGAGGCGCGTACCGGTATTTATCCGCAAGGCAACGTTCCAATCGCCCCATACACGCCAGGCATCAAGACAGCCAATGGCTTTCTATACGTCGCCGGGCAAATCCCCTATGTGAACGGTGCCGTGCCAGCCCATGCGGCTGATGGCGAAAACGACATGCAGGATCAGGCCAAGATCGTGATGGAAAACATCAAGGCCGTACTGGATGAGGCGGGATATGATTTTAACGATACGGTGCGGGCGACGGTCTATCTCTCCGATATCTCCCTCTATGGGGCGTTTAACGAAGTTTACGGCACCTATTGGGGCGAAGGTGATATGCCGCCTTCCCGCGCCGCCATGGCTGTAAAGGAGCTTCCGGGCGGCAAACCCGGTGCACCTATTCTCGTCGAGGTGTCCATGGTTGCCTATAAGGCAGACTAAACCGGGCCAGTGGCGCTGCCGATCCCGGGCGGCGCCACAAATTGCCTCGATATGCAACGGCCACATTGGCAATTTGATCAGAGCTGCAAGTCACTAGCTACTCATAAGCTGAGCCTTTGCACCGTCTATCGATTGTGCCAGAGCCTCGATCTCATTTACGACATCAACAATATCCCGATCGGGACTATTGCATTAAGGCCCAGCAGGCCCGAAGCTGCAAAAGTGGCCACACTGCTGATAACCTATATTTTGTCCGAAAAACGAACGTTTGATGGCCCTAACTAGGTTGTCCCAACTCACTGTTTGCTAGGTGTTTAGTCCCGGCATGTGGTGGTCTACTGATTTGTGACCATCAGAAGGGTGAACTATGGGACAAATTCTTCACGGGAGCGCCAAGACCACGCACGCCGTCCGAGCTCTCATACAGCGATCGCAAGCTTCGAACGCGGCGCTGAGTCGGGAACTGGGCATCAACGTCAAGACCGTCGCAAAGTGGCGCAAGCGTGACAGCGTTCAAGACGCTGCTATGGGGCCGAAGGAAGCCCATTCCACGGTTCTCAGCATCGAAGAGGAAGCCGTCATCGTCGCGTTCCGGCGGCACACGCTGCTGCCTCTGGATGATTGTCTCTATGCGCTGCAGCCCAGCATTCCGCATCTCACCCGATCATCATTGCATCGGTGCTTGCAGCGGCATGGGATCAGCCGTCTTCCAGATGTCGAGGGCGACAAGCCGAAGAAGAGGGCGACAAGCCGAAGAAGAAGTTCAAACGTTACCCGATTGGCTATTTCCACATTGACATCGCAGAAGTACGCACTGGAGAGGGGAAGATCCGTTTGTTCGTGGCCATCGACCGAACCTCCAAGTTTGCCTATGTCGAGCTGCATGAGAAGGCGGGCAAGATGATTGCCGCCCAATTCCTGCGCAATCTAATTGCCGCCGTGCCATACAGGATCCACACGATCCTGACGGATAACGGCATCCAGTTCACCAATCGCAAACAGGACACATCCGCATTCGAGCACATCTTTGATCGCGTTTGTCGCGAGCACGAGATCGACCACCGCCTGACAAAGGTGAACCATCCGTGGACGAACGGCCAGGTTGAACGCATGAACCGGACAATCAAAGAGGCGACGGTCAAGCGATATCACTATGACACACATTCACAGCTTGAAACGCACGTCACCGACTTCATTGCAGCCTACAATTACGCACGCCGATTGAAGACGCTGCAAGGCCTCACACCATTCGAATACATCTGCAAAATCTGGACAACCGAACCGGAACGCTTCAATGTCGATCCGACCCACCACATGCCGGGACTAAACAACTAGTCTCCGAATAATCGGTCGGCGGCATCAAGATTTTGATCTCGTGTCGCTTGGTTAATTGCTAGGCGAGCGTTCACGCAATTTGCCTCATCCTCCGAGGCGTCTCGCACTTCGCATTCTTTCAACATTATCGCCCGTTCTTCGGGGTTATCGACGTAGTATTGCACTGATTTGTTCTCTTCGTCCTTGCAGCCGGTAAGAATCAAAGCGGTAGCGATATGCACGCATGTATCCTCCGCCCAGTGCGAAACACGCCGGGTTCTCTTGCAAAATGTTTTGTTATTTGGTGCGTTAGCAACTGCGTTGATTTGTGACCGACCGCACGGCTTAACCGAAGCCCTGCAACGGTTCATTGGTCTGAACACGATTGGCATCAATCCAAGTGTTTAGATCAGCACCATGATATTTTACGCGACGGCCAAATTTTACGAACGGAGGGCCAACGCGTTTGTGTCGCCACTGCGCACGCTTGGCACGGGTGGCAATAACATCCAGTTCACAATCGCTGTCATCATAAAGTCGTTCATTGTCAAAGATTCTCATTGTGCAATATCCAACTCCTGATGATGTTCGCTTTGTTTGACTATTGCACGCTAGGTTTCGTCTGTCCTTACGTAGGTTAAACTGAGCTCGCAGAATTTCATCATGTGCTCAGTTTCATCAGTGAATTTCTGCTTGAGTTTCGTCACAGCACCCGAATAATCAGGATCCCTCAAATTGCAGCTCACAGCTGCGCGTGCAGGCTCAAAATAGTCGGTTTTTAGGCCGATAGATTCAAAAATTTGCATTAAAGCATCGCAATAGTGAGATGTTGGTCCCTCACAGTCTTTCGAAGCGGTTACCGTTATGTCAGTGTAGTGTTCAAACGTTGCTCTTAATGCTTTTGCGACATAAATCGCCCTCGTATTTTGCCGATCGGATTGCAAGTCTAGCAATGAGCGGTAGTGTTTTGCTATATGCTTGACATCAGCCAGTTCCAGTTCGAGGCGCTGCTTGGTTGATAACATTCTTTTATCAACGGGTGGCGGTAGATTTGAAAGCGTATTTTGCGCTTTGAGAATAGCCATTTCTGCTGCGCCTAGACCCTTGATTGTCTGTCGTAATTTAGAGCTGTCAACCTCGCGTGGTTCAAGTTGAAAAAGAGGAAGATTGGTATCGTAAATCAGACTCGCGGCCTTGTGGCGCTCATCAAACAACAGTTCGATGCCTAGAATTTTTTCAAGTAAGTTATTCAAACGATTTATTATTTGAATATTTCGATGGTCATATTCATTGTCTGCGTGCAACGTCCTACACGTGATGAGGCCGTCTTCAATCCAACTTGTAGGCTCTTCAAAACCAATTGGTATGGGAAACTTTCTATCGGTCATCTTTGACTTCTGGCCACAAATTGCGACCATTCAACCATTAGAGTTCTACGCTTTGCCAATAGGTCTGACCGCGCATATGCTCTCTCGACATCAGAGCCTATTTTGTGTGCTAAACATAGCTCTGCGACTTCTCTTGCTACATTAGGTTGCTCTGAGGCCCAATCCCTGAATGTCGAGCGAAAGCCATGAACGGTGATACCTTCGACGTCCATCCGACGTAGCAGCATCAGCATTGCCATATTACTCATTGGTCTATGGCGCTTTTGGCCCTCGAAGACGACCTTGGAACGCAAGGCTTTTAATGGTTCCACTACCGCCAACATTTGCGGGGTTAGGGGTACACGATGTTCTTGGTCTGCCTTCATCCGTGACGCGGGAACAGTCCATAGCTGTTGCTCAAAGTCGAACTCATCCCAAGTGGCGTTCAATGCTTCACTTGTACGACTTGCAGTCAAGCAGGTGAACATGAGCGCTTTCGCTGCCATCGCGTCCTTGGTGGACAGCTCGGCATAAAAGGCAGGCACGTCTTTCCAATGCATGGCTTTGTGATGCTGCACCTTCTGCTTGACTTGCGGCAGTACGCGGGCGTCACGGATCGTCGTGACGGGGTTCTCGCCATCCCTGAAGCCCTTTGACTTGGCGACATCAAGCACTGCCTTCATCCGCTGTGCGAGACGCTTGGCCGTCTCATGCTTTCCAGTCCATACTGGCAGCAACACTTGTAACACTTCGGGCTGGCCAATTTCCGACACCGGCAACCGCCCAATCTTGGGGAAGGCGTATTCCGCCAAAGTATTGATCCACTGCTGGCCGTGCTTTGGGTTCTTCCACGTCGGCAAGCGTTCGATATGGACCTGACGTGCGATCTCCTCAAAGCAAGGTATCTCCTGCCGCCCGTTGTAACGCGGATTGATTCCCCGCTTCGCCAACCGCCGATATTCCAACGCCCGGTCACGCGCCTCATTCAACGTAACGACATCAGCACCACCAAGGCCAAAGTCGGTACGCAGGGGCTTGCCTTCACGATTGCGTTGGCCCTTCACAGTGACACGGACAATCCAGCGCCGCGCGCCAGATGGATCGACCACAAGGTACAAGCCGCTTCCGTCGCCGTGGCGACCGGGGCCGAGGGTCCGGACCAAATTTTTCGTCAGCTTTCCGCTAAGTGCAGCCATGAAAATACCACGATTTCTACCACGCAATGAATAGAAACGAGTCTAATCGAAGAGAAATGAAAAGCAAAATGAATGCGAATATATCAACAACAACAGCCCCATAAGGGGTTGAGTGACTACCAACAGAACTGAATGAAAATGGTGGGTGGCGGAGACGAAGGGATTCGAACCCTCGAGACCCTTCCGGGCCTACTCCCTTAGCAGGGGAGCGCCTTCGACCACTCGGCCACGTCTCCACGGGCGGGTCTATCAGTAAAAAGAATGTAAGAACAAGCAAAAATCTGTAGCTTACGACGTTAAGCAATCGGGTCTCTATGATGCGAACAGTACAGGAAGAGGGCATCATCTGTGTACTGCAATGCATACTGATCTGAACCATGGTCAATTCTGGCAAAAAGCATCGCCTAAAAGTCTCGAACACAAACTGGCCAGATGCTCCCTGGCAGGTCGGCAAACTACTAAGCAAGCAGCAGGTCAGCGAATGACTTGTCTGGCTATCTAAATTTACCGAGCAGGTTAGTTTCAACTTTAAATAAAACGCAAATCACAGTGAATACCTTTATTTTGTGATCACACAAAATTTTACTGTGATCACAAATGTTGGATTTCTTGCATACCTTGTGAAAAACCCCTTTGTCTCAAGTCTGTAACATGGCACGAAGTGTTAACTGCCTCAAACAGGAGACCTCCCTTGAACATACATGAATATCAGGCGAAGGCTCTTCTTCGCAGCTATGGCGCCCCTATATCCGATGGCCGCGCCGTTCTTAAAGCAGAGGATGCCAAAACTGCCGCTGGTGAACTTGACGGACCTTTATGGGTCGTCAAAGCACAAATTCATGCAGGCGGGCGCGGCAAAGGTACGTTCAAAGAGGCCGATGCAGGTGAAAAAGGCGGTGTGCGCTTGACCAAATCCGTCGAGGAAGCCGCTGATGAAGCCAAGAAAATGCTGGGGCGCACGCTGGTCACGCATCAAACCGGCCCTGCAGGCAAGCAGGTCAACCGCATCTATATTGAAGATGGATCAGGGATCGAGACCGAGCTTTACCTTGCCCTTCTGGTTGACCGCCAAACCTCGCGCATCAGCTTTGTCTGCTCCACCGAAGGTGGCATGGATATTGAAGAAGTCGCGGCCAGCACGCCTGAGAAAATCCTGAGCTTCTCTGTTGACCCGGCCACAGGATACCAGCCTTTCCACGGTCGTCGTATCGCCTTTTCGCTTGGCCTTAAGAGCGCGCAGATCAAGCAATGCGTCGCGCTGATGGGCACGCTTTATAAGCTCTTTACCGAAAAAGATATGGAAATGCTGGAGATCAACCCGCTGATCGTAACCGATGCGGGTGATCTGAAATGCCTTGATGCCAAAATGGGTTTTGATGGCAACGCCATCTACCGCCATGCGGACATCGCAGCCCTGCGCGACGAGACCGAGGAAGACCCCAAAGAGCTTGCCGCCTCCAAATTCGACCTGAACTACATCGCGCTGGATGGCGAGATCGGCTGCATGGTCAACGGCGCGGGTCTTGCGATGGCGACGATGGACATAATCAAGCTTTATGGCGCGGAGCCTGCCAACTTCCTTGATGTCGGTGGCGGTGCCACAAAAGAGAAAGTGACCGAGGCTTTCAAGATCATCACGTCGGACCCGAACGTCAAAGGCATTTTGGTGAACATCTTCGGCGGCATCATGCGCTGCGATGTCATTGCCGAAGGCGTGGTGTCAGCGGTGAAAGAGGTCGGCCTGAAAGTGCCGCTGGTGGTCCGTCTGGAGGGCACGAATGTCGAAGAGGGTAAAGCGATCATCAACAACTCTGACGTGGATGTAATCGCGGCGGATGACCTGAAGGATGGAGCACAAAAGATTGTGAAGGCGGTTAAAGGGTGATTGCCATAAAACACTCAGCCGTCACTTTGTTGGTCGCGCTAAGCATCTCGGGCTGCAATACAACGACTGAGACTTCTCAAGTAGTTGATAGCAATGAAGTGCTCAGAGCATTTACTTACGAAAGTGAGCTGCCGAGAGTTGCACGTACTTGTGTTGATGCAATCAGCAATGGCCCTCGCTCAATTGCCAAACTAAGCAGCCATGGCTACTCGAAAATATCCAGCGCAGATAATGACATAACCTACGCTTTGGTTTCGCAAGCTACCGGACCTTTTTCACAAGGCCAAAAGATCGCTGTCGGACACAGGAAAACGACCTCCCGATCCCAATGTACGATCACCTTTTCAGGCAGGGCCGGTTACATCCTCTACAAGCAATTCATTTCTGAGATCAAAAAACTTGGGTTTGAATCTCAGACATCTGAGGATGGCCCGACGCTCAAACGCGGCAACCAGTATTTAAGAATTAGCGGTGGAGGCCGCAACAAAGACAGAGAACCGCAATTCCTACTGTGGCAAGAATTGTAGTCTTTCGACTTTTCAAAAGTCTACAGGACGCAAAAAAGGAACCAACAACATGCCCATTCTCATAAACGAAAACCGCAAAGCCATCTGTCAGGCCTCCGCCTGCCTCGAACTACCTAGAGAACCACAATAAGGATTATCGCAAAGCGCAACTGACCAGAGCTACTTTTCCCCAAACAACCGCAAGACAGGTCAAATACCAAGTGAGTGATATCTTACAAAAACGATTTGGGCAGCTGGTTATCGCTGGCTCTGTTGTGCTGATCTCACTTCAGCTTTTTGCGGTCGCGCGCGGATGGCAGTTTTACCAATATGACTTCCGTGCTTTCTATCTGGGTGGCTTATTGTTCCTTGAAGGGCGTGATCCCTACGATTTTGCTGCACTGGTAGCCAAGTCGACGCAACTTGGTCTGGCAGATAACAATCATCCGTACCTCTACCACCCTCTCATGTTGCGTGTTTTTGCCCCCTTTGCATTGCTGCCGTATCCTGTCGCCTTTGGTCTTTGGCTTGGTCTGCAAGTGTTGTCACTTGGGGTGATCATCTGGGCTTGCCTGCGGTATCTCGCGATACCTGCCGCGATCCTTTTCCCGCTGCTTGCTGTGGGACTTAACGGAACGGTCGCAGCCGACCTGCGGGCTGGGCAGTTATCCTTGATCCTGACCGCATTGATCTGCCTTGCCTTTTGCGCAATGCAGGCTGGACGTCCATGGCGCGCTGCATCGCTTGTTGCTATAGCAACGGTACCAAAATTCTGGATTGCACCAATGCTTGGTCTGCTTGTAAACCGCCTGTCGGGCCGTGCCGTGACCGTCTTGATCTTTGCTATTGCCCTTGTTTCGGCCCTTATGGCCCTGTCATACATGCTTTCGCCCGCACAATTTGCCACAGCCACCAACGCAGCGCGCCAAATCATGTCCACTGAAGGGCCGGATATGATGCAACACGGCTCGGCGCTTAATGCGCTGCACAGCCTTGGTGCAGTTCTGGGGCTCTCCCCTGCAGTATCCCGCGCCATCTGGTATGGCTTTGTTGCTGTCGTCATCGTGATAAGCCTAACGGTCTGGCTGCGTGTATTGCGCGCAAACGCGCCTATATCCGGTGAAATTTTTGCGCTGATTACCCTGAGCACCTGTCTGGTGGCACCACGCCTGATTGTCTATCAATGGGTCGTTGCGCTGCCCGGCCTTGCCTTCTGTGTGGCCAGACTTGGTCTGAAAGCACGCCTCGCATTACTTGGCTGCGCACTGGTGCCGACCCTCTATATCGGGCGCTATGCGCTGGACCATTCACTAGAGGCACCTGCAACAACACTTTTCGATGTTGTTTTCTACTTCAGCAACCTTTGGATTATATTCGCAGCTTGGCTGATAGCAGTAACAGCAACATTGAACTCTGGCAGAACCGAACCCCATGCCGTTAAAACGCCCTTTGAGGACAACAACTCCGTTATGACGAACCGGACGGCGGCGGGGGTGTTATGATGCTGCACGCCGAAATGATCAACCTAGCCCGCGCGGATGAGCGCCGCGCACGGATGCGTGAAACGCTTGCCGAGGCTGGCGTTGACGCAGCCTTTCACCCTGCCTTCGATCTTGACGAGCATAATCACGAGGACATGCTGCACCACTGTCAGCCGGACGGCCCGTGGGGGATTTTTCACGACAGCAACATGGCCATTACCATTAGTCACGCGCAGGTATGGGAGCGTTTTCTGTCTACTGACGCGGACTTCTGCCTCGTGATGGAAGATGACGTCTTTCTTTCGCCTGATCTCGGAGCCTGGCTTGATGACCTCAGCTGGTGGCCGCAGGACGCCGACATCGTCAAGCTGGAACGCTGGCGGGCGCAGCAACTGCGCATTCTGCTACAAGACAAAGGCATCATGCATCGCAGACGTCACATAAAGCGCCTTTTGTCGCGCCATGTAGGGGCTGCTGGCTATATACTTACGCGGCAGGCAGCAACGGTGCTTCTCGCGCAACGTCCCTTCGCGCTGACCATCGACAACTTGCTGTTCAACTTCAACGCTTCGCCCGCAGCCCGACGGATGACGGTTTACCAGATTGATCCGGCTTTGGTTGTGCAAGGCAATGAGCCTGCGCAGCGACAACCCAACACTGCGCATCGCCCGCGACCCACCGGCATGGCACTGCTACGCCAGAAACTCAAACGCGGTTACTATGAAATCGCCTATCCGCCCTCCACTCTGATCAAGGCTGCCACCGGTCGCGCCCGTCTGCAGCAGGTAGCCTATCTCGCCGAGGTCACGGATGAACAGAGCACCCATATCTGTCCAGAGCAAATCGCCAGAAGGAGCGCCTGATATGATGCGCTTTCACCCGACTCTCGCCTCTCAGCAGCGTTTCAACATCACTCATTCCGCTACCGAAAGCAGCGGCAACTGTCTCAGAGATGGCATCGTTGCCATCATCATCAAGAAATAAGTCAAAGGAAGCATTATGGCCATTCTCATCGACGAAACCACAAAAGTCATCTGTCAGGGCTTCACCGGCTCGCAAGGGACGTTCCACTCGGAACAGGCCATTGCCTACGGCACGCAAATGGTGGGCGGCGTGACACCCGGCAAAGGCGGGCAGACGCATCTGGAACTGCCGGTGTTTGACAGCTGCCATGAAGCCGTTGAGAAGACCGGCGCCAATGCCACCGTCATCTACGTCCCGCCGCCCTTCGCAGCGGATTCTATCCTTGAGGCAATCGACGCCGAAATCCCCTTCATCTGCTGCATCACCGAAGGTATCCCCGTGCTCGACATGATGAAAGTCAAGCGCGCTTTGGAAGGGTCATCCAGCCGCCTCATTGGCCCCAACTGCCCCGGAGTCATCACGCCGGATGCCTGCAAAATCGGCATCATGCCCGGCCATATTCACAAACGCGGCAGCGTGGGTGTCGTGTCGCGCTCCGGCACCTTAACTTATGAGGCTGTGAAGCAGACCACAGATAGCGGTCTTGGCCAATCGACCGCTGTAGGGATCGGCGGCGACCCCATCAAGGGAACCGAGCATATTGACGTCTTGGAAATGTTCCTGGCCGATGACGAAACGCAAAGCATCATCATGATTGGCGAGATCGGCGGCTCTGCCGAAGAAGAAGCAGCGCAATTCCTGGCCGATGAGAAAAAGAAAGGCCGCTGGAAGCCGACCGCCGGGTTCATCGCAGGCCGCACGGCCCCTCCCGGTCGTCGCATGGGCCACGCCGGTGCCATCGTTGCGGGCGGCAAGGGCGATGCGGAAAGCAAGATCGAAGCTATGAAGGCCGCAGGCATCGTTGTCGCCGAAAGCCCCGCTGGGTTGGGCGAGGCAGTGCTTGAAGCGATTGGGTGATGCAGCACGTGCACATATTGGTAGGATAAGCTGAGGTGCTGAGAGACATAGAGACCATAAGCACCCGGTTGCGCCAGTCTGTGGCGTTGGCTCTTTGCGTTGTTTTCATGACGTTGGTGGCATCTTTGGCCGTCGCTGCGTCGCCCGCCGAAGATATTCGGCAAGCCTGCGCGCTTGACCGGGATCATGATGCGCGGGTGGCGTATTTGACGGGTGCTGGCTGGACCCAGCTGACCAGCGCAAATGATCAAAAAGCCGCAGCCAAGCATCTGTCCCTGATCCGTATTGCACGCCAATTAGGCACCATTTCCGAAGGGGCAAGCCTGCCGGTTCAGGACAGCATTGATCTGGCCTTGTCCCAAACCATCGAACTGATCAGCCATATCACGAACCCCGAAACAGGTATTCGGGCGGCTATTCTGACCAAGGACACCGCCCATGCCCTGTTGTTTGAACTGACCATCGCGGGAACCCCCAGTAATCTGGATTGCGAATTCGTGGGCTCCACCATGGACAATGAAGGGCTCGTCACGAGCCTGACAACCGACGCGCCCCAGATCATGGGCACCACGCTGACCCGCCATGTGGTCGAGGACACTACTCCAAACGCTCCGCTGCCCCGCAGCTATGGCTATATGGACCTGATCACCACCCCGCTGCCCGGCACCCTGCCAGACGCCGCCAAGACATCTGACCTGATCTTCACTCTCACAACTTTCCTGGAATAGACACGCAGCGCCATGATTGACCAAACCCGAAAACCAACATCAAGGGCACCATGCTAACCCCGGTCCAAGCCATAAAAATCTGCCTGCGTAAATACGCGACCTTTTCCGGAAGGGCTTCGCGCAGTGAGTATTGGTGGTGGACCGCAGCAGTTATACTTGCCTCGATTTTCGCAATTTCGCTTGATAGATTACTGTTTCCCGCAACCCTTGAAGCGGAAGTCGCGTATTATCCGATCTGGGACACGTTCTTTCTTGCCATCTTGCTGCCCGACATGGCCGTTACATCAAGACGCCTGCAGGATTTCGACACATTCGGCGAATGGTATCCGATACTCGCAATACCTGCCGCAGCACTTTCGATCATCGGCAATGACGGTAGCTTTCCGTATCAAGCTCTTGCGCAGATCAACTACGGACTAATCGCGGTACAACTGGCGATTGCTCTCATCTGCATACGCCCCTCCCAACCCGGCCCCAACGAATACGGTCCCAACCCAAATGAGGTCCCACAATGACCGAACATAGCCCCAACGACCAATTCCATGCCTCAAGCTTTATGCAAGGGCATAACGCGGAATATCTCGAACAACTCTACGCCCGCTACGCCAATGATCCAAACGCAGTTGACGATGGCTGGCGCGCCTTCTTCAAAGAACTTGGCGACACAGAGATGGACGTCAAACGGGAAGCAACCGGGCCGTCCTGGGCACGCACCGACTGGCCGCCGCAGCCCAATGACGATCTGACCTCTGCACTGGACGGGCAATGGGCAGAACCATCTGCTGTTGCCGAGAAAATCACTGCCAAGGCGAAGACGCTTGATGCAAATGTCTCGGACGATCAAATCCGCCATGCGGTGCTGGACAGCATCCGGGCCATCATGATCATCCGGGCCTATCGTATCCGTGGCCATCTGGTAGCCGATCTGGACCCGCTGGGTATGCGCGATGACACGCCGCATCCTGAACTGGACCCCAAGAATTATGGCTTCACCGAAGCCGATATGGATCGGCCAATCTTTATCGATAACGTGTTGGGGCTGGAAACCGCCTCGATGCGCGAAATCATCGCCATCGTCAAACGCACTTATTGTGGCACGTTCGCGCTGCAATACATGCATATCTCTAACCCTGAAGAGGCCGGCTGGCTGAAGGAACGTATCGAAGGGTTCGGCAAGGAAATCGCGTTCACTCGCGAAGGTCGCAAAGCCATCCTGAACAAACTGGTCGAGGCGGAAGGGTTCGAGAAGTTCCTGCATGTCAAATACATGGGCACAAAACGCTTTGGTCTTGATGGCGGCGAAAGCCTTGTTCCGGCAATGGAGCAAATCATCAAGCGCGGCGGTAGTCTTGGGGTGCAGGATATCGTCATCGGCATGCCTCACCGGGGCCGTTTGTCGGTGTTGGCCAATGTGATGGCCAAACCTTACAAGGCGATTTTCAATGAATTTCAGGGCGGCAGCTTCAAGCCCGAAGATGTGGACGGCTCTGGCGATGTGAAATATCACCTCGGCGCCTCATCGGATCGGACATTTGACGGCAACACCGTCCATCTCAGCCTGACGGCCAACCCATCCCACCTTGAAGCGGTCAACCCGGTTGTTCTTGGGAAAGCCCGCGCCAAGCAGGATCAGAATAACGACCCGGATCGCACGTCGGTTTTGCCGATCTTGCTGCACGGTGATGCGGCATTCGCCGGTCAGGGTGTTGTCGCCGAGGGCTTCGGTCTTTCGGGTCTCAAGGGCCACCGCACCGCTGGGACGATACATATCATCGTCAATAACCAGATCGGCTTTACGACGGCTCCGCATTTCAGCCGCTCTTCACCCTACCCCACCGATATTGCGCTGATGGTTGAGGCCCCGATCTTCCACGTTAATGGCGATGACCCGGAGGCTGTGGTTCACGCCGCCAAGGTCGCCACCGAATTCCGCCAGAAATTCCGTAAGGATGTGGTGATCGACATAATCTGTTATCGCCGTTTCGGCCATAACGAAGGTGATGAACCTATGTTCACCAACCCTTTGATGTACAAGAAGATCAAGGGCCACAAGACAACACTGAGCCTTTATACCGAACGGCTGGTCAGGGATGGGCTTATCCCCGAGGGCGAGATTGAGGATATGAAAGCGGCGTTTCAGGCTTATCTGAATGATGAGTTCGACGCCGGCAAGGATTACAGGCCTAACAAAGCCGATTGGCTGGACGGGAAATGGTCCCATCTCGACAAACGCGGTGAGGAATATCAACGCGGTGCCACGGCGATTTCTTCGGACACATTGGTCGAGGTTGGCAAGGCACTCACGACGACGCCAAAGGATTTTCCGCTGCACAAGACGGTCGGCCGCCTTCTGGACGCCAAGACCAAGATGTTTGAGACCGGCACAGGCTTTGACTGGGCAACCGCTGAAGCCCTGGCGTTCGGCTCCTTGTTGACCGAAGGCTACCCGGTACGTCTTGCAGGGCAAGATTCGACCCGTGGCACGTTCAGCCACCGCCACTCGGCGTTCATCAATCAGGACACCGAGGAACGCTATTACCCGCTGAACAACATCCGCGCGGGCCAGTCGCAATACGAGGTCATAGACTCGATGCTCTCGGAATATGCGGTGCTTGGGTTTGAATATGGCTACTCGCTGGCCGAGCCCAACGCGCTGGTGCTGTGGGAAGCCCAGTTCGGCGATTTCGCCAATGGCGCGCAGATCATGTTCGACCAATTCATCAGTTCTGGCGAAAGCAAATGGCTGCGGATGTCCGGCCTCGTCTGCCTGCTGCCCCATGGGTATGAGGGTCAGGGACCCGAACACTCGTCAGCGCGCCTTGAACGGTTCCTGACCATGTGCGGCGGCGACAACTGGATTGTGGCCAACTGCACGACCCCCGCAAACTACTTCCACATCCTGCGCCGCCAGATTCACCGGTCATTTCGTAAACCGCTGATCATGATGACGCCCAAATCACTGCTTCGCCACAAAATGGCGGTCTCTAGGGCCGAGGAATTTACCGAAGGCTCCTCGTTCCACCGCGTCCTTTGGGACGATGCGCAACAAGGCAATTCCGACACAAAACTGGTGAAGGACAACAAGATCAGGCGGGTCGTCATGTGCTCGGGCAAGGTTTACTATGACCTGCTCGAAGAGCGCGACGCACGCGGCATCGATGACATCTACCTGATGCGCGTCGAGCAATACTACCCCTTCCCGGCACAATCAGTCGTCAAGGAACTGGAGCGTTTCAAACAGGCCGAAATGGTCTGGTGTCAGGAAGAGCCGAAAAACCAGGGTGCATGGACCTTTATCGAGCCCAATATCGAATGGGTTCTCACCCGCATCAAGGCCAAACACCACCGCCCCACCTATGCCGGACGTCCCGCCGCAGCCTCGCCTGCGACGGGTCTTGCCAGCCAACACAAAGCCCAACAATCCGCGCTCATTGATGACGCGCTTACCATCGAAGGAAAGTAACCCATGTCCGAGATCCGCGTTCCCACTCTGGGTGAATCCGTTACCGAGGCCACCGTCGCCACATGGTTCAAGAAACCCGGCGATACAGTCGCCGTTGATGAAATGCTGTGTGAGCTGGAAACCGACAAAGTCACCGTCGAAGTTCCTTCGCCAGTCGCAGGCACCCTGACCGAAATCGTCGCCGCCGAGGGGGAAACCGTTGGCGTTGATGCACTTCTGGCGCAAGTCAGTGAAGGCGACGCCGGCTCCGACGCAGCCCCCAAAGCCAAAGAGGCCGCGCAGGACGACAAAGCCACTTCTGCCGGGGCGCGCACCGCTGATGCACCAGAGAAAAAAGCGGGGGCCCTTGTCGACATCATGGTGCCGACCTTGGGCGAAAGCGTGACCGAGGCCACTGTATCCACTTGGTTCAAACAACCCGGTGAGGCGGTGCAGGCCGATGAAATGCTGTGTGAGCTGGAAACCGACAAAGTGTCGGTGGAGGTCCCAGCCCCTGCCGCTGGCACCCTGCAGGAAATCATCGCCAGCGAAGGCGACACGGTTGCCGCAGGCGGCAAGCTTGCCACTATGACCTCTGGCGGGGGCTGCTGCGGCCACTGCCCCGCAGTCTGACGCGCCCGTCCCTGCCTCGACCCCGGTGTCAAAGGACATCGAAAATGCACCGTCGGCCAACAAGATCATGGCCGAGAAGGGCGTTGACCCGGCTTCCGTCACTGGCACCGGTCGTGATGGGCGCATCATGAAAGAAGATGCGCTGAAAGCTGCAACCGCGCCAGCCCCTGCCCCTGCAGCGCAAGCCCCTCGCGCGCCTGTATCTGCGGATGACGCGTCGCGCGAAGAACGGGTGAAGATGACCCGCCTGCGCCAAACCATCGCGCGCCGCCTGAAAGACAGCCAGAACACCGCCGCCATGCTGACCACCTATAACGAGGTCGACATGGGCGCCGTCATGGACCTGCGCAACGAATACAAAGAGCTGTTCCTAAAGAAACACGGCGTCAAGCTGGGCTTCATGTCTTTCTTCACCAAGGCCTGCTGCCATGCCCTGAAAGAAGTGCCCGAGGTCAATGCCGAGATTGACGGCACCGACATCGTCTACAAGAACTACGTCCATATGGGTATCGCCGCAGGCACACCAACGGGCCTTGTGGTGCCAGTGATCCGCGACGCGGATTCAATGTCCTTCGCGGCTATCGAAAAAGCCATCGCCGAAAAGGGCGCCCGAGCGCGGGACGGCAAACTGTCCATGGCCGAGATGCAGGGCGGCAGCTTTACCATCTCCAACGGCGGCGTCTACGGCTCGCTGATGAGTTCCCCCATTCTGAACCCGCCCCAGTCCGGCATCCTCGGCATGCACAAAATCCAGGACCGCCCGATGGCCATCGGCGGCCAGGTGATGATCCGCCCGATGATGTATCTGGCTTTGAGCTACGACCACCGGATTGTGGACGGCAAAGGCGCGGTGACGTTCCTGGTGCGGGTTAAGGAAGCGTTGGAAGATCCACGGCGGCTGTTGATGGATTTGTGAGGCCAGTTAGTCACCGATGAAAAACCGCATGTATTTCGGGCTTTTTGGCTTCTTACTGGGAGCTTATCTTGGGGCATCGACAGGAATTGCCTCAGGCGGCAGCGCAAGAAATGGGTGGCTGGTTTTTGGATGTCTTGGGGCAATAGTATTTTTCTTCATGACTTTTGCTTTCAGCGGGTCGGGTGACAAAGACGTAACGTCAGAACCTCATTTAGCTGAGCCGGTTGGAGGAACTCCTAAACCCCAAACCTTTTCCAATTTGGACGAAATGGCGCGGGCGTTGGATGGGTATCTATCAAAATTTGAGGGGATCGATCGGGAAGTCGCCCTCTATCAATTTGTGTTCAACAATCAACTGGCAATGAAAAGCTTTAGTTATGAAGAGATTATTGAGAAACTTCGTAGTCCCGTGTCAATTTCAGAACTGGAGAAGTCTATTTTGCTAGCTGATCGTATTACGCGTCAATGACCACCCGCATCCCCCTTTCGACCTGGCTCTACCGGATCATCATCGTTTTACTGATCGCGGCGGCCGTCAAGGGCGGGCAATTTATATGGGAGCAGACCGCGTTGCTTTCCGACCAAACCAACGCCGCTATCCTATGGACCGCCCGTTTCACCACTATGTCCGAGCCTATAACGCTCGCTGTGTGCGCGGTCGCGATGCTTGTGCGGTCGGGCGCAGTAGTCTGGCTTCTGACGTTACAACTCTTCTCATCGGCTGTCCCGCTGCTGATCACAAGTTGGGCAGACACAGCCGTTTTCACAATGATCCTCATCACCCTGCTTGCCCTCATCGTCATTGGCGTCATAGTCTTCACTTACCTTATCCGAAAAGGGGAGCTTCGACGCCCATGATCCGCCTCCTCAAACTTGCCGCGCTCCTGCTGCTTATCGCCTTTGGCACCGCAGCCTATACGCAAGTCATGCAACATGTTGCCGCTGGCCCGCCGCCGCCCTTGGCCCCTGTTGCACAACAAGCTGACGCTATCTTCGTGGACAAAAGCGATCGGCGGTTGGACCTGCTCAAAAATGGTAAGGTGATCCGCACTTACAAAGTTTCCATGGGCCGCAACGCTTTGGGCCACAAGACGCAGGAAGGTGATCATCGCACCCCGGTCGGCACGTATACAATCGACTGGCGCAACCCTAATTCAATCGCGCATCTCAGCCTGCATATTTCATACCCCAACGCACAGGATATTGCTGCCGCACAAGCCAAAGGCGTCTCGCCCGGCGGCGACATCATGATCCACGGCATCCTCAATGGCTGGGGTTTCGTTGGCCCCTTGCAACGCCTTGTGAACTGGACCCAGGGCTGTATTGCCGTGACAGATGCCGAAATGCGCGAAATCTGGTCGCTGGTTCCAGATGGCACACCGATTACCATTCAGGATTGATCCCACATGACCCCAGAACTCTATGTCCTTACCCTTGCGGGTCTGTTGCAGGCGGTGCAATTCATGCTCATGGCAATCCCTGCAAACCTTCAGCTTGGCGCATCAAAGACCGCTGGGCCCCGCGACACGCCGCTAGAGTTGACGGGGGCAGCAGCCCGCCTGAAACGCGCCATGGACAACCATTTCGAAGCGTTGATCCTGTTCACCATGGCCGTGGTCGTTGTGACCTATAGCGACCAGACAAGCTGGGTCACGGCCACCTGCGCGCATCTCTATCTGATCGCGCGCATTCTCTATGTGCCCGCCTATGTCAGCGGCATCCCCTATCTGCGTTCCGCGATTTGGATGGTTGGGTTTGCCGCGACAATAACTATGTTCATCGCAGCTTTGGTGTGACGACAGTCTTACAAAAGTCCTATAAAAGTCCGACACAATTCCGATGCTCAAATTTCCCTTAAGGAGACCCCAATGTCCAACTATGACGTCATCGTAATCGGCTCTGGCCCCGGCGGCTATGTCTGCGCTATTCGCTGTGCACAGCTTGGACTCAAGACCGCATGTGTCGAAGGGCGTGAGACCTTGGGCGGGACATGTTTGAACATCGGGTGCATCCCCTCCAAGGCGTTGCTCCATGCCAGCCATCAGTTGCACGAGGCCGAGCATAATTTTGCGAAGATGGGCCTGAAAGGCAAAGCGCCGTCTGTCGATTGGAAACAGATGTTGACCTACAAAGATGAGGTGATCGCGCAAAATACCTCGGGCATCGAATTCCTGTTCAAAAAGAACAAAATTGATTGGATCAAAGGTTGGGCCTCGGTCCCGGAAACGGGCAAGGTCAAGGTTGGCGATGATATCCACGAGGCCAAACATATCGTCATCGCCAGCGGGTCTGAGCCGTCCTCTCTGCCGGGGATCGAGATCGATGAGAAGGTCATCGTGACCTCTACCGGCGCGCTGGAATTGCCGAAAGTGCCAAAGAAGCTGGTGGTGATTGGTGCAGGCGTCATCGGGCTGGAACTCGGCTCGGTCTATGCCCGCCTGGGCGCAGAGGTGCAGGTGATCGAATTCCTCGACGCCATCACCCCTGGCATGGATGCCGAAGTGCAGCGCCAATTCCAGAGGTTGCTGACCAAACAGGGACTTAGCTTCACCCTTGGCGCCGCCGTGCAAAGCGCACAGAAGAAGGGTGCCAAGGCAAAGGTGGTCTATAAACTGCGTAAAGATGACAGCGAACACACTGTTGATGCAGATGTGGTTCTGGTCGCCACAGGCCGCAAACCGTTCACCGACGGGTTGGGCCTTGATGCGCTTGGCGTCGAGATGTCCGAACGCGGTCAAGTCAAAACCGACGCGCATTGGGCCACGAATGTCAAAGGTATTTATGCCATTGGCGACGCTATCACCGGCCCCATGCTGGCCCATAAGGCCGAGGATGAGGGCATGGCCGTGGCCGAAGTCATTGCGGGCCAAAAAGGTCATGTGAATTACGACGTCATCCCCGGCGTGATCTATACCCACCCCGAGGTCGCCAATGTCGGCCTCACCGAAGAACAGCTGAAACAGGCAGGCCGCAACTACAAGGTCGGCAAGTTTTCCTTCATGGGCAACGGTCGCGCAAAGGCCAATTTCGCCGCTGATGGCTTTGTCAAAATCCTTGCGGATAAGGATACTGACCGCATCCTTGGGGCGCATATCATCGGACCAATGGCAGGTGATCTGATCCACGAGATTTGCGTCGCAATGGAATTCGGTGCAGCCGCCGAAGATCTGGCGCGCACTTGTCATGCGCATCCGACCTATTCAGAGGCCGTGCGTGAAGCTGCGCTGGCCTGCGGAGACGGCCCAATTCATTCTTAAACCCTGAATTCGCCCAGATTTCGCCTTTCTGACGCCAAGTCCCGCCTGTTTGTTCACACGAGGGGACATGACGTCTAACAAAGGGGAGATCCGGGCGTGAGAGCGGCAGGTTTTGCCATAGCTTTAAGCGTTATCGCCATGTTGGCGAACCCGGCACATGCTTTGGTGCGTGTCGGTCAGGAAAGCATGTCCTTTGTTACCGAGACCAAAAACCTCAACAAAATGCAGCTATGCCATCTGTATCAGCAAAGCTCTGCGTTTGGGTTGGGTATATGGATGACATCCAAAACTTACACATTATCGAATGGTTGTGACAGTAGCACATATCTTGAAGTAACATCTGACAAACTGGCTGCAGCCAAGCTGGCCGGGTGGATTCCGCAAGACATACCGGACAAGCCACAGTTTACTGTCCTACAAACGATAAAAGGCCACCTTGGGTTAATTCTGGCAATTCTGGCTGGAATAGTTCTGCTGCAACGCCTCACAGCCTCCAAATCCAAAGAAAAGATGAGCCAGAGTGTTTTCCGAAAAGATACACCAATCGAAGAACGCATCGGGTGGGTCATATGTCAGGCAGTCAACGACGGGGGGAACTGATCCCGGACCACGTAGAAACCGTGCGGCAGGCCTATCGGCAAATGACGCTTGAATACCTGCGAACTGAAGACGCCGTTCATATGATGGTACAAAACGATGGTGTGCCTACCAAACGCCAGTTTCGCATGCTGGCCAAAGGTTTGAGCAGGGAAGAACGTGAAAATATCATGCTGTCAGCCTTCCTGATCCTCGGTAACAGCGGCAATTATTCCCGTCGGGAAGAGATATTCTTGCGCAACCTCGCCCAAAGCATGAGCCTGAGCACCGATGAGGTCTACGATCTTGCGCAATCTACTGAAATGCCAAGCAGCAATTGGGCCCCGACCTGAGCCTTGCCGAACTGATCTTTACTGGGCTAGCATCCGCAAACCTTGCGTCACATCCGCCCGCACGGCCACACGCAACCCCGGTTCATCCCCGGCTTTCAAGGCCGCAAGAATAAGCCTGTGATGCTGCGGCGGCTCTGTTCGGCGCAAGCGACCATAGAGACTGCGCATAGTCGGCCCCATCTGCAACCAGACTGTCTCGGCCATCGCCAGCATTGCCGGGGCCTGTGCCCGCAAATAAAGGGTCCGGTGAAATTCCAGATTACTGCGAATATAGCCAACGGCATCCTGTTTTACGATCATTTGCGCTATGGTACCGTTTATCGTCTGAAGCCGCTCAATCAGCGCCAGATGCGCCCGTGGCAAGGCCCGCGCGGACAGCTCGGGCTCAAGAAGAGCGCGTAAGGCCGCAAGTTCTTCAATCCGGTCATTTGACAACTCGGGCGTAGAAACGCGCCCTGAAGATGACAAAGACAACGCCCCCTCGGCCACAAGACGCCGCACAGCTTCCCGCGCGGGGGTCATTGAGACGCCGAACTCTTTGCCAATACCGCGCAAGGTCATGGCAGCACCTGGCAAGACCTCGCCATGCATGATCTGACTGCGCAAGCGGCGATACACCGTTTCATGGGCCGAGCCAGCGGAAACGCTGCTTGCTGCCTCAGAGGGTCTGGATTGGATCAACATGGGCTTAATGTGATCATGCGTAAACAGAAGGTCAACAGGCCTTAGAACTGATAGCGATGCAGTTCTGCCCCATGATCGCGCAACCATTTCCGCGGCGCACGATAGCTCGGCAACAAGCGCTCCACCCCGGCCCAGTAACGGGCGGAATGATTCATTTCAACCAGATGCGCCACCTCATGGGCTGCCACGTAATCCAGCACATCCGGCGGCGCAAGGATCAGCCGCCAAGAATACATCAGATTGCCATCGGACGAACAGGACCCCCAGCGCGACCGCGTATCGCGTAAGGTAATCCGCCCGAAATCCCGCCCCAGCGCCTGAGCATAGCGCATTGATGCCTCTGCCAGCCGGTCCCGCGCCAGCGTTTTCAGAAAAGCCCGCACTCGTGCGGGCGCCTTCTCGGCCCCGAATGGCACCTCAAGGCGGCCCTCAAGCAATTGCACGCTGCGTCTGTCCGCTTCCACGATCCTGCGCAAACGCCCTTCAACCGGGATCACCTCCCCCAGCTTAACATCCACAAACCCCGGTTGATTTTGCAAATGTTTGCGAATCCAAGCCTCCTTTTCTGACAAAAACGCCTGCGCTTCCGAGATATGAACGCGTTTCGGCAGGGTCAGCGACACTTTCCCATCAAACCCGGATACACGCAGCGACAGCCTGCGCGCCCGAGGCGAGGTTTTGACCGTCACATCAATCGCCGGATTACCCAGTTTAAGGATTTGCGCCATGAACCCTGCCATCCTTCTCTACCCTTGCAAAACCAAGCCTAAACCCCTAGGTGCGGCCTTGAAAGCGTGCAAATGAACGCGTTCTGCAGGAAAGCCTTTGACACGCACGGATGTGTATGGCAACTGGCGCAAACCCTGCGCTCAGACCGAATTGTGAGAGGACGACCATGCCCAAAGATGAATGGGGCGTAAAACGGATATGCCCAAGCTGCTCGACCCGTTTTTATGACCTTAAGAACGACCCTATGACCTGCCCATCTTGCGCCCATGAGTTCACGCTCGAAAGCCTGACTGGCAACAAATCCCGGACAATGCGTGCGGACAAACCCGACGCGCAGAACAAGGAAAATGATGCTGTCGAGGATACAGATGTGGTTCTGGACGATGACGAAGAAGATGCAGATGTAAGTATCAGTGACGATCTTCTGGAAGAGGATGAGGATGACGACACAGTCAGCCTTGACGATATCGCAGACGTTGCCAAAGACGATAATGACGATTGATAGCTATCAGCGTTTGCGATCATGTTTTTCCACTTGATCTGATCGCATACGCCACATAGATAGCAAAGCGCAGTGTGAAAACACTGCAACGGGGCCTTAGCTCAGCTGGGAGAGCGCCTGCATGGCATGCAGGAGGTCAGCGGTTCGATCCCGCTAGGCTCCACCATACCGCGCTTGTCACAGACCGCATAATGTGACCCTTTTGGCCAGAACTTTGACCCTCTTTGCAAGACAGATTAATTTTTCCCGGCACAGCAGAGACTGCCGCCACCGTGGCAAACCCGTTCGTTCATGAAGCACGTCGCGAAGCTTTCAAAATATCCCATACGAATGGGATCAAGCGGTCGGTGCGAAGGACATAACGTAAGCGCCATAGTTATCTGCATTCATCCGCGCGAGGTCTGGTCTGCGCCGGGCTAACCGTTTTATCCGTCTTATCCCGTAAACTTCATCATTTTCGTCTGCGCCGGTGACCGGGTCCTGCGTCAGTTTAGCGACCCCAGCCAGATGAGCGACCTCATGAATGATCGTAACGCGCCGTGCTTCGTGCCATCTGCGTCTTCGACTTTTCAGTTTGGGCAACCGGAACCATCTAGGGCACAGCGCGATCTTGTGGGGGCGCGGTTCTGCCTTGTTGCGCAGGGGGGCCACCGGGTCGACTGCAAGCGTGCGAAAGGCCAAGCCCAGCGTCCCCTGCTCGGCACAGCACATGTGCAGCTTATCAATCTTGGGATCCTCGCTTTTCATCTTGTTCAGCGCGACATTCCCACCTTTGCCCGCAGCTCTGATCCAGCGCTGGACGGGATGTAAGCTTTTGGACTTCAGGCGGGCTTTGTTCTTTAGCGCACGACAAGCTTTCCGGCCCGGTGGGCTACACTCAAAGGACTCAATGGTCAGAACATTCATACGATCCTGTGTCACCGTCCGACCAGAAATGCGTGCACCGCGAAATATGTCAAAGATCCGGTCAATGAACCGCTTGACCAGCCTGAATGGCGCTGTGGGATCACCGCCGTCGTAAGGGCCAAACCAGATAATTTCAGGGCCAGAGTTCCAGGCGATGCGGCGCTCTGCCTCGGGCATCGCGGCAAGGGCTTTCATGCGTTTGCGAGCCTTCACACTCGCCTTTCCCGACAGCCTTGCCAGTTGTTTGACATCATCTTTTGTATTGGGCGAATAGACAATTGAGAGAACAGTTTTCTTTCTTTTTCCCGGTGTCTTGGGTCGCTTTGGCTGGGGCGGTCGGCGTGGACCTGCGAAAAGCGATATATCAACCCGACGGTTTAAAGCGCGGTTTGCACGCGCGGTTCTGTCTGTCCTTTCGATCATGTTCGGCACAACTTGCTGCTTGTTCCCACGCGATCCAACAAACAGCGCAACCGCAATGCCCTTTCGAGGCTTGCAAGTATTTGTTTTTGGTCCTACGTGGAACTGATTTTCATCAAGTATCGCTGAGGTCAGACCTCGATCTGCCAGTTGGCGCGACAGCTCCTGCGCGACGCTATACGCGCGTGCCATCGCGCGTTGGAAATAAAGCTCCGTTGGAATGTTGCGCCAAGTGGCCGAATGACCAACCAGCTTGACGCATCGGATAGGGGTCGGGCCAGAATGCGCCTCGGCAATCCTGCGCGAAATCGTGGTGATCATCTCATAATGGGCGGGCTGCAATTCCGTCTCGAACGATTTGAATGCACTTAGTCGGTAGTGAGGGCCGTCTTTGTTTGGGGTGGTCTCATGATCCGGATGGAGGCCCCTGTCCAAAAGGTTCATGGAATATGACATCGCTGTCCTCTTTTCTGAGCCTCCGACACCTGCGCCCAATGTCCCACAAAAGCGGTGTCCCCGACAATCGCTCGGATGAGGTAGAGTTTTGGATTGGCCCCTGATCGAAAGGGGCTGCGCAGGTTGTATGCGGGAAAGCCAGAATTCGGCGATACGTCTTCGGATATCAGAATGGTGCCGCTGAGAGGCACCGCTCAACATTTCCATAGTAGAACATAGAGAAACTAAATATATGTTCTGTATCAGCTATTTGGAAATCACGCTCTACATTGAAAATCATAGCTGAACATACTTTCGCTATTTGAAAGGTGGGCTATAAAAGGTGGGCTGGTGATCTATAACACGCTCAATCAGATGAAAGCCAAAAACCTTGCGGCGGGCAAGTATGCCGACGGACAAGGCCTCTGGTTGATCAAACGTAGCAAGAATGCGGGCAAATGGATACAACGCCTGTATACTGACAGCAAACGCCGGGAAATGGATCTGGGGCGGTGGCCAGACGTCTCTATCTCGGAAGCGCGTGAAAAAGCTGCGCAGGCCCGCAAAGCGCTTCGAGATGGTGTTGACCCTATTCAGGCTAAACACAGCGCCAAGCAACGTATGCATCGCCTCAACGTCGCCGACGCGATTGATAGCTGTTTCAAGGCACGACAAGCGGAGCTTAGGAGCACCGCGATGCCCCGGTTGCGATGAAGCCCCGAGGAGATGAAAGCGTAGCATTGAAGAATTAAGCTGAATAGTGTTTTTGCAAAGGCGGGCCAAACGGGGGTCTGAAAATATAGTGTATTAAAATTATCTATAAAAACAATATATTATGATGTTTTATGGTGCCGCTGAGAGGACTCGAACCTCTGACCCACGCATTACGAATGCGTTGCTCTACCAGCTGAGCTACAGCGGCGGCGGCTTGCTGTTTAGCGGTAAGGTCTAGTTCACGCAAGCGTTTTGCGGTGGGCGTGACGTCTAGATTTCGCCGTATTTTTAGCGGATAATGCGCGACATCACGGTATTGAAAGCTTTGCCACTGCATCATGATATATGCGATTTTTCATAAGATTCAGCTTTTCATTTTTGCGTTCAGCCTTGGTGTGTCAGGCGTTGTCAGTGCCGGGATATATGCGGGCCGTATTGATCGCACTGTTCTACAACAGAAATACGCAGAATTCACGCTGAGCTATATCAGAGAGAACCCGCAGAATATTCGTGAGGTGCTGCAAGCATTGCTCAGGGCAACCGATACGTTGGAACAACAGGGCAACACCACAGAAACCCCAAGCGACGCTCCAAGGTCCGGCAGTCTTGAGGCTTTGCGCCGGCGTCAGTTGCAAAACCCGTAGCCTTACTCTGCGATGATATGGGACATTCGTTTTTCGTATTCGTGGTTGCCATGAAAATAGGCAGGCAAACGGGTAGTGGGCGCACGTAAAGTGGGAGAGAATAAATGAACGATCATGTTTGGGTGAGCAAAGCAAGTTCCGATACACAAAATGAATTAGGGTTCGGGTGGCCGGATGGGAAGTTCGATCTTGATGATGAAGTGAAGGTAATTAATGCTCTAATTTCGGATGCTCAAAAGGGTCTTCCACTACCAGCGGGTCGTTTTCCGGCTTTGTTGGAAACGCGCGTCGACATGGGGCGTGAGAAAGAAGAAGCACATGGCCGAAAGCTGCCAAAGCGCTTGCCCCATTATGTAAGGTGGACCTGTCCGGTAATTTCCAAAGATGTGGCCGAGGTTCTTCAGCGCTATGATTTAGGATCAACAAATCTCTACCCGGTTGAGATGTTCCGCCGCGATAGAGAAACAACCTATGATCAGGAGTTCCTGATACTCAATTTGGGTGCATCTAAACCAACGGTGGTTGTGGATCAATCAGAAGGGCTAAAAGAGCATCCGTTCCGCCCAGGTTTCTATAAACTCCGTACGATTAATGAAGACTCTATCTCAGTCACACGCACCTCGATGGAGGGGCCAGATGCCTGGATCGATCCTGCGTTACTTGGGGGTGCGTTCTTCGTCAGTGACCAACTCCATCAAGCACTGGCAGATGCAGGGTTAGCTGACCCACTGCGGTTCGTCCGTTGCCGCGTTATCGATTGAAACTCTTTTTAAGGTTATGCAAAGGCCTATTTTCTGCGCGCACGAAAGCCTGCGCAGAAACTGGGGGCGGCCCTACGATTTGGATTGAATGTAATAGGCAAGGCAGGTTTCATATCCTACCGATCACTCATTACCGTGAATAAGGCATTTTGATCTTACTCGGCCTCGGCCATGGCAGTGGGCGGTGTTTTCGCGCCAGTCATGAAGGCCACGGCATCTGACATCGTATAATCCTTCGGATCAATAACACACAGCCGTTTGCCAAGACGATGCACGTGAATGCGGTCTGCCACTTCGAACACATGGGGCATGTTATGGCTGATCAGAACAATAGGTATCCCGCGGGACCGCACATCGAGGATCAGTTCCAGCACACGGCGCGATTCTTTGACGCCAAGGGCCGCCGTCGGCTCATCCAGAATGATCACTTTTGACCCAAACGCAGCAGCACGAGCCACAGCAACGCCCTGCCTTTGACCACCTGACAGGGTTTCGACCGCCTGATTGATGTTTTGAATTGTCATCAGCCCAAGCTCACTCAGCTTATCGCGGGCAAATTTTTCCATCTTTGGACGGTCGAGCTGACGTAACCATTTGCCCATAAGCCCCGGTTTGCGCAATTCGCGTCCCATGAACATATTATCCGCGATGGACAGCGCAGGGGACATGGCAAGGGTCTGATAAACCGTCTCGATCCCTTCCTTGCGGGCATCAGTCGGGGAGGTGAAGTTGACCTTGCGCCCCTCCAGCGTCACCTCGCCCTCATCCGGGATGACAGCCCCTGACAGGACCTTGATCAGAACGGATTTGCCAGCACCATTATCCCCGATCACAGCAAGGATTTCGCCGGGATAGAGATCAAAGTCGCATTTATCCAACGCGGTGACTTTACCATAGCGTTTCACAAGCCCGCGCGCTTTGAGGATCGGCTCCACCATCAGGCTGACACCTCTCTGATCCACTGGTCCACCGCGACAGCGCCAATAATCAGCGCGCCGATCAGCAGGAAGGTCCATTGCGCGTCCGCCCCGGCCAGCCGCAGCCCAAGGGTAAAGACCCCGACAATAAGCGCACCAAACAGGGCACCAAGGATCGAGCCTCGCCCCCAAACAGAGATATGCCGCCAATCACAACAGCTGTGATGGACTCAATATTGGCCAATTGACCCGATGTCGGTGAAACAGATCCGATCCGCCCAATCAGCGCCCAGCCTGCAAAACCGCAGATCAAGCCAGACAGAGCGTAGACTGAAATCAGCACGCCTTTGACATTCACGCCTGACAATTGTGCAGCCTCCGGGTCATCACCCACCGCATAGACATGCCTGCCCCAAGCCGTTTGTCTAAGCGCATAGGCCAGCACGAGAATAAGTAAAACCATGAAGATCACGCCAACCGTGAAAACCGCACCGCCTACGTTATACTTGGTTGCAAAAAACTGGAGAAGCGGGGCATTCGCCTCAATCTCTTGGGCACGAATGGTCTCGTTCGCGGAATACAGAAAATTTGTTGCCAGAACGATCTGCCACATACCCAAGGTTACGATAAATGGCGGCAGCCTCATGACAGCAACCAGCCAGCCGTTGATGAAACCGCACCCCATACCCGTCAGCAAACCCAGAATGATCGACAGCTCAACCGGCAATCCATAGCGGAATGTGAATTGCCCCATGATAACGGAAGAGAAGACCATGATAGCGCCGACAGATAGATCAATCCCGGCCGTCAGGATCACAAGGCTTTGCGCCGCTGCGGCAATACCAACGATCTGGACCTGTTGCAGGATCAATGTCAGAGCAAAAGCAGAAAGAATTTAGACCCCAGCAAGAGGCCGAAACCGATAATCGAGCTGACCAGCACGAATAATGTGAATCAGCTCAGGGTTCACATGCAATGCATCCTGAATTCTTGCCAGTGCGCCCTTCTTTGTATCAGTAAACTCTGCAACGGTTTCGTCGCGATTAGCCTGCACAACGGCTTCAAAATCATCGGTCTCGCCCGACATCATGTTCCCCTTTTCATGACCGTTGGCAGGTTCGCCCTACGCTTGATCAAGGGGCAAGCCAACGCCTGCCCCTCTTCTATCATGATTTATGCGTTTGATCGAAGATCAACCCCAGCAGAGCTTGGTGCCTTCTTCAACCGAAATGCTTTCAACACCTTCAGCCGGCTGATCCGTGACAAGGGCAACGCCGGTGTCAAAGAAATCCTTTCCGGGGGTGTTGTCCGGCAAGGTGCCATCGGCTGCAAAAGCTGCAATCGCTTCGATACCTTTCGAGGCCATCAGCAGCGGGTATTGCTGCGAAGTCGCACCGATCACGCCATCCGCGACGTTTTGCACACCGGGGCAGCCACCATCGACAGAAACGATCAAAACGTCCCCTTCCCGTCCAATGGCCTTAAGCGCCTCATAAGCGCCCGCCGCAGCCGGCTCGTTAATAGTGTAAACGACATTGACTTCAGGATCGACGGCCAGCAGGTTCTCCATCGCCTTGCGGCCACCTTCTTCATTACCGGCTGTCACGTCATTGCCTATGATGCGTGCATCATCCTCGTCACCCCATTTGTTGGGATCACCAAGTTCAATTCCAAACCCCTGTAGGAAGCCCTGATCGCGCAGCACACCCACTGTGGGCTGACTGACAGCGAGGTCAAGCATCGCAATTTTTGCATCTGCGGCTGCATCGCCCAGCGATGCCGCAGCCCATTTGCCAATCAGTTCACCCGCAAGGAAGTTGTCAGTTGCAAAGGTAGCATCTGCCGCGTCAATCGGGTCAAGCGGCGTATCAAGCGCGATGACCAACAACCCCGCATCGCGGGCTTGTTTGACGGCACCAACAATGGATGACGTGTCAGAGGCCGTCAGCAAAATACCGGAAGCCCCATCCGCAATACAGGTTTCAATCGCAGCAACCTGCGTTTCATGGTCCCCATCGACCTTCCCGGCATATGACTTCAAACTGATCCCAGCGGCATCAGCCGCAGCCTTGGCGCCTTCACGCATTTTTACAAAAAATGGATTGGTGTCAGTTTTTGTGATCAAGCATGCAGAAGTACCGTGCCCGTCGGCAAAGGACGCACCGGCGGATGCAATGAACGCAAGCGCTGTTCCTGTCAGCAGTTTTTTCATGAATTCCTCCCAGAATCTTGTGGCCAGAGCGCTTGCTCCGGCAAGTGAAACAGCCAGTTTTCAGCCGCAACGTCCATCCAAGAAACGCGATTCGAGCACACCTGTCAATTAATTAGTTAACTTTCTTTATTAATCGAAATGATATATTTCATGTCCCGGAGGAGCCGTCTATGGTCGCCGGAATGGAAGATGCAGTCGTCAGATCGTTCAGCACCGGGCTGAGCCAGAAAGGTGTGCGCAACCACAATGAACGCCTGCTGCTTTCGTTGGTGCAAAGACATGCTGAATTGTCTGGCAGCGATCTTGCGCGGCTAACTGGTTTGTCACCGCCGACGATCTCGGCCATCTTGCGACGCCTCGAAAAAGACGGGCTTCTGGAACGCGGGATACCTACGCGCGGCAAGGTCGGCAAACCCTCCATTCCGATGCGTCTGTCCCCCAATGGCGTGTTTTCCTTTGGCCTCAAGATCGGGCGCAGATCTGCGGACCTGTTGCTGATGGATTTCACAGGTGTAATCCGGCATGAACGGCAGATCACCTATGCCTACCCTGTGCCGCAAGAGGTGTTTGCCTTCCTTGCACAAGGGGTCAACGAAATCGCAAGCGCGCTCTCGGCGCAAGATGTGGCGCGCATCTGCGGTATCGGTATCGCAGCCCCGTTCGAGATGTGGAATTGGCACAACCTGATCGGGGCTTCCTCAAAAACCTTCATGTCGTGGAAAGACGTCAACTTCCATGCCGAGATCGGGCGCTTCACGGACCTGCCGCTCTCGATCATGAATGATGCGACCGCCGCCTGTCAGGCTGAACATATCTACGGTCGCGGCAAGGAATTCCGCGACTACGCCTATTTCTTTGTCGGTGCCTTCGTGGGTGGTGGTATTGTGCTGAACCATTCCGTGTTCGAAGGCCGGCAAGGCAATGCCGGCGCGTTGGGCTCCCTGCGCAGTATCGGGCCCCATGGCGAAAGCCGGCAACTGATAGACATGGCCTCGATCCACTTGCTGGAGTCCCGCTTGGAAGAGGTCGATATCGACCCGTCTTTGCTTTGGCAAACCCCACAGGACTGGAGCGAAATCTCGCGCTACGTCGAGCCTTGGCTTGGGCAAACCGCTCAGGAACTCGCAAAGGCGAGCCTTTCCACATGCTCTGTCATCGATTTCGAAGCCGTCCTGATTGATGGTGCTTTTCCAGCGGAAATTCGGACCGAGCTTGTCGAAAGGGTGCGCCGCTATCTGGCCAATCAGGATACAAGGGGGCTGATCCCCCCGCTTATCGAAAACGGGCATATCGGCGGCAATGCCCGCGCCATCGGCGCCGCCTGTGCCCCGGTGTTTTCGCAATTCCTGCTAAACACCAATGCCGGGCTGGCGATAGTTTAAAGGGAGATTCAAGGGCCAATTAGCCAGCACAAATCCAAGCTATCATGGTGTTGAAAAATCGGAAAATCCCACAAAACCAACAAATATAGGCGCCGCTTATGTGCTTTCTTCTTCCAGATGCAGTTTCATTTCGACCAGCACTCTTTGCAGGTTGAGCGTTTCCGACAACATGCGCTTGGCCTCGTTGGCCGTGATAACCCCGTCCTCAATGGACTGGTTATATTCTGACATCAGCACCGCAAATCGCTGCGCCAGAGTCACAACATCCGAATTCACATTGGTGGAATTGCGCCGCACCCCATCATCAAGGCTGAGGGTATTTCCGTTGACCTCGGCCAAAGCCGTGGTGATATGGGGAAAGCTTGCAACCGACTCGAGCGCTGCGACCGCATCGATTGGCATAAAGCGATCCGCATGTTCCACTGCGCCTGAATAATAGCGCCCCAATGTCGCTTTAGATCGGCCAGTGATTTCGCAGGATTTTTCAACGCCGACATCCTTCACCAAAGCTTCCGTATGCTTTTTCAAATAATTATGCGTAACGTTCATTAACCGTCCCTTTTATTTTTCGCACCGTCCACACAGGGGAAAGCATAGCAATCTTTCCCCTAATCCCAATGACATAAAACTCTTACACCATATTTGTCTCAAGAGTCTTGAGGCAATCACCAACCGGTTTCTGTGCTGACGGTTGGTTTCGGGTGGGGGCTTTTGCACATCTCTCCCTCGTCGGGTCGGCACCTGACGAACATAGTGCATCTTCACACATAGCCCCCACCCGCTTGCACGCCGCCAAAGCTGGCGATAGGCAATGGCCATGGCTAAACTCTACTTTCACTATTCGACAATGAATGCAGGTAAATCGACCCTGCTTCTGCAAGCCGCCCATAACTATCACGAGATGGGGATGCAAACCTATCTACTGACCGCCGATTTCGACACCCGTGCAGGCGAAGGGCAGATCGGCTCACGTATCGGTATTGCACAACCGGCTGATGTCTATGGCAAAGACGATAACCTCTTTGATATGATTGCAAATCGCTTGGATAAGGGGCCCATCGCCTGCGTGATGGTGGATGAGGCACAGTGGATGTCACGCGATCAGGTCTGGCAAGTGGCGCGCGCCGTCGATGATATGCATGTCCCCGTAATGTGCTATGGCCTGCGCGTGGATTTCCGTGGTGAACTTTTTCCCGGTTCTGCCACTCTGCTGGCGCTCGCGGACGAAATGCGCGAGGTGCGCACCATCTGCCATTGCGGCAAGAAGGCCACGATGGTTATCCGCAAGGATGAGCAAGGCCGCGCCATGACCGATGGCAATCAAGTGCAGGTTGGCGGGAACGAGACCTATGTATCACTCTGCCGTCGCCATTGGCGCGAGGCCGTGGAAGGCGGGCGCGACAGGTAAGAATGATCTGAACCAATTCAGTTTACACGCCCGATTTTAATGGCACCCCTCACACCGGGTTAGGCAGCGCTTTCCCATCAAAAAACGCATTCAGATTGTCGAGTGCCATGTGACCCATCGCTTCCCGCACCTCCAGGGCTGCTGTGCCAAGATGAGGTAGCAATGTGACATTTTCCATCTGCATCAGCGCCGCTGGCACCTTGGGCTCGAACTCGTACACATCAAGCCCAGCGCCTGCGATCTGCCCGCCCTGCAATGCTTGTATCAAAGCGGCTTCATCAATGACATCGCCACGTGAGATGTTGATCAGCATCGCATGGCGCTGCATCGCAGCCAGAAAGTCCTTACCGATCAGATGGCGGGTCTCTGGCCCACCCGGCGTGGCGATGATCACCACATCGGCCACAGCAGCAACCGAGGCCGCGTCTGGCAATTGCTCCGCCCCCGCCACATCCTTGGTTGATCGGTTATGATACACAATCCGCATCCCAAACCCGTCTCGGCAACGCTTGGCAATTGCCTGCCCGATCCGACCCATACCGATAATGCCCACAGTCTTGCCGCTGATATGCAACCCAAGCATTTGCGTCGGTTGCCAGCCCGTCCAGAGACCGGCACGCAGCATCCGTTCCCCCTCGCCTGCGCGTCGGGCTGTGGACAGCATCAGTGTCATGGCAATATCCGCTGTGGCATCCGTGACAGCGCCCGGCGTATTGGTCACGGCGATCCCGGCACCTTTGGCGGCAGCAACATCAATGTGGTTATACCCCACACCGAAATTGGCAATGATCCGACAATGCGGGTCTGCAGCAGCAATCGCGGGTCCGCTGAACTGATCCCCTAGCGTCGGCAGCACAGCATCATAGGCGTTCAACGCCTCCGTCACCTCGGCCCCGGTCATCGGGTCAGTAGTATCGCGCAGCGTCACATCATAACGCGCATGGGCCGCGTCAAGCACGGTCTCTGGCAAAGCACGGGAAATCAGCAAACGCGTCATCAATACATCCTTCCGCCAATGGGCGCATCCTTGTCCGGGACCAACAGCACGACCTCATCGTCTTGATCTGGAACACCCAAAACAAGTACTTCGGATATGAATTTGCCAATCTGACGTGGTGGAAAGTTCACCACAGCCATAACCTTTTTACCCACCAGCATTTCGGGCTGATAATGCTTGGTGATCTGGGCTGAACTTTTCTTCTCCCCCAAAGCGTCACCAAAATTGACCCAAAGCTTGATCGCTGGCTTACGCGCCTCCGGGTAGGGTTCGGCACGAATAATCTGGCCCACCCGAATGTCAACCGCCAGAAAGTCGTCAAAACTGATCTCGCTCATGGTGCTTTGCCCAATTCGCGACCGCGATCAGCGGCAGCGGCCACAGCTTTTGTCAGCAAGGTCGGGAAGCCTGTGTCTTTGTCCATCAATACCTCTAATGCCGCAGCAGTGGTGCCACCGGGGCTTGTCACATTTACCCGCAATTGCGTGGGCGTTTCGTGTGCAACTGCGGCCAGATGACCTGCCCCGGCCACGGTTGCCTTGGCAAGCTGCATGGCAAGATCAGCGCGCAACCCCTGCGCCTCGCCCGCCGCCGCCAGCGCTTCGATCAGATGAAACACATAAGCCGGACCCGAGCCCGAGACGCCTGTAACTGCGTCAATCTGATCTTCGTTGTCCAATCGCACAACCTGCCCAACCGCGGATAAAAGCGTCTCTGCAAGATCCAGATGATCCGATGTGACGCACCCGTTTCCAACAGTCGCCGTAATACCCCGCCCCACCGCCGCCGGAGTGTTTGGCATGGATCGGATGATAGGGGTGTCAGCCCCCAGAACGTCTTCGAAGTAAGCGATGGAACTGCCCGCAGCGATAGACAAAAACAGCGTACTACCACCGCCCAATTCCGCCAAACGCGGCAAGGCGTCGCCCATCATCTGCGGTTTGACAGCCAGTAAGACAATCGCCGGTTCAGCAGGGATATCCCCATTCAGCCGCACATTTTGCGCCTTCACCCAGTCAGACGGTGCGGGGTCCAGCACCGTCACGGCGTCAGCTGCAACGCCTTGCGACAACCACCCTTCCAGCAAGGCCGATCCCATCTTACCACAGCCCAGCAGCACCAGACCGCGATCATTGATCAGCGATAAATCCATAAAGTTGCGTCCCTTATCTTATTTAGGGGCGCAGACTAAGCGCGGCCATAGGCCTCTGCAATGGCGACTTGCATTGCATCTTTCGGGGTTCGGTCCCCCCAGCATACCAATTGAAACGCGGGGTAAAACCGCTCTGAAGCAGAAACAGCGGCATTCAGCATACCGCCCACCTGATCAGGCCCGGCACCTGCGCCGCCTGCAAGCAGCAGGCCGTAGCGGTAGACCATCAGTTTCTGCGCCTCCCAATACGTGAACGCACCTGCCCAGCACGTATCATTCGCACGGTTCAGTATCTCATAGAGTGCGGGCAGTTTTTCGTCCGGGGGTTCCAGCTCAAAAGTTGCAACCATACGGAGCGTTTCGTCATAGCCCGACCAGGCCAGCGTTATCGAATACGTCCGCCATTGCCCCTCGATCGCCATGGCGATCTGGTCTTCTGCGATACGATCAAAATCCCACTCATGATGTTCTGCGAGCGTTTCCACCAAATCAATCGGGTGTAAATCCTCGGTCTCAAGGTAATGTTCCAGATTAGACATGCTCGGCCCCTTTTTATAAGGTCGTGCCCAGAAGTTTGCCTCCCACCAGACACTGGGTCCACTTCAAAGGATCGCTTTCTGAAATGCCATCCCTACCACATATGGTGTGCCGGATTGAGCGGTCTGTAAAGCTCTAATTTGGGTTTACCCACAACAGATTGTGGTTCAGCATATTTCAGCCGCTATTTTTGTCACTGCATATAGGGCAATCTGCCCTGCGTTTGACCTTGACGATGCGCGTGTCTGCATAAAGCGCATCGTAGATCAGCAGACGGCCTGATAATGTCTCACCTGCGCCGCAGATCCACTTGATCGCCTCCACCGCCATCATCGAGCCCACGACACCAGGCAAAGCCCCCATCACGCCTGCTTCGGCACAACTCGGTGCCAGCTCCGCCGCCGGGGCTTGCGGGAAAACACATTGATAGCAAGGCGCGTCTGCGGCCGGATGATAGAGGCTGATTTGACCTTCCCATTGAGTGATCGCGGCCGAAATCAAAGGCAACCCCAGCGCCACACAGGTCTTGTTGATAAGATAACGTGTGTCGAAATTGTCCGTGCCATCAAGGATCAGGTCATAATCACCTAACAGTTCTGTTGCGATACCTTCGTCCAGACGTCGGTTATAGGGACGCAGGTTAATAAACGGGTTCTGCGCCTTCAGCACTTCAACCGCCGAGAACACCTTGGCCTGCCCGATCCGCCCGTCCGTGTGGATCACCTGTCGTTGCAGGTTGGAATTCTCTACCACATCATCATCGATAATCCCGATTGTCCCAACACCTGCCGCCGCCAGATATTGCAAAGCAGGCGCACCAAGCCCGCCAGCCCCGACCACCAGAACGCGCGCGTTCTTCAAGGCCTTCTGTCCCGGGCCACCAATTTCACGCAAGATGATATGACGGGCGTAGCGGTCAAGCTCTTCGGGTTTGAAGCTGTTGTCCGATGTTACCGACTGCTGTTGTGGCGCAACACGGGCGCGCAGGCGTTGCAGCAATGTGCGGTAAGACAAAACAAGACCAACGACCCCAGCAAGGATCAACCAATTCTTGAGGGACCCGCCCGTGGCCTCCCGCAATGGATTGCCCGCAGGCAGCGTCACCTGAAAAAACAACACGGCCACAAAAAGCACCACCAGAACGCTGATCCGCGCCCTATGGCTGACACCCATAGCCCGCCCCACGAAATAGAGCCCGGCAGCGACAAGAAGAACCAGAAACATCAGCCCTGCCCGGTCGAGCCGAAACCGCCAGCCCCGCGCACTGTATCGGTCAAGGTGCCTGTCAGCTCAAACTGCACCTGCACAACCGGAGCCACCACCATCTGCGCAATACGGTCGCCATGGGCAATACGAAACGGCGCATCACCCAGATTGATCAGGATCACCCCCAAAGGCCCGCGATAATCGCTGTCAATCGTACCGGGGGCATTGGGTAAGGCAATGCCGCTCTTCAAAGCCAGCCCCGAGCGCGGCCTGATTTGCACCTCAAACCCCTGCGGGATTTCCAGATGCAGGCCGGTCGGGATCAAAGCACGCGCGCCTGGCTGTAGAACAACTTCAGCACGATCCGCAAAATTCGCGCGCAGATCAGCCCCCGCAGCTCCGGCGCTTGCATAGACAGGTAGGCCCAGGCTTATGTCAGCCTCGTCTGCCCAGACAAACCGTAATACGGTCGTCATGCCAGCGTATCCGCGATCAGAGCTGCCAAACGCGCTGCAACCTGGTCCTTGCTCAAACGCGGCCATTCCTCGGCCCCGCCCTTGGTGATCAGAGTCACGTGGTTCTCGGTCCCGCCCATGATGCCAGTCTCGGGCCGCACATCGTTGGCTACAATCCAGTCGCAGCCCTTGCGGGCGCGTTTGGCTGTGGCATTCGCCACCACATCATCTGTCTCGGCCGCAAACCCGATTACCAGTTCGGGACGTCCCGTTTTCATCTGCGAGACCGTCGCCAGAATGTCGGGGTTTTCAGAAAATTTCAGTCGCGGCGTACCGTCAGATCCCTTCTTCAACTTTCGATCCGATCTTTCGGCGATGTACCAATCCGCCACTGCGGCGGCAAATATGCCAACCTCTGCCGGTAACGCGTCCTGCACGGCCACCAGCATTTGCTGAGCCGTCTGCACCTGAACGACCTGCACGCCCGCAGGTGGTGCCACATCCGCAGGGCCAGTTACAAATGTCACATCCGCCCCTAACGCCGCCAGTGCGCGCGCAATCGCTGTGCCCTGCGCGCCAGAAGATCGGTTGGCGATATAGCGCACCGGATCAATTGGCTCATGGGTTGGACCAGACGTCACAAGCATATGCCTGCCTTTCAACGGCCCATCTGCGAGCGCCGCCTCAATCGCAGCGACAATCGCCAACGGCTCTGCCATGCGGCCCGGCCCGTATTCGCCGCAAGCCATATCGCCCTCATCCGGGCCGGCGGTCAGAATGCCGTCGCTTTGCAAAACCGCCAAATTCCGCTGCGTTGCCGGATGTTCCCACATCCGTACATTCATCGCAGGGGCTATCAGCACGCGCTTGTCCGTCGCCATCAAAAGCGTCGAGGCCAGATCATTCGCGTGCCCCCTGCCATCTTCGCCATCAAATCCGCCGTGGCCGGGGCCACGACCACCAGATCGGCAGCGCGGGACAGCTCGATATGGCCCATCTCGGCCTCATCAGTCAGATCGAACAGATCACGGTAGACCTTTTCAGCCGCCAGCGCAGAGGTGGAAAGAGGCGTGACAAATTCTTCCGCCGCACGGGTCAGAACCGGCGTCACATGGCCACCCCGTTCCCGGATACGTCGGATCAGATCAAGCGACTTGAAAGCCGCAATACCCCCGCCGATGATCAGAAGTATACGTTTGCCGGCAAGCATGAGACCCCTTTCCCAAACAATATCTTGATGTCTAAGGGCAAAGCCTGTTTTGGGCAATCAGTTGCTGTCAAACGCGGCACAGGGATCACCGCTAGAGCTGCTTATCGCGCCAGTAACAGTCCAAAGATCATAGGGCGGCGCGTCCACATCCCCGACCAGTTGGCCTACTGACAAAACTCGAACATCAGGATCAGCCTTCGCAATATAGCGCGGCATCCCCCAATCCTTGCGGGCATGGCCATTTCCGGTGATCACCACGACTGGCCCGCCGGTGATCGTCAAGGCCTCTAATGCTGTCTGTGCAAAACTGGCATCCCGCAGGCGCTGCGCCTCAACCATACCAGGCAGCATCTCTGGCGGCAGAGCATTGCAATGCGCGTCTGACTGCAACTCTTCACGCCGGATTTTCTCATCCGCAGGCAAAGGCTTCGTCAGGCCAAAATCAGCGGCTCTTTCACCAAATTGCGCAGCTGCCCCGCTGTCAATCGCTGCTTTTATCACATCGCGGTCAACAGCCGCCCCAAACAACCGCGCCTCAGGCGCGGCCGTAAAGATCGGATAGTACAGCCTGAAATTCGGCCATGGGCTGGACGACCAACCCAGCGCAATATCCAGTTGTTCCAGATTGGCCCTGCCCACAGTCTGCGCATTGGCAGCCTGAAATGCATCTAGCATCTCGAAGACCAGCGCTTTTGGTTTGAGCGCAGCAACAGCTCGCGCCTGATTAGCGTGGTGGATCGGATTGTCGTGAAGTTCCCCCAAAATAACAATATCAGCGTCTGGTAAATCACTAAACGCCGAGAGAGGGATTTCCTCGGCGTTCAGTTGGGAGGCAGCACAGAAAACCGCGACACCCATCAGAAAACATACTGCCCTTAAAGAGCCAGAAAATGTCTCACTTCTTTCGATTCCGTTTCCAGCGACTTGCGCATTTTGACAAATGCCGCTGCCTCCAACTGACGCACACGTTCCTTGCTGAGACCCAGTTCATTGCCGAGGCATTCCAGCGTTCGCGGAGCATCGCGCAGTTTGCGTTCGCGCACAATAAATCTTTCCCGTTCATTCAGATTTTGCATCGCCGACAGCAACCATTCGCGCAAAGTGTCCATATCATGGGAATGTTCGACCAATTCTGCAGCCTGCGGACCTTCATCCTCAAGCGCATCAATCCATTCACGCCCTTCGTCTTCAACAGATTGAGTCGCATTCAATGAATAATCCGCCCCGGAAAGACGACCCTCCATCATTTCAACATCATGCAATGGTACACCTACTTCAGTTGAAATCATCTGAAGCAGTTGATGTTTATCAAGTGCCTCACCCCGCGCGGCGGCCTCACGCTCCAGCCGTGCCTGAACACGACGCATATTGAAAAACAGGGATTTTTGCGAAGATGTCGATCCTGTGCGCACCATTGACCAGTTGCGCATCACATAATCCTGAATAGATGCCTTGATCCACCAGACCGCATAAGTTGAGAATCGAACACCGCGATCCGGGTCGAACTTATCGGCCGCTTTCATCAGGCCAAGCCCGGCCTCTTGGATCAGATCATTCATTGGCGCACCATAACGCTTGAACTTTGCGGCCATGGAAATCGCCAATCGCATATAAGCGGTAATCAGGCGGTGCAGTGCGGCTTCATCCCTCTGATCTCGCCACGCATAGGCCAATCTGAGTTCCGTTTCGGCGTCCAAAAGCTCGGCACGCATGGCTGTGCGGGATAGTGACTGTTCAGATCTTACGTCTAATGGCATATGCAAACCCCCGGTCGATTGTTGCTTGGCCTTTTATTGATCTATGTGATTGTTACGCAGCGGAACTTGAATCGGATCAAAGGAAATCTTGGGGTGTCTAAAATTCCTTCTCTGTCTATCGTGATCGGTGGTGCGGCCTCCGGCAAATCAAGTTTTGCGGAGCATCTCGTGATCACTCAAAACACGCCCCGTATTTACATCGCAACGGCGCAGGCTTTCGACGCAGAGATGAGCGATAAAATCGCCCGCCATCAAAGACAGCGGGACGGCGCAGACTGGCAAACCATCGAAGCACCGCTTGATCTGATCGGCGCATTGTCCAAGGCGCCGCCGGAAGCAACAGTATTAATCGATTGCATAACGCTTTGGCTCAGCAACCTGATACTGGCCGAAAGGAATGTAGACACTGAAGCAGACGCATTGCTGACAGCACTTCAGACGAGCCGCTCAAACATCGTCATCGTGACCAATGAGGTCGGCCTTGGCATTGTGCCCGACAACGCCCTCGCCCGCCGGTTCCGCGAGGTGCAGGGGCGGTTGAATATCCGTCTTGCACAGCAAGCTGATCTGGTCGTCAGCGTTACTGCCGGATTGCCGCTAGTGCTCAAAGGTAGTTTGTCCTGATGCGTTTCTATTGGGTCCGCCATGGCCCCACCCACGCCAAAACCATGATCGGTTGGACAGACCTGCCAGCAGACCTTGGCAACACAGCCCAGCTGACCCGCATCAAAGCTCACCTGCCCCATGCACCCATTATATCTTCTGACCTGACGCGGGCGTGCCAGACAGCGCAGGCCCTAACAGGCCAGCGCCCCCACTTGGGCAAAACAGATGCGCTGCGCGAAATTCATTTCGGCGCTTGGGAAAACCTCAGCTTCGATCAGGCCGAGGCACAGGACCCCGCCCATATCCGCGCCTTCTGGGACCAGCCCGGCGATATCGCCGCGCCAGAGGGCGAAAGCTGGAATATGCTGCAGGGTCGCGTCTCGGACTGGGTGGACAGCACTGTTCAGACCCGCCCGTCAGAGGCTATCATCGTTGTTGCGCATATGGGCAGCATTCTCAGCCAGCTTCAACGCGCCCTGGACGTGTCCGCCTATGAGGTTTTTTCTCACAAGATCGACCCGCTCTCTGTGACGGAACTGATCTGGCAAGACGGCGCATGGCATGTGGAACGCATCAATTACCATCCCTGATAGAAAACCGCACAAATCATCATTTCCTCAATTGAGGCCGACACCGTAACATTTCCCCTATGACTTATGACCTTCTTATCGGCGATCGTTCCTATTCCAGCTGGTCCCTGCGCGGCTGGCTGCTTTTTGCCAAGTTCGATATTCCCGTGCGCGTTCATAACACAAGACTTTACGACACGCGATTGGCAGAAGACCTCAAACCATACGCCCCGGCCCGCACGGTTCCCGCTGTGCGCCTGCCAGAAGGCGGCATTGTCATGGACTCGCTGGCGATTGCAGAAACCCTGGCTGAACGCCACCCAGATGCAGGGTTCTGGCCCGCAGAGACCAACGCCCGCGCCTTTGCCCGCAGCATCACCGCCGAGATGCATTCCGCCTTCTCTGCCCTACGCAGTGCCTGCCCGATGAACCTGCGCCATAGCTTCAAAAGCTTCCCCGTGTCCGAGGCAGTCCAGAACGACCTGACCCGGATCGAAGCCCTGTGGTCACACGCCCGCAGTCTGGCAGGTGAAGGCCCATGGCTGTTCGGATCCTACAGCATTGCCGACGCTTTCTACGCCCCCGTCGCCACGCGCATGGCCACCTATGGCCTGCCTGTAAGCCGCGAAGCGCAGACCTACATTACCACCACAATCAGCGACCCAACTTTTTTGGAATGGCGCTGTCGCGGCCTGCCGGATACCCCTCAATCCGCCTATGATATGCCCTACGATATCGCCGATTGGCCGGGGCCGGATTGATCCGCCATTAACCAAACCTCAACCAAAACACCCCAAGGCTAGCCGCGTATATCGCCGGAGCCTTAACCATGATCGCACGCACCTACACGGTTGCCTTTGAAGGGATTGATGCCCGTTTGGTCGAAGTCCAATGCGCTGTGACCGCTGGCTTGCCCTCTTTTTCTATCGTTGGGTTGGCAGACAAAGCCGTCAGTGAAGCGAAGGACCGTGTGCGCAGCGCGCTGACTGCCATGTCCATCGCTATGCCCTCCAAACGCGTCACGGTAAATCTATCGCCCGCTGATATGCCCAAAGAGGGCTCACATTTTGATCTGCCCATCGCGTTGGCACTGCTGTCAGCGCTTGAAATTCTGCCCCATGATGCTGTTCAAGGAACACTGGCCTTGGGCGAGCTGTCTTTGGACGGCTCCCTTGTTCCGGTCATCGGCACCCTGCCTGCGGCATTAGCCGCGGCTGAAGAAGACTGCACCCTGATTTGTCCCGATCAATGCGGTCCCGAAGCTGCATGGGTCGAAGCCACCCGCGTCATCGGTGCGAAATCGCTGCAAGCGATTATCCAGCATTTCAACGGACACGCCCTGATAACACCTGCTGCCCCCGGCCTGATCAACCGGCCAAACCCGATCAAAGACCTGCGCGATGTCAAAGGGCAGGAACGAGCCAAACGCGCGCTGGAAATTGCTGCCTCCGGACGTCATCACCTGCTGATGGTCGGCACACCGGGGTCCGGCAAATCCATGCTGGCCGCACGCCTGCCGGGCATCATGCCCCCCTGTCCCCCGAAGAAGCGCTGGAAACCTCGATGATCCACTCGCTGGCCGGGCTTCTGGATGAGGGCGGCATTTCCCGCGAACGTCCCTTTCGCACGCCGCATCACACGGCCTCTATGGCGGCAATTGTTGGAGGCGGGCGCGGTGCAAAACCCGGAGAGATTTCGCTGGCCCATAATGGCGTGCTGTTCATGGATGAGTTCCCCGAATACCCCCGCGCCGTTCTGGAAACCCTGCGCCAGCCAATCGAAACCGGCGATGTTGTCGTTGCCCGTGCCAATGCCCATGTGAAATACCCGTGCAAATTCATGCTGATCGCCGCCGCAAACCCCTGCAAATGCGGATATATGACCGACGCTACCCGCGCCTGTTCCCGTGCGCCGGGCTGTGGCGAGGATTATATGGGCAGGATTTCCGGCCCCCTGATGGACAGGTTTGATTTGCGCATCGATGTACCGCCCGTCTGCTTTTCCGACCTCGACCTGCCCGCATCAGGTGAAAGCTCTGACCAGGTCGCAGCCCGTGTCAGTGCCGCGCGGGACATCCAAACAACCCGCTTCGCAAACCGAGCCGAGGCCCGCGTGAACGCCGATGCTGAAGGGGAACTTCTGAAAGACATCGCAACACCCGATGCCGAAGGCCGTGCGCTTCTGACCAAAGCCGCCGAGCATTACCGTCTCTCTGCCCGCAGCTACCACCGCATCCTGCGCGTCGCCCGCACAATCGCTGATCTAGACGATGCAGAAAACGTCCGCAGCCCGCATGTGGCAGAAGCACTAAGTTACCGGGTGCAGGGGTAAGGGTGTGGCGCGCAGATAATAACTGAAAATCTAAGTATTATATATACCGTTAAGCTGTTGTGAAATCATATCTAGGCTATACGTGACTTACTTCTTCGACCTATTCAATTTCGCGGATTATAAACAATGAATATAAATAAGCGCGCACTTTATTACGCCGTAAGCCGTTATTTTCGAATACTTTTCTCAGTCATAGTTTGCGTGTTTGCAGCGATGATAATTTCAGGGCTGATCTGGAGTGATAGTGACGGGCATTTCACACATCGCGCCGGTGGTTTTCTTTTTGTAATTATGTTTCTGGCACCATTATTCGCTTTCGGCATAATTGCTATGTCCATCGCCTTATTTGTTCTCGATCGAGCAGTGCTTCGTAGTGGCGGAATGTCTACCAAACAATCGCTTCTGCTGTTGTTAATGCTTGCGGCCAGTTGTCTTATTGGATTTCTCTCGCCACTGCAGGGCGCGCTTTCTCTATCTCTCTTTCTATATTGGTTTATGACAGGGCGGGTCGCTGGACGCCCCGGATGGTCAATATTGCATTTTTGGCGAACGAAATGGGATGAAAAACTCTACCTGATCTTTGTGATAATACTTCTCACGCCAGTCGTTAAGTCCATCGCTTTAAATTTGTATTATGCGCGACAGCCTTGGGAACCGGGCACACCTCCTTTTCAGGTTAGGTATGAACGCGAAATGACGTCCGGTATGAAGCAAGCGTTATACAGGTTTCCCGATGCGCAGTCTTGTCTGGAACAGGACGCAGATGCTGGGCAACGCGAAGACATTCTTCGGATGGACTGGGATAAAATCCAGACCAATAGCGAGGCAGAGGTCTGTACATTCAGATTGCTTCAACAATGGGGCGGCGTGTCCGAAGCGCAAAGTTGGCTGGAAGCGCAAGGGTTTTATTTTGGAGAAACCTACAGCTCAAGTAACCCCGATATTTCAAGGGACGGCATGCAAAGGGTCGACGGCTATTGGTCAATAAAAGACTCTGGCCCCCGGTTTCCGACATCGGGCGTCATCAAGCGCATTTTTCATGCAACGCCGTATAGGATGAGCGTGAGTACCACTTTCAGCCAGGATGGACGAGACCTGTTATATATTCAGTTTCACTATGCCACATTATAACAGACGACCTCGCTTTGATGGCAAAGCGCCGTTAGCCCAGTTTTGCCTCAATCGCCTGCCAAATCTTCTCGGCCACGTTGATCCCGTCGAACCGCTCTAGCTCCTGAATGCCGGTGGGCGAGGTTACGTTGATCTCGGTCAGCCAGCCACCGATTACATCGATGCCAACAAAGACCTGACCGTGATCCTTTAAATCCTTGCCGATGCGCGCGCAAATCTCCAGATCACGATCCGTCAAGCCAACCTTTTCAGGACGACCACCCACATGCATATTTGACCGGGTTTCCCCCGCAGCAGGCACACGGTTGATGGCGCCCACAGGGTCCCCATCGATCAGGATCACACGCTTGTCGCCCTTCGCGACATCTGGCAAGAATTTTTGTACGATCAGGGGTTCACGGGAGAATCCGGTAAACAGCTCATGCAGGGAATTTAGGTTGCGATCATTTGGATCCAGCCTGAAGACACCTGCCCCACCATTGCCGTAGAGCGGCTTGAGGATAATGTCCCCGTGTTTGGATTTGAAGGCTTTCAACGTGTCGATATCGCGGGCGATGGCCGTGGGCGGTGTCAGGTCGGGATAGTCTAGAACCTTCAGCTTTTCCGGCCAGTTGCGGACCCATGCCGGATCATTGACCACCAAAGTGTCCGGGTGGATACGGTCCAGAATATGGGTCGTCGTTATGTAGCCCATATCAAATGGCGGATCCTGCCGCAGCCAGACCACGTCCCAATCGGCCAGATCAATCTCGGTCTTTTCGCCCAATGTGAAATGGTCGCCTTCAACCCGTCGCACGGTCAGCGGCCACCCTTTCGCCAGTACATGGCCCTCTTGATAAGACAGGGCATCAGGCGTGTAGAAAAACAGCTCATGCCCTCTGCTCTGCGCCTCTTCAGCGATGCGAAAACTGCTGTCGGCATTGATGTCGATCGCATCAATCGGGTCCATCTGGATGGCGACTTTCAGGGCCATACGTCATTCCTCCAAATTCTGGCCCACAAATTCTGGCCTCCAATTTCTGGAATGTCTTACATGACCGGTCCTCTCTGCTCTTGCAATCCGCAAAGCGTCAAAAGATCACGCCGCGAAGGCGTTCTGGATCACATTCACTTCACCAACACTATTGACCAGCGCTACGTCAAAGCGCGTATCCGTATCTTGCCCGTTCGCTTCCCCTGCAAGGAACTCAGCGGCCGAGCCGTAGATGCGACCCATCTGCCGTCGGGACAGACGTTCTGCGGCACGACTATGGGATTTGCTTTGCTTGACCTCAATGAAGACGACCGCATCGCCTTGCCGCATAATCAGGTCGATTTCCCCACCCTTCCCGCGATAGCGATGCGCCGCAAACTTGTATCCATTCCGCAGATAAGTTCTTGCAACACTGCGTTCCGCTTCCAACCCTGCGTGATATCCAGTCTGCCCGCTCACGTATTCTTCCCCAGTTTCAAGGCCGTCTGATAGACCTGCCGCCGAGCAAGCCCAGTTTGTTCAACCACATTGGCAACAGCATCTTTTAGGGTATCAGTTTTCAGCGCATTCAGAAGCATTTCTTCCAAAGAATTTTCATCAATTTGTTCCTTTTCGCCGCGCTCAACCAGAATGACGATCTCACCCTTGAGCGTGCGGTCTTTCAAGGCCTCTTTCAATGCCTCAAGGCTGCCGCGCATCACTTCCTCAAATTTCTTGGTCAATTCCCGCGCGATCACCGCCTGCCGGTCCCCGCCATAGACTGTCACCATATCATCCAGCATTTTGTGAACACGCTTGGGGGATTCATAGAAAACAAGCGTTCCCGGCACCTCTTTCAACTCTTTCAGATAGCTCCGCCGTGCACCGGATGCGTTGGGTGCAAACCCTGCAAAGAAAAACCGATCCGTCGCCAGCCCCGACACTGTCAAAGCCGCCAAAACAGCAGATGGGCCGGGGGCCGCGATCACCTGATACCCGGCTTCAGAGACCGCGCGACCTAACTGATACCCCGGATCAGCAATCAATGGCGTTCCTGCCTCGGACGCATAGGCCACTGACTTGCCGTCCGCCAAAGCCGCCAGCAGACGCGGGCGCTGCGCCTGACCATTATGGTCGTGATAGGGGATCAACGGGCGTGCGTCCAAGGTGATTCCATGAATATCCATCAGCTTGCGTAATGTTCGGGTATCTTCCGCAGCAATCACATCCGCTGAGGCCAAAATATCCAACGCCCGCAATGTGATATCGCGGGCTGCACCAATAGGTGTCGCAAGAAAATAAAGCCCCGGCGCCAGATTTACGCGATTTGCAGCCGTCATGATATATCCTGTCCGGAGTGCGTTTACTTGAACCCGCAGAAAACGTAACCTTGCGCCAAATCTGGCCAAGCCAGTGGGGAGCTAAGGAGATTTCTGCAATGATGTTCAACTGTTTTTTCAAGACCCGCAAGAGTATGCGTGTCGGAGCCGCGATTTTAGGGCTGGTCGCCCTGACGGCCTGCGACGCACCCATTACACCGGCTGCCGGTGGCGGTGGGGATGATGACACAGTCTCGAAAAATGCCATGAAGGTAGCACTTCTGGTGCCATATGGCTCCAGCACACCGGGGGATGAGGGTCTGGCCCGCAGTCTGGAAAACGCTGCGCGTCTGGCGCTCTCGGATCTGGGGCGCAAAGATATTCAACTCAAGGTCTATCGCACGGCTGGCAATGCAGGCACAGCCGCTGCTGTCGCAAACAGAGCCGCTGCGGACGGGGCGCAGGTCATTGTCGGACCACTCAGATCAGGCGCTGCTAACGCGGCTGCAGTGGCTGTGCGGGATGATAATTTGAATGTCTTGTCTTTCTCGAACAATGCTTCCATCGCCGGAGGCAACCTGTTCATTCTGGGCAATACATTCGACAATATCGCCACCCGCCTAATGAAATATGCGGGTGCGAAAGGACGTAACCGCGTCGTGGTGGTCAGTTCTGACACACCTGTTGGCCAGATCGCACAAGGCGCTGTACAAAAGGCCGCTTCGGGATCAAGCGCAAGCGTGGTGGCCACCAGCAATTTCACGTTTTCTCAGGAAGGTATCGTCGCATCCATTCCCCAGATCGTCTCGACGGCGAAATCATCCGGAGCAAATGCCGTACTTCTGACTGATGACAGCACCGGGGCGCTGCCTTTATTGGCGCAATTGCTGCCCGAGCAGGGCCTGAACCCAGCCGAGACAAAATATCTGGGCCTCACACGCTGGGACGTGCCACGTGACACACTGAACCTGCCCGGTCTGCAGGGCGGCTGGTTCGCCCTGCCCGACCCAAATCTGAACGCCAAGTTCGTTGGACGATATCAGGCACGCTATGGTCAGGCCCCGCACCCTTTGGCCGCACTTGCCTATGATGGAATTGCGGCTGTCGGAGCATTGAAGGCGAAAAAACTGAACATATCCACCCGCAGCCTAACGCAATCCTCTGGTTTTGCCGGGGTGAACGGGGTATTCCGGTTCCGGGCAAATGGCACAAACCAACGCGCCCTTGCGATTGCACAGGTTACTAACAGTCAGGTCCAGATAATTGACCCTGCTCCAAAATCCTTCGGCGGCTTCGGTTTCTAAGCCTGAGAGACAGCTTGATGAGATCTGGACGCCGGGCGATCTGATCTGCCCGGCGTCTGATATTTTTGATGCAACGGATGTGTTTGCGCGGCTTGACGCGCTGCTCGATACGGCCACAGACGCCAAAGCTGTGCGACAGGCGACTGTAACGCTGCTAAGTGAGACAGCCAAAGTGGGTCGCGCCAATATTGCGACTGCGTTTGAGCAAAAGCCAAAGGATGCCTATGCACTGACGCGGTCCTACACGTATTTGACCGATGGTCTGGTGCGCGCCACCTTTCATGTCGCCCACAAGCATCTGCACCCTCTGTCGAACCCGACCGAGGCGGAACGTCTGGCTCTGATGGCTGTCGGGGGATATGGTCGGGGCGAAATGGCCCCTTTCTCGGATGTGGATCTGCTGTTTCTGACGCCCTACAAGATCACCCCCTGGGCCGAGAGCGTGATTGAAAGCATGCTCTACATCCTGTGGGATCTGAAGCTAAAAGTCGGCCATGCCAGCCGTACCGTGAAAGATTGCCTGCGTCTTGGCAAGGAAGACTACACCATCCGCACCGCCCTGTTGGAACACCGGCAGATCGATGGGGACGCAGGCTTAGCCAAAGAACTGGACGAACGCCTCTGGAACGACCTGTTCAAAGGGACAGCTGCCGAATTCGTCGAAGCCAAGCTGGAAGAACGCGCAGAGCGTCTGAAAAAACACGGCGGTCAGCGCTATATCGTCGAGCCCAATGTCAAGGAGGGCAAGGGCGGGCTGCGAGATTTGCAATCGCTTTACTGGATTGCCAAATACGCACGCGGCGTCAAAACCGTGGCCGCTTTGGTCGAACTCGGCGTGTTCACGCAAGATGAGCTGGACGATTTCCGGGCGGCCGAAAACTTTCTCTGGGCTGTCCGGTCCCATATGCACCTGATTGCCAACCGCGCAATGGAACAGCTGACCTTTGACGTGCAGGTCGATGTGGCCGCACGCATGGGTTATCAGGATGGCGGCGGCAGGCGCGCGGTCGAGCATTTCATGCAAGCCTATTTCCGCCACGCCACCCGCGTAGGTGAACTGACGCGCATCCTTGTCACCGATCTGGAAGCGCAACACGTCAAGCCGGAACCAAAGATCATCGGCTTTCTGCGCAACGCGCGCCGCAAAAGGTTGAAGGCGAACTATACGCTTCGACAAAACCGGCTGGATGCGGTCGATCCGGACGAATTCTTGTCCGATCCGCTCAACATTCTGCGCCTATTTGAAGAGGCGCTTCGCACCGGCTACCTGATCCACCCGGACACGATGCGGCTGGTCTCATCGAACCTTGATCTGATCGACGATACCGTGCGGTCCGACAAAGAAGCTGCCAAGATCTTTCTTGGCACGCTTCTGAAACACGGCAACCCGGAACGTGCGCTACGGCGCATGAATGAACTTGGGGTGCTTGGCGCATTCATCCCGGACTTTCAGACCATTGTTGCGATGATGCAGTTCAATATGTACCACTCTTATACTGTGGATGAGCACACAATCCAATGTGTGTCTGTGCTGGCTCAGATCGAGCGGGAAGAGCTGGTGGAAGAGCTGCCGATTGCGTCAGGCATTCTAAAGGAAGGGGTGAACCGCAAACTGCTTTATGTAGCTCTGCTGCTGCATGACATTGGCAAGGGGCGGGCTGAAGATCACTCTATCCTTGGCGCACGCCTGACCCGTAGCATCGCCCCCAAGCTGGGCCTGAATGCTGAGGAAACCGAGACCGCTGAATGGCTGGTCCGCTATCACCTGCTTATGTCTGACATGGCCCAGAAACGTGACATCGCAGACCCGCGCACCGTGCGTGACTTTGCTAAGGCGGTGAAGACCGTCAAACGGCTGGACCTGCTAACCGTGCTGACCGTCTGCGACATTCGCGGGGTCGGGCCAGATATCTGGAACAACTGGAAAGCCGCTCTGATCCGCGCGCTTTACCGGCAGACACGGCGCGGGTTGGAAGACGGGATGGAGGCGCTCAACCGCGAAGAACGCGGTGCTGGTGCCAAGAAAAACCTGCGTGCCGCCCTGCCCGATTGGGACGCGAAGGATATCAAAACCGAAATAGCACGCCACTACCCACCCTATTGGCAGGGTCTGCATGTTAAGGCGCATGTTGATTTCGCAACGCTTTTGCGTGGGCTTCAGGCCGACGAAATCCGCACCAGCCTGACGCCGGATGAAGACCGTGATGCCACCCGCGTCTGCTTCACGATGAGCGACCACCCTGGTATTTTCAGCCGCATGTGCGGCGCGCTGGCGCTTGTTGGGGCCAATGTTGTGGATGCCAGAACCTATACGACGAAAGACGGTTTTGCGACCGCCGCCTTCTGGATACAGGACATCGAAGGCCATCCCTATGAGGCCCACCGCCTTCCGCGCCTCAAATCCATGATCGAGAAAACCCTGAAAGGCGAAGTGGTCGCCCATGATGCCTTGAAAGACCGCGACAAGATCAAAAAGCGGGAACGTGAATTCATCGTGCCGACCTCTATCACCTTCGACAATGAAGGCTCTGAGATTTACACGATCATCGAGGTTGACACCCGCGACCGCCCCGGCCTGCTGTTTGATCTGACCCGGACGCTGGCCAATGCCAATATCTACATTGCCTCCGCTGTGATCGCGACCTATGGCGCGCAGGTGGTTGATACGTTTTATGTGAAGGATATGTTCGGGCTGAAATTCCACTCCAAATCCAAGCAGGACGGAATCGAGCGCAAGCTGCGCGATGCGATTTCCAAAGGCGTGGAAAGGGCCAATACATGACCCAATCGATCCGGCTCTTGCGCGGGTTTGCGACCGTGGGCGGCTGGACATTGCTCAGCCGTGTTCTGGGTTTCGTGCGCGATATTCTGATTGCGGGCTTTCTGGGGGCAGGCCCCGTGGCCGAGGCGTTTCTGATCGCCTTCTCGCTGCCCAACATGTTCCGCCGCTTCTTTGCCGAAGGTGCGTTCAACATGGCCTTCGTGCCCATGTTCTCCAAGAAGGTCGAAGCCGATGACAACGCACATGAATTTGCCCGGGATGCGTTCACAGGACTTGCAACGCTGCTGATCGTGTTCACAATTCTTGCGATGATTTTCATGCCCGTACTGGTCTACGCCATGGCATCTGGGTTTGCCGCAGATGATCGGTTCGATCTGACGGTTTTGTTTGGCCGCGTCGCCTTTCCCTATATTCTGTTTATCTCGCTGGCAGCCTTGCTGTCTGGTGTCCTGAACGCGACAGGTCGGTTCGTTGCGGCTGCCGCAGCGCCGGTTCTGCTGAATATTCTGTTCATTGCTACGCTTTGGGTGACATGGGTGCTAGAAGGTGACATGGGACTGGCCCTGGCATGGACCGTGCCCATCGCCGGCATTGCGCAAATGGCGTTGGTTTGGGTCGCGGCATCACGTGCCGGTTATCGCTTGCTGCCCGAGCGCCCGCGCCTGACACCAGAGCTGAAGCGCCTTGCTATCATCGCGGCCCCCGCGGCGCTCGCGGGCGGTGTGGTGCAGGTGAACCTGCTGGTTGGTAGGCAGGTTGCCAGCTATTTCGAGGGCGCCATCGCATGGCTGAATTATGCAGACCGTCTTTATCAACTGCCTTTGGGCGTGGTTGCCATCGCCATCGGCGTGGTACTGTTGCCTGACCTGTCGCGCAAGCTGCAAGCCGGTGACGCGAAAGGTGGCCAAGACGCCTTCAATCGCGCCGGAGAGGTCGCGCTGGCCCTGACGCTCCCTTGCGCTGTAGCGCTGATGGTCATCCCGATGCCGATGATCTCGGTTCTGTTCGAACGGGGCCACTTTGGGCCTGACGACACAACCGCAACCGCGTTGGCGGTGGCCGTGTACGGCGCGGGGCTTCCGGCTTTTGTGCTGCAAAAAGTGTTCCAACCGCTGTTCTTCGCGCGCGAAGATACCAAACGACCATTCTATTTCGCCCTCGTCGCCATGGTGGTGAATGCCGCCATTGCCATCGGATTGTCCCCCGTTATCGGTTATATCGCCGCCGCTTTTGGCACGACACTGGCGGGTTGGGTCATGGCGTTCCTGCTTTGGCGCTATTCCCGCCATTTCGGAGAGCCTGCAACATTTGATCCCCGCTTTCGCAAACGTGTCCCCCGGATCATCTTTGCCTCTGCGGGCATGGGGGTCGTGCTGTATCTTGTGTTCATAGCGCTGCTGCCATTGTTCGGCGTCGCAGGCTGGCGCTATCTGGCCCTTGGTCTCATCGTCGTGCTGGGCGCAATCTCCTATGGAATTATCGGCCAGAGCATCGGGGCCTTCAGCCTTGGTGATTTCAAACGAGCCGTGAGAAGATAAGCCGTATGGCCTTCAGTGACCCTATAAGAAAAGCACAACGGTCCGCAGTATCCATTTTACTGGCCGCATTCGTAACGCTAGTATCAGGCCCTACACCTGCGGAAACATCAGCACATATCTGCACTCCATGGACCTACGATCCAGATGGCGGTTTCGAAGGCGGGGAGGCAACCGCCACAACAAGTTGCAAAGCCACAGACCCCAGTGATCCGAACATAGAGCTATCCGTGTTATGCACCGACCCCTATTTCACCGTGCGTTATTTCAATTCCCATGCAAATGGTGAGGCCCAGCGCCCGGACGCGGTTTTCAAATTCAACACCAGAGAGATCACCGTCTATCCGATTTTCGAAAGCGCACTGAACGATTGGGCTTTCTATTTTCCATCCTTTGACACGGCCCACCCACTTCTGTCGTCCTTGTCAGAAGAAAGCTATGTGGACATATCCGTTCGCCCTGACCTTACGACTGTACGGGTGCCCCTTGAGGGCTCGGCAAGCAACATCCAGAAAGTCATCGAAGCCTGTCTGAAGTGATCCACCGTTGAAGGCCTAGACAGCCAAGCTCAGGACCGTTGCCGGATCTTTGCCAGAACCCGCGACCAGCCACCGGGACTGACAAGGAAGGACAAGCTGAACCCTGCGGCAAAGCCCGCTACATCGGCGATCCAGCCATAGCCACCGCCGAACAGGACGCCGAACACTAGTTGCAGGCCCAACAACAGCCCAATCAACGTAAACGCCCGCATGGAGTTCGCCCCCACCCCCGCAAGTTTCACCCAAAGCAGGAAGGTGAACGCCCCGATCAATCCGTAAGCCGCCGGATAGCCTCCGTAAAGCGCGACCCGCGTGTCGATCACCGTGCCATACACAATCGCGCCGACAATAGAAGATATGAAGAACACCGCCAGAAACGACCATGTGCTGAACACCTCGCCCACGGCTTTGCCGATAGCCAGCACGATAACAACCGCAAAGGCGGCATGCATAAAAGAGCCATGGATAAACGGATAGGTCACAAACCGCAGCAGATCACGAGCCTCAAACGACCCTCTGGTAATCATCTGATCCCACACGGGATCAATGAATGCGAAATCCCGGATCGCATTGATCCGCCACCCCACTGCCTGTGATCCACCCAGAATACCGCTATCTGCGGCCTGAAATACCAGCTCGACCAGCGCGATAATCGCAGCCAGCACAACGACCACTGGCGGCAAGGGATTGAACGGGGACACATTGGCGTTCGGGTTATACATTGGACTGCTCTGGTTGACCTCAGTTACCCCCATGGGTAAGCGACATGCACATATAAATCCAGACGGAGAACACAAATGACCGAGGTGGCCCATACACCCCGCGATTTCACGCCACGGGTTTTCTCGGGCATCCAGCCTTCGGGCGGCCTGACCCTTGGCAATTACCTTGGTGCCATCAAGCGCTTTGTCGATATGCAGAAAGGTGACTTCGAAACCATCTACTGCATGGTCGATCTACATGCCATCACCGTCTGGCAAGACCCGGCCACACTGGCACGCAACACGCGCGAGCTGTGCGCAGGGTTCATCGCCTCCGGCATCGATCCCGAACAATCGATCCTGTTCAACCAAAGCCAGGTGCCCGAACATGCGCAGCTGGCGTGGATTTTTAACTGCGTCGCCCGCATGGGCTGGTTGAACCGTATGACGCAGTTCAAGGACAAGGCCGGCAAAAACCGCGAAAACGCCAGTGTCGGGCTGTTCGCCTACCCCGCCCTGATGGCGGCTGACATTCTGATCTATCACGCGACGCATGTGCCCGTGGGCGAAGATCAGAAGCAACACCTTGAGCTGACCCGCGACATTGCCGAGAAGTTCAATCATGACTTCAAAACGCCATTCTTCCCGATCACCGAACCCGTGATCGAGGGAACCGCCACTCGCGTGATGAGCTTGCGGGACGGCTCCAAGAAGATGTCGAAATCGGATGCCTCCGATATGTCCCGGATCAACATGACCGACGACGCAGACGCAATCGCGCAGAAAATCCGTAAGGCCAGAACCGACCCGGACGCCCTGCCGTCTGAACCCGATGGCCTGGGCGACCGGCTTGAGGCGCGCAATCTGGTCAATATCTACGCAGCCTTGTCGGACCTGTCCGTCGAGGATGTCTTGCGCGATGTAGGCGGCAAGCAGTTCTCGGAGTTCAAGCCGATACTGGCCGAGCTGGCGGTTGCAAAACTATCCCCCATCTCGGGCGAAATGGCCCGGCTGATGCAGGACCCCGCCGAAATTGATCGCATCCTTGGCCGTGGTGCAGAGCGGGCACGCGCGATAGCCGCGCCAGTTCTGGCCCAGACTTACGAGATCGTCGGCATGGTGGCATCAAAGTAGGCACTGCGGCCAGATTGTTACAGGCCTCGGGCGAACTTAGGTGGCCGTCCACGAAACCGGTAGCAGGCCAATTGAAGTGTCGGGAACAAATTGGCATCTACTTAATGGGATTGGCTGCGACCGGATTAAGCGCTTGCCAGAACGCGCTTTGAACCTTGACTTATTTGACCTTAATCCCCCTAACATATGCATGGCACCAAAGTATAATTAAGGAAGTAATATGACCGGGTTTATTAAATTTTTCTTCACGCTGTTTTTGGTTTTGGGAATAGCAGGTTGTTCTGGAACAGGCACCACCAAGACAAGTGAAATTAATACGTTAATCAAGAATGCAGATGGTAATACGGCGATTGTGGCGCGTAGTACCGGATTTGCGGGCAGCGCCCCAAGAATATTTGTTCTTTTGGACGGAAAACAAGTTGCGTCCTTAGGGAATAATGAAGTGGGGGATTTCAAAGCAAGCCCCGGCAAACATACCCTGGAACTAAAATTTGAAGGCATTTCGTTGGGCCTTGAGACGAACAAGCTTACATATGTCAATGACCCTTCAAAAACGCAATTCTTCGTAATTACGCTAAGGCAGAATTTCCTTGGCGCAAAACTCACAATATCTGAAGTTTCGCCAAGCTCCTTTGCCGGATCTGTGCGTTAAGAAACCAACAAGACTGACAAGTCAGATTAAACTGGCGGACACCGATCTTGTGCTCGGGGTCCGCATAACCTGATCAGGAAACCCTGCATCGCCAACCATTTGCGCTCTGCCATAGGGTCATGCCAAGCCGCACTTTGGCGCGGGCCTTTTTTCAGACACTAAGCCCAATATTATCAGACGCGCTCCAATCATGGGTGATCATATTTCAGCGCATTTGTCATAAACTCGCGACAAATCTGTCAAAGGACAGATTCAACAGGCGCATAACATAATGGGTATGGGTGTTTCCCCTACATCCTTCTGTGCCTCTACGGCACCGCTGCTAAGACAAATGCCATCGTCCCAATGGCAAACCACCCTGGTGGTGGATCGCTCAGCAGCCTCCTGAAGCAGGTTGTGCAAGTCCCGGCCAACCTACTCTCATGTCCCTTGCGTCCCCGGTCTTTCAACCGGGGACGATTTTGCAAAGGGCAATGACAGCGCACACCCGGTTCAAAATTCCACGCAGTCTATCCCGAAAACCGGTTCCCACTTTTCAGATTGCGCTCTACTGTATGCCCAATCCGGAGGGCATAATGGCAACTGGCATCAATATCCGCACATATTTCAACGGCACCTGGCATGTGGGTGATGTACCTGTCATGAACGCTGCCGATCACGGGTCATGGCTGGGCAGTACCGTCTTTGATGGCGCGCGCTACTTCAATGGCGTTGCCCCTGATCTTGAGGCCCATTGCGCCCGCGTCAACCGCTCGGCCGAGGCGCTGATGATCACACCCACCGTCAGCACAGAAGATATGGTTGCGCTGACATGGGAAGGGTTGAAAGCCTACCCAAAAGATGTGGCGGTCTACATTCGCCCTATGTATTGGGCGCTGGAAGGTGGCGATCTGGGGATCGTGCCCAAGGAAGGCGCCACAGGCTTTGCCATATGCCTAGAGGAAATCCCGATGGCCCCGCCCTCGGTGGCAACAACACTGACCACCACCCGCTTCCGCCGCCCCGTGCTGGAGGACGCCGTGGTCAATGCCAAGGCGGGCTGCCTCTACCCCAACAACGCCCGTATGCTGGCCGAGGCTCGTGCCAAAGGCTACGGCAACGCGCTTGCCGCCGACGCGCTTGGCAATGTGGCCGAAACCGCATCCGCCAATATCTTCATGGTCCGGGATGGGGAGGTCTTCACCCCCATCGCCAACGGCACGTTTCTGGCCGGCATCACCCGCGCCCGCCACATCACTAACCTCGCGGCCGAGGGCGTAAAGGTCCACGAAACCGTGCTCAGCTTCGACGATTTCCATCACGCGGACGAAGTGTTTATGTCCGGCAATATGATGAAGGTCACGCCAGTCAAAGAATTCGACGGCACCCACTACCAAATTGGCCCTGTCACCAAACGCGTGCGCGAAATGTACTGGGACTGGGCGTTGAGCAGTGGCGTTTAGGATGGGTGGCTTTCCCTATTTGTCATTAAACCAACGGCATCGGGACATAGCGAAACCCGTCCCCCAGTCGCAGTATTCGCCCTACGCCGGGAAAGGGGAAGTGGTAGCCTGCGATCAACAAGTACTCCTCTGCGGCGCGTGACAGCAGGCGTTTGCGGGTCTCGATCGCAAGCGGTTTGTTCAGGTCCGCGCCAACGGTCCAATCCGGCCGTTCTAGCCCGGTGATATAATGAACAGCTGTATCGACCAGATGTAGCATCCGCTGACCCCGGCTTTCGAGCATCACGGCGAAATGCCCATGGGTGTGCCCCGGGGCCGCAACAGCCGTGACACCGGGGGCGATCTGATCCCCATCACTATAAGATTTGATCCTATGGCTTATGGGCAAAATATGACGTCGACATTCGCGGACCATCTCACGCAGCTGCGCGGGGGCCTGATCAGGGCTTTGCGTCCAGAATTCAAACTCGATATCCGGCAATAGATGCTGTGCTGCCGGGAAGGCCTGTTCATCATTTACCGTCAGACCACCCACATGATCCGGGTGCCCATGGGTCAGTAGAACAATATCAATATCGGCAGGCGCAAGACCAAGCGCCTCAAGCGAGCGGATCAGGCGTCCATTATCCGGCGTATTGCCGTGCAGCGTAACATCACCCATGCCTGTGTCGATCAAAATGCGGACGCCCTCGGTCTCGACCAGCATGACCTGCAGAGGCATCGCAGCCATCTTGCCGGACATGCCGTAGCTTTGCAGCAGTGCGCCGACCTCGTCCTTTCCGGCATTCGCACCAAACATGCCAACGCCCATGGAAAAGCTGCCATCGTCAATCACCGTGACCGCCATATCTCCCAGCGAAAACTGACGTATGGCGCGCATCGGCATCATGCCATCTGCGTTGGCCGGACCGCTGGGATGTAGCAGAAGACTGGCCCCGAGCCCCGCAAGGACGTGCCGCCGCGAAAGCTTGTTTGCGACATGGATCATATGACGTGCTCCGATCTTTTGCTCACGCTATGGGAGCGCACTAGCAAGACCAAGCAAAAGCAAAACCCGCACACGTGCATGTGATATGAAACCGACTGTTGCACGTGGCCACAGCTTGCGCCATGATCTGCCCTCGGAGGGTTAAGCCATGCGTAAATTTCTTGTCGTTCTGGACGACAGCCGTGAATGCCTGAATGCCATGCGGTTTGCCGCCATGCGCGCCGCACGAACAGGTGGCGGTGTCGAGATACTTGCGGTGATCCCCCCAGAAGAGTTCAACCACTGGATCGGCGTTGGCGACATTATGCGTGAAGAAGCGCGCGAACGGATCATGGCGCATTTCGAGGTCTTTGCGAAATGGATGCGCGACAAGCAGGGCATTGATCCGGAACTGGTCATCCGCGAAGGGGAACCAGTGCCTGAAATTCTGGCGCAGGTCCGCGAAGACCCGGAGGTCGGCATTCTGGTTCTGGGGGCAGGCACCGACAAGAAGGGCCCCGGTCCGCTGGTAACAGAGCTTTCGCGCAATTCAGGCAATCTGCCCGTGCCGCTGACGATTGTGCCGGGTGAATTTACCAAGGAACAGCTCGAAGCGATTTGCTAAATCCTGTTTAGAATTATTCTAAAAGGTTGACAGAAGCGACCTTCAGGCGCATATCTGAGAGGAACGATAAGGATTGTGCCCCATGTTTATTCAAACCGAATCCACACCAAACCCGGCAACGCTGAAATTCCTGCCCGGACAAACAGTGCTTGGGACGGGAACCGCTGATTTTCCTGCGCCCGATACAGCAGGAAAATCGCCGCTTGCCGCACACATCTTTGCGGTTGAGGGCGTGGCCGGTGTGTTTCTGGGCAATGACTTTGTGACAGTCACGAAGGCCGAAAATGTTGATTGGGACCATATCAAACCGGCCATTCTGGGCGCAGTGATGGAACATTTTCAATCCGGCCAGCCTGCGATTGAGGGCGAGGCAGAGAATTCCGGCCATGCGGAACATACCGGCGAAGATGCCGAGATCGTCAGCCAGATCAAGGAACTGCTGGACACCCGCGTGCGCCCTGCTGTGGCGCAGGATGGCGGTGACATAACCTTCCACGGCTTTGATCGCGGCATTGTCTATCTGCATATGCAGGGCGCTTGCGCCGGATGCCCCTCGTCCACTCTGACGCTGAAAATGGGTATCGAGAACCTGCTGCGCCACTATATCCCCGAGGTGGTAGAGGTCAGGCCCGTTGCCGCCTGACACGCTTGTTCTTGCCTTTGACACATCGGCCGCGCATTGCGCGGCCGCTTTGCTATGCGGTGACACGGTTTTGGCAGAGCGCTTTGAGCCAATGCAAAAGGGACAGGCCGAACGGCTAATGCCGCTGCTTGAAGACCTGTTGGAAGAGGCAGGCAAATCATGGGCCGATCTGGACTGTATCGGCGTCGGAACGGGACCGGGCAACTTCACAGGCATCCGCATCTCGGTCAGCGCCGCGCGTGGTCTGGCGCTTGGACTTGGCATTCCAGCGATTGGTGTATCCGCTCTTGACGTGCTGGCCTCCGGCGCGACAGGGCCTGTCATAGCCAGCGTGGATGCACGGCAAGACAAGATATATTGGCAGGTCTTCAAAGACGGGACACCGATAAGCGACATCAGGATCGGCGCTGTGGATGAATTCACTTTCTCCGCTGGGCCTATCAGCACCATCGGCCATGCCGCTGGCGACATCGCACAGCATGTCGGTGGGCAAGCCCTTACGTTTGACCCGCAGCAATTTGCCCAAACCCTGGCGCGTGTCGCATTAAGGCACGGAGATACAGGCACCCGCCCTGCCCCGCTTTATGTGCGACCGGCAGATGCGGCCCCGCCACGCGATCCGGCTCCGAAAATTCTGTCATGACGCCCGACGCATTGGCCGCATTGCATGGGGTGTGCTTCACCACACCGCGCCCTTGGTCGGCTGAGGAATTTTCCAGCCTGCTGGGGAGCGAGACCACGTTCCTACTAAGCGAACCGGACGGGTTCCTGCTGGGCCGTCTGGTGGCGAGCGAGGCAGAGCTGCTCACATTGGCAGTGGCCCCAGAGGCGCGCAGGCAAGGTATCGGCAGCAGGTTGGTCGCAGCGTTTCAGGATCATGCCCGCAACGCAGGTGCAAACCGGGTCTTTCTGGAGGTCGCCAAGTATAACAAACCGGCTTGTCAGCTGTACCAAACTGCGGGGTTCGAACAGATTGGCAGGCGGAAGAATTACTACAAAAGACCTGATGGACAGACAGTGGATGCGCTGGTTCTGGCTATGCCCGTAGAGAGATCAGGCCGTTAAATCCTGCGCCTCATCTAAGAGTCCGAATGCACGACCCGTGTAGAATGTCGGGCGCTCTTGACCCTAACACCTAGCAAACATGGCCCATCGTCCACCGTTGGGACGCAACTGTCGTTTAAGCCAATCAACATAATTACCGGTTTCAGCATATCGCGACAGATTGCGATCAACACTCCGCATAGTCAAAATCTGCTTCGACGAACGTGCGCAAGCGTTGCTGTCTATGGGCATAGAAGCGGCGGGCGAATGCCGCGACTACAGGCGTAAGGATTCCAGCATCGATCTTCACGCGATCTAAATACCGCGTTCCGCCATCAACAGGTTCGACTGTAATCATGTGATCCCAGATCGGTATAAGCCAGCCACGGCCGTTATCGCGTATACGATGCATTCGGCCCTGATCTGGCATTATTTCAATACCGATATCCTGCCACCCAATTGGTAGAAATCCCATAAAATACTTCTGAACTCTATACCGGCCCTCAGACCAACACTCAGGAAACGTATCCGGGTCGACGGGGTGAAAAGTCATCATGCCTTTGGCGACGAACAGTAAGAGGCGCGGCTGAAGAACATGGTCCCACACAACTTCGGTTTGCGCCGGCAGAATTGTTTCCAATTCAATGGTTTTCATTGCGCACCGCTTCAACCCGGCGATTTATCCCGCCGATCAGATGTCGATAGATCCACATTCGCATACCGTCTGGCCGATTTCTGTATTTTTCACTCTCATAATAGGCGGACGGGTCGTCCCAAGTGCCGTGATCATCGATCAATGCGGCCATCTGTTGATAAACCTCATGATCTAGGTTCAGGTCGGCACTGGCGTCGCCATCCTCTAGCGCGACCGAATAGCCCACCGACCAGCCCAGGCGTTTGATTTTTGCCTTGGCCGCATTGAACAACGCCTGATCATTTATGAACGTGTCGATCCGCCGCCAGCGGCCCTCGATTTCTACCTCAATCCACGAATGGGAGATTTCTTTGGGCATCAGCCAATAGGCGAGACCTGTAAAAAAGCCCTTCTGGATGTCCTTCGTGATCAGCGAGAAGTGGATGCGCGCCGGAATGCTAGAAGCCTTGCACAGGGCAAGCAACAGCGTCGCCTTTGTGTTACATTGCCCGTAACCCAGCCGGATCGTGTCCGACGCTTTCACAAAGTCACCGTCCACCGGGAAGCCAAACCGGACATCATCGCGCACATAGTGGAAAATTCGGTCGAGCTTGCCGCGCGCCGTTGTCTCGGATTGAGTCAAACGAGCGGACAACTCTTTGATGGTCGGGTGATCGTAATCAGCAAGATTATTCATAGAAGTAGATTACCAAGCCTTGATTTCCTTCGCATTGAGGCAAGTCAACGTTTCATTTCTGGATCAAGACCCAATTGGCCAAGGGCCACATGACGAACTGGCACTCGGTTTTCTTGAGGCCAAAACCCAAGTCTGTTAAGCGCGCTAACCCGCCATAAGAATAGCGCGCAGCGTCGGGTAAAATGGGCTTGAACCGGACATTAACAATTTCGCCTTAGATCAAGACCATAACTACAACGCCAAGCCTGTCTGGTACTATACTCTGCCAATCGGCGCCCTAGCGCAGTTTCACTGTATAGGTCTGGTCAGACCAGCCATGCACGCTGTCATGGGCGCGGATGATCACCTCGGTTACGCCATCTGGCACGACGACGCCTGACAGAGACCGGGTAAAGGGCTGCTCGTTCTCGTGGGGATGGTGCAAAGTGCGATAGCCCAACTCTGTCCCATCCGGGGTATTGACGGACCATCCATCCGCATAATGATCCCAGCCGGTATCGGCATGGCGGATCGTGACATCAAAGCTCCAGCTATCGCCGGACTGGCGCGCATTGACAGCCTCAATCTTCGCCTGACCTGCAAAACCAGGCGTGGCCAGAAGGCACAGGATCATCAGGATACGTCGCATAACTCTCTCCTACTACACTGCGCCCCAATATAGAGTTTTATGGCTCCGAGCGCAGCCCGCTCTGCAAAATTTCTCGGGGACGTGATGAAAACTCCCTATCCCAAATCAACCAAGAGACCGCGCATACCGCTAAAAGAAGGGCAATCGGCCCTAAAAGCCACGCCAAAGTGCCTAAAGCGTAGTAGATAGAGCGCAATCCACGGTTGAAATTCCATGCCGCCCGGATGTTCATTTCAGCAGCCTGGGCCGCACGGGGATAGGCTTGAGAATTGGATATATCGTTGGGCACGGCCGCCATAAGAACGGCGCAATAACCGAACAGGCGGTTCGCCCAGACAAATTTGAGAAACCCGTGGGTTAGAAACAGCACCACAACCATTAGTTTGACCTGCCAGATCAGCGCCGGACGTTCCTGCAAGCTGAAATCGACCGCCACACCGGATAACTGCTCAGTATTGCCGATCAACGCCAACACGCCACCAATCGCAATCATGCAGCCTGATGCAAAGAAAGCCGTACCTTGCCGCAGGTTAGACAGGATGGTCGCGTCAAAAATGCGCGGCTCGCGCGTGACCATCTCTTTCATCCAATCCCGGCGGTAGTCAGCCATAAGCACTGTCACAGACGGGCGTGATGCCCCGGGATGCTCGATCCACCAACTCAGACCGAGCCAACTGATCAACAACAAAAGCAAACCTGCGCCATCAAACGGGCTAAACAGGGAAAGGCTATCAAATAATGTCATGGGCGGACGGTATCGCGAAGGATAAAAACTTGCCATATCCAAAAATTGGTTATATTATTTTACCAATTTTAAGATTATGGAGCGCTGTCATGGAAATGCCGACCCCAGACACAAAGATCATGAGCCGTAAAGCCAGCATCGTTGAACGCTTTCAGGCAGTCCTGCCCGCTGATGCGGTGATCCATGAAGAGGCAGGCACCCGCGCTTACGAATGTGACGCCTTGACCGCCTATAAATGCCCGCCACTTTGCGTGACCCTGCCGCGCACAACGCAAGAGGTCTCGGACATTCTGAAAATCTGCGATGAGGAAAGAGTTCCTGTTGTCCCACGTGGCTCTGGCACGTCGTTGGCTGGCGGCGCGCTGCCCACCGCGGATTGCGTGATTTTAGGCGTGGCGCGGATGAATGATGTACTTGAGACGAATTACGACGACCGCTACATCCGCGTCCAAACGGGCCGGACCAATCTGAGCGTAACCGGCGCGGTTGAGGCTGATGATTTCTTTTATGCACCCGACCCGTCCAGCCAGTTGGCTTGTGCGATCGCTGGCAATATCGCAATGAATTCCGGTGGCGCCCATTGCCTGAAATATGGCGTGACGACGAATAACCTGTTGGGTGTAAAGATGGTGATGATGGACGGCACTGTGGCCGAAATCGGCGGCGCGCATCTGGACGCTGCAGGATATGATCTGCTGGGTTTGATCTGCGGCTCTGAAGGGCAGCTTGGGATTGTTACCGAGGCTACACTGCGCATTTTGCGCAAACCAGAAGGCGCGCGGCCCGTTCTGATAGGCTTTGACAGCAACGAGGTAGCTGGTGCCTGCGTCGCCGACATCATCAAGGCAGGCGTTTTGCCAGTTGCTGTTGAGTTCATGGATCGCAAAGTCATTCAAGTGGTCGAAAACTATGCACGCGCAGGCTACCCAGATTGTGAAGCATTGTTGATTGTCGAGGTTGAGGGTTCGGAAGCTGAGATCGATGAACAGCTTGGCGTGATTTTGCAGATTGCACGCAAGCATAATCCGGTGGAGTTGCGTGAAAGCAAATCGGCTGAAGAAAGTGCTGCGATCTGGCTGGGCCGGAAATCAGCTTTTGGCGCTATGGGTCAGATCAATGATTACATGTGTTTGGATGGCACGATCCCGGTCTCGTCCCTGCCGTTCGTGCTGAAGCGGATTGGAGAATTGTCCAAGCAGTACGGGCTTGACGTGGGCAATGTGTTTCATGCGGGCGATGGGAACATGCATCCGCTCATTCTGTTTGATGCCAACAAGCCCGGTGATCTGGAACTGTGCGAGGCCATGGGGGCAGATATCCTGCGCCTGTGCGTTGAGGCAGGTGGTTGCCTGACAGGTGAGCACGGGGTGGGTATCGAAAAGCGCGATTTGATGGTTGATCAGTTTTTACCAGAGGATCTGGAGATCCAGATGGCGGTGAAGGATGTGTTTGACCCGAAATGGCTGTTGAACCCGGCAAAAGTGTTTCCACTTGCGGCCAGTGCGCCCCGTCGCGCAGCCTGAGCAAACGTGCAATTTTTCATGCGAAAAATTTTATCGCCTTCGGCGAGAGTATTTGGGAAACAGTGATGATAACACCAGAAAATGAGGCTGAGCTGTCCGAGGCCATTCGAAGTGCTGACGGCCCTATTCGGGTCGTAGGAGGCGGCACACGCGGTTTTGTTGATAACCCAACGCTGACAACAGGCAAGCTGTCCGGTGTCGAGCTTTATGAGCCCGGTGCGCTGACGCTTGTGGTGAAGGCCGGCACACCCGTGGCCGAGGTTGAAGCGACACTTGTGGCTGAAAACCAGCGCTTGCCATTTGAACCAATGGACCATCGCGAGCTTCTGGGCACGAAGGGCACACCAACAATCGGCGGTGTTGTCGCGGCAAATGTGTCGGGGCCCCGCCGAATACAGGCAGGTGCTTGCCGCGATAGCTTGATTGGGGTGCGGTTTGTGGATGGGTCGGGAACATTGTTGAAAAACGGCGGCCGCGTCATGAAAAATGTGACGGGCTATGATCTGGTTAAGCTGATGGCCGGATCATACGGAACTTTGGGCGTGCTGAGCGAGGTTTCGTTCAAGGTGCTTCCTGCAGCAGCCACCACTGCAACCTTGATCCTAAAAAACTTGTCGGTGACACAAGCCACAGAGGCGATGTCGGCGGCATTGGGATCACCGTTCGAAATATCCGGCGCGGCGCATGATGTGACCAAAGGCGAGACCTATATGCGGCTGGAAGGCTTCGCGGAATCAGTGCTCTACCGCACAAAAAAATTAAGCGAATTGCTTGAAAGTTACGGTGAAATCACAGTTCTAGATGATCCCGAAGCCAGTGCCAATCTTTGGTCCGGCCTGCGCGATGTCGCGCCTTTAGCCGGGCAGGCAGGGGACATATGGAGGATTTCAGTCAAACCTTCGGATGGTGCTCGGGTATCAGAGGCCGTTGGCGGTACGCAATTTCTGGATTGGGGCGGTGGCTTGATCTGGGCCTGCGTACCAGTGGGCGTTGATATACGCAGCAAACTGGCCGGTGTCTCGGGCCATGCGACCTTGATACGCGGTAGGGGAACCCGGTTTCATCCTGAACCGGACCCTGTCACCAAGATAGCTGCCGGATTGCGCGCCAAGTTCGACCCGCGTGGCGTTCTGGACCCCGGATTGATGGGATAGACTTATGGAAACGACCTTCACTCCGCAACAGCTCAAAGACCCTGCGATCCAGCGATCTAATGACATTCTGCGGTCCTGTGTGCATTGCGGGTTCTGCACGGCGACTTGCCCGACCTATCAGGTGCTGGGGGATGAACTCGACAGCCCGCGTGGGCGGATTTATCTGATCAAGGATATGCTGGAAAATGATCGCGTCCCTGACGCTAAGACCGTCAAGCATATCGACCGTTGCCTTAGTTGCCTTGCCTGTATGAGCACTTGTCCTTCGGGCGTGCATTACATGCATCTTGTGGATCACGCGCGGGACTATATCGAGCAGCACTATAACCGATCATGGTCTGATCGCGCGCTACGATGGCTCCTGGCGCGCATCCTGCCCTATCCGATGCGGTTCCGGCTGGCGCTTCTGGGGGCCAAGATCGGCAGGCCTTTTGCCCGACTAATGCCCGATGCGCGCTTGCGCGCGATGCTTGAGATGGCCCCCAAAACCATCCCACCGGTTTCGCTCAATGATGACCCGCAGGTGTTCAAGGCACAAGGCCCGCGCAAGATGCGTGTCGCGTTGATGACGGGTTGCGCACAAAGGGCGCTCAACACGGATATCAACGACGCCACGATCCGATTGTTGACCCGTTTGGGGTGCGATGTGGTAATCGCACAGGGGCAAGGTTGTTGCGGTGCGCTGACGCATCATATGGGCAAGACGCAGGAAAGCCATGCGACTGCAGCGCGAAACATCACCGCTTGGACGCATGAGATGAAAGAGGGCTTGGATGCCGTCGTTATCAACACTTCGGGGTGCGGCACGACGGTCAAGGATTACGGTCATATGTTCCGCAATGAACCGCTGGCAGAGCAAGCCAAAGCGGTATCAGAGATTGCCATGGATGTCTCGGAGGTACTGATGAAGCTTGATCTGCCTGACGGTGCAGATAAGGGTCTGAAAGTCGCATATCATGCGGCCTGTTCCCTGCAACACGGCCAGCAGATCAAGACCTACCCGAAAGATCTGTTGAAAAGTGCGGGCTTCACCGTGCTTGAACCTGCTGATCCACACCTGTGTTGTGGCAGCGCAGGCACATATAACTTGATGCAGCCCGAGATTTCACAGCAGTTGAAAGACCGGAAGGTCAGGACGTTGGAAGCGAAAAACCCGGATATTATTGCTGCGGGAAATATCGGCTGCATGATACAGATCGGTTCTGGCACTCAGGTGCCTATTGTTCATACGGTCGAGCTTTTGGACTGGGCGACCGGCGGGCCGCAACCACCTGCCCTGACACAAAACCAACACCACGATAAGGTTCCGATCTTGCGGTAGAAGATGTTGTCGTTTGCCGCACGCGGCATCGCCCTATTCTTGCCTTAAGTCTTGAGTAGTAAATAAATTATTACGTGCTGGAGGTTCTATGCGGCAATTCTTGGCTGTGATTTTCCTACTCTGTCTGAACCTTCCGGCTGCAGCCGAGGAAGGCACAGCCTCAGCGCTTAAATCCCTCGACTCCTTTGATGCTACTAAGGCTTGGCAGGGGGTTGGTCGAATAAATATCGGCCGATCAGGGTTTTGCACTGGCACACTGATTGCTCAGGATTTGGTTCTGACTGCCGCCCATTGCCTGTACGACACACATACTGGCCTGCGGGCGAAAGATCAGGAAATCGAATTTCTGGCAGGGTGGCGCGGTGGCCGCGCATCAGCGTATCGCAACGCGCGGCGCACAGTCACGCTGCCAAGCTATGTCTACAAAAGTCGCGAACATGTGGACAGGGTCGCCACCGATCTGGCGCTGATCCAGTTGGATCAACCGATCCGAAACCCCTCGATCAAGCCATTTCAGACTGGGCTCGAATATGCCCAGACTGGCCAGGAATTACAGGTTGTGTCTTATGCCAAAGACCGGGCCGAGGCCCCGTCTCTGCAAGAAACCTGCCATGTGTTGGCCCGCGATCCGGGGGTTTATGTAACCTCTTGCGATGTAGACTTCGGAGCCTCCGGCTCGCCGGTGTTCATCGTAGAGGATGGCGTCCCTCATATCGTATCGGTCGTTTCTGCCAAAGCGGAATGGCGATCAAAGAAAGTCGCCCTTACAGCAGGTCTTGATCCACACCTGAATGAATTGATTGAGCGGCTTAGAACCGAAGATGGCGTGTTCAATCGGGTCGAAAACGGCGGTGCACGGCGCATAACGCTGGGGACGCAGGAAAAATCCTCAACATCAGGGACAGGTGCTTTGTTTATCAAGCCCTGAATTAAGTCCGAATACCAACAAAAGCAGCCAGTCGCGACATCAGATCAGGCATCGCGTGTTGTGGCAACTTGAAAAGCACCCCACATCCATCTTTGGAACGGATAATTGAACAACTCATATCTACAAAGCCCGATGCATATTTCATAATCTCATTACGCAGTGCATTTGCCTGACCGGGGCTTCCCACATTGACTCGAAGTTCAGCATTACTTTTCTTGTACAAAGGCTGTGGTTTGAACTTTTGATATCGCATCGCGGGGTTTAAAAAGAGCGGCTGCAACTTGCCGGGCTTTAGCTTCGAAAATGGCCTATAATCTGACACGCCTATAGTATGAGCGCGGTGTGATACAGATTTCTCCTGATCCATTTTTTGTCCAATCCTGTTGTGTCTGTTTTTAATTTATGAATTCAGGATGACATTGGTTGCGCTCAGTTCAAATAATATTGATTGCGCAAAAAAGCTTCGGATACGTAGAGAAGTTGCGCAGAAAGTTGCTACTCAGTCTCTTGAAACATCAAAACCGGCTTCCCAAATCTTCAATGTCTGGATGCCAAATATGGGTTCAGACGTTTCAAACCAAGGCAGCCTGTCCATTGTGGAAGGATGCCGGAACCGCAACATTGCTTTTTCGAAAGGATGCAACATGCGTGCTTATGATTTTTCCCCACTTTACCGTGCCACTGTTGGCTTTGACCGCGTGGCGGACATCATGGATCGAGTTCTGTCGAGCGAGGTAAACGCCTCGACCTATCCGCCTTATAATATTGAGAAGCTGGGCGATGATGCCTACCGTATCTCTATTGCTGTCGCTGGCTTTAGCGAGGCTGACCTGTCACTTGAACAACGTGAAAACGCCCTGATCGTAGCAGCCAAAAAGGCTGATGAGGCAGAGGAGCGTACTTATCTGCATCGCGGAATAGCCACGCGTGCGTTCGAGAAACGTTTCCATCTGGCGGATCATGTTCGCGTAACCGGTGCGACCCATGCGGACGGAATGCTGCATGTGGACTTAATGCGCGAAGTCCCCGAAGCGCTGAAACCCCGCCAGATCGAGATCGCCGGTGCCAAGACGATTGAAGGCAAAAAGGCCAAAGCCAAGGCAATCGAAGCCTGATCTTATAGCGTTTCGCAAAATGCTTTAGAAGGCATGGCCCAAGGGGCCATGCCTTTCAGTCGATTAGGGGCAATACCACTAAAACCATTGCCCCGGCTCCATCAGACCCAATTCCATCAATTGTGTGGAATTCCATTGAAACGGCATAGAGTTTCGCCACCAAAAATGTGGGATATCGTGTTTTGAGCCGGGATTTGTCGCCAACGCTTTTGCGGTGCGGAAAGAGCAGATCGCAGCCGAGACGTTGTTGTGCCAAGGGCAGGAATAGGTGTTATATTCCTCGATATTAAACGTGTGATTGTCGCGTAGCTGCAAGCCTTTCACGGATTTGAACAGCCCAACCCTGTCGATCCGGCGGCGGTTCCAGGGGATATGTTCCTCAAACCGCCAGCGCAAACCACCGAACAAATCTTGCTGCCGGTCCCGCGGCTGCCATTCCTCGTCTGGGCGGCTCAGGGCGTAATATCCTGCGCTGTCCATATGGGCAGTCTCGCGTGATACGGCGTTTGGATGCGCTCCAAGATCGTTGCTGTAGAGATCAACCACAGAGGTGATCATCGCGTGGCGCCGTTCTTCACTGTGGAAGGCAATCAGCTCCCGCACGGTCCGGGTCTCGCAGAATGGGTAGTAAAGATATTCGGTGTTATAGCAGTAATGCAGCCACAGGCCGGGGCATGTCCTGATTATGGCATTCATCACCATAGCCAGGGCGTTGGCTTCGTTCATGTCGTGGGTGACAAGATGCAGGGTGTCATCCACATCTGCCAAAAGCTCATCTGTCCCTACAACTACGATTTCGACAAAGCCTACGGTCTGGCAATGGGCGATCGTAGACGCAACCTCTGCTGCATCTTCCAACAGCACAATCGCCACGGGGCCTTTTACAAGCGGTGCGGCGGCGGTAAATGCTTTAATCGACCTGTAGTGCATTGAGCTTTATGCCTTTGACGAACGTGTCGTAAATTCAGCCATAGCGACATGAATTGCAAGATCGGACCACCTGCGTTAAGTCCCGCAGATACGCAAGAAGGTATATCTCATGGCGGATCCAAAGAAACTGTTTATAAAAACCTATGGCTGTCAGATGAATGTCTATGACAGTGAACGCATGGCTGAAGTGCTGGGCGCTGAAGGGTATGAGCAGACACAGGCCATGGAAGAGGCCGACATGATCTTGCTCAACACATGCCATATCCGAGAGAAGGCGGCAGAGAAGGTCTATTCCGAACTTGGTCGTCTGCGGCCGTTGAAAGATGAGAAACCCGATCTGAAGATCGGAGTGGCAGGTTGTGTGGCACAAGCCGAAGGCGAAGAGATCATGCGCCGCCAGCCGCTGGTTGATCTGGTTGTTGGCCCGCAAGCCTATCACCGCTTGCCCAGCCTGCTGGCGAAGACCGGGACGGGACAGTCCGCGCTGGACACAGACTTCCCCGAGGAAGACAAGTTCGATCACATGCCGGCACGACCCAAGGCAACCGCAAGACCCACTGCCTTTCTGACCGTACAGGAAGGATGTGACAAGTTTTGCGCCTTTTGCGTGGTTCCTTATACGCGTGGTGCAGAAGTCAGCCGCCCTGCCTCGCGTGTTCTGCGCGAAGCGCAGAATTTGGTAGATCGCGGCGTGCGGGAAATCACGCTGTTGGGCCAAAACGTCAATGCCTATCATGGTCATGAGAAAGGCCTTGCCGGGTTGATCTGGGCCTTGGCAAAGATCGACGGGCTGGACCGTATCCGCTTCACCACCAGCCATCCCAACGATATGGACGACGCCTTGATTGACGCCTTTGGCACCTGTGACAAGCTGATGCCATACCTACACCTACCCGTTCAATCCGGATCAGATCGCATTCTGAAGGCAATGAACCGCAAACATACAGCAGACATTTACCTGCGTCTGATTGAGCGTATCCGCACAGCACGCCCGGACCTGTTGCTGTCAGGCGATTTCATTGTCGGCTTCCCCGGCGAGACAGATCAGGATTTCGAAGACACGATGTCTCTGGTGCGCGAGGTACATTACGGACAGGCCTATTCCTTCAAATATTCACCACGCCCCGGCACACCAGCAGCCGAGAAAGCAGCCGTCGACGATAGCGTTGCGCAAGATCGCTTGCACCAACTGCAGGCGCTTCTGTCAGAGCAGCAGTACCAGACACAGGCCAGCATGGTTGGCCGCACCGTCAAGGTTTTGTTCGAGAAAACCGGCAGGCAAGAAGGGCAGTTGATCGGAAAATCCGACTATCTGCACGCTGTTCATGTAAATGCGCCCACCACGGATATCGGCACCATACAGACGGTCCAAATCGTTGAAAATGCAACCAATTCCCTTGCGGGGCAACTGGCTTAAAGTCGTTTAATCTTGCGAAAACCTGTTTGCCTAAACGTCTATGTAAAATTCTCTTTTAATTACAATGTGGCTTGATACAGTCTTGTTCAGGTCACTGTCGCATAATTCCTTGGAAGATCGGCAAGATTGCATTAGAGCGACATAACAAAAAGGGGGGCTGTGATGATTACAAAACTACACAATATGCAAATAATGCTCAGGGGTTGTGGGGCAGCTATGGCGATATTTGCGCTATCAGCCGTTAGCGCCGCTGCGCAAGACACTTCGTCTGGAAATGACGCCTTGGTAGAGAAAGAACGCAAAGTCACTGGCGAAAGCTACGTCCCCACCATTTGGGTTGACCCGGACGGGTGCGAACATTGGGTGATGGATGATGGCTTCGAAGGTTTCATGAGCCCGCATTTGCAACGTGATGGTCGCCCTGTGTGCGGCCGGGCCAAAACCTGTGCAGTATTTTCATCCGATCAGCTTTTTGCGACGGATAAAGCAGCAATAAATGCTGAAAACCGTAAGCGCCTTGAGCAATATTTCAAGTCTCAGCGAGCTGCAACTTATGTCATTGAGGGCCATACGGACAGTCGGGCAAGTGACGCTTACAACAACGCTTTGGCGGAGCGCCGGGCACGTGCGGTTGCAGCGGTTGCGCGGGCGTCAGGGGCCAAAATATCCGCAGTGCGCGGTTTCGGTGAACGTGTGCCAAAAGCTTCGAATGACACACCGGAAGGGCGGGCTGCAAACCGCCGTGTCGAAATTCGCTGCGTCCAGTGATCAGGAGAGGTTTGATGAAACTATTCAAAATTATGACGATCACTGTGATGATGGGGGCTTTGGCTGCCTGCTCTGATCTAGGGGAAGCCAATAAGGGTGATAAAACCCGTGACTTCGGGCGCGGCAAGAAGAGCTTGGCTGATCTTCAGGCGGGCATCTGGGTCGATCCAAATGGATGTGATCACTGGATCATTGATGACGGTGTGGAAGGCTACCTTTCCCAGCGGCTTGATCCAAATGGCAAACCGGTCTGTTCTGGCGTTGCTCCGCCAAATACCGCAACCGGCGCATATAAAGCCGGCACAGATATCGACGACCCGATTTAAAATCAGGGCATGGTGAATAAAGAGGCTGCAGATATGATCTCTGCGGCCTTTTTTGTGTCAAACGCGTGAAGTTTTCCCGCTTGCGCTTGCAAGCCGACATCCGAATTGGCACCATATGTAAAATTTCATTACGGAGCCCCTATTGACCCTTAGCGACCTGACCCCGCCAGATGCGGACATCACCGGACACGAGCTTTTGCTGGAGTATCCCGATAACAGGTTGCTGATTGATCTCTGTGGGGAATTCGACCGAAACTTGGCTCAGATAGAACAGGCACTTGGCGTGCAGATCATCCGGCGCGGCAATCAGCTGGCCGTCATGGGGGAGGCACGTGAGGCCGGTGCGCAGGTTCTGAACGCGCTTTATGTGCGGCTTGAGGCCGGGAAAACGGTTGAACCTGCGGACATAGATGCAGAGCTGCGCATGGGGGGCTCCGACAAGGGCACAGGCACGCGTGATGGCGATCAGCTTGAGATGTTCAAGGGCGGTCAAATCGAAATCAAAACGCGTAAGAAAACGGTCGAACCGCGCACGCAAGCACAAAAAGCCTATGTAACTTCTGTTTTCAGTCATGAACTGGCCTTTGGCATCGGCCCTGCCGGGACCGGCAAAACCTATCTGGCCGTGGCTGCGGGCGTGTCGATGTTTCTGGCAGGTCGGGTCGATAAGATCATCCTAAGCCGCCCCGCCGTCGAAGCTGGGGAACGTCTGGGCTTTCTGCCAGGCGATATGAAGGACAAGGTCGATCCGTATATGCAGCCGCTTTATGATGCGTTGAACGACTTTCTACCGGGTAAACAGACGACCAAACTAATTGAGGACAAACGGATTGAAATTGCACCGCTGGCCTTCATGCGGGGTCGGACGTTGTCTAACGCCTTTGTTGTTCTGGACGAGGCGCAGAATGCAACGACCATGCAGATGAAGATGTTTCTGACCCGTCTTGGGGAAGGATCGCGGATGGTGATCACCGGGGACCGCACGCAAGTTGACCTGCCCCGGGGCGTGAAATCCGGTCTACGCGAGGCAGAAGAGCTTTTGAAGGGCGTCAAAGGCGTCTCGCTCAACTATTTCACATCCAACGATGTCGTCCGACACCCGCTGGTTGCCCGGATTATCGAAGCCTATGACAAGGTAGAGCCGAAGGAATAGAACATGCACCGAGCAAGTTTGACTTTGCTCGCCAGGCAGCTCTGAACCGATGGCGAATGTGTGACGAAATTGACACCCAATGAGATGAGTACCTGTCCCAATTTCGCCCGATTTCTCTGTTGAAAGATTGCGAACAATAGTCGGAGAGTGTTTCTTGTCTTTTGATTGGCCTGCATTACCAGACATTAAATATAGATTATGGCGCCTGCGGCGTCTCATTGCGGTTGGTGTGATGGTTCCGCTTGTTGCATTTGCCCTCACCAGCCTTATTGGCATCGGCATTTTAGCAGGCTCGCTAATTGCACTGATCTTTGTCATGGTGATCTTGTGCGCCCTTATAGCAGCCCACGCCACTCTTTTCCCGAACGCGAATGAAGAAACGCTCGCGGTGTCGGGCCTGCTGACCTTGTTCATCCTGATCGCGCCGATCATTTCGGGGTCATTGTTTGGCTGGTTTTTGTTTCTTGTTTTTTCCATATGGTTCTTGTGGTCAGGGCAAAACCGAATTTTGACATTGCTGTTGAAAACCAAACCGCACCACCCTGTGTTAAAATCCAAGGTGAAAGTTCGCGCGCCCGTCGACGTTGCAAGGAACTATTTCCCGCTACGCCCTGAGCACACATGCGGTCAGTACCGCTGTGGCCCTGTCGACTCCGAAGGCCATTTTCCCGTTTGGTTCGACACCCGGGACGTTGATGTTTTAGGGATACAAGACGCTTCCGATACTCACGGGTTGGATCTTTACGAATTTGCCGATCAGCAAAACGAAGAACTGACGGCTATGTTCGCCGAGGTTGATGAGCATCTTGAGGAGCCCCCAAGCTTTTACGCGACTATCGAAGTTGATGAACCGAACCACCAAAAGACGCAAGCATTCTATAAAGACAGTGCCAACGGGATTGACCTTCAATCGATCACAGAACACCACTTCAAAGCCTCAATGCGTGGGTGTGTCGTCACAGAAATTGACACGCCAAAAGGCTTCCCTTGGGGGCAAAGCTTTCTTATGTGGATGAACGACTTCCAAAAGGACGGGCTTATTTACCTACGTGACCTGGTCGAAGAAAAGGAAAGCAAGTCCCTGAGGGCAACCCATCGCTGGTCGCTTCAAATGCTTGCCGCGAGGCAGGTGATGACGCGCTTTGCAAGACGTGCAGCGGGCGGGCATGACAATGGCTCAAAAGACACCCCTGCCCACGGTGCCGAGCCCGAAATATCCGAAGATAAATTGAAGGCGCTCTTGACACGTCTGGGCCCGGATTATGAAACAGATGGGTATTCATCCGGCCCCATGCCTCTTGTCACGTTGGAAGAATTTTTCGACGGCAACAGGGATCATGGATCTTTTCAAGGTGGTTCCGTGGAAAAAGCCTGGCCCATATTGGACGCACTTCGCGCCCGGGCCGACATGGCGGACATCCGCATGGGTGTGACACAATGGGAGGGACCTTCGACGTGGCCGTTGGCTGAGTATGTGTATTTTGTCACATCCGCGCAAGTTGCTGACGTCAAGCAATGGCTCAACGAGGGCGGCATCATGGTTGATGAGCTGGCGGAAGGCGGCGAACATCGCGAACGCGAAGAACTGCATGTGCCAGAGGGATACAGAGTTATCTGGGCCTGGATCGATTAGCGCTTAGCCAAGCGGACAGGTCACGCCCGACGTCTAAAAGACGAACACCCCTCGTCACTTCACAAAACAAACTGGCGATCCCTGAAGGACTCGAACCCTCAACCTGCTGATTAGAAGTCAGCTGCTCTATCCAGTTGAGCTAAGGGACCGCTCCGCCCGTTTTGCGATGCCATTCGCTTAAAGGCAAGACCTGCGATCGGCCCCCTTCCCTTTTTTGCACCAGGCGCTTAAAATTGAACATGGTTCATAAAGAGGCGGACATGGCAGGTAAGGTTGAGCAGAAGCGCAAAGAGCTGACCCGAAGACTGATCGATATCGGTGAAGCGCGGATAGCGGCGGGCGGGATCGAGCAGATCAAGGCGCGTGATCTGGCAAAAGAAGCAGGATGTGCTACCGGCGCGATCTACAATGTGTTTGGTGATTTGAACGACCTTATCATGGCTGTGAATGGTCGGACTTTCATACGTCTGGGCGCGCATGTCACAGCAGCTGTGGACAAACAGAAAGGCGATGATCCTGTCGAAACTTTGATCATCATGTCCCATGCCTACCTAAATTTTGCACAACAAAACACGCCAGCCTGGCGCACCCTGTTTGATCTGGAGATGTCGACAGATCAGAATGTCCCTCAATGGTATTTGGCCGAACTTGAGAAACTATTATCAATCATCGCCACGCCTCTGACCCGAATCTTCCCTGAAATGACTCGTGAAGACATCATGCTCATGACCCGCGGGCTGTTTTCTTCCGTGCATGGAATCGTCCTTTTGGGTTTGGAAAAGCGCATTTCAGCTGTTCCGACAACCAAATTAGAAAAAATGATTACCTTAATTCTCAGGAACTTAGCCAAATAGCTGCAATCTTTCCTGAACAGTGTTCATTTTATTATTGAACATCGTTCAGGAATCTCTATATTGAATTTATGAACAGCGTTCAAAAACACTTCATGTAGGAGAGATAGATGTTTGGAACTTTGAGAACCCTTGTGGTCGGTGCAAATGCCCGTGCCGAGGAACGGGTTCGCGACACTTACGCCATTGAGCTGATTGAGCAGAAAATCCGCGAAGCTCAGGTCTCGCTAGGCGCGGCCAAGGCAACGCTGGCAAGCCTGATCCAACGCCATCGCGCGGAAGATCGCCAACTCAAATCGGTCGAAACCCGGATCGCAGATCTGACAAAACGGGCAGAGGCAGCGCTTAAAGACAAAAATGAAGAGCTTGCCATGCAGGCTGCTGATGCAATCGCTCAGCTTGAAAATGAACTGGAGATGCGGCGCAAGACTGTGGACCGACTTGATACGCGCATTCTGCAATTGCGCCAGTCAGTTGAAACGGGTCATCGACGGATTGTGGATCTGAAACAGGGCGCGATTACCGCTAAGGCCGTTCGGCATGAACAATCGATCCAATCCAGGCTGAACACGACACTGACTGCCCAAAGCAGCGTTGCTGAAGCAGAAGAGCTTATTGCACAGGTGCTTGGCAAGGATGACCCCTTCGAGCAGGCGGAAATATTGTCTGACATCGAACATGACCTCAGCCACGACACATTGACGGACCGTATGGCCGCACAAGGCTATGGCTCGGCCACAAAAATTACTGGCACAGACGTTCTGCAACGTCTCAAAGCCAAGAAATAACCCTATCCAGACAACGCGAAGGAAATATAAAATGGAACAGACATTCAAAAGCGATAACGCCCTGATTATGCTGGTCAATCTGGCTGGAGTAATCATCGCCTACGGCATGCTTGGCCTAAGCCTTTACATGTCGCCTGACGTCCCTCTTTCAACCAAGGGCTATTGGGGCATTGGCATCATGATGTTGACTCTGAGCCTCGTGAATTTTGTGAAATATCGCTTCGATGAACACATCAGCGAGGACCGTATCCAGAGATTGGAGCAGGCACGTAATGAGAAACTGCTTGAAGAGTTTGTGACCGACAAGGCCGCATAAGTCCTGCTTCCAAGGGCCGCATCCCGTTTGCCGCGGGGTGCGGTTTTTCCTTCACAAATCCAGATACTTCGGCGCACTATACCCGTTAATCCAATCCAAAGGTTTCCCATGCGTGCCTATCTTGCTACCCTTGTTGGGCGAATGATTGCCCTGTTTGCGCATTTTGTAACTGCGCCGCGCGCCATCTGGCGCGGAATCGAGCCCAGCCCACACCAACGCATCTATTTCGCCAATCACACCAGCAATGGCGACCTGCCTCTGATCTGGACTGTGCTACCCCTGCCCTACGACGCGAAACACGCCCTGTCGCTGCGGCAGATTATTGGCTCAAAAACAAACTGCGGGCTTTCATCGGCCGCGAGGTCTTTCGCGCTGTGTTGATCGACCGGCGCGCAGATCAGCGCACAGAAGACCCGATGGAGCTGATCATAGAGGCGATGAATGAAGGATCATCAGTCATTATTTTTCCTGAAGGCCAGCGCAACCATTCGGATGAGCAGCTGTTGCCCTTCAAGGCCGGGATTTACAACATGGCCACGGCGCGACCCGATATTGATCTGGTACCGGTCTGGATTTCCAACCTCAACAAGGTCATGCCAAAGGGCGAAGTTATCCCGTTGCCACTGATTTGTACGGTCACATTCGGCGACCCCATCCATGTGCAGGAAGGTGAAACCAAGGATGGTTTCATTGCCCGCGCGCAAACGGCCCTGCTGGAGCTGGCCGACGCTACGGAGGCCCCGGTATGAGCAGCGCATTACAAGACTTCTTCCTGCTTCTGGGCGGCATTCTGGCTTTCCTGACTGTAGCCACACTGATCGGGGCTGCCTTGCGCACCCGGGTTGCCCCCGATGGGTCTAACCCCGCGATCGAGAACCTGAACGCCCGTATCAACGCATGGTGGGCAATGGTGGTTCTGATGGCCCTGGCCTTCATCATCGGGCGCACCGGTGTGATCCTGCTCTTTCTGGCCTGTTCGTTCGCGGCCCTGCGGGAATTCCTGACGCTGACCACCAAATCCCGCGCCGATCACTGGGCACTTCTGGTGGCGTTCGCTATTGTGCTTCCCCTTCAATACTACCTGATCTGGATAGACTGGTACGGCATGTATTCGATCATGATCCCGGTCTACGCGTTTCTGATCATGCCAATCATCGCGGCCCTGCGCGGCGAGTCGAAAGATTTCCTGATCCGTGTCGCAGAGACCCAATGGGCACTGATGATCTGCGTCTTCTGCGCCTCGCACGTTCCGGCACTGCTGACGCTGGACATCCCCGACTATGCAGGCCGCAACGTCTTGCTTATCGCCTTTCTGATCGTCGTCGTACAGCTTAGCGACGTGTTGCAATATGTCTGGGGCAAACTTCTGGGCAAACATCAGGTCGCGCCAAACCTGTCACCCTCCAAAACATGGGAAGGCCTGATTGGCGGCGTTCTCAGCGCCACGTTGATCGGCACGCTATTGTACTGGATCACACCATTTTCCCCTTTGGAGGCCGCAGGTATGTCTTTTGTCATAACCTTGATGGGCTTTTTCGGCGGGCTGGTGATGTCAGCAATCAAGCGGGATCGGGGGATCAAGGATTGGGGTCATCTGATCGCAGGTCACGGCGGTTTCATTGACAGACTGGATTCGGTCGTCTTCTCCGCACCGATCTTCTTTCATATCGTCCGCTACTACTGGACCGTTTGATGGGCCCGCTACGCGCCATTGCCGCCAGCGGATATGCCCATGTTGGCGTGGCTTTCGTGCTGATGGGCAGTTGGGCCGTCTTTGCCAATAGCGCGCATCCGTTGCCTGACGCGATTACGGCGGGGTTGGTGCAAGGCACGCTGTCGGGCTGTATCACTTTGGTGCTGAAGTCAGTGATTGAAGCAATTTCGCAAAGGTTTACAGGTACGAAAGCCCTGTGGTTGCCGCCGGTGACAGCGGGCGCAATCTCGGCCACATTGCTAACGCTGATCCACTCGCTGGCGGGCACGCCAGAGCTGTTGACGACGATAGCTCTGCCGTGGACTGTCGCCACAAGCTATTCCGCCCTTTATTCCTACACTATCTGGAAGGCAAAGACATGACAGATGCCCCGAACCGACGGCCTATCAAAACCCGCAGTGCAGGTTGGGCGCAAAAGTTGGCAAAACGCCTGTCTGCATCGAACATCACACCCAATGAGATATCGCAAGGTGCCATAGCCTTCGCCGCGATTGCTGGTCTGGCATTCTGGAGCGCCGGTTTTGTTGACGGGATCTTCCGTATCCCGCTCCTGATTATTGCAGCTTTGGGATGCCAACTGCGGCTGATCTGCAACTTACTTGATGGGATGGTCGCAGTGGAAGGCGGCAAATCAGCCCCTGACGGACCCTTCTGGAATGAAGCACCGGACCGCATCGCCGACATCCTGATCTTCGCAGGTTTGGGCTATGGTATCGGCCTGCCAGCTTTGGGCTGGGCTACTGCTGCCTTGGCTGTACTGACCGCCTATATTCGGGAGCTGGGGCGTGCCGAAGGGGCTGGCAACAACTTCGCAGGCCCTATGGCCAAACCTCACCGCATGGCAACCGTCACCGTTGCAGCTATTTTGGCAGTGTTCGAGCCGTTTATAACGGACACATCCGTGGTGCTTACAATTGCATTGTGGGTTGTCATGCTCGGCACAGCAGCAACAGCGCTAAGACGCGCAAATGATATGATCACTTATCTGAACGCTCAGTGAGTCCAAACACCCCGGCGGTTCGTTGCAAAATTTTCGCCATACCCGCCGGGACGGATCACCGGTTTGCGCTTCTTAGGCTCGGTCACGACGACGTCGATACCTTTGTCCTTTGCATAGTCCAGCGCTGCCTCTTTCGTCTCAAAAGTCAGCTTAACCTGCGCTTGCGTATCGTTTGACGATGTCCATCCCATCAACGGATCAACCTCGCGCGCCTGTTCAGCTACAAATTCCAGAACCCAGGATTTTGTCTTCGCTGTTCCCGACTGCATCGCGGTTTTAGCTGGCTGATAGATGCGTGCGCGCATGGATAGTTCTCCTCAAAATCATCTTTCTTATCCGCATCCTGACACCCTTTGGCAAGAGCCCATTCGTCACGGCTTGAACAAGAACAAAAAAGGATCATCTTAGGGTTAAGTTAAGGAATCGCCCCATGCACAACAATTCCCCCGAAGCTATGCCCGCTGTTGCCCCACCTGTGCCGCATGAAAAGCTCGAAGGCGGCATTCGCTTCCGAATGGACACAGAGTTCGAGCCCGCAGGCGACCAACCGACGGCCATTAAGGAATTGACTGCTGGTATCCTGTCCGGCGAACGTGATCAGGTTCTGCTTGGTGCAACCGGCACTGGTAAAACTTTCACCATGGCCAAACTGATCGAAGAAACCCAACGCCCCGCCATTATTCTGGCCCCGAACAAAACCCTCGCCGCACAGCTTTACGGCGAGTTCAAAGGTTTCTTCCCGGACAATGCTGTCGAGTATTTCGTCAGCTATTACGACTACTATCAGCCCGAAGCCTATGTCGCGCGCTCGGACACATTCATCGAGAAAGAAAGCCAGATTAACGAGCAGATCGACCGAATGCGCCACTCTGCCACGCGGGCACTACTGGAACGTGATGATGTGATCATCGTGGCCTCGGTGTCGTGCATTTATGGCATCGGGTCCGTAGAAACCTACAGTGCCATGACCGTTGATCTGCATGCAGGTAAGGAATACGACCAGCGCAAGGTTATGGCCGACCTTGTTGCCCAGCAATATCGCCGTAACGATCAGGCGTTTCAGCGTGGATCTTTTCGGGTGCGTGGCGACAGCCTAGAGATATGGCCAGCTCACTTGGATGACCGCGCATGGCGATTATCCTTCTTCGGCGAAGAACTTGAGACGATTGTGGAATTCGACCCGCTCACCGGCCAGAAAACCGATGATTTTGAGCGCGTCCGCGTTTATGCCAACAGCCACTACGTCACGCCACGCCCAACCATGCAGCAGGCGATCAAAGGCATCAAATCCGAGCTTACCATTCGCCTTAAACAGCTGGTGGACGAAGGCAAATTACTGGAAGCCCAGCGCCTTGAGCAGCGCACTAATTTCGACCTCGAAATGCTGGAAGCCACCGGCGTCTGCAACGGGATCGAGAACTATTCGCGCTACCTGACAGGTCGCGCGCCGGGCGAACCGCCCCCCACCTTATTCGAGTTCATCCCGGACAATGCCATCGTTTTTGCCGATGAAAGCCATGTGAGCGTGCCGCAAATAGGCGGCATGTATCGCGGTGACTACCGACGCAAATTCACCTTGGCCGAACACGGCTTCCGCCTGCCAAGCTGCATGGACAACCGCCCGCTGAAGTTCGAGGAATGGGACGCCATGCGTCCGCAATCCGTCTTCGTCTCTGCCACCCCCGCCGCATGGGAGATCGAGCAGACAGGCGGTGTTTTTGTTGAACAGGTCATTCGCCCGACGGGGCTTTTGGACCCGGTGATCGAAATCCGCCCGGTTGAGACGCAAGTCGATGACGTGATGGACGAAATCCGCCGCGTATCTAAAGCCGGATACCGCACATTGGTAACAACCTTGACCAAACGCATGGCCGAGGATTTGACCGAATACCTTCATGAGAACGGCATCAAGGTCCGCTATATGCATTCCGATATCGACACGATTGAACGGATCGAAATCCTGCGCGACCTGCGGCTTGGTGCCTTTGACGTGCTTGTTGGAATTAACCTTCTGCGCGAAGGTCTCGACATCCCCGAATGCGGCCTCGTGGCCATTCTGGATGCCGATAAAGAGGGCTTCCTGCGATCTGAAACTTCACTGATCCAGACCATTGGCCGCGCTGCGCGAAACGCGGATGGCAGGGTAATCATGTACGCTGACCGCATTACCGGCAGCATGGAGCGCGCGATGCACGAGACAGAACGTCGCCGTGAAAAGCAAATCGCTTATAACAAGACCCATGGCATTACGCCGGAGACTGTCAAGAAAAACGTCGAAGACGTGCTGGCTGGTCTGTATAAAGGTGACGTCGATATGAACCGCGTGACCGCCACAGTCGAAAAACCGCTTCATGGTGCCAACCTCGAAGCCGTGCTGGACGGCCTGCGAACCGATATGCGCAAAGCGGCCGAGAACCTAGAATTCGAAGAAGCAGCCCGCCTGCGCGACGAGGTGAAACGGCTGGAAACCGTTGATTTGGTCGTGTCAGACGACCCTCTTGCACGGCAATATGCGGTAGAGAAAGCGGTCGGGGAGACAGCTAAAATGGCGGGCCGGTCAACGGCTGGCAGGCCGGGACAGCGAGGTGGCGTAAAACGGCGGGGGAGGAAGTAATATTACATCAAATTTACATTAAATGGCTTTCTCAAATGGAAATTCATATCATAGAAGGTTAAGATACTCGTAGGAGGGTTTTGTGCCACTTGATATAAAAATACTTGGCGAAGGAGTTTATTCCCCACGCGAGGCGGCCCGTTTGATTGGGAGTACGCCACAAGAGATATTGCGCTGGACGCGCGGTAGTGGATCAAACGAACCACTTTGGTACGCGTACTACAAAGCAATCGACGACGCCACTGAACTCAGCTTTTCAGACCTAATTGAATTGCGAGTAGTCAAAGCATTTCGCTGTGCTGGACTATCGCTGCAAAGCATTCGCTTTGCCATCCATTTCGCACAGAATAAGTTTAACGTAGAGCGCCCACTATCAACACTGGGCTTTAAAACTGACGGTGAAGAAATACTTACCGATGCCTTAGAAAAGGATGGAGAGTACATAAGCCTGTCAAAAAAAAGACCCGGTCAAAAAGTTTTTGCTGAAATTGTAAACCAGTCACTTGTTGATCTGGAATATGAGAATGATCACGTCGCGCGTTGGAGGCCAAAATTTGCATCGGGTGTGGTCATTGATCCACGCCGATACTTTGGCGATCCGCTTCTGGACAAGTTTGGCATCTCCACTCGAACTCTATTCGATGAGTTCAACGAATTTAGAGATATCTCTTACTTATCAAAAGTATACGAAATTCCAAAACTCGATATTAAAAATGCAATTAACTTCGAGACTACCTTAGATAAGCAGTTAGAAAACGTTGATGGTAAAGGTCCTATTTGACCACAATATGTCACCCGCTCTGGCACGCGGATTGCACGAAATAATCTCGTTGGACGAGCATGAAGCGTGCGCTCTTAGAGATAAGTTTGCGCCTGATATTTCCGATGTTGATTATTTTAGTGCACTTGGCCGTGAAAAAGGATGGATTGTAATTTCCAAAGACCTGAAAAACTCTCGAAATAAGGTTGAGCGCGAAGCAATACTTCGGAATAAGTTAATTGCATTTTATTTATCACCTGCTCTGCAGAAAAAGCATATTAGCGCACAAGCCGCGTCGATACTTTGGCATTGGAATAGCATTCTCGATAAAGTAAATTCGAATGAAAAAGGATTATTTCAATTACCAGAGAATAAAGGTAATTTTCGTCAATTGTGAATGATTACACTAACCTCTTGGCTAAATAGTTTCACGTATTGTTTGATGTAAGGAATCTTATAATTCTTTGCTATAGTGTTTTATTTTAAATCATCTCCTTAACCAAACCTTTAACAGAATCACGCAACCCTCCCTGCCAACAAATTCAGGGAGGTTTCGATGACCCAATCCGACCCGCTTGCCTTGCGCCACGGTGCGTTGGTCAGCCACGTCTGGACCCTGATCGCCGAAGCGCGCCAGGTTGCGAAGGCGGGACCAAGCGTCGATCAGGCCGCAATACAACTGCGGCGCCTTCGACACCAGCGGACACGTGTAATGGCCGCCTACCGCGACGAAATGGCCCGTCAGGATTTCCCGACACCAACGATAGATGGCTGGTTCAAACCCATTGAAGACACGCTGACAAAGGCAGAAACCTATTTCAGCACGATTGTCGCAACAGATAATCTGGCATTTCGTCCGAATGGTTCTGAAGTCAGAGTAACCGCCTAGAAATCAAAGATTTCCCCTAACAATCCACCAACAAGACCTTCTTTCTTACGGCCCTTGCCACGACGCCGATCACGCGTATCTTCTTCATAGTACCCGTCGTCATAATCATCATATCCACCTTGCGGCAAAGGTGGCGGGGCGGCGGCAGCGCTGCGTTCGATGATTTTATCCAGCTCACCCCGATCAAGCCAGACCCCGCGACATTGTGGGCAATAGTCAATCTCCACCCCGCTGCGGTCTGTCATCACCAAATTCGCCCCATCTACCGGACATTTCATTGCCATAGCTCCCTAAATAAACCTGCCTTATATATGGGATCGCCCACGCCGATCTCAATCGGGTGGGCGGCAAATTGCTTAGGTTTCCGACAAGTTTAGCGCACGACATGCACCGCACATTGAGCGTAGCGGACAACGCGTGCCGCCGTCCCCCCCAGAAAATAATCCTGCACACCCGGTTTATGGGACGCGACTATGATGCAATCCGCCTTGTGGGAGGTGGCATAATCCAGAATAGTCCGCGCCGAGTGACCACGCGCCACATCCACAGCACCGCCCGGCACGCCTGCGACCATCTCACCCAAGCGTTGCTTGATTTCCTTCAGCGTTTTTTCCATATGGTCCGAGGGAAGGTATTGCGTGGCATAACTTGGTACTTCTTCAATCACATGAAGAAGGGTGATCTTGCCATCTGTATCCATAAGCGCCTTGGCCGCAGCCAGCGACCGATCCGGGCTATGATCAGGATCAAACAGAACGGGAACAATGATATTTTTGTACATGGTATGTCTCCTTCAAACCCAAGGCTATCAGGCACCACACCCGGCGGCTTTGATCCAAATCAGAAAATGCCCCATAGCCATCAGGCCATGGGGCAATCCTGTCTTATGATGGATTATCGACACGACCAGTCACGGTGACGCGGCCCTTGACTGCGCGTGGCCAGACCAACTGAGCTTGACCATTGGTAGGACCCTGCTCAACATTTGCATACGGCATGACGTAATCAACTGCATTTGCCGCCGTCCGGATTGGCCCCTCAGCCGTGATAGCCGTGACCTTCCGCAAACGTCCACCAAACGGCATCCAGTCAGAGAAATCACAGGTCCATGTTCTCGCCGGCGTCGCCTGATCGAAATTCAACGTCATCGGGCTTGCGGTCCATTGATTGATGGCATGGAACGTGTTGGCCGTGAAGTTGATGTTGCGCATACGCCCCATATTTAGCCCGGCAATGCTGTCATCAACTGCATCGACCCGCTCAACCTGAGCATCGAAAGCTTTGAAAGTATTACCGCTTACATTCAGACCGTTGACAAAATGATCTGGCCCGTAGGGTTTGATGACGATCCATCTGAACCAAGGGGCAACACGGGATACCAGGAAAAGATTGCCGACAATCGACAATGATCCGAAGCTGAACTCGCTTGAATGCTCCGGCTCTGCATCATGTTCATTGTTCCATTCGATGAATGTGTTGTCGATGTAGTTGCCGTTGATCACCAAATTGACATTCGTGTAGGTCAAAATCAGCCCCGGCAAGCGTATTCCGTTTGAAAGGCCATCTCCATGGAACCAGTGATTTCCAAGAATTGTATGCCCCTTACCACCCATCACAGCGAAATGCGCGAAGCGAACGCACCTGTTATTGCGGATCTTGGCATCATTGGCATTCACATTAAATGCGATTGATGTCCTGTCCTGCGCGGGTAGGGATTGCTCATTTGACAGAAACTGGCAGCGATCAATCAACATCCCCTGACAAGCCCGCCCGATCGAGGTGATCCCGCGATCCTTTGGCTTGGTGAAAAACACGTCCCGGAAATGCCAGATCAAACCTTGCTTCGACAACATCACAGCGCTGGCAACACCGTCGCATTTGATGTCGATATCCGAGAGAACGAATTGCGACATCGACTCAAAGCCGCTGAAATCCAGCATGTATTTGAACCGCTTGAACGTAAATGTCTGCGTTCCACGCGCGCCCCACAGACCGGCGCTCAGCGTTAATGTCTGCGCGGCGACATTCTTTTCAGTTACATAGACTTCACGTCCGACACCGTCGCCGATGACAAGGCTACCAACGGGAATATTGGCCACATTGGTCACATCGGTCAGCTGGTACTGGTTGCTGGTCACATAAGTCGCTTGCGAGGTAACTTCTTCTGTATCCCAAGCACTGCTATTGATGGCATCAAACTGACCGTTACGGATCACCCGCCGGGTACTGAACGTTGTTCTGTCCGGAACGGCTGCCTGCATATCAATCGGTGCGCTCAGCCCAATACTGCGTCCGCATAAATCTAGACTTTCATGATCGGAATAGGTGATTAACGCCTGAAACGCCTTTTTGAACGCCACCACTTCGTCACCAAAAGCACTGACATAGGCATCAAAATCAAAGTTCTTGCGCAACCCAAGACGCTTGTCATCCGGCATCGTCACCGTACCGATAAACCGCACAGAACTTTCGAAAGTCACATTCTGAGCAAGGTAATAGGTCCCCTCTGGAACGATAACTTCCCGCCCGTTAGCCGCAGAATCCGCAGCCTCGAAAGCCTCGGAATTATCAGTAACCCCATCACCTACAGCGCCGTAATCCAGCACATCGATAGTTTGCAGACCTTCACGCACAAAGGCATCAGTCACATCTTCAATTTCGATGTCATCCACCCGCACGATGCCGCCAGTCGATCCCGTCAAATCGATCCCGAAATGTCCATACGTTGCATTCGGCCCCCAGACCATATCAACCCCGGGCCTTTGGCCGCTGCCGACAACAGCACTGACTTCGACAATCTGACCATAGCCTGTGACGGCTTTCTCAGGCCCGACCCTGATGGCATCTGCAGGCGCACCACCCGCATAAGCCGAGATACGCACCGATGGCAGGCTGCCAGACACCACCTTGATACGTGCCCTGATCTGCAGATAGCAGCCCGGTGCCAAAGGCGTTCTTACTTTGTAACGTACAGATTGTGTCGCTTCAGTTTTCAACAACTCCAGACAGCCGCCGAAATCCTGATCCGCAGGTACATAAGCCGCAGTCGCAAAATTGTCATAGCTGCGCGAGTTCGGCCGCCCATCCTCACGAGACCACACATCCAGACCATCCGCAAAAGGGGACGGCATTAACAATGTCCCATCCGTAATCGCCATGTTCATCAAAAGCCCTTTCCAAATCCAATAAACAGGCGTGGCTGGCGACCATCAGGGCAGCATAAGACCGCGCCCCGAGGTTGACCTCAGTTCATAAACTCATGTTGGGAAACTGCCGGACACGCCGTCCTGACCGGGCAAATATCTAGTTAAAAGGTATTAAAGTGCCGTTAACCCTGCGCGCGTTGCACGGCTCAGGCCCCGACGTCGGGCGCAGCCAGAACCTGCACCCCATTGATCTGCCAACCATTTTCCGTCTCGACCATCAAATACTCTAGTACGTAAGGTATGCCTTGCGCATCCTTGACCAAGACCTTTTGAATTATACGGCCGTTGGTGTCGCTCAAATCAAGAAACTGCACGTCGGACGGGCGCCAAACCATCGGATATCCGTTCTGCACCATCTGTCCAAACCGTTCAGGTGTGCCGAATATGCCTTTGATGTTGGGCGAAGCGAACGTGAACGCTGCCGCAAAGTCATCTTTCAGGAAGGCATCTATCTGGCTTTGGATCGTGTTTTCAATCGCCTCATTACGGTCTGCCGCGATTGCGGCATGGCTCAGAAAAACTGCCCCAAGTAATGCAAACAGGATTCTCATTATGATGCCCTCCGCTGATCTGTTAAAGTTAGCTCAGCGAAAGGATCAGTCAATTTCGCCTACGCAGCAGCCAGCTCCCCAGCCAACCCTTTTTCGATCAGAGCAACCGTCTCATCCACACCGTAGAGCGCAATAAACCCGCCAAAACGTGGTCCCTGGGAGGCCCCAAGCAACACCTCGTAAAGTGCTTTGAACCAGTCGCGCAGCGGATCGAACCGCTCCCGTCCGCAAGCAAAGACGATGCCCTGCAACTCCTCCGCGTCTAACCCGCCATCCCAGGCTTTCAGTTGATCGCGCAGGTCTTCCAGGGCTTCTCGCTCCAGATCGCTGGGTAGACGATACACTTTTTGAGGCTTCACAAAGTCATTGTAATAGCGCACCGCGAACCCCGCCGCCTGATCAAGGTCAGGATGCGTCTCGGGCGATGCGTCCGGGGCATAACGCTGGATAAAGCCCCAAAGCTGGGACTTTTCCTCAGCATTTGCGACTGAAGCCAGATTAAGCAGCATCGAAAACGGAACCACCATATTCGACGCGGGTACATCAGCCCCATGAATATGAAACACAGGGTTCGTACAGCGCTGCGCTGCATCCTGACCAGCATAGGCCCGCAATTGCTGGTGATATTCATCCACAGCCTTCGGGATCACATCAAAATACATCCGCTTCGCGGTCTTGGGCTTCTGATACATGAAATACGACAGCGACTCGGTTGAGGCATAGGTCAACCACTCGTCAATCGTCAGACCGTTGCCAGACGATTTGGAGATCTTGCCACCCTCCTCATCCAAGAACAGCTCATAGGTGAAATGGTTGGGCTTACGCCCGCCCAATATCTCGCAAATCCGGTCATAGATCGGTGTATTGGTCGAGTGATCTTTCCCATACATCTCAAAGTCTACGTCCAAAGCCGCCCAACGCGCGCCGAAATCCGGCTTCCATTGCAACTTCACATTCCCGCCCGTAACGGGCAGCGTCATCTCGCGCCCGTCCTCATCATCAAACGTCACCGTGCCGTTGGCCGCATCAACATGTTTCATCGGCACATAAAGAACGCGCCCGGTCTCTGGATGGATCGGCAGGAAAATCGAATAGGTTTCACGCCGCTCATCGCGCAGGGATTTTAGCATCACCTTCATGATGTCGTCATACCGCTCCGCTGCGCGCAGCAATACCGCATCAAATCGCCCATCACGGTAGAACTCGGTTGCGCTGATAAACTCATGCTCAAACCCGAACGTGTCAAGAAACCGCCGCAGCATCGCATTGTTATGATGGCCAAAACTCTCATACTCGCCAAAAGGATCAGGCACAGATGTCAAAGGTCGCTGCAAATGCTCTGCCAAGGCCTCCGGGTCCGGCACATTACCCGGCACCTTGCGCATCCCGTCCAGATCATCCGAAAAACAGACCAGCCGGGTCGGAATGTCCGAAATCACCTCAAACGCCCGACGCACCATCGTAGTACGCGCAACCTCTCCGAATGTCCCGATATGAGGCAACCCGGACGGGCCATATCCTGTCTCAAACAGCACATACCCTTTTTCGGGTGGGGCTTTTTCATACCGTTTGAGCAATGCGCGCGCCTCTTCAAAAGGCCAAGCTTTCGAATTCATCGCTGCATCGCGCAAATCAGACATAGAGTTCTTCCAAATTCATCACCGGCATCCCATATGCAGGTTAAGCCCTGCTACCTATTGTGCAGCTTCGTCCACGTCAATATTCTGCACTGCAACCTAGACATTAATCCGGAGCCCAAATGCCCCAGTCCCCTCTCCCTCTCTCGGCCCAAGACAGCTTGGTTGCCGTTATGATCGCCGTCTCCATGTCTGACGACAATATTCGCACATCCGAGCTGGTCACGATCCAGCAAATGGTTAACTATCTTCCAGTCTTCGCAAATTACGATGTAGACCGGATCAAATCCGTCGCCCGGATCACGTTCGATCTATTTGAGGAAGAAGACGGCCTTGACGCCTTGTTCGGCCTGATCCGCGAAAGTCTACCCGATAATCTGACCGAAACAGCCTATGCGCTGGCCTGCGACGTTGCCGCTGCGGACGGACATCTTGAACAGGTTGAACTGCGTCTGTTGGAAGAAATTCGGTATGAACTGAACATCGACCGTCTGCACGGCGCTGCTATCGAGCGTGGCGCGCGGGCACGACATATGACACTGTAAACCGTAACACTCCTCACCAAACAGTGCATGGCGCGATAAGATTTCCATGGCTAGGCTATCCCTACCAAGCTATGAAAGGACGATCTGATGACCCGCCTGTTTCACGCCATGTTACTGGCGTTCATCATTGTGACACCCGCCTTAGCGCAAGACGACCGGGTGTCAGAGCCACCAATGACCCTTGAACGTATGGCCGAGATCATCCTTGCCCTCGACCCCGAGGCTCAATCCGGCGGCACCCAGTTCCAGATGACGATTTCCGATATACCGGTGATCATAGTAACTGACCCTCGCGCTGATCGTATGCGCGCTCTGGTCCCAATTCGGGGGGCCGAGGGTATGACCGATGAAGAGCTGCTGCGCGTTATGCAGGCCAATTTTGATACCGCCCTTGATGCCCGTTACGCTATCGCCCAAGGCAGGTTATGGGCCACATTCATCCACCCGCTTTCGCCGCTTGAGAAGAACCAGTTCATCTCGGGGCTCGGACAAGCGGTCAACCTAGCAAAGACCTACGGCACCCTCTTTACCGGCGGCGCCATGCAATTCGGTGGCGGCGACAGCCAACCTCTACAGCGCCAATTAATCGATGAACTGTTGAATAAAGGCGAAGAACTTTAGGGGTTAAACCTTCAAAACAATCTTACCAATATGGTCTGAACTTTCCATCCGCGCATGGGCTTGTGCCGCATCGATCAACGCAAATTCGCTATCCATCACAGGCCCAACCCGACCCGCTGCAATCAATGGCCAGACCTGTTCTCGCAATGCCTGCGCAATGCGCGCCTTGGCCAGATCACTTTGAGGACGCAACGTCGACCCGGTAATTGTCAGCCGTCGCACCATTACCTGCGCAAAGTTCAACGCTACTTTGGGGCCTTGCAAAAAAGCGATCTGTACCAATCGCCCATCCATTGCCAAGGCCTTCACATTACGCGGCAAATACTCCCCGCCAACCATATCCAAAATCAGGTCTGCACCACCTTCCGCCCGCAACATTTCAACAAAATCTTCATCACGGTAATTAATCACCTTCTCTGCACCAAGCGCTAAACAGGCCGCGCATTTTGCATCCGATCCCGCAGTCGCAAACACCCGCGCGCCAAAAACATTTGCAAGTTGGATGGCTGTTGTTCCGATCCCCGATGACCCACCATGAACCAGAAACCGTTCTCCGGCCTTCAGCCCTCCTCGCATAAACACGTTAGAGAAGACGGTAAAATATGTCTCAGGCAATGCCGCAGCCTCGTCCAGACCCAGACCATCGGGCACTGGCAAGGCATGGGCCGCCGGTGTGACTGCATATTCCGCATACCCACCACCGGGAAGAAGCGCGCAGACCTTGTCACCCAAGGCCCAGCCAGACACCCCGGAACCAATAGCAACAACTTCACCCGAAGCTTCCAACCCCGGCAAATCCGACGCCCCCGGCGGTGGATCATAGGCCCCTGCCCTTTGCAACACATCGGGACGGTTTACACCTGCATAAGCCACTTTGATCACAATCTCACCCGCAGCCGGCTTCGGCACGGGGCGCTGCGTTTCCACCAACATCTCCGGCCCGCCAGGCACCGAGATTTCAACCGCCCGCATCATATCAGGCAGGCTCATTTCGCATCACTCCGAAACATTCCTGGCAAATTCGGATCAGGCATCTGCATCGGCGCGCGCACCTGCGACAACAGCCAATTTGGCCCCGCCAGCAACTTTGAGGCCACAGGATTCGCATTTATCTGCGCCTTAACCTTTTCAAACTGCATAACATTGGCAATACGCCTGTCCAGAAAATCCCAGCTGTCTTTATGTTCAACCGACGTATCGCCAAGCCAGAACAACACTGTCGCACCATAGACGCTGGAAAGGATTGCCCGTTTTGTATACCAGTTGTGGTCATCCGATCTGTCACCCAAGGCCGCCCAGATTGCATCAGATGTCCCCCAGATCAGCCCTGCCCCTTCAGGTGCATTTTGCGGCAACGCAAACAGTGCCGCACCGCGACGCACGGCTTCCTTGTGCCCGGCAATCGCCTCTAGGCGAAACCTGATACCAGCAGCCACCCGTTCGCTATAGCGCATCGACAGAAGGTTTTCACGCTTAAGACGTGCCTTCATTTCTGCGTCGCCCTTCTTGTGAAACGCAATCGCCAGATCAAGCGGACCGCGCGGGAAAAGCCCATGCGCCTCTGCCGGATCTGCCCCAGCATCCGTTATGGCCGCCGCAAAAGCCACCTCGGACCAACCGTCAAACGGCACATGGTCCAGCATCGCCTCCAATACCTTCAACTTCGTGGTCTCAGTCATATCACACTCCATCATTCTGCTGGTAGACAAGCTAGATCAGCTTTGTTATACGGCCACTTCCTGCAAATTTTTGCAATTTAACCTAGGAAGGTGGTGACACCACATGCAGGTAAGCGTTCGCGACAACAATGTCGATCAGGCACTTCGCGCCCTGAAGAAAAAACTTCAGCGTGAGGGCGTATTTCGGGAAATGAAGCTCAAGCAACATTACGAAAAACCGTCTGAGAAGAAAGCACGCGAAAAGGCAGAAGCCATTCGCCGCGCTCGCAAACTGGCCCGTAAAAAGGCACAGCGCGAAGGCGGAATGTAAGGTTAAGGCATTTCGTACCGGCGGGCTCATCCGCCAAACCATTAGACCCCCGTGGCCCCGCCCCGGGGGTTTGTTTTTTGCGCTTGAACTCTCTGCGCTCTGCTATCAGCAACGGTTCTTTGCAGGTCCAAATAGCTGCAACCTAAAGCGGTTTGCGTTTGATCTGAATCGAAGGGGGATTCACACGGAGCTGTTTGTGTGCTTCACTTCCTCTGGGAGGTGGATCATGGGCAAACCCTACTCTTTGGACCTTCGGGAACGGATTTGCGCTTACATTGCCAAGGGAAACTCAGCGCGTTCGGCTGGGCGGCTTTTTGGAGTTAGCGCTGCGACGGCGGTCCGTTTTGCGGCAGAGCATCGTGAACGCGGCGCGATAGCGCCCAAGCCTCAAGGCCGCCCGTCTGGTCAATTTGGCAAGCTTGCGCCGCACCGGGATTTTCTGCTGGAGATCGTGAAGGCCGAACCGGATATCACGCTCAAGGAACTGGCTGCTGCCCTCCTGCAAACACATGGCGTAGACGTTCAGCTATCGTCGTTGCACCGCGCCCTCCATCGCGCCGGGCTTTCATATAAAAAAAGGACTGATCGCGGCAGAGCGTGATCGGCCCGTGGTGCGTCAAGCCCGCCGTGACTGGATCACGCGCCGTCAGCCCCGCATGCGCCAGGAGCCGCACAGACTGGTCTTCATTGACGAGACGGCGGTGAAGACCAACCTCACACGCCTGCGCGGGCGAGCTCCAGTCGGGGAGAGGCTCTACGGCACCGCTCCCTTTGGCAGATGGGGGACGCAGACATTCATTGCCGGTCTGACGCAAGACGGGCTGATCGCTCCTTGGGTGATCAATGGTCCGATGAACGGACCTACCTTCGACACTTACGTCGACACACAGCTGGCTCCAGTGCTTGATCCCGGAACAGTCGTCATCCTCGACAACCTGTCCACCCACAAAAGCCCGCGCGCCGCCGAAGCCATGCGCAAGCGAGGCTGCTGGTTCCTGTTCCTGCCCGCCTACAGCCCCGACCTAAATCCGATCGAAATGGCCTTCTCCAAACTCAAAGCGCACCTTCGCCGCATCGGAGCAAGAACTTTCGATGCCTTGTTCGAGGCTCTTGGCGATATCTGCAACATGTTCAATCCAAACGAATGCTGGAACTTCCTCAAAGCCGCCGGATACGCCTCAGATTAAATGCAAAACGCTTTAGGCAAAATTTTCCCGCCCTTAACAGGCTTCCAAATGGCCCCAATACCTCCGCCGGAGGCACAGCGCCGCAGACGCATAAAAAACAAGCGGCCCGCAGGGTCAAATTCTGGGTCTCAAGAGTTAAAGATCGCCAGGAAAATCAAAATGCCGAAAATAGCGATAACGGAATATGTCGTAAATTTTACGAACCCTTCGAAAGTCTTTTCCTGATCTGTCGTGTCCATAGACCCATGTTCATGTTCCGCCATAGCGTTTCTCCATCAAACCTGTTTCCGTCCTGTTAGCGGATTCTTAGATGCGTGTCACGGGTCAGTTACGCCTCTTCCAGATCCGCAGCCAAACGGAACCCGATGCGATTTGGCTCTGGCTGATTGGTGTCTTTCGGCAAGGCCCGCAACATGACATTCAGCTGGCTGACATGCTGTATCTGCTGCGTTTTCATGCCTGATGGGTCAGATCCATAAAAGGTCAGCACATCCGGTGCGTAAAACCCCATCCCCTCGATCCGCATTACCCCGGCCCCACCACCGGTAAAGCCCATGGCGACCTCGTGATTATTGTCCAGCTGCTCCTCAAAATTCTTGATGTAGAGGATCAAACGCTCATATGCCCATTCCGCAGGGGATTTCTGCTCAAATGGTTTATCCGCCACCGCTTTTGGCAAAGGCTGCTGTTCCGGTGTCGGCGCGCAATCAGTCGTATGCACAACGCGGGCGCGCGGCATGGCAGCACCTTCTACAATTTCGGCAGTAGTTTTGATCGGGCTTGTCATACTTAAAACTCCTTTAACCAGTCTCAGAGCGGAATAGCAGTTGTTTCCTTGATCTCTTCCATAACGAAACTGGCCGAGATATCCGATACAGAAATGCGTGAAGTCAGACGTTTGTAAAACGCATCATAGGCCGGAACATCTGCAAGACGCACCCGCAAAACATAATCAAGATCACCCGTCATCCGATAAGCCCCCACCACTTCGGGCATATCGCGCAAAGTGCTTTGGAATCGCCTTAGCCAACTCTCTGCATGATCGCTGGTTCGGATTTGCACGATCGCTGTAAGCGGGCAACCGACACGTGCTGCATCCACCAAAGCGACTCGATTTGTGAGAACGCCGGAATCCTCCAGAATTTTGATCCTGCGCCAGGATGCATTGCGAGACAGGGAAACTTTCTCTGAAATCTGATCCACGGACAGCGTTGCATCTTCTTGCAGTAGTCGCAAAATTTTTCGATCAATTTCATCAAGATTTATACCCATTTTGGGATTACATCCTAATACACTATACGAATACAAGGATGTTTGGGACCGCATCTCGTCCTACTTCAGTTAATATGTCCCAAAACATTCCAATGAAAGAGCTTCTATGACCAAAGACATCAACACCGAGCAACGCGCTGGTTTTATCCATACGCTGCTCCTCAATCACCCTGCCTCAGTGGGTGAGACCTATTTCCAGCATATGCGCTTCGCCGCCAGCTTTGCGTTTTGGCTGGTCATCGCAGCATTCGCAGCAATGATTCATGCTATAATCCCTACGCTGTTTGAAACTACGGCCAGCAGCATTTTGCGCCGCCTGCATGCAAGAAACGAAGATCGCGGAGAAGTGCACTGATGTGTCGTTTGACTGGCTATATCGGCCCAGAAATACCACTCGAAAACATTGTGGTCCGACCCAAGCATTCCCTTCTAAACCAGAGCCAGCATGCAACCGAAGCCAAGCTGGCAGTTAACGGCGATGGATCTCGGAATCACCTGGTATGATACGGACACGAGCAAGCTGCCTGGGCTTTACCGTGACGTGTTACCTGCATGGGGCGATGACAACCTGGCCAGCCTGTGCCGCATGGTACAATCTCGCTTATTTCTGGCTCATGTCCGTGCTTCAACCGTGGGCGAAACCAGCCGCGAGAATTGCCATCCGTTCTCGCTTGGCCGCTGGTCTTTTTGTCATAATGGTCAAGTTCCTCATTTCGCGCGCATTCGCCGCGAACTGGAAGCCGCGTTGTCCGACGACCTCTACAATGCCCGACGCGGTACAACAGATAGTGAAATCCTGTTTCTGACCTTACTCGCAAACGGCCTTGATACAGACCCTGAAAATGCTGTGCATGCCATGATTAGATCCATCGGCCTTGCTGGCAAAGAAGGCCCAATCCGGCTCACCTGTGTCTTTTCTGATGGCCACGCGCTTTACGGCTTTCGCCACGCCTCGGACGGGCGATGCCCGACTCTCTATATTTCCAATGATCTCGACAATGGCGGCAGTGCCCTGGCATCAGAACCGCTCTGCGGCAGGGTCGAACACTGGCAAGCCATTGCACCGGATACATTATGCAGGATTAGCCCAAATGGTGCGTCTTATAGGGCGTTGAATACCAACCTAAGCGCCGCGTGACTGCCACCACCACGCACCATCTTCGCCCAAACTGCGCGTGATCCGTCCAGCCTGATGCAGATGGTTCAAATGGGCCACGCTTTCCACAAGCGCCAGACCATATTCACCCGCGCCAATCTCTCGCTTGAATAGCGGCGGAAAGCATTCATGCGCAGTATGTGGCGTTTTCAGATAATCCTCCAAACGTGCCAATGCCCCATAATGATTGTCGATCAGTTGCCGCATCCGCACGGGCAGCCCGGTGAAAGGCAGTTTATGACCAGGCAAGACCAACTGGTCCGCTGTTGCATATTGCGACAACCTCTCACACGCTTCCAACCAGTCTGACACCGGGTCGGCTTCGGGCTCTGTCGGATATACCCCCAGGTTTGGAGAGATCGAGGGCAGCAATTGATCACCCCCCAACACCAGCCCATCCGACCACAAAGTCGCGTGTTCTGGTGCATGGCCGTTGCCGATGCGCACGGTCCACTCGCGCCCACCTACCCGTAGCGCATCACCTTCCTTGATCCGCGTATAGCCTTGCGGCAAGGGAGCGACACAATCAGCAAAGTTGAAAGGTCGCTCCGCCGCCCGTTGGGCGTAAATAGCCTGGTCCATCCCCGCGCGTTTGTAAAATAGCAGTGCTTCCAGCGTCGGACGATCCTGCTCATCCAACAGCAGCATCCGCCCCATCAACCACGCCGTTCGCGTTATGATCAACTCTGCCCCGTGCTTGGTCTGAAACCACCCCGCCATCCCGATATGATCCGGGTGGTGGTGGGTCACAATCACCCGCCGCACCGGCTTGCCCGCCAAAGGGCCTGCGAAAAGCTTTTCCCAGATAGCCACCCCACGCTTTGACATGAACCCGGTGTCCACAAGCGTCCACCCGTCGCCGTCATCCAGCGCATAAATATTGACGTGGTCCAGCTTCATCGGCAAAGGTAGCCGTATCCACAGAATACCCGGCGCGACCTCAATCGCGGCACCTTCTTGCGGAATGTCTTCGAACAGGTAGACGAGCTTATCGCCGCTCAAGCCGCCAAATCCTCATCGCTTAGTGCGTACAGATCATCGGCCCCATTACGCACATTATCAGCCAAACCACCATGTTCCGATAGCAAACGCCGTATGTAGACCCCAGCCAGCTTGCCTCTTGCACTATCGATGCCAGCAGAGCGGGCAGCGCACAGATGATAGTAAGCGCCCAGCACCCGCGCAAACAGCCGCAGATATGACACAGCGCCCGCGAAGCGGTCGTTCATCGGCTGTTCGACCAGCCACTCGGTTGTCTCGCGCAGAGTCTCAGAGGCTGTGAATACGGGCCCAGCCAATTCCGGATGCTCTTTCTTGCAGCGTTCTGCATAGGCTTCCATATCGTCGATCAATGCATAAGCAGCCTCCCCGCCATCCATCATCTTACGCGCCACAAGATCCATTGCCTGAATGCCGTTCGTACCTTCATAGATTGTCGTCACCCGCACATCGCGTAGGAACTGCGCAGCGCCGGTTTCCTCGATAAAGCCCATGCCGCCATGGACCTGAATGCCTTGCTGCGCAACATCTATGCCCACATCCGTTCCAAACGCCTTGGCAATCGGGGTCAACAGGGCCGCGCGCGCTTTCCAGTCTTCTGATCCTGTCGCGCTGGCCATATCAATCGCTGCGGCACAAGCCGCTGAAATTGAGCGCGCCGCGAACACATCCGCCTTCATCTGCGCCAGCATACGGCGTACATCCGCATGACCGGCTATCGCGTCCCCAGCCGGGGTCTTACCTTGTTTGCGGTCCATCGCATAAGCCAGCGCATGCTGATATGCAGCCTCGGCGATAGCAACTCCCTGACCACCAACCCCAAGACGCGCGTTGTTCATCATGGTAAACATCGCCGCCATACCCTTATGCGGCTCCCCAATCAGCCAGCCTTTTGCGCCATCATATTGCATGACAGCCGTGGGGGAGCCGTGCAGACCCAGCTTGTGTTCCAGCGAGACAACCTTCAGCGTATTGGCCACACCAGGCTTGCCGCTGTCGTCGGGGATCAGTTTTGGCACCATGAACAGGCTGATACCTTTTGTACCCTCCGGGCTGTCCGGCAAACGGGCCAATACCAGATGACAAACATTCTCGCTGAAATCATTATCAGCCCAGGTGATATAGATTTTCTGCCCCGTCACGGCATATGTGCCATCACCATTCGGCACAGCCTTGGTTTTCAGGGCCCCAACATCTGATCCGGCCTGCGGTTCTGTCAGATTCATCGTGCCGCACCACTCGCCAGAAATCAGCTTGGGCAGATACAGCGCCTTGATCTCATCACTCGCGTGATGCTCCAGAGCTTCGATCTGGCCTTGGCTCATCAACGGGTTCAACTGCAATGACAAGCAAGCGCCACCAATCATTTCGTTCACCGCATTCAGCAGCGATTGCGGCAACCCCATGCCACCATATTCGGGCGAGGCCGCCATCCCGATCCATCCCCCCTCGGCGATAGCGCGATACCCGTCGGCAAATCCGGGCGAAGTACGCACGACCCCATTCTCAAGAACCGCCGGATGTTGATCCCCCACACGTTGCAGTGGCGCGATAACCTCGCTGGCCATCTTGCCCGCTTCTTCCAAAATGGCAGCCGTTGTCTCGGGCGTCGCTTCGGCGAACCGGTCTGTGGACGTGACTCCACCCAAATCCACCACATGATCAAACAAGAACTGATAGTCAGCAACAGGCGCGCGATAAGTCATCATTACTCTCCGGCATTCCCGCGCTTTGCATGGTTGCGCGGGATCGGTTAATGGGCATTGATAGTCAAACCGAATGTGACCCGGCTGTTTGCGGCCATCAACAGAAACGCAGCGTCATTCAAGGAAAAGGCTTTCAGTGACAGACCGCCTGACACAAGACCAGATCGCATCCGCCGCCGCCCTTCTGCGGGTTGGCAAGCTGGTCGCCTTTCCGACCGAAACGGTCTATGGTCTTGGCGCAAATGCGTTTGACAGCACAGCCGTTGCGAAGGTGTTTGAGGCCAAAGGACGGCCCAGCTTCAATCCGCTGATTGTTCATGTGGCATCTCTGGAAGAGGCCGAAAAACTCGCGCTTTTCGACGACACAGCCCGAAAGCTGGCGCGTGCCTTCTGGCCGGGATCGTTAAGCCTTGTCCTGCCAATACGGCCCGCAACACAGCTCTCGGATCTTGTCACCGCCGGGCTGGAGACTGTCGCGTTGCGGGTTCCAGCGCATCCACTGGCGCAAAAATTGTTGCAAAGCGCAGGTTGCCCTGTAGCAGCACCCTCGGCCAATCCATCAGGGCAAATCAGCCCAACCACGGCCGCTCATGTCTTGTCTGGGCTTGATGGCAGGATCGACGCTGTTCTGGATGGTGGCCCATGCCACGTTGGCGTTGAATCCACCATTGTGGGCGGCACGCCCCTACGCCTGCTGCGCCCCGGTGGCGTCAGCCTTGAAGCATTGGAGGGTTGTCTTGGCGCTACCCTGCCCATTGGTCCACCAAGTGCAACACCAAACGCACCGGGGCAACTCAGCTCTCACTATGCACCGAATGCCGCCCTGCGGCTGAATGCCGAAGCCCCGCAACACAACGAGCTTCTCCTTGGGTTCGGCCCCGTGAAAGACGCCACATTGAACCTATCCCCAGATGCCGATCTGATCGAGGCCGCAGCCAATCTGTTCTCAATGCTGCGCGACATTGACCGGATGACTGCAGACCAAGGCATACACCGAATAGCCGTCTCGCCGATCATCAACACGGGTCTTGGTCTTGCGATCAATGACCGCCTGTCTCGCGCTGCAGCACCGCGCTAGGCCCGCCCGCCCTCGGCAGATAAAAGCAGCGGATCGACCCCCATCGATTTCAGCGCCATCTGCCATTTCAGATCATCAACCTTGCCAAAGACGATCTCTGACGAAGGCTCACAGGTCAGCCAACCATTATGGCTGATCTCGCCCTCAAGCTGGCCCGGTCCCCAGCCCGCATAGCCCATCGCCATAATACAGCGTTCCGGTCCACGGCATTGCGATATATCTTCCAGAACATCCAGCGTTGCTGTCATGCCATAATCGGACCCGATCGACATTGTCGCGCTACTCTGCCCATAATCCGATGAATGCAGCACAAACCCCCGGCCACAGTCCACAGGCCCTCCCATGTGAACGCGTATCGGGCGCATATCAGGCGAGGGCACAATCTTGAGCTGTTTCAGCAAATCCGTAAATCGCACATCTGTCGTGGGCTTGTTGATGATAAGCCCCATCGCGCCATCATCACCATGCGAACACATAAAGATCACACTATGATCAAAGCGCGGATCGCCCATACCAGGCATGGCAATCAACAGTTTGCCGTTCAGATCAATGGAATCGCTGCTCTCGCCCATGATACTATGTTGGCCGCTGAGGCGCTCAGGATCAACCGTGACACATTTCCCATAGCGCAAACTCTCGCTGAAACGTGATTTCCTGTTTCAACGGTAATTCCTATTGTAGAGCGCATGGTCAAAAAATATCTCTTTCTTGGGCTCATTTTCGCGGCACTCGGGCTTGGCTCGACAACTGCGTCGGCGCAATCCGTGGAAAACGGGCTGGATGACATTGTCAAAGTGTCCTTCCTGCCCGGATGGCGCAATGCGGACAATCTGCATATTGCAGCCCTGCGCATTGCCCTTGCACCGGGCTGGAAAACATATTGGCGTGCGCCAGGCGACGGCGGCGTTCCGACCACCTTGACCTGGAAAGGCTCTGAAAATCTCGCTGCAGCCGAAATCCTGTGGCCACGGCCCAAAGTATTCCACACCTTTGGCTTGCGCTCCATGGGATATACGGACAACGTCGTGCTACCGATAGCTTTAAAACCCAAGTCAGACGGCGATATTGGCGTCAATGCACAGGTCAATTTCGGCGTCTGCGAAGAGATTTGTGTGCCGGTCCAGATAAACCTGTCCAGCATTCTGCCCGAAACGAATGGAGACCCGGACCCAGCTATCAAAGCGGCGTTAAAAAAGCAGCCTGATACTGGAGACCATGCCGCTACGTGCACCTTAGAGGCGACCGGAAAGGGCTTACAAGTAACTACGAACATGACGCTGCCGCCGTTGCCGGGAAAAGACGAAGCCATGGTGATCGAAGCGGCCAATCCCGCGATCTGGATTAGCGAGCCGGAACTGACGCGCAAAGGTGATCACGTTCACGCCACCGCGCGGATGCTGTCTCAACAAGGCAATGGCATTGATGTTCAGGCCAAGAACCTTCGTATCACGATTGTTACCAGTGAATCTGCCATCGAGATCAGAGGCTGTACCAACCGCTAGATTTTCTGAACGGAAAAACGTGTGATCATCGCAATGACCCAACTGATGACAGTCACCACAGCAACCCCTAGCACGAACAAAATAACTGCCGCCCCCATTTGAGGGGCCGTTTGCAACCCCGGCAACAGCGCCAGCAAGAAATCCGGCAAGCTGCCATACACCAAGACAGCGCCCAATGTCATCGCAAACAACACAAATATCAGGGCTGTCACTGCACCCAGCGCCACGCGCAAGCCCGGCACACTATGGCTGCCGCTGAAAATACGCTTCAAGGCGATCATCTGGCGTTTCACATCCGCTTGCATCGCGATCAGGGATGGTACAAGAAGCAACACCAGAAACACCCCAAAACCCAACCCATAGCAAAGCGTGATAACGGTGGGTTTGAGAAATTGCGCATGGGCCGACGTTTCAAACAAGAGCGGTGCCAGCCCCAGAACTGTGGTCAACGTAGTTAACAACACCGGCCGCAACCTGTCCGATGTCCCGTCAATAATCGCCGGGACCAAGCCCCGCTCCTGCGCATATTCATCCACTGTGGACACCAAAACGATTGAATCGTTTATGATAATCCCGGTCATGCCGATCAGTCCTACGACCGAAAACATGGACAATGGCACATCCCAAACTGCATGCCCGTAGATTGTCCCAATCAGCCCAAAGGGAATAACAATCATGATGACCAATGGCCGTGTCCAGCTTGAAAACACCCAGGCCAGTGTCAGAAAAATCCCGATCAGGCACAGTCCAAAGCCCAACGCGGCATCACTGAGAAATTCCCGTTCCTGCTCTGCCAACCCGGACAATTGCGACGCAATGCCGAAATCCTGTTCGACTTTAGGCAGGATCTCTTGGCGCAATTGCAGCATGATGTCCTCGGCCCGCTGTGGATCGTCTTCCGAGATGTCACCCGTGACCGAAACCAGCCGCAGCCCGTCTTCGCGACGTACTGTGGAAAATCCGGTTTGCGACGTCACTGTCACGATATCAGCTAACGGCACATAGTCCCCGTTGGCCGTGCGCAGGAATGTCCGGTCCATGAAATCCGCTGTCAGTTCTCCCAAAGGCAACTCAACCCGAATTTTCGCCGATCTCGGCCCTTCGGGATAACTTGCCGCCTCGATCCCGTTCAGCCTGTTGCGCAGCACTCGCCCCAGCTCATCAACCGTAAAGCCCAGCGCCTGACCTTGTGCGGTCAGATCCAGAATCAGTTCTTCCTTGTCATAGGCCAGCGTGTCCTCCAATGCGGACACTTCCGGAAATTGCGACAGCGCGGTTTTCAATGCCTCAGCCGCCGCCTTCAACACCTCGGCCTCGGCACCGTAGAGTTGCACATCCAGTGCATCACCGCCGGGGCCAGAGCGCCAACCACGGAAGCTGATAGTCTCCAGCATTGGGTGGCGGCGCACACTATCTTGCAAATCACCTACAAACTTGAAGGAAGAATAGGGTCGCATATCCGCGTCGATCAGCTCAATCGCGATAGAGCCCAGTTGATCAATATCTTTCGTATCTGCCCCTTCCAGACCACGCCCAGTACTACCGCCGATCTCGGCCAGAACGAAATCAATCGGATTTTTGCCATGCTCTGTCTCATATTTCGTGGCTAACTCATTTGTAGCTCGCTGCAATTCACGCATCATCTCAAGCGTATCTGCGCGGGAAGCACCCGGCAGCATGGCAAAATTACCCGAGATCGACCCCCGCTCCGGCGCATTGAAAAACCGCCAATTAACATCACCCCGGATGAACGAGGCAGCCTGTACGCCCAGCAATAAAACCGCCAGTCCCATAACCGGATACCGCACCTGCACTACAAATGCGATGAAGCGGCGGAAAATCGTATCACGGAACCAGTTGAAGCCCTTGGTCACAACCCGTGATGGCATATCATACCAATGTTTTTTAGCCGAGGCTGCCAGCGCATGGCTCATGTGGTTGGGCAGGATCAGGAAGCACTCAACCAGCGATGCAATCAGCACCACAATGACTGTAAATGGAATATCAACGATCAAATCACCGAACCGCCCGCCAATGGCAACAAGGGCAAAAAATGCAATGACCGTCGTGATCGTGGCCGAGAACACAGGTGCCGCCATACGCCGCGCCGCATTCTCGGACGCAACGACCGGAGTTTCCCCCAAATGACGTGCTCGGAAATCAGCGTGTTCGCCCACCACAATGGCATCGTCCACGACAATCCCCAACGTGATGATCAGCGCAAAAAGCGACACCATATTGATCGTCAGCCCCGCCATATACATCAACGCAATCGCACCAAGCATCGCTACAGGAATGCCCGCCGCCACCCAAAATGCGGTTCGCGCGTTCAGGAACAGAAATAATAGCAAGACAACCAGACCAAGCCCGACAAGGCCATTCTCCAGCAAAATATCCAACCGCCCGGTAATGGCTTCCGACCGGGTGCGGATCAGCTCTACAGTCGTCCCTTCGGGCAAGGTTGCCTCCAACGTCGCGGCGACCTGCTCTACACTGGTCTGAATGTCGATGGCATCCCCACGATCAGAACGATCGACCCGGATCGAGATCGCCGGATCGCTGCCAACAAAATAAGCGCGCTCCCGGTCTGTGCCTTCGACCGTAACTGTCGCCACATCCCCAATCGTCAGCTTCGATCCATCGGGGTTAGAGCGCAACACAATCGCGGCAATCTGATCCGCACTGCGCTTGGCCACACCTGTGCGTACCCGCGTATTGGCCCCATCCAGATCACCCGCCGGATCAGTGGAAACCTCCGCGTTAATCGCTGTTGCGATGTCGGACATGCTCACATCGTTCTTGATCAGCGCCAATGACGGCACCTCAACAATCGTCTGCGGCGCCGCAACCCCGCGAATGCTCGTGCGCGTGACCCCCGCAGAAAACAACCTTGTCACCATCTCATCTGCAAAGCGGCCCAGTTGTTCGACTGACACAGGCCCCGAAATCACAACATCCGTCACCCGGTCACGCCACGCCCCACGTCGCACAACCGGGTCTTCAGCACCATCGGGCAAATCACCTACCGCATCGACCGCCGCCTGCACCTCATCAGCAGCGCGCGACATATCCCAGTTTGGCTCAAACTCCAGCTCAATAGCAGCCAACCCTTCTTGAGCCTCAGAAGTCGAACTTGCTACGCCCTCCACTGCCAGCAAAGCTGGCTCCAGAAGCTGGACAACAGCCCGGTCCACATCTTCAGCCCCGGCCCCCTCCCATTCGACCGAGACACCGACACTGTCCAGGACCACGTCCGGAAAGAACTGCGTCTGCATCCGTGGCAAAGCCACAAGTCCAACAGCAATCAAAATAACCAGCAACAGATTTGCCGCCGTCCTGTGCCGTGTGAAATAGGACAAAAAACCGCCCGTGGTGGATCTGATCCTGTCGCGCATGGTTTAAGTGCCCATCCGCGATTCAAGCCGAGCAACCATCGCGGCAGGGACTTGCGGTTCGTTTAATTGCAAAAGCATCCGCGTTTTCACTTCGTCCGGCAAACCGCCATTGCCTTCTACAAAGGCAATCAGTTTGGCTCGCCGTAACGCGTCCAGTTCAATCAGTTCAGGCTCTTCAACCTGCAAGGCAGCGCCGGGACGCAAGGGGTTGACCTTGATCCCAGCCCCCAAGAACTGCGACCACTCGGTAACGATTTCGCGCCCAGCCAAATCAGCGGTGCGGATGATCACATCATCACCCTGACGCCGCAGCACCTCGACCTGTGCCTGCTCCAACCGGTTCTGCTCGGCCAGCACCAGAACTCTGTCTGCCGATACAGCCCCTGAGGGCACTAACGCGACCTGCTCCAAAGCTGGTTCTTCAATTGAAACTGTCACAAAATCACCAGGACGCAAACCTTTTGGCGCATCAAGCTCCGCAAAAAGCAGACGTCCGGTTGTCCCTTCCTGTACGGCCGCGCTTTCCCGCGTTAGCCGCCCTGACACAACCAGGTTGGTCCCTAATACATCAAGTATTACACTGACCGGCGCTTCAACCAACACTCCGTCGCGATCCAGAAGCCTTGTATACCGTGTCGTCGACACCCGGAACGACACTTCCAACGCTGCCGGGTCTACAAGCTCTGCCAGGCGCTCATTCAGGCTAAGCAGACCGCCCTCTACCACAGTCACATCCGACAAACGACCATCGAAAGCGGCAAAGATGTCTGTATCTGCAAGCAGTCGTTCGGCATTACGCAGATTGATCTTGCGCCGCTCAATCAGCGCCCCCACCTGATCCAGCCGCGCCTCGGCCTGCTGTACCGCTTGCCTGCGCGACAGAACTGCTTGATTGGCAGAGGATGCTGCCAGCTCTGCCGCCTCTACCGTTGCGTCCGTGCCGACACCGCGCTGTTTCAGGTCTTGTTGCCGCTCCAGCGCGCGGGCCTGCAAAGTCGCTTGATTTTCCGCCGCCGACAGCTCGTCCCGCGCCAGCACCAGTGACCGTTCAGCATCACGCAAATCCGCTTCTGCTTCGACCAAATCAGTGCGAGCGACATCAACCGCTGTCTGGGCATCTGACGGATCAATCCGCGCCAGAAAATCGCCTTTGCTTACCGCCCCACCTTCCTGAAAGGCAGGCGATAGCTTTACGACCCGTCCGCCTGTCGGCGCACGCAGTTCCAACGTGCGACGGCTACGGATTTCACCAAAACTGCTCAGTAACGGCACAATCTGCTGCGCCTCCACAGGCATCACCCGAACCGAGAATACACGTTCTGGCTCTGGCCGCGCACCACCATCACGCTCCATCCGCGCCTGAAGTGCAGACGAAACGGAATACCCCGCATAGATCAGCAGGGCGACCGTCAAGGCCGTCAAAAACAGGCCAACAAGGCTGCGGCGGAAAAAACGCATGAGACAAAAAAGCTCCGAAAATTACACTTTTGAATGTAGGTCTTTCATTAGTAAACGTCCAATTCTCGTGATTAAACGCATAAGGCTGTCATTTCCGTCGCAAATGTTCATCCAAACGGGGCATGATTTCCACAAAATTGCAGGGCCTGTGCCGGTAGTCGAGCTGTTTGAGCAGAATTTCGTCCCACGCGTCCTTGCACGCGCCCGGTGATCCCGGCAAAGCGAACAGATATGTCCCATTCGCCACACCCCCTGTTGCCCGCGATTGCACAGCCGAGGTGCCAATCTTTGCCATCGAGACATGGGTGAACACGATGCTGAACGCCTCGATCTCTTTCTCATAGACATCGCGATGCGCCTCGACAGTCACATCCCGCCCCGTCAGCCCCGTGCCGCCCGTCGATAGGATCACGTCAATCTCGGGGTCAGCACACCATGCACGCAGCTGCTCGGCAATCTGCGCCCGCTCATCCCGAATGATCTGCCGCGCTGCCACCAGATGACCTGCCGCCTCGATGCGCTCAACAAGCGTCTGCCCTGAGCGATCCTCCTCAAGCTTACGCGTATCGGAAACCGTCAACACGGCAATGCGCACGGGGACAAAATCTATTGTTTCGTCAATACGGCTCATGAATTCTCCTTCCCATTCAGGATGGGAGTCTCCGCCCATATCCACCATTGCTCCATAGTAAAGCAAGGTGACAGAACGCGCACAATTTTCCTTTTCCCCGTAGGCCAAGCTTCAGCCCGGCATGTTACCCGGATTGAAATCATATAACAGCCTGAAACCCGCGAATAACTCTCTATTTATACAATATGTCAGAGAGTTACCCTGCAAATCGGCCGGATTTAGATCAGCCTTAAAGGCAAAGCTCCAGTAATTTAATTACGTCAACAGTCCCGTCTCTCGTACTTTCGCCTGAAGCATCAGCAGATCATGCCACGCCTCGCGCTTTGCCACCGGGTTGCGCAGCAGATAGGCCGGGTGGAACATTGGCAGCGCAGGCTTACCCAGCGCTTCGACCCAATGACCGCGCAGTTTGGTGATGCCACGCCGACCCAGAAGCGCCTGACATGAAATATTGCCCATCAACACCAGAACATCCGGGTTTGCCAGCTCAACATGCCGCTCCACGAACGGCATCATCATCGCAATCTCTTCCGGTTTTGGGTCCCGGTTCTGAGGCGGACGCCAGGGCAGAATATTGGTGATATAGACAGGATTGGCAGCACCTGCCCGCCCGTGATCAATCGCGATCAGCATGGCGTCCAGCAACTGCCCTGCCCGTCCAACAAACGGCTTGCCCTGCATATCCTCATCCCGCCCCGGAGCCTCGCCGATCACCATAACCCGCGCCCTAGGTTGGCCATCCGAAAACACCAGATTGCGTGCCCCGCGTTTCAGCTCACAATATTCGTAAGAAGCCAAAGCTGCCTCCAGCGCTGGCAAATCCCCCGCTTTGGCTGCCATATCATGAGCAATAACAACGGGATCAGGCCCTTCCTGCTGAAGCAAGGGCATGTCCGCTACCACGGCAGCAGGCTTCGGCGCTTTCTCAGGCACCTCATAGCGATTGACCGGGGCCTCCCCAATCGCCTCGTTCGCCCCAAGATCGATCTGCCATTCCAGCAGAGCTTTAGCAGTGTGAAAGTCCGGCTCTGATTCCATGGGCACAAGCTATGCGGGCTTGCTTGGCAGGTAAATGCCTTGGAACGTCGGCAATTAACACCGCGCAGTCCAGAAAGGATGCCTTGCCCTGTCTTACGGCATATTGCCCCACCCCGGTGCCTGACCTATAAGCACCGAAGTCAATGAGGGGACCACATGACATTCCGCGCAAAACATCTGCTTGGGATCGAACATCTTGGCCCCGATGAAATTACGACACTGCTTGATCTGGCCGATCAATATGTCGATCTCAACCGCCGCGATGTGAAACATTCCGAGGTGCTTGCCGGCCTCACCCAGATCAACATGTTTTTTGAGGCGTCCACGCGGACGCAGGCGTCGTTCGAGATCGCGGGGAAACGCCTCGGTGCCGACGTCATGAACATGGCCATGCAGGCGTCCAGCCTCAAAAAGGGTGAAACGCTGATTGACACGGCCCTGACGCTGAATGCCATGCACCCTGACCTTCTGGTTGTCCGCCACCCGCATTCGGGGGCTGTAAACCTGCTGGCCGAAAAGGTGAACTGCGCTGTCCTGAACGCTGGCGACGGACGGCACGAACACCCCACGCAGGCGCTTCTGGATGCCCTGGACAATCCGGCGCGCCAAGGGGCGGTTGCACCGCCTGAGTATCGCAATCTGCGGCGACATCGCCCATTCTCGCGTGGCACGATCCAACATCTTGCTGCTGGGCAAGATGGAAAACCGCATCCGCCTGATCGGCCCACCCACCCTGATGCCATCGCAAATTGCTGAATTTGGCGTCGAAGTCTTCGAAAATATGAACGAGGGTCTCAAAGACGTCGACGTCGTTATGATGCTCCGTCTGCAAAGGGAACGCATGGATGGCGGCTTCATCCCATCCGAGCGGGAATATTACCACCGCTACGGCCTTGATGCCGAAAAGCTGTCACATGCAAAACCGGATGCCATCGTCATGCATCCCGGCCCAATGAATCGCGGGGTGGAAATCGACGGCACGCTGGCCGATGACATCAACCGCTCAGTCATTCAGGAACAAGTCGAAATGGGCGTCGCCGTCCGCATGGCCGCGATGGAGCTGCTGGTAAAAACCCGCCGCACCAAACCGCAAGGGGTGATGGTTTGAACAGTAACATCCCTTACCGAGAAGGCGAGATCACGCTCTGGGAAGGTCGCGCTGGGCAGGGTTTTCGATATGATGGGCTGCACTTTGTGTTCAGCTTCATCGGGGGCGCGATGCTGGCGATCATCGCACCCTCTTTCTTTATAGAGTGGGAGTTCAACGGATCTGGTTTTGTCTTTATGCTCGCCTATGCCGCGATGCTTTTCATTCTTGCACATATTATATTTTTCTTACTCGGCATTCCGTATTTTGACATCCTTCACCGCGCAGCGACACATTATAAAATCACAAATCAGCGGGCTATGATCCTCGATAGTTCTCCAATAAGCAGCGCCTTTGTGTATGAGCTCAAACCACCTTTAAAAATCAACCATGTGCCCAAATTTGACTCAATAACATTCGATACCCCAACGTATGGGAAAGCCAATCGGCAGGTTATGCCGATTGAAACTACATTTCGTTTCCCGGCGCTCGTGCGGTATTTCTTCCAGTTCACCCAGATGTTGAACACATCAGGGATCAGATATGTCGAAGGATCAGACGAAATCGCGAGACTTTTGCAAGACACGATCAAACACAATGGAAAGCAATCATGATGCCGGAGCCTTTCAGAAACGCACTGTATAGCCTCCAGCTTCTGCTTAAATCGCCTGATTTGGTAAGTGAATCTCTAGCATGACCACCTTGTTGACAAACGCCCGCCTGATTGACCCCGAACAGGGTACCGACGCTCTCGGCGCAGTGCTGATTGAAGACGGAAAAATCGCGCAAGTAATTGTTAACGAAGATGAAAAAACAGTTAACAGGTTTCGCGGCGAAACCATTCCGAACGTGCAGACCATCGACTGTCATGGAAAATGTCTTGCCCCCGGTATCATTGATATAGGCGTAAAGGTCTGCGAACCGGGCGAGCGTCATAAAGAGAGTTTTCGCACAGCGGGCCTTGCAGCAGCCGCTGGCGGCGTGACCACGATCATCACACGCCCCGACACTATCCCAACCGTCGATACACCCGAGACATTGCAATTCGCGCAACGACGTGGGGCCGAGATGTCGCCCGTCCGTATTGCTCCGATGGCCTCGCTGACCAAAAACCGCGCGGGCCGCGAGATGGTTGAAATGGGGTTCTTGATGGACGCAGGTGCTGTTGCTTTCTCGGACGGGGACAATGTGGTTACGGATAACAAGGTTCTGTCCCGCGCTATGACCTATGCCAGATCATTGGGCGCGCTGGTTATGGGCCATCCACAGGATCCAACGCTTAGCAAAGGCTCCGCTGTGACCTCAGGCAAATTCGCGTCGCTGAGGGGTCTGCCATCCGTATCCCCCATGGCTGAGCGCATGGGGCTGGAGCGGGATCTGGCCTTGGTCGAGACGACCGGCGTGCGCTACCATGCCGACCAGCTTTCCACCGCCGCCAGCCTGCCCGCACTGGACCGTGCCAAGACGCAAGGGTTGGACGTGACCGCAGGGGTCTCGATCCATCACCTGACGCTTAACGAGCTGGATGTCGGCGATTACCGCACCTTCTTCAAGGTAAAGCCGCCGTTGCGCAACGAAACCGACCGGCTGGCAATGGTTGAGGCTGTCGCTTCAGGGCTAATCGACGTGATCTGCTCCATGCACACACCGCAGGACGAGGAAAGCAAACGCCTGCCTTTTGAGGAAGCCGCATCCGGTGCCGTCGCCCTCGAAACCCTGCTGCCCGCCGCGATGCGCCTTTATCATGCGGACCAACTGGACCTGCCCACACTGTTTCGCGCCTTATCTTTGAATCCCGCAAAACGGCTGGGCCTGCCCGGCGGCACTCTTTCAGAAGGGGCGCCTGCTGATTTGATCCTGTTCGACCCCGACACGCCCTTTGTGCTGGATCGGTTCACGCTGCACTCGAAATCCAAGAATACTCCCTTTGACGGACAGAGGATGCAAGGTCGCGTGCTGAAAACCTTTGTGGCCGGGCGGGAGGTCTACAGTGCCTGAGATCACCAACAGCATGTCCGACCTGATCATTGTCGCGTTGGTTGCCTATCTTATTGGGTCGATCCCCTTTGGAATTGTCATAACGAAGCTCTTTGGCCTTGGAAATTTGCGCGATATCGGCTCTGGCAATATCGGTGCCACCAATGTCTTGCGCACGGGCAACAAGCTCGCAGCTTTCCTGACGTTGGCTCTGGATGCTGGCAAGGGTGCGATTGCGGTTCTGGCGGCACGGACAATATTCTACGGCACTGATGCCCCGCAACTGGCAGGGTTGGCGGCGTTTCTGGGGCATCTCTTTCCTATCTGGTTGGCGTTCAAAGGCGGCAAAGGGGTTGCGACCTATCTTGGGACCCTGCTTGCTTTATCGTTTCCTGCTGGTGCAGCAGCCTGCCTGACATGGCTGGTGATTGCAGTACTGTTCAGGATCTCATCACTGGCAGCCCTTGTAACAGCCCTGATGGTGCCAGCATGGCTTTGGGCACTGGGACGACCTGAGGTGATTATGCTGGCCATTGCACTTGGGGCGCTGGTCTGGATGCGACACGGCGAAAATATCAGGCGCATGTTGGAAGGGACGGAGCCGCAGATCAGAAAGAAATCCGACAGTTGAAAGAGTGCATGACTTTCCAATCATGCCAATTACTTCAATATTAAAGAAATTTCAGGATAGCCTGATGAAACTGACCCAAGCTATGCAAAACTTTATTCTTCATTTGGGGGATATGGGCACGAAATGTGGGACCAACCGCTCCGTCGCACAAATCCATGCCTTATTGCATATTTCGCCCAAAGCAATGACCGCAGATGAAATTTGCGAGACGCTAAATCTAGCTAGTTCAAACGTATCAAAGGGGTTAAAAGAATTACAAAGTTTGAAACTTGTAACAACCAAGAGAGAGCTTGGGGATACTCCCGAGAAGTCACTGCGCTTGCGCTCTATCATGGATAACGGGCAGGGGGTGATCGTGAACTTGGCCAACACACATTGGACGAAAGTTCGGCAAGAAGCCGAGCTTATTCGGAGCCTAAAAAATCCCCACCACCTCTAAGTTTTTGATTTTATGGTGCCCGGGGGCGGAATCGAACCACCGACACGAGGATTTTCAATCCACTGCTCTACCCCTGAGCTACCCGGGCACCGGGGTCCACTTGGCGAAACTCAAGCGAACTCCGGGCGTTTTATGATAGGGTGTCAGGGCTGTCCAGAGCGATTTTACCAAAAACTTACTCAGGCGCACTTAATGCAGCTTCCGGGTCTCTTCTTCCAGCGCTTCAATCGCCTCTTCCATATCTTCAGGGTCAGTGCTTGGGATGGCGTAGCCACCCGTCATCCAACGCCCAAGATCGATATCGGCACAACGTTGAGAACAGAAGGGGCGATACTTCTGAACGGTCTCTTTTGAACAGATTGGGCAGCTCATATGATCAATCCTTTCGGAAATGGCAGACGTTCGCGTTTGCGTTGCAACTCAAAATGCCCAAGAGGTGTCCAACCCACAAGGGCTGTTTCAATCGGATCGGCCCGGAAGGCGGCGCGTAAAACCTGTTCAACCTGGCGACGATCCTTCTTGGCCATAGGCGCGGTGTCCAACACGATTTGTCCCCCTAACCCCCGCAAGCGCAGTTGCCGCGGCAAAGCACGCGCGGCAGACAGGTTCGCCTTAAGGCCAGAGGCGGCCGAGAAATCACCACCGGTGTTGACATCGACCGCGACCAGCGCACGGGTCGGTTCTATAAATATGCTGCTGCTACTGCCAAGACTGATATAGGCGTCCTCAAGGCTTAAAAGCGCGTCCAGTACGCCATGCTGCGCAAACGCATCTGGTGTCTCAACAACTGTATCCGCGGGTCCCTGCAACCAATCGCGCCAAGCCAACGTATGGGGATCGGGCGCACCCAGCAACAATTCCGCTTGATCACCTGTGTCGTTCAAAACGCTATCGGCAAGATCCAGCAGAGCCTCGGTTTCTTCTGCAATTTGATCATCCTGCACGTTAATTGCGTTTGAGCGAACAATAACACCGTGTGACCGTTCTGGAGCAGAAGTTTCATGCAACACTTCAAGCAGCCGCAGCTTTTTCTCATCATCCCTGATCTGGCGCGACACGTTGATGCCTTGCGCACCCGGCGTCACGATCACAGCCTGCCCTTTGAAAATCAGGCGGTCCGTCACGGGAACAGCCTTCCCGGCTTCCGCATAACTGGTGACTTGCACCAAAAGCGATTGCCCGACGCTGATACCCTTGGCCTGACGAAACAAAGCTTTGTCATCATCGGGCAGTTTCATCATCATGCCGCCCTGCCCCTTCATGGGGCGATCGGCGACAGCGCGAAAAATAGCGCCCGGTGCAGGCGGCGCGTCATCTGCAACATCGATCAGGACATCATCTAGCTGTCCATCAACCATCAGCGCAGCCGCCTTACGGCCTGCTATTTCGTCCAGCAGGATCAATCGGCCCTTCATACCTGCCCAATACCATAACCAGCTGCCCGTAACAGAGCCGCCGTCTCATAGATCGGCAAGCCGACGACACCTGTGAAAGACCCCTGTATCCACGGTATAAACGCCCCCGCTGGTCCCTGAATGGCATATGCACCTGCCTTGCCCTGCCAGTCATCTGTCGCAAGATAGCTATTCAGGTCTTCATCAGACAAGCGTTTCATCCTGACAGTCGTCACAACGTCACGTTGCCAAACCTTATCGCCCCGTTTGACCGCGACAGCCGTTATAACCTTGTGCCTCCGACCCGACAGGGCCAACAAGAATTCCGCCGCCTGCCCCGCTGTCTCGGGTTTGCCAAGAATGCGGCGCCCCATAGCCACGGTTGTATCGGCACATAACACAATCTCATCCGCCGCAGCGCTTACGGCGTCAACTTTTTCGCGCGCCATGCGAACGCAATAAAGGCGTGGAAGCTCCGCTTTCGCGGGCGTTTCATAAATATCAGGGGGCCGCACGTCAAAAGGCACAACGCCGATTTGCGCCAGCAATTCCAATCTGCGTGGACTTCCAGATCCCAGCACAAGTTTCAGGCTGGGATCACTCTGCGTTTGTGTCACTTGAACCGGTAATTAATCCGACCCTTGGTCAGATCATAGGGGGTCATTGCAACCTGTACCTTGTCGCCAGCCAGAACGCGGATGCGGTTCTTGCGCATCTTTCCTGCCATATGGGCGAATATTTCATGGCCGTTTTCCAGCTCGACCCGAAATGTCGCATTAGGCAAGAGTTCCTTCACGACACCGGGAAATTCGAGCTCTTCTTCCTTGGCCATGTTCACTCCATAATTAAGACCTGCCAGACTGCAGGCGTGGCATAGATGCGCTGGAACACAGCAATTTTCAAGGGCTAAGTGTTATTCAGGTTATCCCTCTTTGACAAACTGTGTCCTGTACTACGTCAGCATCATCGGTCACGACCATCACGGCAATCGTTGCTCAACATTCATTGCAAGCTACCTGAACCGCTGCTTGATCCGATCACGGATCTGGTCGCGGGCCATGCGGTAGGAGTTCAGCTTTTCCTCGCGCCCCTCGCCCAGACCAGTTGGGTCCAGAATTGGCCAGTATTCCACGTCCAGATGATAGAACCGGGTCAGTTCCAGCGCCATGCGCTGCGATGCCGGGCTAAGCGCGATGATCAGATCAAAACCCGACAGATCGTCCCCCCATTCCTGCATTTCCTCAAAAGATCGGGTGCGGTGGCGCGACAGCTCCACCCCGATCTCTTCGCAGACCGCGACAGAAAACCCGTCTATATCAAGATCATTCTTCACGCCTGCGGATTGCACGTAGATCGACGTGCCATAGAACTTCTTCATCAACCCCTCTGCCATAGGGGATCGAACCGCGTTATGATCACAGCAGAAAAGCACGGATTGAGGGTTTTCTGCTGACACTGTTCAGGCCCCGAAATGTAACACGCAGATCAACGTAAACAGCCTGCGGGATGTATCCATATCCGTATCCACCTTGCCTTCCAGCCGTTCCAGAAGGACACGCGCGCCTTCGTTGTGGATGCCCCGCCGTGCCATATCGATGGCCTCGATCTGGCTTGGCGGAAGTTTCTTGACCGCATCGAAATAGCTTTCACAGATTTGGAAGTAATCTTTCACAACCTGTCGAAATGGGCTGAGGGACAAATGGAATTCAGCGGCCTTCTCCTCCTGCTCGGTCTGCACATCAAAAACAAGACGACGTTCGCGGATCGCAAGCAGCAATCTGTAAGGGCCAAGCGAGGCGTCCTCATGAGGCAGCGCAAAGGTGTTTTCTTCCAGCAGGTCGAAAATTGCGACCTTTCTTTCCTGCTCTATCTCGGGGGTAGGCGTCGGCAGGTTGGCATCATCGATGCTGATATGGGTCAGTTTGGTCATTGGTTCAGCTTATCCAGCCTTGCGCGCACGCTTAGACCGTGGGCTTCCAGCCCCTCGGAAATGGCAAGCGTTTCGGCTGCGGACCCAATGGCGCGCAAAGCATCCGGGGTCATGCGTGCAAGTGTCGTGCGTTTGAGAAAATCCATGACGGACAGCCCGGACGAAAACCGGGCCGAGCGGGCCGTTGGCAGCACATGGTTTGGACCACCGATATAGTCGCCGATGGCTTCCGGGGTCCATGATCCAATGAAGATCGCACCTGCGTGTTGCACTTTTTCCGAAATATCTTCTGCGCCTTCACAAGCAATTTCAAGATGTTCCGGGGCAATCCTGTCAGATAACTTTAATGCCTCATCCATATTTCGCACGATAATAACTGCGCCAAAATCACGCCAACTTGCCCCAGCGATATCCCGACGTTCCAGCGTTTCAAGCTGCTTCTCAACGGCACCTGCTACGGCTTGCCCGAAACCCGCATCATCAGTGATCAGGATGCTCTGCGCACTTTCGTCATGTTCGGCCTGAGACAACAGATCAAGGGCAATCCAGTCCGGGTCGTTGTCCTTGTCGGCAATCACCAGAATCTCCGATGGGCCGGCGATCATATCAATACCAACCTTACCGAAAACCCGGCGTTTTGCTGCCGCAACATAGGCATTGCCGGGTCCAGTGATTTTGTCGACCGGCGCAATTGTCTCTGTTCCATAGGCAAGCGCTGCAATCGCTTGCGCACCACCAATACGGTAGATCGTCTCGACACCGGACAGTCGCGCAGCCAACAGAACCAATGGATTGCAGACGCCACCCGGTGTAGGTGCGCAGATCGCAAGATGTTCGACACCCGCTACCTGCGCAGGAATCGCATTCATCAACACCGAGGACGGATAGCTCGCCAGCCCCCCGGCACATAGAGCCCCGCCGCCGACACAGGTGTCCAGCGCCAACCAAGCATTGCGCCATGCTCATCCTCCCAAGAGGCATCGGTTGGCATCTGACGGTCATGATAGGCGCGGATGCGCTTAGCCGCCAATTCCAGCGCTGCATATTCCGCGTCTGAAACCTTGGCAATCTCGGCATCAATCTCATCTCGGGAAAAGGCCAAAGTGTCAGGCGTCAGAGCAAGCCGATCAAACTTTTCGGTCAGCTCAATCACCGCCACATCGCCACGCATGCGGACATCCTCGATGATACCAGCCACGGTGGCGTCCACATCTGGGCTGTCCTCACGTTTCATCGATAGAAGCGCTTTGAACGACGTTTCGAAGTCGGGATCTTGGATATTGAGAAACTGAGTCATAGGACGCCAATACCCATGTCACACAAAAGGCTCAAGATGGTGTTTAGAGCATTCTTACGTAGAATTCATCGTCGAGGCTTCTTTCACCGACCAAAGCGGCATTAGGAAGCGTGCCATGTTTGACAAAACCGTTACGAGTATAGAAGGCAATAGCACGCGTGTTCCCAGCCCAAACCCACAGTTCTAGCTGACAGATTCTAAGCGCTTGTGCGTGAACTAAAATAGCCTCAAACAACATTTGCGCGCCACCACTGCCTTGGGCATCTGGTGTGACGTAAAGTGGCCCGATCTCTGCACGATGTCGGGTTGCTTTCCAGTGCTGCTGCACCAACCCCGCAAAACCCATCAAGCGGGTATTGTCGAATAACCCGAACATGCCTCCACGTGAAAGCTGGCCCTCGAGATGGTCTTTGTTCGAGGCTTCTATTTCAGCGCGTGTCGGCAGAAACGCATCTGGAAAAATATCAACACCCTCAAGGCGCAGAGCAAAGAATTGATCAGTATCCGTGTCCGTTAGTTCTCGGGTAGCGAATGTCACTCTGGATGCTCAGGCGCTTTGCCGGAAGGTGCGATGTAGGGTCTGGTGACATCCTGTAAGGTCACGTTGATACATTCTGTTTTCAAAGCAATCGCGCCGTCTCCGGCCAGGGTCAGGATCAATTGCCCTGCACCATCTTCCGCAGGTTCCCAAACGATCGACAAAAGCGAATGAACCATGTCGGGATCGCCACGTGAAATGCCTTGGGATTGAACCCCGGTCACATCATCAATTGCCAAAACCGACCGGACACGCTCATAAGCGCGCTTGCGGTTGCGCGCTTTGGTTTGATCTTCCCAACGGAAGCGGTTCAACAAAATGGCAAAACGCCTCTCTGAGGCTTTCCAAGTCATCTCAGAGGCAGGAAACACCGCATCCTGCGCAAGGGTGGATATGACTTGCAGATCATCTGCATCCTCTGCGATCAATCGTAGAGATCGCTCTCCTGCGTCCTCAAACCGCGCGTCTTCGGTCATTCCGGCACTCTTTCTATCATCGCCCCACATGCGCTCAGCTTTTCCTCAACTCGCTCATACCCACGGTCAAGATGATACACACGGCTGAGAACAGTTTCCCCTTCCGCAGCCAAACCAGCAAGGATCATCGAGACAGACGCCCGCAGATCAGTTGCCATCACAGGCGCGCCTTTCAGACGCTGGACACCGGTGACTGTAGCCGTCCCGCCATGCACCTCAATATCTGCGCCCATTCGGATCAGTTCTGGCGCATGCATAAAGCGGTTCTCGAAAATCGTCTCGTGGAGTTCTGACGTGCCTTCGGATGTGCAAAGCAACGCCATCATCTGCGCCTGCAGATCCGTTGGAAACCCCGGAAACGGCTCTGTGGTCACATCAACAGCCTTCACGCGACCATTGGCATGTTTGACTTTCAGGCCTGTCTTGGTTTCCTCGATCGATACGCCTGCTTCTTCCAGCTTGTCGCAAAACGTATCTACCAGATTGCGCCGGCCGCCCAAAAGCTCCACCTCACCACCGGTGATTACAGGTGCCAGCATATAGGTGCCCAGCTCGATCCTGTCCGTTACAACAGGATGGGTCGCCCCATTCAGGCGATCCACGCCCTGCACCGTAATTGTTGAACTTCCCTGTCCCTCAATCTGCGCCCCCATTTTGATCAGGCATTCCACCAGATCAACGATCTCAGGCTCGCGCGCGGCGTTCTTCAGAACGGTCGTCCCCTTCGCCAGACTTGCAGCCATCAAGGCATTCTCAGTCGCCCCCACCGACACAAATGGGAACTCAAACTGAGCCCCTTTCAGCCCCCCCGAAACCTTGGCGTGGATGTATCCATCCTTCAATTCCAGCTCGGCGCCCATCGCCTCCAGCGCTTTCAGGTGCAAATCAACCGGCCGCGCGCCGATAGCACAGCCACCGGGAAGCGACACAACCGCATGCCCGTACCGCGCCAGCAGCGGGCCCAACACAAGGATCGAGGCCCGCATCTTGCGAACGATGTCATAATCAGCTGTGTGATTGTTAATGTCATGGGATGACATCGCCAGAACCTGACCGTCTTGTAACGAAGACACTTCCGCCCCCAGGGATGCCAGCAGAGTGGTCATCGTCTTGATATCGCTCAGCCGCGGCGCATTGGTCAGGGTCAGCGGTTCCTCCGACAGCAGTGTCGCTGGCATCAAGGTCAGACAGGCATTCTTCGCCCCAGCAATGGGGATTTGGCCCTTTAGAGGCCCGTTTCCTGTTACAACGATTTTATCCATGTTCTACTGCCCTGTATTATCTGATTCAGGTGCTTTACGCGCCCGAGCCTGTGCCTTACGTCGCCCCATATTCACTTTCAATGCCGCTTTCAGCCGCTCTTCCCGCGTTTGCTGCGGTTTTTTCGGGGTGGACGGCACCGCTTTCAGAGGTTCGGACGGGTTGGAATTCTTGCTCATAGGGTCGTCATACCTCAGCGGTCCAAAGGCGTCCAGATAACGCTTGCGTCGCTGATCATTTGATCGTATCCACCCGCCCACATGTTGCTGAAGATGCTGTGGTAGCTCAGTGGTAGAGCACACCCTTGGTAAGGGTGAGGTCGAGAGTTCAATCCTCTCTCACAGCACCACCCAAACCCCTTATTTTTTGAACACCTAACTAAGCAAGGGCTTTTCTACGTCTTTGTCCTACTAACGACTAGGACAGAACGGATATGCCGCCGCGTCTCTTCGTATACTTCACTTTAGGTGGCGGCATATATCACCTAAACATTCCCATCCCCTCCAATCCTGAATTGGTGACAACGACTTGTATAAGCCGTCGTATTTAATTGATTGGTTGGTGCTGGCCGGCAAAGCGGGACTGATTTGTCGGATTTGGTGAGTCTTGATTGACCTTTTGTTCGGATCACTGGTACTCAACCTATAGAGGCGTAGTAGCCGATGGTGGGGCGGGCGAAATACCGGGCGCTCAAGGTGTCGATGGCGCACCGCAAGGTGTGACGATAGAATTTTTCTGTCGGAGTCCCTGACTCTTAGCTCCCCCACCGACCTACTCAATATTGGTGGCGATTCATGCAAAATGCATTGAAGGTCGAGATTAAGCGACTATCCAAGAAGGCTTTCGCAAAAGCCGAGCGACAAGAAAAGACCGAAGAGAAATATCGTGCAAGGTTCGAGAAGCGCACTGGAAAGCCTGCGGGCGTTCCGTCGCCCAAAAAGTCAGTCGTTCTGCATCGTCATTTTGACCCAAAGTTCTGCGCACGAAATGCAAATTTCCTGGCGAAAACAATCTGGCACAAGGTCCAAAATAAAGAGTATGAGCCAACTCCAGCAGTCAACTATCAGATTCCTAAGCCTGATGGATCAAAGCGCAGTATCATGGCCTTCTCAATACCTGATGCTGCGCTGGCGAACGTTGTTCTGAAGCGGACTCGAAATCGCAACACAAAGCGTCTGTCGCCATCATCCTATGCTTATCACCCAGACAAAAACGTTTTCGATGCTATCTTAGCGTTAAGGGAATTTGACGCTGGCGGAAAACTGTTCGCCGTCCAAATCGATTTTGAGAAATACTTTGACCTCATACCGACCGGATACCTAACTGAACGACTGGAAGACGCAGGCAAAATCAGCCTGACCCCGCACGAAAGACATATCTTTGATAGGTTCCTTCGCCATCGGCACTGTGACTACAAGGACTATGCCAAAGGTAAATTCAAACGACGTTACAAGGGTACCCCACAAGGCTCCTCCGTATCTTTGTTGCTGGCGAATATCGCTAACCATGAACTGGATACGTCTTTGTCGGCGGAGTCGGGCAAGTTTGTACGTTTCGCTGATGATGTGGTGGCTCTTTGCCGGACCTATGAGCAAGCCCAGCTTCTTGAGCGTTGTTTTTATGATCACTGTGCCAAGAGCGGATTGAAAATAAATGAGAGTAAGTCGCCGGGGGTGGCTATTATTGCGAGCAACGATCAAGAGCTACGCAGTTACGCACATTTTGACTATTTGGGCTATCGGTTCGGGCAAGATGGGCTTGGGGTTCCTGAAAAAGTCGTTGACCGGATCAAATCCCGCATATCGAGATTGGTAAATATTTACTTGCTTCAATACCTCGACGAGGGGTTCAAATCTAATCGTGCTGCAGTGACGCCGCACCCGTACGATTGGGATTTGCTTGGGTTAATCTATGAAATGCGCCGTTCGCTTTACGGTGGCCTTTTAGAGGAAGAGTTGCGAGCGTTCATTCACGAAGGAAAGATGCTTAGGAAAATGAAAGGCCTTATGGGTTTCTATTGCCTTATCGATGATCCAAGCGAAATGCGAAAACTCGATGGATGGATGCTAAGTGTCGTGCGAAGAGCAATGGTTGTCCGCAATCGGGTTTTGCAGACAAAATACAAAAGTAGTTGTCCGACCCCAACCAACGCGCAGTTAGCTACCGGCGATTGGCTGGACCCTAAAGCGTGGCGCGGGGACGATCTACCAGAGGCCAGGATGCCCAGCTTGATACGTGGCTGGCGAGCGGCGCGCAAACACTACTACACCTTCGGTTTGGAGAACGTGGAAGCACCCACTTATGTAGCGTACGCTGACGTGGCTGACCTATTTGACTACTGAGCGCCATTCGGGGGAATTGCCTTAACAATCGCACCAACTTCGTTAGGACAAAACACTTTAATCTGATTTAATATCAATTATTTATGGAAATTTAAACGAAAGTTCAATCCTCTCTCACAGCACCATCAAGACCAAAATCCCCTCACAGATGCGCGCATTCCGGGACTGGGGTTTTAACGGTTCCAGTCTCAAGCCATTGCAATAGATTATCAACCGTCAGGCTGCCCATGGCCGCGCGGGTTTCCACTGTGGCAGAGCCGACATGGGGCAGCAGCACGACATTGTCCATTGCTTTCAACGCGTCGGGGATATGCGGCTCCTTCTCGAATACATCAAGCCCGGCATAGCCCAGCTTGCCTGTTTGCAAGGCCTTAATCAGCGCCGCCTCATCCACGACCGAGCCACGCGCGACATTGATCAGCGTGCCCTGAGGGCCAAGTGCTTCCAGCACATCCTTGTTCACAATCTTATTCGTCGATTGCCCACCAGGCGTGATGCAAATCAGAACATCACAATCGGCCGCCATCCTTGTCAGATCATCGTAATACTTATACGGCACGTCTTTTTTGGTCCGCGTGTGATACAAGATCGTAGGGTTGAAAATACTCAGCCGATCCGCAATTTCCTGACCGATCCGACCAAGACCCAGAATACCGATTGTTCGATTGTCAGGTGAACGCGACAAGGGCAGAGCACCGTCACGTTCCCACCTGCCCGACCGGGCCTGTTCCTCGTTCATGCGGAAATCACGGTAGCAGGCCAATAGCAGCAAAAGCGTTGTATTGGCCACTTCTGCATTCAGCACATTTGGGGTGTGTGACACCTTGATCCCACGCGCCACACAGGCATCCGTATCAATTGCATCATAGCCCACGCCGTAGCACGAGATCACTTTTACATTTGGTAAAGCGAACAGAATTTCCGGTTTAACGCCATCGTGACCATTAGTCGCCACGGCCTCGATTCTGTCACCATTGTCCGCCGACCATGCCGCAAAATCTTCGATCTCGGAGAGTTTGTGGATAGTGAATTTCTCGGCCATGCGTGCAAGCATGGCGTCGGTGGCGCCTCCGATGAGCAAAAGATCAGGCATCTTGACCAACTTCCTGCCGTTGCTTCCCAAGCCCTTCGATTTCCAACTCCATCACGTCGCCTTTCTTGAGGTAGACAGGATCAGGCTTGATCCCCATTCCAACACCCGGCGGTGTACCGGTGGTGATCACGTCCCCCGGGTGCAGCGTCATCAGCCCGGACAAATGCTCGATAATCTGCGCAACCGTAAAGATCATTGTATTGGTGTTGCCGGTCTGCATTCGCTTGCCATTCACGTCCAGTGACATTGACAGGTTTTGCACGTCGCCGACCTCGTCCTTGGTCACAAGCCATGGCCCTGTCGGTCCAAACGTGTCACAGCTTTTGCCCTTGGTCCATTGACCGGTCAGCTTGGTTTGGAAATGCCGTTCCGAGACGTCATTCACCACACAATAGCCCGCGACATAATCCAGCGCATCCGCCTCGGAGGCATATTTGCATGTCTTGCCGATGACCACGCCCAGCTCCACCTCCCAATCGGTATGGGTCGATCCGCGCGGCATCATCACCATGTCGTTCGGCCCGACAATCGCAGAATTGGCCTTGAAAAATAGGATCGGATGTTCAGGGATCGCCGCCCCGGTTTCTGCTGCATGGTCCGAATAATTCAGCCCGATACACATGAATTTACCGATATTGCCCACACAAGGCCCGATCCGGGGCGTGCCATCGACCGCTGGCAGGGATGCCGGATCAAGGGCCTTCAGCTTTGCCAGTTCCGTGTCACTTACCGTCATGCCATCAATATCGCCAATCACAGCAGACAGATCGCGGATTACGCCATCTCCATCCAACATGCCGGGCTTTTCTTGGCCAGGCGCGCCAAAGCGGCAAAGTTTCATCTTGTATCTCCTTGGTTAAGGCAGGGCTTTGGATCAAAGCGAATTGATAGAACGGAATAAGATGCTCATCACAATGACTAAGACCACAATGGATACGAAACCGATCGCGATCGCTATCATCAGGTTCCCTTTGGCGCCGTCGGGCCGTTCTTTTTTGTAATAGGATTGGCCGATGCCCGCACCAATGAAAAGCGGAGCGAGATAAACCATAAGAATTTCTGCCATTGTATTAGTTTCCCTCTTTAAGTTGAGTTCGGTTTTTAATGATTATCGCGCGGCATAGATTTACGCGCAATGTCTTGGTATTTAGGAGCCCCGCGCAGGGTCATGCCTTCGCTGAACGGCTGAACCATCGCTCGGAAAATCTCCTGCCACGGAGTTTGGCTATCGGGCACGTCAATCGAGCCATTCACGAGTTTTTCGGCCCGCGCTTTCAGCTCGGCATCCTCCACCAGCATGTCGGCGGTGCATTTCTTCAAATCAATGCGGATACGATCCCCGGTTTGCACCAAAGCAAGCCCGCCGCCATCCGCAGCCTCAGGGGATGCGTTCAGGATCGACGGGCTACCAGAAGTCCCCGATTGCCGCCCATCCCCAACGCATGGCAGCGCGTGAACACCTTTCTTCAGCAGGTAAGACGGAGGCCGCATATTGACCACTTCCGCCCCGCCCGGATACCCCTTCGGCCCAGCGCCGCGCATGATCAGGATGCAATGCTCATCGATTGAAAGACTTTCGTCATCAATTCGGTGATGGAAATCCTCCGGCCCATCAAACACAATCGCACGCCCCTCAAAGGCGTCTGGATCGTCGGGGTTGGACAAATAGCGGTCACGAAACTCTGCCGAAATCACCGAGGTTTTCATGATCGCGCTGTCAAACAGATTGCCCTTCAGATTAATGAAGCCCGCATCCTTCAGCATCGGTGTATCTATCGAATAGATGACATCCTCGTTGTTTGTTAGCACCTCGCTACAATTCTCGGCCATTGTCTTACCATTGGCCGTTATCACCCCCGGATGCGGCAGCATTCCTGCCTTCAACAGCTCACCGATTACCGCCGGAACGCCCCCTGCGCGGTGGTAGTCTTCGCCCAGATATTTCCCGGCCGGTTGCAGGTTCACCAGCAGCGGCACTTTGTGACCCAGCCCCTGCCAGTCATCATTTGTCAACTTGATGCCTAAATGCTTGGCAACGCCATTCAGGTGAATAGGCGCATTGGTTGACCCACCAATTGCAGAATTGACCACTACGGCGTTCTCAAAAGCCTCACGCGTCATGATATCAGAGGGGCGCAGATCCTCGTCAACCATCTCGACGATCCGTTTGCCGGTCAGATAGCTGATCTGTCCCCGTTCGCGATAAGGAGCCGGGATCGCCGCCGAGCCTGGCAATTGCATCCCCAAAGCCTCGGCCAGCGAATTCATCGTGGTCGCAGTCCCCATCGTGTTGCAATAGCCCACCGATGGAGTCGAGGACGCGACCAGATCCATGAAGCCGTCATCATCAATCTCACCCGCCGCCTGTAATTCGCGCGCTTTCCAGACAATTGTGCCCGATCCCGTGCGCTCGCCATTGAACCAGCCATTCAGCATCGGGCCAACAGACAAAGCAATTGCCGGAATGTTCACAGTGGCCGCCGCCATAAGCAGTGCAGGCGTGGTCTTGTCGCAACCGATATTCAGCACAACCCCGTCGATTGGGTAGCCATAGAGCGTTTCGACCAGCGACAGGTAAGCCAGATTGCGGTCCAGCATCGCCGTGGGACGCTTGCCAGTCTCCTGAATAGGATGCACTGGTATCTCAATCACCGTTCCGCCGGCGGCAATCACCCCATCACGCACGCGCTTGGTCAACTCGATGTGATGGCGATTACAAGGGCTCAGATCCGATCCGGTTTGTGCAATTCCGATAATCGGCTTGCCCGATTGCAGTTCCTCGCGGGTCAACCCGTAATTCAGATACCGCTCCAGATAGAGGGCAGTCATCTCCTGATTATCGGGGTTGTTAAACCATTTTTGCGATCTCAGCTTCGATTTATCAGCCATAATAATCTCATATTAAGGTTAACGCGTCCTCCGGTCTTGAGAGAAACCGCTTTGGTCATTTTTGTGTCGAATACTCTTGCCGAGGACGTTTTGATCTCAGCCAGACCATCCACCATCAATCACATGGGGTTGCCCGGTCGTAAAGCCGCTTTCATCGCCAGCCAGATAGACGACCAGCGCGGCAATTTCTTCCGCCGTTGCAACACGCCCCATCGGCTGACGGGACACAAACTGCTTTAGCGCTGCATCATAGCTGCCCAATTCTTCGCCCAGCGCCTTTACCCGATCATGCCAACTGGGGCTTTCGACAGTTCCGGGACAGATGCAATTGCAGCGAATACCCTTGGTGATATATTCAACCGCCACGGATTTTGTCATCCCAATCACGGCCGCTTTCGTCGTGCCATAAATGAAGCGATTAGGTGCACCAATAATGGATGAACAGGCCGACGACATATTGATGATCGAGCCGCCGCCACGCTCTAACATACCCGGAAGTGCGGCGCGCATCGTGCGAAACATCGACCGTACATTCAGATCAAACGCGAAGTCCCATTCGTCATCCGTCGCGTCCAGAACCGATCCGTGATGGACAAACCCCGCACAGTTGAACAGCACATCCGGCGCAGCCCGTTCGACCGCCGCTTTAACAGAGGCATCATCGCGGGCATCAAGCATAAATGTCTCGATATTCGGATGCGAAACCCCGGCCAGAGCCTCTTCATTGATGTCAGTTGCAAAAACCTTTGCGCCTTCTTGTGCCAGCGCCAATGCGCTGGCTTTTCCAATCCCCTGCCCCGCTGCCGTCACCAACGCGCGCTTTCCGCTTAGTCGTCCCATATCTTGAAGTTTCTCCCGGTTTTCATGCGTTTCGCAGGTCGCTCTGCACGCAGCTTTTCTCAAGTCCTAAGTGCAAAGCGAAGAGGCGGCAATGCTTTTAAGTCTTATTAAGCTGATCTAGTGTGAGCGCAAACATGGGAGGACAGGATTTGGCGAAAGAGACAATAGCGCTGCTGGGCACCGGCCTAATGGGCGCACCTATGACGCGCAATTTGCTGAAATCAGGACATCAGGTTCAGGTGTGGAACCGCTCCAGCGCGAAAGCGGAAGCCTTGGCAACACATGACGCGATCATCTGCAAGAGCCCTGCAGAGGTCGTGAGCGGCGCGGATGTGGTGATCACGATGCTTAGCGACGGGGTGGCCGTTGGGTCATTAATTACGGACACTGCCGTTTCAGATGCCATGCAGGCCGGGGCCGTTTGGGTAGACATGTCCTCGGCCAAACCCGAAGAAGCACGCGCGCAGGCGGCGCATCTGGCGGGACTGGGGTTTGATCATCTGGATGCCCCGGTGTCCGGCGGCACCAAAGGTGCAGAGGCCGCGACCCTTGCTATTATGGTGGGAGGGAACGAAAGCGTCTTTGCCAAGGTAAAATCTGTTTTGCAGGCCATGGGCCGCCCTGTCCATGTGGGGCCAACCGGGTCAGGGCAATTGTCGAAGCTTGCGAATCAGGCGATTGTCGCTGTGACCATTGGCGTGGTGGCCGAGGCGATGTTGCTCATCCAGCGAGGCGGTGCTGACCCTGCTGCCGTGCGTGCAGCGCTAAAGGGCGGATTTGCCGACAGCGTGATCCTGCAACAGCATGGGGAACGCATGACAGAGGGTAATTTTGAACCGGGGGGACTGTCGAAATTCCAACTTAAGGATCTGGATAACCTGCTAAACGAGGCAAACCAGCTTGGCCTGAACTTGCCCATGGCACAGGACATCCGGGGTCGCTTCGCGCATTTTTGTGACGCTATGGATGGTGGCGAGAAAGATCATTCGGGGATCTATCTGGAATTGCTGGCACGCAACGGCGGCACAGTATGAAGGTTCTGATCCTGGGCGGTGGCGGGATGATTGGGCAGAAACTGGCCCATCATCTATTGGATCATGGGCTGAACGGTGTGTCTTGCCAGATCGTCCTGCACGATATCGCTTTCCCTGAAAATGGCGCTGCCACAGAAATGCGTGTCGGCAGCATTGCTGATGCCAGTGTCGCACAAGGGCTGGCGGCTGAGCGCTTTGATGTGATCTTTCACCTCGCCTCCATTGTTTCAGGCGAGGCCGAGGCGGATTTCGACAAGGGTTGGCAAGTCAATATGTTTCCAACATGGGCCTTGCTGGAAGCCTTGCGGGCAGAACACGAGACGAGCGGTGGAACATATGTCCCGCGTCTTGTTTTCACCTCATCTATTGCTGTCTTCGGCGGCCCCTATCCCGACAAGATCGACGATGACTTCCTAAGCGCGCCACAGACCTCTTACGGGGCGCAGAAGGCAATCTGCGAGACGATGATTTCAGATTTCTCGCGCAAGGGGTTCGTGGATGGCATCTCGATCCGTCTTCCGACCATCTGCGTGCGGCCCGGCAAAGCCAACAAGGCTGCGTCCTCGTTCTTTTCTGGTATCATACGGGAGCCATTGAACGGCAAGACCGCCATACTGCCGGTCCCGGACAGCGTGCGCCATTGGCATGCCTCGCCCCGGTCGGCGGTGGGGTTTCTGACCCATGCAGCAGTGCTAGAGACCCAGAGGTTAAACGGTCGGCGGGCGCTGAACTTGCCCGGCGTAAGCTGCACCGTGGCCGAGCAAATTGAAGCCCTGCGCGACATTGCCGGGTCCGATGTCGTCGCCCGAGATCAAGCCAAAGCCAGATCAGACCATCATGAAAATCGTTGAAGGGTGGCCCCGCGACTTCACACCAGAACGCGCCCTTGCGCTGGGTTTCACCGCAGACCGTAGCTTTCACGACATCATCAAGGTCTATATCGAAGATGAATTATGATGTAGCGTGGATCGCATGACATTTAACACTCAACTTGCAAGCACATTGCGGAATTGCCAGGGGTCGCTTTCGTCAATATCTTCCGAAAAATGCTGCCAACGATCCTGAAGCGGTGTCCAGTCCGTATAATGCGCCTCGACCGGACCAAGATAGGGGCGTTGCACTTCTAAACATCTTGCATGGTCCATCTCATCTGTTTCAACGATCCCGGCTTGCGGATTTTCCAGCGCCCAGACCATGCCGGCCAGCACAGCCGATGTGACCTGCAAGCCGGTGGCATTCTGATACGGGGCCAGCGCGCGGGTTTCCTCACTCGACAGGCGTGAGCCAAACCACAAGGCGTTCTTTGCATGCCCATAGAGCAGCACGCCCAGCTCATCTATGCCCTCGACAATCTCTTCCACATCCAGAATTTCATGAATTTTCTGCTGACATCCTGATCCGAACATCTCATGCAATGACAGCACAGCATCATCGCAGGGATGATAGGCATAATGACAGGTCGGGCGATAGTCAGGCGCACCGGGATCACCAACGGTGTAGTAGTCCGAGATAGACACTGCTTCGTTATGCGTTACCAAAAACCCAAACTGAGGCCCCGGCGTCGGGCACCAGCTATGCACCCGCGTAATTGCGCCCGGTCGATCAAGCCAGATGGCAGACTGACACCCCACATCATAGCGATGCGCATTCTCGGGAAACCACGTCTCATGGGTGCCCCATCCCAGCTCTGCCGGTTGGAACCCTTCGGCGATAAACCCTTCTACGGACCATGTGTTCACAAACACGTTTCGCGGTCGCGGCTGCCTACGCGCCTGCGTATCCCGCTCGGCAATATGTACACCTTTTACACCAAGGGTCTGCATCAATCGCGCCCAGCCATCCCGCGTTGCGGGCGGCGTCGCATCGGCGCCACTATCTTTCGCGAGTGTCAGTAAACCCTCCTTAACGAACCAACTGACCATCCCCGGATTGGCCCCGCAGCACGATACGGCTGTCGTCCCACCGGGATTGCTCGCCTTCTCGTCACGGACAGCCTGACGCAACGCATAATTCGTCCGCTCCGCATTGCTTTGCGTCTCGAAGTAGAACCCTTCCCATGGCTCAACCACCGTATCGATATAGAGCACTTCCATTTCGCGGCAGAATTTCATCAGGTCCAGCGAAGATGTATCTACACTCAGATTGACCACAAACCCTTTGCCTGGTTCCAGTAACCCGCCCAGAACCTCACGGTAATTCTCGCGCGTCAATGCCGTGTCAACAAAGTTCAGCCGGTGCTGTCTAAGGAAATTATGCGATGACTGATCTGGCTCGATCACAGTAAAGCGGTCTGCATCATATTCAAAATGCCGCTCAATCAGCGGCCAAGTCCCGCGCCCGATAGACCCAAATCCGATCATCACAATCGGCCCATCGATCTGCCCATAAATCGGGTAAGACTGTGCCATATATTTCCCTCTCAGAAGCGTTCGGCCCTTAATACCTTGGCGTCCGTCACATTGACCACCCCGATATGGCGCTCCAGTACTGATAAAACAGCCTCCAGCAACTCGTCCAGTCGCTCTGGTCGGATCATACATATGACGCAAGACATGCCATCTGCCCGCCCGACCATACCTTGCCGCGACCACTGCCCCGAGCGGCCCGATCCCCCCTTGACCGGCAGCACCGAGAACCCCGTGACCCCGGCCTTGATCAGCAGGTCGGTTAAGCGCTTCTCCATTACGGCCTCGATCATGATTTCAACTCGCTTCGCGTCATGCATCTCCATGGCTTATCCTCCCAAAGCCTGTGCGGCAGCCAGATAGACCGGGATGCCCACCGTCAGATTAAACGGGAATGTAATGCCTAAAGACAGTGTCAGATAGACCGCCGGATTGGCCTCGGGCAGCGCCACCCGCATCGCCGCCGGCACCGCGATATAAGAGGCAGAGGCAGACAGGACTGCGATCAGCGCAACACCACCCACTGAAAGCCCCAACACCATTCCCGCAACGATGCCAAAGCTTGCACCAATCAAAGGCATCACCAGCCCGAACACCACAACAGGCATGGACACAACACCGCGCGCATTGCGCAAACCACGTCCGGCGACCAGACCCATATCCAGCAGAAACAGGCACAAAACCCCCTTGAAGGGCGCCGTAATAAAAGCGTCGATTTCTACCTTGCCCGAAGGCCCCGTCACCCAACCGATAATAAAAGAGCCGACCAGCAAGACGATAGATCCATTCAGAAGTATTTCGCGCAACAACTCGCTGCTCATAGCGCCTTTTCCTGAAGACCGTGACACCAACCACAGTGCCGAAACAATCGCAGGGGCCTCCATCGCAGCGGCGACGGCGACCATATACCCCTCATAGCCAATTCCCTGCGCATCCAGAACCGAGCTTGCCGCGACAAAGGTTACAATCGAAATTGATCCGTAATGCGCAGCCACTGCCGCCGCATCAAGTGCGCTTAGCTTGGTAATGGCGCGCAGCAGAAGATACGCCACGAAGGGCAGCAGCGCCGATAAGACAACTGCCGCCAGCATAGACCATAAGAGCTGCGCATCGACCCCGTGATCAGCCACGCTAACCCCACCCTTGAAGCCAATCGCAAACAACAGATAAAGCGACATGCCCTTGGCCACAGCTTCAGGGAAATTCAGATCAGATCGCGCCAGAGCGGCGACCAATCCGAGGGCAAAACACAAAATGATGGGCGATAGCAGGTTTGACGCTGCCAATTCCAGAACCGATCCCATTGCGCCCCCTGCCCTATTCGTTACTGTGGCGGTAGATATCAATTCCTGACCGAATTACAAGGAAATGACGATGACTGATCTAACTGGAAAAACTGCTATCATTACTGGCGCCAGTCGGGGTATCGGGGCCGCCACAGCCCGCCATTTTGCAAATCTTGGGGCGAATGTTGTCCTTGCGGCACGCAGTACTCACGAGATTGACCGGATCGCGGAAGAAATCGGCGGCACTGCGCTCGCAATCCATTGCGACGTTGCGATTTATCCGCAGGTCAAAACACTGGTTGAAACCACGAAAACACAATTTGGCAGCGTCGATATTCTGATCAACAATGCAGGTCTGATCAATCCTATCGCCCGGATCACTGACAGCGACCCGGCGGCGTGGGGGCAGGTCGTCGATGTGAACCTGAAGGGTGTCTACCATGCCTACCGCGCCGCATTACCTGTGATGCAGGCTCAGGGGTCCGGTACCATTATCAACATCTCGTCAGGTGCCGCCACGGGCGCGCTTGAAGGGTGGAGCCATTATTGCGCCACGAAGGCAGCTGTCTTGTCCCTCACCAAATGCGGCCACAAGGAAATGGCCGCGCACGGAATTCGTATAATGGGTTTAAGCCCCGGCACAGTGGCAACCGAGATGCAGGTTCACATCAAATCTTCCGGCATCAACCCGGTCAGCCAATTGGACCCATCGGCCCACATCCCCGCCGAGTGGGTGGCACAAGGGCTCTCTTATCTCTGCGGGCCGGGCGGTGACGCGTGGCTTGGACAGGATTTCAGCCTCAAAACCAACGAAGGCCGTACCGCAGTTGGATTGCCGCTGATCGACGCCTGAAAGTAACCCGCGGGCGGTCGTTATCTTTCATTAATCAAGGCGTCCAAGCATCAGCGCGACAGTTTCTTCAAATCGGGTCATGTCTTTTTCTGCCCGCGCTGCAAGTTGCGCACCTTCCAGAGCTGCCAGCCAAGTTGCAGCCTCTTGACGGGGGTGACCTATAGATTTGACGGACCCGTCGGCTTTGCCTTCCGTAAATACTTTTTCGAGCCAGTTTAAACTGATGTCACGATAACGCTTCAACTCGCTTAAAACGCGCGGCTCCAGACTTTCCCTACTGATTGAAAAGGACACGCAAAGGCACAGGCCTTCGCCATCAAACAAGCCCTTACGGTAGCGATCTATATGTGTACGAAGTCGTTTGGCTGCGCTCACCGCCTTAGCATCAAGAGCCATCAAATCGGCTTCAAGCATTTCATTATAGCGCTCCATAAGAGACGTCGCGAGGTTGGCCTTGGTCGGGAAGTGATAGTGGATCGATGCGGTACGCACGCCGACCTCTGACGACAGGTCTGCATAGCTGAAGCCGTCATACCCTCGGGACCGCACCGCTTTTTCTGCGCTATCAAGAAGCGCCATTTTTGTATCTGTACCCATAGGCCTAACCCATTCAAAACCCGTTACATGTCGATCCTGTTTTTGGGGACCATGCAAATTTTCTTGTGTAGCGCTTTGGTATATTGCGCCATATTCGGCGACGCAACCGCACCCAGTCCTGACATCATGTAACGAAAAGGGACGCACCGTCTGGCCCGCCCCTTTATGACAGAGTTAAGCTACCCCGCCACGCTAGGTCGCGCCGCTACTTTCTGGCGCCAGACAGAGAGGTTTGCCAGATCAGAAGGAACGTCAACCTTGGCAAAATCCGCAAAAGCCAGACCAGCAAATGCCGTAATATCGGCCATCGAAAATTCTTCACCTGCAAGATAATCATTCTCTGCTAGTACACCGTCGAGATAGCGCATTGTTTCTGTTGCAACACTTTTACGTTTCGCGCCCCATTCGGCGTTCTGGTAAGTCTCAAGATCAGGGCCAAGGCCCGGTGTTGCATGGTGGAAGTAATCACCAACCGCATTCAGAAGACCGTTCTCAGCACGCAGATTCATCATATGCACCTTCGCGCGAGATTTTGGATCACGCCCCCCTGTCAGGGAAGGACCCTCAAAAGTCGCATCGATATATTCGGTAATCGCTGTACATTGCGAAATCGTCGTACCGCAATCAAGCTCCAGACAAGGTACAGTCGCATCCGGGTTTTTCGCTTTGAACACTGGCGCGCGGTGTTCTCCGCCCATGACATCTACAGAGATGAAGTCCACCTTGTCGGTAGCCTTTTTTTCAGCAAGCGCGATCCGCACACGCGCAGGATTAGGGAAGCCTTCGACATCATATACCTTCATGGCATAACCTTTCGTCAGAATTAAGATTGAAACTACCTATCAGTCAGTAGTTAACTCTAACAGACATGTTCGCCTTTCAAGTGATCACTCTGTCGTGAACCCCGGTCGGAAAAATTTATCTGTTATTATCGGTGCATCGTAAGCGGTGCATGTGGTCTTCACCCCTGAAACGTCTGGCGTTTGAGGTTATGCAAAAAGGCAGAACAAATATCGCAAACTCCCATCAGGTAATTCCGTAACACCCCCTGTTTTCTCTGATGCATCCCGGCCTATCTTAGTCGCATGTCGATAAAGCAGCTTCAGCGTGATCTTCATGCGTGTACCTTATGCGAAGACCGCTTCGCCCGAACCGCAACCAAACATCGGCCAAACCCTGTGGTCTGGTTTGACACAGGTGCGCGCATCCTGATTGCAGGGCAGGCACCGGGGATGAGGGTTCATAACAGCGGTAGACCTTTCACTGACCCATCCGGGGACCGCCTGCGGGATTGGATGGGCGTAGACGATAGCACGTTCTATGATCGCTCAAAAGTTGCCATCATTCCAATGGCGTTCTGTTTTCCAGGCTACAACGCTAATGGCACTGACCTACCCCCGCCGCCGATCTGCGCGCAGACATGGCATGGTCGGATATTGGAGACGTTCCAAAAATTTCAGCTAAAGCTATTGGTAGGCGGATATGCCCAAAAATATCACCTTGGTGCGGCCGCAAAAGATGGTGTCACAGCAACAGTATCCAGATGGCGCGACCATGCGCCTGACATCTTTCCCTTGCCGCATCCGTCCTGGCGCAATACCGCATGGCTGAAACGTAATCCATGGTTCGAGGAAGACCTGTTGCCCGTGCTTAAATCCACTGTCCAGAAAGCCCTGCGCGAATGACACACACCGCATTGGACAAAGCCCATATTGCAATGGACGCAGCCCCCGAGGATGACAGCAGTCGGCTGCGCTTCTACGAGCGGCTCGCCGATAGTGAACTGTTCTTGCTGCTTGAGGCCGCCCCCGAAGGTGACAACATCACGCCTCTGACCTTTCCGGTGGACGACATTGAAGTCGCACTCGCCTTTGATCGGGAGGATCGGCTGGCTGAATTTGTTGGCAAGCCCGCACCATATGCAGCACTTTCGGGCCGGGTTATGGCTGGAATGCTGGCGGGATCAGGGCTTGGGTTGGGCGTAAACCTTGGACTGGCGCCATCGTCCATTCTGATCCCGAATGACGCTGTAAAATGGCTCCACCAGACGCTTGGACATCGCCCCGATACGCTGGACGCAAACCTGCAAGAGCTGTTGCCCCCGGCAAACCTTCCCGAAACCCTGATCACCGCGCTGGACACAAAGCTGGCAACCGCCACCGGGCTTGCCCAATTCGCCTATCTGTGCACCGTCAGATATTCCAGCGGTGGTAGCGGGCATATGCTGGCCTTTGTGAGCGCTGCAAACGGGGCAGAGCCCGCGCTGGCCAATGCTGTCAACGAAGCCCTGATCTTCAGCGGTATCGAAGCGGGGGCATTGGATGTGGCTTTCTTCGAGGCGTCGAATCCGATGGCCGCAAAACTGGCCAAGGTAGGTCTGCGGTTTGATCTGCCGCAGCCGGAACAGCACCAACCTGCGACAATACCCGGCAGCAACCCGGACAAGCCGCCGATCCTGCGTTAGTACCCGGCCTTGCGGTCAACGACATGCAGAAAAGGCAGGCCCGCCTGCCCGCGCCTGATATTGTCCGCAATGACCTGTGATGCGCTGCCTACCCGCGTCTCGGACGCGATATGGGGAGTGACGGTCACACGCGGATGCGCCCAATAAGGGTGATCCGGCGGCAAAGGTTCTTCCCGGAACACATCCAGCGTGGCATGGGCAATCCCCCCATCGTTCAAGGCATCAAGAAGCGCTTCATCCTCGATCAACGCCCCGCGTCCCGGATTAAGAATAACCGCAGCTTGCGGCAACAGCGCAAGCATCTCGCGGTTCAATATATTTTCTGTCTCAGCCGTCAACGGCAATAACAAGACCAGAATATCCGCAATGCACAAGGCGGCTTTCAGGCCGCCTTCCCCAGAATAGCACATCACGCCGTCAATTGACTTTTGCGATCTGCTCCAGCCGTGAACCTGAAACTTCACTCTGGCAAGGGATTGCGCGCAAGCCGCCCCTAGCTCACCCAATCCAAGCACGACAACCCGCCGATCTTTCGCCAAAGGCGGTGCGGTCCCTGCCCGCCATATGCCGTCCTGTCCATGGATATGGGTATCCATCCCCAGATGATGGCGCAGCACGTGGCCTGTGACCCATTCGACCATGCCATCGGTCAGTGATGGGTCCACCATCCGGCACAAAGGCACGGACAGGGTTGGGTTGCCCACGACGTTCTCTACCCCCGCCCAAAGGTTGAGAACAGCTTTGAGACCTGTAAACGGGGTAAAATCGCTTAGCGGGCCATTCGGTGCATAAACGATGTAATCGATACTGGCCGGGGTGTCCGTCTTGACCATTAACCTGACATCCAGACCCGCCCGCACAAACGCGTCACTCAGTGGTGCTTCATACTGTGCCCAGCGATCGCTACCGGCTGCAAACAAGACGTTGATCATGCCCTATTTCGGACGGTGAACATGGGCGCTTTGAACAAGCCCGAACGCCAGCAGCAGAACCAGCATCGCCGAGCCGCCATAGCTGACCAGCGGCAGCGGCACACCGACAACCGGGGCAAGCCCCATCACCATGGACATGTTCACCGCGAAGAACAGAAAGAATGTCAACCCGATCCCAAGGATCAATAGCGACGAGAACCTATCCTTATTGCTGATCGCTGATACGATGCAGAAAAACAGAACCAGCACATACAAGGCCAAAAGGGAGATACCGCCGATAAAACCGAATTCTTCGGCCAGCGTGGTAAAGATAAAATCCGTGTGTTTTTCGGGCAGAAAGTTCAACCGGGATTGGGTGCCTTGCATATAGCCCCGCCCTGTCCAGCCGCCAGACCCAAGCGCAATTTTGGATTGGGTGATGTGGTAGCCTGATCCTAGCGGGTCACTGGCCGGATCCAGAAACGTATCGATCCGGCGGTACTGGTAGTCTTTGAGCAACTGCCATTCCGTCCCGCGCGACTTGATCACCGCCGTGACCAAAGCAGCCCCAGCCCCAATCACACCTGCAAAGTAAAACCAACTGACGCCCGCCAGAAACATCAAGCCGCCCCCGGCAAAGAGCAATAACAGCGCAGTCCCTAGGTCAGGTTGTTTGAGCGTCAGAAACACAGGCACCGCGATGATGATCAGCGGGACCAGCACCCAGAACGGGTGCGACACTTTTTTGATGTCCAACCAGTCATAATAGGCTGCCAGAAACATGATCAGAGTAATTTTCATCAGCTCGGATGGTTGCAGGCGCATGAACCCCAGATCGATCCAGCGCTGGGCACCCATACCCGTTGACCCGAAAAACTCTACTGCTACCAGCAGCAGAACGCTGACCCCATACGCCAGCGCGGCCATGTTGCGTAAAAACCAAATCGGCACAAAGGCAACCGAGAACATCAGCACCATGCCCAGCGCAAAGCGCTTCATCTGCGGCTCGGCCCAAGGCGACATCGACCCGCCAGCGACAGAATACAGCATCAGAAAACCAACGCTTGCGATGGCCATCAGCAATAGGATGATGGCCCAGTTCAGATGCAGGATTTTCGCAAAACCCGATGGAACCGATTTGACGGAATACTCAAGATAGCTCACGCCTGTGAGCCCTCCGTCTCATCGCCGTCCAGATTGCGCAGCTCCAGATTTTCGAGGGCGGCCTCGATCCGGCCACGTTGTGATTTGGGATAGGATGACAGAGGCGGTACACCATCGTGCAATGCCGCAAGCATGATATCGCGTGCAATCGGAGCCGCTGCTTTCGAACCACCACCGCCATGCTCCACAACGACCGAGATCGCATAGCGCGGCGCATCATAGGGTGCAAATCCGACGAACAGTGCATGGTCGCGGCGTTCCCATGGCAGGTCTTCGTTGCGAAACACCCCGCGCGCGCGTTCGGCTTTGGTGATGTTGCGTACCTGACTGGTGCCCGTCTTGCCCGCCATACGCAGACTTTTCTCGGCAATGCGCGACGAATAGCCCGTCCCGCGTTCTTCATTGCTGACAGCAAACATGCCATCGGTCATGTATCTGACAGAGCTCGATCGCAGGCCAAGCGGCTCACCCGCGCCCGATGGCATCACATTGCCATCGATTGCATGAACAAGGCGGGGTTTGATCGCCCTGTTGGTCGCAATCCGCGCAGTCATCAAGGCCAGTTGCAACGGGGAGGCCAACACAAATCCCTGGCCGATCGCCGCGTTGAGACTGTCCCCGATCACCCACTCAGCCCCTCGGCTTTCGCGCTTCCAGGCCTTTGTGGGCGTCAGGCCCGCCGATACCGCAGACATCGGGACATCATGACGTTCCCCCAGTCCAAGGCGGCGCGCCATGGCAGAAATTTTCTCTATCCCGACCTTTTGGGCCAGATCATAATAATAAACGTCGCAGGATTGTTTGAGGCTATTGCGCATATTCATGTGCCCATGCCCACCGTTTTTCCAGCAGTGAAAGCGCCTGTTGCCGACTTCTGCATACCCACCACACCATGCGGTTTCTTCGGGCCCGATCAGACCGTCTTCCAAACCGGCCAAGGCGACCACCATCTTGAATGTCGAGCCCGGTGGGTAGGTGCCCTGAACGGCTTTATTGGCAAGCGGGCGGTAGATATTTTCGGTCAGAGCAGAATAATCCTTGACGGAAATACCCCGGACAAATTTGTTCGGGTCAAACGCAGGGGCCGAGCCGATGGACATCAGATCACCCGTTTTGACATCAATGACCACCGCAGCCGCACTTTCGCCAGCCAGCCGCGCCTGAACGAAGTTCTGCAGCTTTGTGTCAATGGTCAGTTGAACACCAATACCCTTTTGGCTTTCGTCACGGCCCAGTTCCCGCATCACACGTCCGCGTGCGTTCACTTCAACGCGCTTAGTACCCGCTTTGCCACGCAGATCATGTTCCAGCTTGGTTTCGACCCCTGTTTTTCCGATCTGGAACTTGGGGATTTGCAGCAGCGGGTCTTTATCCTCGATCCGGCTGAGGTCGTAATCACTGACCGGCCCGACATATCCAACGATATGTGCAAAATCGCCACCACGCGGATAATACCGGCTAAGGCCAACTTCCGGCGTAATGCCCGGAAGAACAGGCGCATTCACCGCAACACGGCTCAGATCTTCCCAACTGAGCCGGTCCTTGATCGTAACCGGCACAAGACGTGATCGTTTGGACAGTTCCTCATGCACGCGTTTCAAATCTTCTTCTGTCATCGAGATCAAACGGCTGAGATCACGCAGCACTTTTTCTGGGTCATCAACCTCATCACGCACCATAACAACACGGTAATTCTGCTCGTTCCCGGCAATCAAATACCCGTTGCGGTCAAATATCTGACCCCGCGCAGGCGGCAGAAGGCGGATATTGATGCGGTTTTCCTCGGCCAGCAGGCGAAACTGATCCGCCTGATCCACTTGCAGATGACGCATCCGAAGCGCAAGGATACCGCCAAAGCCCAGCATACCCCCGCCAAGAACAAGCCCCCTGCGGCTGATGATGCGGGCACTGGCCTCTGTATCTTTGGGGGATCGTCTCATGCTTTTGATCGTACCATATCTAAATCACCCGGATGGGTATGGCGCACACCCAACACGAAATGTGATACCACAATCACAACAGGATATGCCAATGCCGTTGTCAAAATATGCAACACCAATGTCAGAAGCGTAGGCTGTTCAAGCAGGAACGCAAAATGTGCCAACGCATTTACAAATACCATGACTGCAAACGTGCCGCATGCCAGCAGAATTTCAACCGGTATTTCTATATCCGTTGGCCCTGTTGATTTCCGCCGCAGGTACTCATAGCCGAAGATGGTAATCGCCGACCAAAGGCCCGGCGGGCGCAGAAACAGAATATCCGCCAGAAAATGTAGCAATACGATTATGAACAGAGGTGCAAAAGTCGGTTTGCGCATGATCCAGACCGCTGTAAACGCGAACAGAAAATCCGGGCCGGGGATTGGCGAAGGTTCGGTGCGCAAAGGTAAAAGCTGCAAGAAGATGACAATGCAACAAACCAGCACGAACATCCCACGATAAAGCCAAAGATGAACAGTCGCTGGATCAACCATCCCCCGGCTCCGCATTCTCAGGAGCGATAGACACAGAATCGTCATCAACCGAAATCAAACTACCTGTCGAGGTGATCCCCGGCGCTTCGGGGTTTCGCAAAACCCGTAGAAATTCCAGACGCCCGTAATCCGCAGCAAGCTTTACCCGCAAACGCCCTTCGGGGCCTTGGGCAATCTGGCCAACCAGAATATCTGCCGGGAATACTTTGCCATCACCAGACGTCACCACGCGGTCCCCCGGCCTGACATCTTCGATGTTTTCGACAATATCCACCGGAGGCGCCAAAGTATTGTCACCTACAAGCAACGCTTTTTGCCCCGAAGGCTGTATGGTCACAGGTATACGGCTGTTTGAATCCGTCAGAAGAATAACCCGGCTGGTCTTTTCACCCACCCCAGAGATCTCGTCCCACTAGCCCCAGCCCGTCCATCGTGGCCCACCCATCCATGATACCGTCACGCGCCCCGACATTCAGCAAAACCGAGCGCCGAAAAGGCGAGCCATTATCCGTCAGAACAACCCCTGTCACATACGTCAGGCGCGCATTCAGCCGTACCTTGTTCAAATCCAGCAGGCGGGCATTTTCCTGCTCTAGTTGAAGGGCCGCCTCGCGCCAGGCTTTCAACTGTTGCAGTTCACGTCTAAGCTCTTGGTTTTGCTCGTAAATACGACTATATGATTGAAAGTCTTCAACCATTCTGGACACTTTGGTCACTGGCATCAGAGCCCAGTCAAAACTTGGTACAATCTTGTCGACCATCGCTGTGCGAAACCGCTCAACCCGGGGGTTGTCGATCCGCCAGATACCAAAGATCGCAAGCAGCACAACGACCAGAACGCCCACCAGAATACGTCTGAGGGGACGCCCGTACTCATCTTGTCCATATCTGTCTCGTGCCATGGTCCAAGCCCCGCCTTAGCAGGCATAAGGATGCGTTAATTCCGGCTATGACGCCAGATCAGCTGTCATAGTCTATCACATGGCGTAGCTGTTTTTCATATTCCAGTGCCTTGCCCGTGCCCAAAGCCACACAATTCAGGCTTTCGTCAGCCACAGAAATCGCCAAACCCGTCTGTTCACGCAGGGCCAGATCAAGATCACCCAACAGCGCACCGCCCCCCGTCAGCATCACACCGCGATCCACGATATCGGCAGCCAGATCAGGCGGAGTGGCTTCAAGGGCAATCATGACCGCCTCACAAATTGCCTGCACAGGTTCCGCCAAGGCTTCGGCCACTTGCGCCTGACTGATCTCGGTCTCTTTCGGCACGCCGTTCAAAAGGTCGCGTCCGCGAATTTGCAAACAGGCCCCACGGCCATCGTCAGGCATCCGCGCGGTTCCGATCGAGGTCTTGATCCGTTCCGCCGTAGCCTCGCCCACCAGAATATTCAAATGCCGCCGCAGGTATGAAATAAGCGCCTCGTCCATGCGGTCGCCACCAACCCGAACCGAACGTGCATACACAATGTCGCCCAGTGACAACACAGCTACCTCGGTCGTTCCGCCACCAATATCCACAACCATGTTACCAGTTGGGTCCGTAATCGGCATCCCGGCCCCAATCGCAGCCGCGATAGGTTCTGCAATCAGGCCCGCCTTGCGTGCCCCCGCCCCAAGCACTGATTGGCGAATGGCCCGTTTCTCAACAGGGGTTGCGCCGTGGGGGACACAGACAATGATCTTGGGCTTGGTGAAGGTCGAACGTTTGTGCACCTTGCGGATAAAGTGCTTGATCATCTCTTCCGCCACATCGAAATCGGCAATCACGCCTTCGCGCATGGGCCGGATCGCCTCAATGCTGCCGGGGGTACGGCCAAGCATAAGCTTCGCGTCTTCACCGACAGCCAAAACTTCCTTACGGCCATTCTTCGAATGATAAGCAACCACGGACGGCTCATTCAGGATGACGCCACGCCCTTTGACATAGACAAGCGTGTTCGCCGTGCCGAGGTCAATCGCCATGTCCGAAGAAAATAACCCACCGAAGCCTGCCATGCCTTGGCCTTCCGTTTCCAATATAGCTGTGTTCGCACCATCGCGCCGCAAACGGTTATAAAACGGGTGGCCAGTAGATAGAAGCCCTTGTTTTAGAGTGAATGGCGATATGTTGCCACTTATACTTTTGCAACTTTATTAATCTGAATATCGGAAAAAATCATTATAAATTATAAAATTACGATTTTTATTCCATTCTGCCGATTGCAATTCCTTAAGTGGCAATCGCCGGCCTGATAAAAACGCAACGTCAAGCCGGACATCGCAGCCCTGCCCCATGCCCAGCATGTGCTCATCGATCCAGCATATCAAACGCCAGGTATGTTTGATTTCCCATCCTTACATTGCCATAGACACGAAAAACGATGCTGGCTTTGAGTCCAAAGCGGGCAAAGTTTCGCTTAATTTACTTTGTGCTATCGAGCCTCGTCGATTTGCGGCAAAGGTAGAGGAGGATCAAAGCGATGGATGCAGGAACGATCTGAATTAGGCCTGGTTTAACTGCTACAGTAACAGCGGCAACAACACCGGCGACGGCGACGAAACCCAAGAAGCAGCTCGCAACATTGTTCTGCCACTTCGCATCCTTGATAAGCAAGGACCAAACAAGCCCAACTGCCAAAAACGCATTATAAATCCCTTGATTAGCGGCCATATGCACTGTCTGCTCGAAGAGCTCAGGGGGGAATGTGTCAAAAACTTTCGGTCCTCTGGATGTCCACGCAAACATTTCGAACCAAGCAATGTAGAAATGTAGCAGAGCGATAAGTGCGATGAGAGCTAAAGCGATTTTTTTCATTTGGTTTCTCTAAAAAAGAATGACCTTACTCACAGTCACGACTATTGCCCGCTCGATCAAGGACTTTAACTTATCATGTTACCTCGATGGTAGTTTTGTCTCGTCAGCCACCATGAACCCAAGCTTGCTGGTCCTTTCCTTTGGTCAAAACGGCCCATCTGCCCCCTACGGAAAACTCAGGATCGTCGTTCGAGCAAAGCAAAGGCAGTCCACCCAGCGCCGCACCTTACATTGGCACGGCGCTAGCTGACATCTCAGGAGACATCCTTATAGGACACCTCTGCCACATCAGGCCCGGATTTGGCGCGGCGCAGGATCAGACGGTTGAGCGCATGGACATAAGCCTTCACAGAGGCCACGACGGTATCCACATCCGCCGACTGGCCGGTTGCGATCTTACCGTCTTCTTCCAGCCGCACAGTAACGGTGGCCTGCGCATCTGTGCCTTTTGTCACGGCATGCACCTGATAAAGCTGCAGCCGCGCCTCATGCGCGAACAGAGCCTTAACCGCGTTGAACGCAGCGTCCACTGGGCCGTCGCCTGTGGCGGTGGTGGAATGTGGCTCGCCATCAATTTCCAGCGTCATCTCGGCAGATTTGACCTGATCCATGCCGCAACTTACCTTCAAAGCGGTTAGCTTGATGTGATCCTCGCCCGCATCCCCTGTTTGCATCAGCGCGATCAGGTCTTCGTCATAGACCTCTTTCTTCTGATCGGCCAAAGCCTTGAAGCGCACAAAGACATCCTTCAGCTGGTTATCTCCCAGTTCATACCCAAGATCCTTCAACTTGGATCGCAACGCAGCCCGGCCCGAATGTTTACCCATCACAAGGTTCGTCTCGGTCAGCCCCACATCCTCGGGGCGCATGATCTCGAAGGTTTCCGCGTTCTTGAGCATACCATCCTGATGGATACCGCTTTCATGGGCGAAGGCATTCTTGCCAACAATGGCCTTGTTGAACTGCACCGGAAACCCCGAGACAGAGGCTACACGGCGCGAGATATTCATCAGCTTGGTCGTATCAATGCCGGTCCGGTAAGGCATGATGTCATTGCGCACTTTCAGGGCCATCACGACCTCTTCCAGTGCAGTGTTGCCGGCCCGCTCGCCCAGACCATTGATCGTGCATTCGATCTGACGCGCGCCCGCTTCAACTGCCGCCAGCGAGTTCGCGGTCGCCATGCCAAGATCGTTATGGCAGTGCGTTGCAAATATGATTTGATCCGCGCCAGGGACTTTTTCTAGCAGCATCGCAATCAGGGCTGCACTTTCACGCGGGGCGGTATAGCCAACCGTATCGGGGATGTTGATCGTGGTCGCCCCCGCTTTGATTGCGATTTCAACCACACGGCACAGGTAATCTTCTTCGGTACGCGTGGCATCCATTGGCGACCACTGCACGTTGTCACAGAGGTTACGCGCATGGGTAACTGTGTCATGGATACGGTCTGCCATTTCATCCTTGTTCAGATCAGGAATGGCCCGGTGCAACGGGGACGTCCCGATAAAGGTGTGAATACGCGGGCGCTGTGCATGTTTGACGGCCTCCCAGCAGCGGTCGATATCCTTGAAATTCGCCCGTGCCAGCCCGCAGATCACAGCGTTTTGCGCTTGTTCTGAAATCGCTTTGACCGCCTCGAAATCACCGTCCGACGCAATGGGAAACCCGGCCTCGATGATATCCACGCCCATCTCGTCAAGCAGGGCTGCGATTTCCAGTTTTTCTGCATGGCTCATCGTGGCGCCGGGGGATTGTTCCCCGTCGCGCAGTGTTGTGTCAAAAATCACCACATGATCTTGTTTTGTCATGGTCTCAGCTCTCAAATACGTGGTTTGGGTGCGGCGGTCGCTGGATCGCCGGTATTGGGCAGGCCTGCAGGCTCAATCAGAAGCACCTTGGCCTCGGTCGCAGCGCGCGGGCGGTGTGTGACGCCTTTGGGAATGACGCAAAGCTCCCCGGGTCCAAGGGTGACGCTATCACCGCTCTCTTGATCCAGCGTGACCTCGCCATCGATCACAAGGAAGAAATCATCACTGTCATCATGTTTGTGAAATGGAAATTCACCCTGGAATTTCACCACCATAATATCGTTGCCATTATAGTCAGCCACCACATGGGGATCCCAATGGGACGAAAACTGACACAGCTTGTCTTTCAGATTGACCTTTTGCATGGCCCTGTCTCCTGTAGGTTTGTTGGAGGTTCGGCGCTCAGACCCAACTGAGCGGTCGCGCCGACAGGCACCGCTCAGCTTAGGCTAAGAAGTAGTGCTTGTAGGCCAAGGCCCCGGATATGTGTCCGTGTGCTCATGGAATTTATAATACGCGACAGCGATAAAAATGAAAGTGCGAATTTGACCTTTCGCCGCAGACGTTTAGGTCACACTGCTATGGCACGAATACTTCTTATTGGCATATCAGGCGGTATCGGATCCGCATTGGCGCGAGCATGGCACAACCGCGGGGACGAGGTCGTGGGGTTGTCACGCTCTGCCGATGGGTTGGACATCACAGATGAGGCTTCTATTGAACGGGTCTTCGGCAGGCTATCGGGCGAATTCGACGTGGTTTTTGTCGCAACGGGGGCGTTGGTTGTGGACGGTCATGCACCTGAAAAAACTATCCGGGCAGTATCGGCAAAGGCTTTCGCGGCGCAGTTCGCGGTCAATGCCATCGGCCCCACGTTGATCCTGAAACATGCGGCGCCATTCCTGCCAAAGAACCGCCGGGCAGTATTTGCGGCTTTGTCAGCACGGGTGGGGTCCATTGGCGACAACCAAATCGGCGGATGGCATTCCTACCGGGCCGCAAAAGCTGCATTGAATCAACTGATTCACGGGGCCGCGATCGAGCTGTCCCGAACGCATAAACAGGCCATCTGCGTCTGTCTGCACCCCGGAACCGTTGCCACGAACTTCACTGCGGATTACGCAGCACGACACAAGACGGTTTCGCCCGAAACAGCGGCTGCGAACCTGATCAGCGTGATTGATCGCTTGGATGTTGCACAGACGGGCGGTTTTTTCGACTATTCAGGCGCGCAGGTGCCGTGGTGAGCCGTCTTATTCTTGTCTTGGGGGATCAGTTATCTGATCGCCTGTCCGCCTTGCAAAAGGCTGATGAAAGCAAGGACGTGGTTGTTATGGCTGAGGTGGCGGATGAGGCATCTTACGTGCCACATCACCCCAAAAAGATCGCCTTTATCTTTGCCGCAATGCGCAAATTCGCAGCCCAACTGCGCGACGATGGCTGGAAGGTTGCCTATACGACACTTGATGACCCAGACAATTCCGGCTCGATTACCGGTGAATTGCTGCGCCGCGCCGAAGAATTCGCAGCAAAAGGCGTAATCGCCACAGAGCCCGGCGAATGGCGTCTGATCGAAGCCCTGCAAGAGATGCCTTTGAAGCTGCACATGATCAAGGATACGCGGTTCATCGCCTCTCACGCCGAGTTCGAGGCTTGGGCCGAAGGACGTAAAGAGCTGCGGATGGAGTGGTTCTACCGCGACATGCGCCGCAAGACCGGGCTGCTGATGGACGGTGACAAGCCTGTTGGAGGTAAATGGAACTTCGATCATGAAAACCGTAAACCAGCATCTGAAGAGATCACATTTTCCGGCCCGATGCAGTTCCCTGCAGATGATGTGGTCGAAGAGGTTCTAACCCTTGTGGATGCGAAATTTCGTAGAAATTTCGGCACGCTCCGCCCGTTCTGGTTTGCAACAGATAAGGATCAGGCGCAGCAGCAGCTTGATCACTGGATCCGCGAAGGCCTGCCAAAATTTGGCGATTATCAGGATGCCATGCTCAATGAGAACCGGTTTCTCTACCACTCCATCCTTAGCTTTTATATCAATGCGGGGCTTTTGGACCCGCTGGAGGTCTGCCAGCAGGTCGAACAAGCCTACCGTGACGGCCATGCCCCGATCAATGCCGTCGAGGGCTTTATCCGCCAGATCATCGGCTGGCGGGAATATATGCGTGGCATCTATTTTCTGGAAGGACCGGATTACACAGCGCGCAATGCGCTGGAACATACACGCGACCTACCGGCACTGTATTGGGGCGGCGCAACCAAGATGAACTGTATGGCCAAAGCCGTAGCGCAGACAGAAGCCGAGGCCTACGCCCATCACATACAGCGGCTTATGGTGACAGGCAATTTCGCCCTGCTTGCCGGCGTCGACCCAAACCATGTGCATGAATGGTATTTGGCGGTTTATGCAGATGCCTATGAATGGGTCGAGGCCCCGAATGTAATCGGGATGAGCCAATGGGCCGATGGCGGGATCGTCGGCTCTAAGCCCTATGTCAGCTCAGGGGCTTATATTGATCGGATGTCGGATTACTGCAAAACCTGCGCCTATAAGGTGAAAGACAAAACCGGCCCCGATGCCTGCCCGTTCAACCTGCTTTATTGGCATTTCCTGATACGCCACCGGGCACGGTTCGAAACCAACCCACGCATGGGCAATATGTACCGCACATGGGACAGGATGGATGGGACACGGCGCGAAACCGTCCTGAAAGACGCAGAAAAATTCCTAGATCGAATGGAGTGTGGAGAAGCTATCTAAACCTCAGTTTGTTAAGTCCCCCAACACATTTTGAGCGCCAGTAGAAGCAAACCACGCTACATCAGAAAATAAAATCAAACCTTAATACTTTATTCGCGGCTCACACGCATTTTCTGCAAAATCTTTTTTGACAGCTTTCAGTTCTTCTTTTGTTTGGGTCAACTCTTCATCAGAAAATGTTTTAATGATCTTTTCGAATTGCTCATTATATGCCCCAACACCTGTACTGAGTTCATCACTTAGATAATGCCAGGCCAACCCTCTTGCGCGATTGCTTTGAAACCCTTCACCTCCATTGATATAAAGCAAGGCAAGTTGCTCCATTGCGCCAAGGTTTGAACCATAAGAAGCTTTTAAGTACCAGCTTTCTGCGGCTTTCAAATCTATATCCGCTTTTAGCCCATCAGTTACGAAACTACGACCTCTGCCATATAATGATCCGAGCTCCGATGCCGCAGACGCTGAGCAACCTTCCGCGGCCTTCAGGTACAAATCCAATGCCGTATTTAAACGCTCATCAACGGGAATACCGAAATCATAACTTTCATAAATATAGCCGGTCCAATACTGAGCTTCTGCATTTCCCTGTTGAGCGGCTTTATTATACCAGTCGTAAGACTGTTGTATGTCTACGGGCGCATTATATCCGTTCAAATAGCGACTGCCCAATTCGACTTGCGCCAATATATCGCCCTTATCTGCCAGCTTTGTAACCTTCTCAATAGGCCGAGCCGTTTCTTTTGCTGTTTCCGTTCTGATTTCACCCCATTCTTTTAGGATCTCTTCTAACAGTAACTCGTCATCTACGATGTCTTCTAAAATATCTTCTGATTTTACGCCGTTATCATTCGCATAAGCATTCTGCGCGCCGCATATAGCCAAAACGGCCAGAACATATAGTTTCGCTTTTTTACTGATTTTAATTCTATTCAATTTTCACAACCAATTTTAATGTACAAAATATATCCTACCAGCAATGCGCTGATAAGTTAAAAAATACGTTATGGCATTGTGCTGAAAATTTGAAGCTGCCAAATCCCTTGACAGCCCGCGCAAACTAACCGCCCAATGGACCTGCGATGTTTAGTTTGTCGATCCGCCATCCGGGATCGCCGGCTCATTATCAGAACCAGCATTTCCGCTTGGCGCGGGATCAGAGCCTCCAGCAAGATTTCTCAGCAATCGCCCGTCTTCCCAGGTTCCTTTTGCCACTGTGCCGTTTGCATAGCGCATTTCGCCTTCGCCCGAGCGTTTGCCGTTCTGGAATTCCCCTTCATAAACGTCGCCAGTGGCATAGGTCGCGACACCCTTCCCCTCGACCTGACCACGCGCCCATTCGCCTGTGTAGCTGAACCCGTCCTTCATTGTCAGAGTGCCAGTCCCGTGGCGTTGCCCATCCTTGAAGCCGCCCTCATAAACAGTGCCGTTCGCATAGGTGGCCTTACCATCACCATCGCGTTGACCAGCCTTCCACATCCCTTCATAGACGTAGCCATCTGGGTAGGTCATCTTGCCTTTCCCGTCATTCTGAGCGTTCTTGAAACTGCCCTCATAGACCAGACCGTTGGCGTATTTTGCAATACCTTCGCCTTCGATCACACCTTTAACCCAGTTGCCCTCATAGGTTGCACCGTCGGCATAGGTGATCTTACCGGTCCCATCTGCCAGATCGTTGCGGAGCTGCCCCACATAGACCGAGCCATCGGGATAAGTTACGTTGCCCTGTCCTTCGATCCGGCCATCCACCCAGCTGCCTTTATAGGCAAAACCATCTTTTCCGGTGAACTCCCCCTGACCGCTGCGTTTGTCGTCTTTGAAATCGCCGATATACACATCGCCATTGGCATATGTGACCTTGCCTTTGCCGTCACGTGCGCCTGCAACCAAAGTGCCTTCGTAAATGTCACCATTTGCCTGAATCAGCTTGCCTTCACCCTCGATCTGGCCCGCTTTCCATTGACCGTTATAGATCAGACCATCTGTCATGGTCAGTGTGCCGTCGCCATCGCGCTTGCCATCCGCCAGATTGCCTTCGTAAACAGCGCCATCTGGGTAGGTGATCTTGCCGCGCCCGGCCATGACCCCGTTTTGCCATTTGCCCTCATAACGATAGCCGTTGGGGTTCACCATGACACCGGTGCCATGGTGCTGCATATTCTGGAATTCCCCTTCATAGCGCACGCCATTGGCATAAGTCACAATGCCGCGGCCGCTGATCTTGCCGTCTTTCCAATCGCCTTCATAGGTGCCGCCATCGGCAAAGATGATCTTGCCAAACCCTTCGGGCTTGCCAGCCACAAACTGCCCCTCATACAGAGACCCGTTCGGGAATCGCGCGGTCCCCTGACCGCGGATTTCGCCATCGACCCAAGCGCCGGAATATTCGTAGCCATTGGGAAGGGTGAACGTACCCTGGCCGTGGCGCTGACCTTCCTTGAATTCGCCAGTATAAACCCCGCCATCATCATATTGCTTGGTGCTTGTTTCCTGTGCAAAGCCCGGTGAGCCTACCCACCCGGCGGCTGCAACACTTAAGACAAACCCTCTGACAAATTGGCGCACGACACTCCCCCAGCTTTGGTATTCGCAGGCAAAACCCTACGTGACCTCGAAACCGCTGACAAGCATATCGCGCAATCAGCTTTTCCTTGCGCCAAGGTCTGCTAGAAGATGCAACAGATTTGAAGGGTTTAAGACATGAGTGACACATTCAAACTGACGCTGGCACAGCTAAACCCGACGCTGGGCGATTTCGCAGGCAACGCTGCCAAGGCCCGTGCCGCATGGGATCAGGCAAAAGCGGCGGATGCTGACATGTTGGCCCTGCCAGAGATGTTTATCACCGGCTATCAGGCGCAGGATCTGGTGCTCAAACCCGCTTTTACCAAACACGCCATGGCCATCGTCGACCAACTTGCCGCAGATTGCACCGATGGGCCCACGATAGGTGTGGGCCATCCGCTGTTGACGGACGGCATGCTTTATAACGCCTACTCGGTCCTGCAAGGCGGTAAGGTCAAAACCCGCGTCCTTAAGCACTTCCTACCCAATGATGGTGTGTTCGATGAAAAGCGCCTGTATGCTGAAGGCCCGGTCGCAGGGCCATATAGCATTGATCCGCTACGCATTGGCACACCGATCTGCGAAGATGCCTGGTATTCGGATGTGACCGAAACCCTGAGCGAGACCGGCGCAGAGATTCTGCTGGTCCCCAATGGCTCCCCCTATTTTCGGGACAAACATGATGTGCGCATGGCGCATATGGTGGCACGCGTGGTCGAGACCGATCTGCCACTTGTTTACCTCAACATGGTCGGCGGGCAGGATGATCAAATGTTTGACGGCGGTTCTTTCGTGCTGAACCCCGGCGGCGCATTGGCGGTACAATTGCCCAAGTTTGACGAAGTGATCACCCATGTCATCTTCACCCGGACCCCCGATGGCTGGCGCGCGGAGCAGGGGGAGCGTACCCCCCACCCCAACATATGGGAGCAGGATTACCGCGTCATGGTCGAAAGCCTGCGTGACTACCTTCGCAAAACCGGTTTTGCGAAAGTCCTGCTGGGCCTGTCCGGTGGTATCGACAGCGCTATTGTCGCCACCATCGCGGCTGACGCCTTGGGGCCCGAAAACGTACGCTGCGTGATGTTACCGTCTGAGTATACCTCGGCCCATTCGCTAGAGGATGCTACCGAAGTCGCGCATAATCTAGGTTGCAAACTTGACACCGTACCGATCTCTGGCCCCCGCGCCGCAGTGACCGAAGCACTTTCACCGCTGTTTCAGGGGACGACCGAAGGCATCGCCGAGGAAAACATACAGTCCCGCCTGCGGGGCCTTCTGCTGATGGCCTTGTCCAACAAATTCGGCGAGATGCTTCTGACCACTGGCAACAAATCCGAGGTCGCGGTGGGATATGCAACGATCTATGGCGATATGGCGGGTGGGTATAACCCGATCAAAGACCTTTACAAAATGCGGGTGTTCGAGACCTGCCGGTGGCGCAACACCCATCACCGCGACTGGATGATGGGTCCGAAAGGCGCAGTTATCCCGCAGCGGATCATCAACAAACCACCCTCGGCTGAACTGCGCGCGGATCAAAAGGACGAGGACAGCCTACCCCCTTACGAGGTGCTGGACGATATTCTGGAACGGCTGGTCGACAAGGATCAATCGATCGCCGATTGCGTCGCTGCGGGCCATGATCCTGCGACCGTCAAAAAGATCGAACACCTGATCTACATTTCGGAGTACAAACGCTTCCAATCCGCGCCCGGTGCCCGTTTGACCAACCGCGCTTTCTGGCTGGATCGCCGCTATCCAATTGCAAACCGCTGGCGTGATCCCTCTGGTGAATAATCAGGGCTGCGGTCTGTAAAACAAACCCGCAGCCCACGCGCATTTGATTTGAAAACGTTCGCAGGTTCCTAGAACAAGAATCATGGATTCTAAAAAGGTGGATATGAAATGACACACCTCTTGCCTCTTTGCCTTACCGTCAGTGGGTTTCTGACGCTGGCCACCACCGCATCCGCCTGCGGCCCCGATACGAATTGCGATATTGGCGACCGTCATTACCGCATCGCCATGCCAGAGGCCCATGACGGGGCAAGCCCTGTCGGTGCGGTTGTTTTTGCCCATGGCTATCGCGGCTCGGCGGCAGGGATCATGCGCAACAAGAACCTGCGGCGCGTCGTATCTGATATGGGTCTGGCCCTGATCGCAGTTAAATCAGCGGATGAGGATTGGGTGATCCCGAACGCGCCGCGCCATATGAACAGCGACGGGTCAGAGGAGTTCACCTATTTCGATGCAGTCATCGAAGATGCGGCCAAAAAGTTTGGCATTGATACAAAGCGCCTAATGGCGACGGGCTTTTCGGCGGGCGGCATGATGGTTTGGAACCTCGCCTGTTCACGCAGCGAAAGCTTTGCTGCTTTCGCGCCGATCTCGGGCACGTTCTGGCTGAAACCACCAAAGACATGTAATAAGCCTGTTGCCAATATCCTTCATATTCATGGGGACAATGATCCTACCGTACCGCTGGAAGGACGGCCCATTCTGAACACACATCAAGGCGATGTGGGTGATGCAATGGATATGTATGGCCGTTTCGGCAATTTCAAACGCGACGTCCCTGTCAAACTTGGCGAACTTCGCTGTCAGGGACGGGGAAATGCCCAAAACGACCTGCTTGCCGCCTGTATTTTTGAGGGCGGTCACTCTTTCCGAAGTGAATATGTCAAAATGGCTTGGGACTATTTCGTAAAGGCGGGGCGGCTGTAACCCCGCCCCAAAACCTCAGAGCATCATCTGATAGCTCATCGGGACATATTCAAACCCGTCATCTCTGGCAGCAACATACCCTATGGCCGGGAATGGCATGTGGTAGCCAACCATTGGCACTTTATCCGCCGCCAGCATCCCCAGAACCTTACGACGCGAGGCAGCAGCGGCAGCTTTGTCCATATCGAACCTCACTTCCCAATCCGGCTTGGCCAGCGACCAAACCGGGTGGTTGGCCAGATCCGCAATCAACATCAACTGCTTGCCACCGCTTTCAATCATGTAGCCCATATGGCCGGGCGTATGACCAAACGCGGCCATTGCGGTTACACCAGACGCGACCGCGCCGCCATCATCAAGGAAACTGAACTTCTCAACCAACGGCGCGACCTTGCCCTTGTAGCCATCATTATCGGCAGCAGACCAATGGTTGTTCTCGGCAGAGCCGGTCACATAGGCCGCGTTGGTAAAGGTCTCACCCGCATCACCCATCAACCCGCCGATATGATCGCCATGCATATGGGTGATCACAACCTTATCAACCTGATCCGGTGTATAGCCTGCTGCTGACAAAGCGCCGGTGATACCTTCCGGGTTCAACCCTGTGTCAAACAGGATCAATTCTGAGCCGGTATTGACCAATGTGGGTGTAAAGAAGAATTGCACCTTGTCCGTTGGCAGAAACGCCTCTTCTGACACGGCGGCAAATTCCTCGGCTGACACGTTCATGCCAAAAATTCCCTGCGGCTCATCGCGCGCAGCGGTGCCAGCCAGAAGCGTTGTCACCTCGAAATCCCCAAGCTGAATGCGACGGTGCTTGGCAATATCAGCGCCCTTCATCTCGGCTTCTGCCTGAGACGGCCCTGCAAAAGCGGCAGCAAGTGGCAGGCTTGCGCCAACACTAAGTGCTGCGCGACGTGAAAGTTTTGGTGCATTTGACATGGAAATTCCTCCTGTTCGGTTCAACCTATCCTTGGCATATAGCGTATAGTCGCGTTGCGCCCATCAACTGCACGTGAACAACCCGCAGATATGGACAATCACGCCGCACTATGGTTCACGGACAGCGATCAAAGGATGACCCCATGACGACAACACGTTTCGCCCCGTCCCCCACTGGCTACCTGCACGTTGGCAATCTGCGCACAGCACTGTTCAACTTCCTGATTGCACGCCAATCCGGCGGGCAGTTCATCCTGCGCCTGGATGATACGGATCCAGAACGCTCCAAACCTGAATATACCGATGCGATTCAGCGCGATTTGGAATGGCTGGGTCTAGACTGGGACCGGATCGAAACGCAGAGCTCTCGGCTGGACCGCTATATGGCCGCCGCTGACGATCTTCGTAATAAAGAGCGGTTCTACGAGGCGTTTGAGACTCTGACCGAGCTGGACCTGAAGCGCAAGAAACAGCTTAACATGGGCAAACCACCTGTTTATGACCGCGCTGCTTTGGATTTGTCAGAAGTTGAAAAAGACGCTCTGCGCGTGGACCGCTCAGGCCATTGGCGGTTCAAGCTGGATCACGAACGCATCGAATGGCATGATGGCATCCTCGGCGATATCTCTATCGATGCCGCCTCGGTCAGTGATCCGGTGCTGATCCGCGGTGACGGGCAGGTGCTGTATACGCTGGCCTCTGTCGTGGACGACACCGAGATGGGGATCACCCATGTGGTGCGCGGCTCGGACCATGTCACCAACACGGCGACACAAATCCAGATCATCGAGGCACTTGGCGGCACAGTACCGACTTTTGCGCATCATTCGCTACTGACCGGCCCGCAGGGCGAGGCCTTGTCAAAACGCCTTGGCACACTGGCCCTCAAAGATCTGCGCGAGCGCGGCGTTGAGCCGCTGGCTTTGCTGTCCCACATGGCGCGCCTCGGGTCATCTGACCCGGTCGAGCTGCGCAGTTCCATGCAAGAGCTGATAGATGGGTTCGATCTGTCGAGATCCGGCTCTGCGCCCACAAAATTTGACGAAGAAGACCTATTCCCGCTGACTGCAAAATACCTACACGCGCAACCCGTGCAGGCTGTCAAAGGCGATCTTGACGCGCTGAATATCCCCGCAGATAAGCAGGATGCTTTCTGGACCGTCGCCCGCGAAAACATCACCACGCGCCATGACATCGCTGCATGGTGGCGCTTGTGCCAAGACGGTGCGGACCCGGTGATTGACGCAGAGGACACAGATTTCGTGGCCACGGCCCTGACCCTTCTGCCAGCACAGCCGTTCGACGATCAAAGCTGGTCCACATGGACAGCGGCGGTCAAAGAAAAAACCGGCCGCAAGGGACGCGCGCTGTTCATGCCACTTCGAAAGGCGCTGACCGGCATGGATCACGGCCCCGACATGAGCACGCTCATGCCACTGTTGCAGGTGATCAAAACCAAGCCCTGATCTGCACGTTTTAGGCGATGCTCAGGGCGATCTGTCAGCTCACACAGATTACGATCCGGCCATCCATGCCTTAAACAGCTTCTGCGCAGCGGGGCTGTCCCATTCAACAGCGCCCTGAGCCCGGCCAATTTCTTGGCCGTCAGGGTTGATCAGAACTGTCACCGGCAGGCTCAAAGCGCTGAAATCGCGAGCCATCGCCATTTTCGGATCAAAGAGCTTTGGCAAGGCGATCAGCTTTTCTGCCTCAAAAAATTTGTCCACTGCTGGCAAAGCGTTGCGGCCCGTTGCTATGGTAACAACCTCAAAAGCCCCGCCCCCCAAAGCCGTATCCAGACGGTCAAGGGCGGGCATTTCTTCGCGGCAGGGCGCGCACCAGAGGGCCCAGAAATTCAGCAAAACGTATTTACCGCGGTAATCTGCAAGCGTCAGCTTTGTACCGCCCACATCAGTAAAGGCAGTTCCGGGAACGGGTTTGGGCGTGCTGTGGAACTGAATTTTCCCCAGATCTCCCTGCGCCAAGGCCGCCAATGCGCCAGTATCCGCCGCAGCAGTGTTTGCACCAAGCGCAAGGCCCGCGTATAGGACCAGAAACCGAAAAAATCGCATATCATTCCTCTCAAGAGCCAATACATGACCGACACAAAATCAAACGCAATGTGGGGCGGGCGCTTCGCCGCCGGACCGGACGCGATCATGGAGGCGATCAATGCCTCGATCGGGTTCGACCAGCGTCTTGCTCAGCAAGATATCGACGGGTCCCGCGCCCATGCGGCGATGCTGGCCGAACAGGGTATCATCACTCCTAACGACGCCAAGGCGATCCGGGAAGGCCTGCTCACGGTCTTGTCAGAGATCGAGACTGGAAAGTTCGAATTTTCCGTCGCTTTGGAAGATATCCACATGAATGTAGAGGCCCGGTTGAAAGACCTGATCGGCGAACCTGCCGGTCGTCTGCACACGGCGCGGTCCCGTAACGATCAGGTGGCCGTTGATTTCCGCCTTTGGACCCGCGCCCAGATGGACGCAGTCATAGAGGGCATCCGCGCTTTGCAACACGCGCTTTTGGCGCAGGCCAAAACCGGCGCCGATTGGGTCATGCCGGGCTTTACCCATTTGCAAACCGCGCAACCCGTCACATGGGGCCATCACATGCTGGCCTATGTCGAAATGCTGGGCCGCGACGCTTCGCGTTTTGAAGATGCCCGCAGGCGGATGAATGAAAGCCCGCTTGGGGCAGCCGCCCTTGCAGGCACCTCTTTTCCGATTGACCGCGATATGACCGCCAAAGCCCTTGGCTTCGATCGGCCTGCTGCGAATTCGCTGGATGCTGTTTCTGACCGCGACTTCGCGCTGGATTTCCTTGGCGCGGCCTCGATCTGTGCAATGCATCTGAGCCGTCTTGCTGAAGAGCTGGTGATCTGGTCCTCGGCCCAGTTTCGCTTTGTGACGCTCTCGGATCGGTTCTCCACCGGGTCTTCGATCATGCCGCAAAAGAAAAACCCTGACGCGGCTGAGCTGATCCGCGCCAAGATCGGGCGCATCTTCGGCGCGAATACCGCTTTGCTGATGGTCATGAAGGGTCTGCCGCTGACCTATTCCAAGGATATGCAGGAAGACAAGGAACAGGTGTTTGATGCCGCAGACAACCTGATGCTGGCCTTAGCCGCGATGACCGGCATGGTCAGCGACATGGCCGCGAATCGCGCGTCCCTTGAAAAAGCAGCGGCCAGCGGGTTTTCCACCGCCACCGATCTGGCCGATTGGCTGGTACGCACCCTTGATATGCCGTTTCGTGATGCCCATCATGTTACAGGTGCGCTGGTGAAACTGGCCGAAGACAAAGGATGTGATCTTCCGGATCTCAGTCTTGATGACATGCAGGGCGTCCACGCTGACATCACAGCAGATGTATTTGGCGTGCTTGGTGTCCATAACTCGGTGGCATCACGCACGAGCTATGGTGGAACAGCACCGGATCAAGTGCGTATACAAATTAGCAGATGGCAGGAGAAGCTCGCATGAAACAGCTCGTGATCCTTATGATGACACCCCTGCTTTTAGTCGGCTGCGGCGTGGATGGTGAGCCTTCGACGCCACAAAAAGCCGATCGCCCCGGCCTGACCGTGTCAGGCACCGCCAAAGCAGGCGTTACATTGTAGCCGGCGACACGCCACGTTCTCAATCCCTTGCAAAATGCCACCAGATTGGGTGAAGTGACCCGCAGGTGTATTTTGCCTCAATAGTTTAAAGAAGAATGCCATGGAAAAGATTCCTGATGACCCCCAAAGGGTATGATGCACTGGGCAGTGAGCTGAAACAGCTCAAAAGCGTTGAGCGGCCCGCAATTATCAAGGCAATCGCCGAAGCCCGCGAGCATGGCGACCTGTCAGAGAATGCCGAATACCACTCGGCCCGCGAAAAGCAGAGCTTTATCGAAGGACGTATCAAGGAAATTGAAGGTATGTTGGGTCTGGCCGAAGTCATTGATCCGGCAAAATTGTCCGGAGCAATCAAGTTTGGCGCAACGGTCAAACTGGTGGACGAGGATACTGAGGAAGAAAAAACCTACCAGATTGTCGGCGAAGCCGAGGCCGATATTGAAAAAGGGATGCTGAACATTCGATCCCCTCTGGCCCGCGCCTTGATCGGCAAAGAGGAAGGCGACAGTATCGAGGTTCGAACCCCCGGCGGTACGCGTGACTATGAGGTTCTTGAAATCTCCTATATCTAGGGGAAAATCCGGACACAGAAGGCGACTGGCAGTATGAGCGACCCGTCCAGCAACGACCCACAGGAAAAGCCCATCAATCTGGGTGTGTATGACCGTCCCATTCAGGGTCTCGCCCCGTCTGATGTAATTGCCATAGCGCTCAGCGCTGTGTGGTTGCTGGGCTGCCTAATCTATTATTTTGCCTTCCGCTCTGACGCGGAAACAGCCCCTCAAAGCAGTGTCGTCATGACCATTCTGGCGGTCATCCTGCCAATTGCCCTGATCTGGCTGGCGGCCACCATGGTCAAGACGGCTTCGGTCATGCGCGAAGAAGCGGCCCGCCTACAAGGGGCCATTGATGCGATGCGCAATGCCTATATCACCCAAACCCAGATGGCCGGCAGCGGCATGAAACCCGATGTGGAACGCAAGATCAACGAAATCGCCGCCACACAAAGGCAGACCCAAAGCACGATAGCCAGCTTCATTGGCACATATGGCACTGCAGGCGGTCCAGACGCGCAACCCGCGCTGACGCGCCCGCAAGCGGCGGATGGCGAAAATCAGCCCGCGCTGGATCTTGACGCCCCTGACCAGAAAAACCTGCAACCTCTATCGGTCACTGATTTCGTCGGGGCGCTCGACTTCCCCGAGAACGAGAATGACGCGGAAGGCTTTCGTAAACTGCGCCGTGCCCTTGCCGATCCGAACAGTCGGGGATTGGTCCGCTCGGCACAGGATGTACTGACCCTGCTATCGCAGGACGGCATCTATATGGACGATCTCAAACCCGATGCCGCACCGCCGGAGATCTGGCGCAAATTTGCCGCCGGAGAACGTGGGCCGGTCGTCGCAGATATTGGCGGTATCGATGACCGTTCCAGCATTGCATTGGCCACAGGTCGCATGCGCAGTGATCCGATCTTTCGTGATACGGTCCATCACTTTCTACGCCAGTTCGACAAGACCTTCGCCGCGTTCACCGAAGCTGCGCGGGACGAAGACATTGCCCTTCTATCCGGCACCCGAACAGCCCGCGCCTTCATGCTGCTTGGACGTGTTACCGGAACATTCGAATAGCCCTTGCCCACGGACCCACTACGCGGTGGTCCTACAGGAGCTTAACCAACCAGCCGTAGTCCCCGCCAGACGTTTCTTCTACGCCTGAGTGATCGCTATACGGTTTATACCAAAGCCGTGATGCAAAAGACAAACAAACCTGAAGCTCAACGACTACCTGCTGAGACCACTTGCCAGATTGGGCTGATCCAGCGCTGAGAAGCCGTAGTTGCGCAACCAGCGCAGATCGGAATCGAAGAAGGCGCGCAGGTCGGGGATACCGTATTTCAGCATCGCGATACGGTCGATGCCCATGCCGAAGGCAAAACCCTGATATTTGGCCGCGTCGATCCCACCGGCCTCAAGCACCTTGGGATGAACCATGCCAGAGCCGAGGATTTCCAGCCAATCGTCGCCCTCGCCCACTTTCAACTGGCCGCCCTCCCACGAGCATCTTATGTCGACCTCTGCCGAAGGTTCAGTGAATGGAAAATGCGAGGCGCGGAAGCGCAGCTCGACATCGTCCACTTCGAAAAACGCCTTCACGAATTCCTCCAGCACCCATTTGAGGTTCGCCATGGAAATGTCGGTGTCAATGGCCAGCCCCTCGACCTGATGAAACATTGGCGTATGGGTCTGGTCATAATCTGCACGATACACCCGCCCCGGACAGATCACCCGGATCGGCGCGCCCTGCCCCAGCATGGAGCGGATTTGAACAGGGCTGGTATGGGTACGCAGCACATGAGGCGGGCGGTTATCACCTTCGGCGCGATGCATATAAAACGTGTCCATTTCACCCCGCGCCGGGTGATGACTTGGGATGTTTAGGGCATCAAAGTTATGCCAATCGCTTTCGATCTGCGGTCCTTCTGCAACGCCAAACCCCATATCTGCGAAGATCGCTGTCACTTCGTCAGTCACTTGTGACACCGGATGGATGGTGCCAGCGACCCGACCGCGTCCAGGCAGGGTGACATCCAGCCACTCGGTTTTCAGACGTTCGTTCAAAACGGCATCAGCCAAAGCTGCTTTCTTGGCGGTCAGTGCCGCGTTTACCTCATCCTTCAATGCATTCAACGCAGGCCCCGCGACCTGACGTTCTTCGGGCGTCATGCGCCCCAGTTCGCGCATTTTCAGAGAGACCTCGCCCTTTTTGCCGACGGTAGAGACACGCAGATCTTCGAGCGTGGCTTCATCTGTGACAGCAGAAATCTGTTCCAGCACTTTCGATCTTAATGTATCCAAACCGTCCATGTTATTCTCCATCACGTGGTTGGAATTGGTCCTATCATGAGACAGGGTGATTGCAAGAGGATGGTATTTGCGACACGCTTTATTTGGTGAGCCCTGCAAAGTAGGTGTCCAGAAAATCTGTGTCAGCCAGAACGCCGCCGATATTCTGCCAATAGTCTTCAATCATCGAAGGTGTGTCTTATCAATCGCTTGAAATGCCCGCCTCAAGGCTAGTTACCAAGCCCCCTGATTCGGGCCGTTCAGGTGTAGAGTCCGTCTTGGATCTGTCGCGGTTTTGTGCTGCCCCAAGTGCTTGTTTAAGCTACTTTGCGTTCGTAAGCGACGGGGGCTTTTCCAGCCGAGTGCTGAGTGGCGGCAGCGTGGATTGTAGAAGCCGTTGATGTATTCGAAGGTCGCCATTTCGGCTTTCCGAGCTATTTATCATTCCTCCTGTAACACTCAAATAGTGGCACAGTTTTACGGGGCCAAGACACCGCCACGCTCGGAACTTGGCCCTCTTCCTCTGGATCATCCAGCGCTGTTTCCTGATCTCTTCGCATTTGCAGCTTCTTACCACAGCAAATGCCGTGACTATTATGAAAGGTACGAAGAAAGCTCAGGCGTAGTATTTTTCTGGCCGCACTGATCATTCCGCTGTTCAGCGCAAGTGCAATGATCGGATTGCTTGTGGTAATAGGGATTGTAACACTCTGCCTTGGGCTGGGATTTACACAAGCAGTTGCAAATCTACGCGCGGTCAGCCGACCAGTGGCCTGAGATTTGAAAAATGGCGAAACCCTTGTGGTTTCGCCTATCGTGGCGTGCCACATAGTTTGACCCTTGGGTGGTTGCTAAGTCATTGATTTCCGGTGGTGCGAAATCTGAATGAAACACCTGAATAACTTTTTTGACAGATAGATTGAATCGACCGCGCCGAAATCATTGAAAGCTGCCGTTAACGGTTGGCTCATCGAGCTGCGGCAGCGCGGACAGAGCGCCAATCTCGCTGCGTATGCGCCAATGTCGGCTATGCCTTTGTTTGGTTCTTCCGGTATAGCTCATCTAGGAATGGGGCCTTGCCTGTTAGATACTCAGCAATGCCTGTTCTGTTTTCTTTCTCAAGACGCAATTTGAGTTCTGCATAGGCCCGGCGATCAGCAGAGTTGCTACGCAAGTGGTCGCGTATTCCAAGCATTCTACCAATCTGTGAGTGACCCGAACCGCAGACGTGAAGCTTGTGGGTCCTGATCCCACCAACATCGCGTTTGAAGAAGTGATGGCCCTCTATCAAGTCTCCACCACGCCTATAGCCTAGGCCAGTCAGCTCAGCCTGCCAATCATCCAAACCGCTGGCGTTGGAAACCACCACGAGAATATCGATTTCAGGTTTAGCGGCCAAACCCTTAACCGCAGTGCTGCCGACATGATGGATGTTGATACACGCATCGCCAAATACCGACCGCAATCGTCCTGCCTCTTCCGAAAAGAGACGTGGCCAACTCTGGTCATAATCAGTGATTGAACTCGTAAGCTTCATTCTGCCCTTTTAGGGCTGTGCTGACCATCGCGAAAGCCGCCATTCGCTACGATGCAAAAAGCTGTAGGATTGGGTTCGTTCCCGGCTTTCGCCGCGAGGCTCATGAACGGCAGCTTAGACCAGATGGGTCAGCGTTGCTGCCTCGTAAATCAATCTATCTGTCCATAGGGGTCAAACTATATGGCCATTCAGACCTATTTCTGTATGTTGTGGCAAAAAAACACTTCGCTATTAATTATCATCGGTATCTAAATTTATTTGATTTGAAACGAATTCATACTGCATATTGTGCCCCGGAGCATACATCCAAGCTATGCCGTAGATAAAACCGGAAGGGACAAAATACTATGACTTTCACAGAAGCCGTAAAAACCTGCCTTAGCAAATATGTCGATATGAGCGGTCGCGCCCAGCGTTCTGAATATTGGTGGTTCACCCTCTTTACGATGATTGTATCATACGTACCAATCCTGTTGTCCAATATTACCGGGATTGGCGCTATCGCGTTCCTTGGAATAATTGCATCGCTCGCTTTGCTTGTCCCAGGTATCTGCGTTGGGGTGCGCCGTTTACATGACCTTGGCAAGCCCGGATGGTGGCTGTTCATTGCGCTGGTGCCGGTGATCGGTGGGCTTCTACTGCTTTATTGGTTCGTCAGCCGTGGAACAGAAGGCCAGAACGAATATGGTGCTGATCCTCTGGCATAACACGCCAGCATATACGTGACTTATACGACGCGCATCTGTCATGGATGCGCGTTTTGCGTTTCAGACCTTGTTTACAAAACAGAAACACAGTGATGCGCAACATAGCATCGTGGTTAATGTGCATTGTTTCCAAACCCTATGATTAGGAACGCAAAGCCGCCGCAATCGGACAGATACCGCCGCATTTCTGTGGCAACCGACCCAGAAAATTCCTGAAACGGTCTGAAACGAACCTAAATCTCGTCAGCTTCACTGTGTCTATTGAGGATATTGGAAACGGAAACATAAGGACCTCAGGTCATGGACTTCGCAACAGCTATTACAACAAGCCTTCGCAAATACGCAGACTTCGACGGACGCGCCTGCCGCGCTGAATTTTTCTGGTTCGCTTTGTCGGCCAGCGTCGTTGGCGCGATGCTTTTGATGCTTGAAATCGCCATTCAAAACCAGCTTGGCCTGATCGTACCCCTGACAACTGTTTTCGCCATGGCCGTCTTCATCCCAAGTGCTGCCGTCACTGTGCGCCGCTTGCACGATGTGAACAAATCCGGTGCTTGGTATTTCCTGAACTTCATCCCTGTTGCCGGTCACCTTGCACTTCTGGCCATCTGCATGCTGCCCGCATCTCAAGAGCGTAACCAATACGGAAGAGCCTACCGCGCCCCCTTCGCCGCAATCGCCGAGCTGCGCGCCGCTTAAGACACCAGTTACCGGATCAGGATTTTTCCTTTCCAAAAGTGTTGCTGAGGTCCTGCGGACCACCACAAAGTCTGATCTGCGATGACGATATGACCCGCCCCTTATTGAGGGCGGGTTTTTCTTTGCAAGTTAGTTACAGCGTATGAAAGCACACGCCTTCCCCGGCCCATCGGTCGCAAGCGTGAGCTGGAAAAGGTGGGTTCACATAGCTCGTGGGCTATGCGCGTCTGACTATAAGGTACAATTAGTAGCTGTAATCTTCGTAGACGCGTTTGAGATCGCCACCCCAATCACCCTTATAATGTTCCAACAGCTCATCGGCGGGCGTCTTACCGGTCTCAACGGTTTCCTTCAGCGTGTTCAGGAAGTGGGTTTCATCGGGCACCATACCCCCTGCCCCAGCGCGTGCACGTGATTTGAGACCTGCTTCAGAGATAGCAACACATTCACGGGCAAGGTCGTGCATATTAATCTTGCCCACCTGCGCTTGAAGACCACCCACCGACGCTGCGACACGCAAGGCTTCGCGGGTCTCGCCATCCCAACCTTTGGCAAGGTCCCATGCGGCATCCAACGCGCTTTGATCATAGGTTAGCCCCACCCAAAATGCGGGCAGAGCACAAAGGCGACGCCATGGCCCACCGTCAGCGCCACGCATTTCGATGTACTTCTTGGCCCGCGCCTCGGGAAACACTGTGGTCATATGATCCGCCCAGTCCGATAGCGTTGGCTTTTCACCGGGCAGTGCAGGCAGTTCACCTTTCAGGAAATCGCGGAAAGACATGCCCAAAGCATCGATATATTTGCCATCGCGGTAGACAAAATACATCGGCACATCGAGCACGTAATCGACGTAGCGCTGAAAGCCAAACCCGTCCTCAAATACAAAAGGCAGCGTGCCAGTGCGGGACGCATCAAGGTCGCGCCAGATACGGGAGCGCCAGCTTTTGTGCCCATTCGGTTTGCCCTCGAAAAACGGGGAATTGGCGAACAAAGCCGTGGCCACAGGCTGAAGCGCGAGAGCCACACGCATTTTCTGAACCATATCGGCCTCGGACGAGAAATCGAGATTGACCTGAACCGTGCAGGTCCGGCGCATCATCTGGGTGCCATGGGTGCCGACCTTTTGCATATAGGCATCCATCAGCTTGTAGCGCCCCTTGGGCATCAGCGGCATCTGTTCATGCGTCCATTCAGGTGCCGCGCCAAGCCCGATAAACCGCGCACCGATGTCGTCAGCAACGCTTTGCACTTCGCGCAGATGGTGGTTTACCTCGTCGCAGGTCTCGTGAATATTTTCTAATGGCGCGCCGGAAAGCTCCAACTGCCCACCGGGTTCCAGCGAGATATTGGCACCGTCTTTAACAAGGCCAATAATATTACCGCCCTCTAAGATGCCTTCCCAGCCATAACGGTCGCGCAGACCTTCCAGAATGGCCTTGATCGAACGCTCCCCGTCATAAGGCAAAGGCAGAAGCGTATCCTTGCAGTAGCCGAATTTCTCATGCTCTGTACCAATACGCCAGTCTTCTTTGGGTTTGCACCCGTCTTCCATATAGCCTGCGAGTTGGGAAAAGTCGGTGATCGGGCCGCCGCCGGACTGAGGGATGGACATGGGGGACGCTCCAATAATTCGACTGTCAGAAGGCAGACCTGAAAGGATTTTTCGGGGAAGTCAATGCAAGCGCTTGTGTAGTTTGCTCCAGATCACGAATGTGTCACGGGACGTCGAACCCGCAGCCCGCATCGACGCGTCATAATCCACACCATTCAACGCACTGAGGGCATCGAAAATCTTGTCAGACCCTGCCGCATTCCCCGGAACGCGTAAGGTATTGCCGCCTTCATCTTCAAAAACCCAGAACAGGTCGTCCTGCGAAGGGCCGTCATCTGTGGTTTCTACCGTGATCCGTGTCAACGCCTCGATCGATATGGAGCCGCCGTTATAAGGGCCGAAATATGTGATCTCACGCTCGTTGACATCTAGCACGCCCGGACCGCCTTCAGAGACTGGGAACTGCACTCTGCGCCATGCAGCAAATGTAAGCGCCGCACCAAGCAGCGCCATAATCAGGCCGACCCCCTGAAAAAACCAGCCGGCTTGGACCAAAAGCCATAGACCAACCAGCATGATCGCCACACCAGCAATTACCTCAGACCAGCGTTTGAACAGGTCACGCAATTCGGGTCGGATAAAGTTCACAAAATATCTCCGTCCAGCGGGTGCCATCTATGGCGTTCTGCAAATTTCATATTGCGGAAATCTCGAAGCAGTACCAGCGCTTTGTCAGAGCAATCTATTGAAAACAGCATGAAGTCCGGTTGGTTGCCCGATCCCACAAAACCAATCGGTAAAGACGCCGCTTGGCGCTCAGCAAAATCACAGCAGCCTCATTCTGCGTTGCAAAAAACAGGTGCAACCGGGCCTCTGGCGTCATCATTGCCAATCCCCCAAGGCGCTTTGCCAAAGCGTCAAAGCGGCCACAGCAGCTGTATCAGCACGCAATATGCGAGGTCCCAGAGAAATCGGGGTCGTGAAGGGCAGCGCTATAAGACGATTACGTTCAGCTTCGGAAAAGCCACCCTCGGGGCCGATCAGGATTGCCCATGGACCTTTTGAGGCATCGGCAAGCGTTTCAGCCGGACCAACACGGGCTTCATCGCAAAACATCAATTGGCGGTCCGCAGGCCAGTCTGCCAGTACGCGATCAAGCCTGCTCAGCGCTGCGACCTCCGGAACATAAGTCCCGCCACATTGCTCGGTCGCTTCAATGGCGTGCGATTGCAGGCGGTCATGGCGAATACGCTCCGAATTGGTGAAATCGGTCTGTATAGGAACAATGCGGGCGGCCCCCATCTCGGCCGCTTTTTCGACTATAAAATCAGTGCGTGCCTTCTTGATCGGGGCAAAGAGCAGCCACAGGTCCGGGGGCATCTGCAACGGCTTGGTTTGCACGTCGCATCGCAAAACGCCGCGACGCTTGGCGGCTTCCACCACCTCTGCGCGCCATTCGCCATCACGACTGTTCAACAGCAGCACCTGATCCCCTACGCCAAGGCGCATGACACCGAACAAGTAATGCGCCTGATCCTGCGTCAACGGAACGGAATTGCCCACGTTCAAACCATGCTCTACAAACAATCTGATCTTTGGTTTTGCCATGAGGCCAGTATTTATGTCCGAGACGTCCCAAATACCAGAGGACCAAACGCCAGAGGTACATCCACCGGACGGTCAGGTTATCGACGCAGTGCAACAGAATTGGGTGGATACGTGGGCTCCTGCTAAAATACGCCCTTTCCTGCGCCTCAGCCGTGCGGATCGCCCCATCGGAACTTGGTTGTTGCTTTTGCCCTGCTGGTGGGGGGTCTTGCTGGCGGCGGGACGGGACGAGTTTCGGATGTTCGATCTGTGGATCATGGTAGGGTGTGCCATTGGTGCATTTCTGATGCGTGGGGCAGGATGTACATGGAATGACATCAGCGACAGGGAAATAGACGCGCAGGTCGCGCGGACGCAATCCCGGCCCATTCCATCCGGTCAGGTTGGTGTCAGGGCCGCTGTGGCTTGGATGATGATACAGGCTTTGATCGCTCTGGGCATTCTTCTGACGTTCAATACTGCGGCCATCGTCCTTGGTATTGTCGCGCTAATACCCGTGGCTATCTACCCTTTCGCCAAGCGATTCACCTGGTGGCCGCAGGTTTTTCTGGGTGTGGCGTTTAATTGGGGGGCATTGTTGGCATGGGCGGCTCATACCGGCGCGCTTAGCTTACCACCTGTTCTTTTATACTGCGCCGGGATTACCTGGACACTGTTCTACGATACAATCTATGCTCATCAGGACAAGGAAGACGACGCGCTGATTGGCGTAAAATCTACGGCCCGGCTATTTGGAGACAGCACCATCTATTGGTTGCGCGGCTTCTTGGTGTCTACAGTAATGTTGATGGGTGCCGCTGTTATCACTGCGCTGGTACCAGACGCCAATGTGTTGGCGCTGACACTGGCTTTGGCCGGGGTATGGGCCTTTGGCTGGCACATGGCATGGCAATTGCGTAACCTTGATACAGAAGACTGGACCGTGTGCTTGAAGCTGTTTAGATCAAACCGTGATGCGGGGCTTATACCTGCGCTGTTTCTTGCCGCAGCGGCGCTACTTTGATTGAAACCGGTATGGCCACGCTTTAGGACGTGCTAGCGGGGAGTCTAGCCAGACTATGAAATTGAAAACCTTATTTGCCTTTCTCGGAGCAGCCGGCCTTTGTACCGGCGGTGCTATTGTGGCAGCCGACTGGATCGAGGAACGCTCGGCCGCCGCAGTACGGTCTACTCTGATCGATGGCGCGCATGACTGGGCCGAGGTCGAAACAGACGGCCTGTTGGTAAACCTGATGGGCACCGCGCCAGATGAGGCGACCCGATTCCGTGTTGTGTCTGCTGTGGGCCGCATATTGGACCCGGACCGGATTGTTGATTTGATGGATGTGGCAGCCTCAGAAGTGGTCAGACCGCCGCGCTTTTCCATCGAAATGTTGCGCAATGGGGATGGCATATCCTTGATTGGTCTGATCCCGGCAGATACGGGTCGTGAAGAAGTGACCAACAAGGTCGAAGGGTTGTCTGACAGTGGCGAAGTCACCGACATGCTTGAAACAGCGGCCTTTCCAGTACCGGATGGTTGGAATGATGCGCTTGATTTCGCGATGGAGGCTTTGCAGACACTGCCTCGCTCAAAAATCTCGGTGACGCCGGAAACGGTGCGCATCAATGCAATAAGCGACAGCCCAGAAGAAAAGCAGCAGATTGAGCGCACTCTGACCCGTAAGGCGCCTGACGGATTGCGGCTTGTGCTGGATATTTCGTCACCACGCCCTGTCATTGCACCTTTTACCCTGCGATTTACGCTGGAAGATGGCGTAGCTGCTTTCGATGCCTGCTCTGCCTATGACAACGCCTCGCGTGCGCGCATCCTGCGCGCAGGTGTTGCTGCCGGATTGGGAGGTGAGCAGGATTGCGCTATCGGATTGGGTGTGCCGTCCCCGCGCTGGGCCGAGGCCGTTGAAACGGCAATTGAAGGCCTGACCGAAATTGGCGGCGGCTCCCTGACGTTCTCGGATGCAGACATCACCCTGATTGCGCCTGATACAACGGCGCAAGCCGTTTTTGACCGTGTTGTGGGCGATCTGGATGCCACCTTGCCGGATGTTTTCTCGCTTCATGCCGTGTTGCCCGAAAAGGTTGTGGTGGATGGAACCGGGGAAAAAGACGATGTAGTTGAATTCGTGGCGACCCGCAGTCCGGAAGGGCTGGTGCAACTGCGCGGGCGCTTGAATGATGACAAGATAGAACAGATCGTTGGCAGCTATGCACGGGCGCAGTTCGGCTCCAAGGCCGTTTATCTGGCCACGCGTGACGATGAGAACTTGCCGGCCAACTGGGCCGTGCGCGTTCTGGCCTCGCTGGAGGCATTGGCGACACTTGAATCCGGCAGCGCCGTGGTTCAACCAGAATATGTTGAAATCCGCGGTGTCAGCGGGTCGAAACGCAGTTCCGGGGAAATCTCGCGCATTCTGGGCGATAAACTGGGTGAGTCTGCCAATTTTGATATTTCGGTCCGCTATGATGAGCTGCTGGACCCAACCCTGAATATCCCAACCCCGCAGGAATGCGTGGACCGGATCAACAAGATCCTAGCAACCAACAAAATCACCTTTGAACCATCTTCTGCAGAAATTACCGAAAGCGCAGGCAAGATCATCGACAAGATTGCCGAGGTCGTAAAAGTCTGTGAGCGGATACAAATGGAAATCGGAGGGCACACCGACAGCCAGGGCCGTGAGATCATGAATGAAGAACTGAGCCAGCAACGCGCAGATTCCGTGCTGGCCGCCCTTCTGGCGCGACGTGTATTGACCCGGAACCTGACATCAAAAGGGTATGGTGAGAGCATCCCAATTGCAGACAACAAGACCGAGGAAGGCCGTGAAGTGAACCGCCGGATCGAGTTCAAGCTGTTGACAGACGCCCGCGCTGCCGCCACTGACGATGACGAGACATCTGCGCCCACCGATGGCAACGCGCCGCCAGAAGAAGCACCCGCCGCAGGTGGCGCAAGCGAAGAAAACACCGACAGCTCTTCTTCGGAAGAAGCGCCTGCACAAGAAGAAGAAACGGACAGCACCAGTGAACAGAACTGAGTTCATCATCGCCACGGCCATTATCCTGTTCGTCGCCTTCATTCTGGGCTGGGCGGCATGTTGGCTCATGCAACGGTTCAGTCGCGTCAGCTCTGCCGATATGGCCGAGTTGGATCAGATGGCGAAATCACTTCATGATGCTGAAGAAACTCGCGATCAAGCGATCACCTACCTGCAACAGCGTGAAGCTGAGTTGACAAACCAACTGTCCCAGACCGAGGCCGAGCTACGCGCTGCCATGGACGGGTTGCGCGATGCACGCCACGAAGCCGAAGAACTGCGCGGCTATATTGAACGTGTGAATTCAGCTGGATAAGCTACTGACCCTTGCAGTTGCTGATCGTACCTCACATATCCATCACAGGTCTGGCATTTGTTGCAAACTGTGCTAGGAACTTACGTCTGATTTATGAATCGAAAGTGTTATGATGAAAAACTTACTCCTGTCCTCCGCCCTTGTTCTGTGTCTTGGGGCTCCGGTATTTGCTCAATCTGAGGACGCGCTTGCGGACGCGATTAAAGCCGGTATTGCTCAGATGAATGAGGAAGGTGCCAATCTGACGTTTGGCGCCGAGGAAGAAGGGGATGGCGGTGCATTGATCCTGCGCGATGTCGTTTTGAAGCCAGAGGGTGAGGAAGTGACGATCACAACAGATGCTGTGACTGTCACGCCTTCCGCAGATAATCCGAATGAAGTGACCTTTACGGTTGCAGACGATATCAAGGTTTCCGCTGAACTCGAAGGTCGGCCAGTCGACTTTTCAATCAAGTCCGAAGGCTTTGCCTTGCTGACGAATATGGTGCTGGATGCCGCAGGCAAACCCGGCATGACGATCACGGCAGACAGTATGAGCGTAGTTGGCGGCGGCGAGGATGATCCCATCCTGAAAAAAATGGATCTGACATTCTCAGATTTTGCCTTCAACTATATCTTCGATGAAGCAACGCGCAATCTTGATGGCAGTTTGACCGCTTCTGAAGCCTTCGGGGATTATTCAATTGATCTGCCAGCGGAATCCGGCGGCAAACAGGACGTAAAAATTACATATGGCGAAAGCACAACCAAATTTTCAGGTGTAAACCTGCCCGAAGATGAAAAGGGCATGGAGAAATTTTTTGATCAGGATGGCAGCTTTAATATCAGCAGCACGATCAGTAGTGCTGAAGGTGAAGTGAACTACGGCAAAGGCCCGGCTCCTATGCCGCAATCCATTATCTTTGCTGTTGGCCCCGCAAATACAAACATATCTTTGCTTGATGGTATAGGAACGCTCGAGACAGCAACAGATACCGTCGAATATAACGTCACATTCGACCCCGAGGTCATGCCGCTGCCGTCGTTTGATGTAAAAATGTCCGGGGCTTCTTACCTGATGCAGACGCCGTTGCGCCCGAGCGAGGCGGAACAGGATGTACAGTTTGACATATCAATGCGCGATCTTGAAGTGGGGGAGCCTGTCTGGGCAATGATCGACCCCGGCCAGACCATCCCACGTGACCCGGCGACATTGGAAATTGACCTTGGCGCCAAGATGCGTCTGGACAAGCAACTGATTGAATCGCTGGATGAAGACGGAACCGATGACATTTTGAACCCCATGGAACTGGGTGAATTTCAGTCTGTAGATGTCACTAAACTGTTCCTAACTATCGGGGGTGCCACGCTTGATGCCAGCGGCGCGCTAAATATCATCAACGAAGGTCCATTCCCAATGCCAGACGGAGCCATCGATATCTCTCTGGCTGGTTTTGAGGGTCTATCGACCGCCTTGTCACAACTGGGGCTTATTGATCCGACACAAGCCGCTATGGCTATGGGCATGATCGGCGCGTTCTCTGAGCCAGGCGAAGAGCCCGACACATTCACCTCAAAGATTGAATTCAAGGATGGTGGTATCTCGGCGAACGGTGTGCCACTGCAGTAACTACTGCAAAGCTTAATGACAAAAGCCCGCCCGGTGATCCGAGGCGGGCTTTTGTTATTTGCTAAGCTAAATGCGTCAGGAAACTCTTTGGCGAAGCTTAATCCCATCTCCTCAAGGCACCCTCGTCCTCATCCTTGGCCGCGACCCAACCCGCCCCATCTGCGGTGACTTCCTTCTTCCAGAACGGCGCGCGGGATTTGAGATAGTCCATCAGGAAATCTGCCGCCGCGAAAGCATCTGCCCTGTGGGCCGAGATTGTGGCAACCATCATGATCATCTCACCGGGCTTGAGCGTGCCATAGCGGTGGATCACCAACACATCGGCTAAAGCCCAACGCTCACTTGCCGTCTTGACGATGCCCTCGATCGCGTTTTGCGTCATCGCCGGGTAATGCTCGATCAGCATTTCCTGCAAGTCTCCGGTCAGGTCCCGCACGATACCGTTGAAGCTGACCACAGCACCAATATCATGTCGCCCCGACGCAAAGGCATTCAGCTCTGCCCCCGGATCAAAAGAAGAGCGTTGCACACGCACAACCATGGATCAGCCCCCAGTCATCGGCGGAAAAAACGCAACCTCGCGCACATCTTTCAAAGGGGCATCAAATTCTGCCAGTTCCTGATCTACCGCCACACGCAAAGCTGAAAGGTCGGAAAAGGCCAAGGCATAGCGATCCTCGCGGCTACTCAGTTCGGACACCAAATCCATCACCGTTGCCGCCTGCGTGTCCAGCGTTTCTTTCGGAAGACCTATCCGCTCCCGCAACCAGGCGAAGTAGAGCACCTCAATCATGATGTTTTGTCCTCCCGCAGATAGGGCAACGCTTTTCGCAGGTAATCAAAACCGGTCATAAATGTCAGCAGAGCCGCGACCCACAAAAGCCCGACACCTGCCCACCATGTTATATAAGCACCCCAATACTTCCATTTTAGGCCCAGCACATCTTCTTCGAGCCCGGACATGATGGACTCGAACATTTGCTGATCCATACCCCAGCTTTGCATACCAAGATAATGCTCAAAAACACCTTGTGCAAAAAGGACCGCGATAGCGATCATCTGCGCAGTGGTTTTCCATTTGGCCAGTTTTGTAACCTTCAAAAGCCCTGCCGTGTCCCCCAGAAATTCCCGCAGGCCCGATACGAACACTTCCCGAAACAGGATCACGGTCGAAGGGAGTAATATCCAAGGGTTCATTCCCGAAAATCCGGTGATAACCAGTAACGCAATAACCACCATCGCCTTGTCAGCAATCGGGTCAAGCATAGCGCCAAAGCGGCTTTCCTGTTTCCAGGCGCGGGCAAGATACCCATCCACCCAATCGGTCAGTGCTGCCGCCACAAACAGAACTAAGGCCAGCCAATCTGCCCAAGGCCTTGTAAAGTAAAGAAACATCACCGCCACACCGGGGGCCGCCAGAAGGCGCAGCAGCGTTAGGATATTTGGGATATTCCAATTCATGCTTCAAGGTGTAGCGTGATGGGACAGGAGGGGGAAGTGGTGATGAGGGGGAATACGTTCACACCCTCAAAATCAAGGCTTTTCAGCGCCTCAAAAAGAGGGTGCCTTACTACCCGCTTTGAAAGTGATCATAGATAATCTGCGCCATCGCTTCGGACACGCCTTCCACAGCCGTGAGATCTGAAAGATTGGCGCGGGCAACCGCTTTGGCACTACCAAAATGCTGCAGCAGGGCTTTTTTACGTTTCGGACCAATGCCGTCAATCTCGTCCAGCGGGCTTTTCATCTGGGACTTGGCGCGCTTGGCGCGATGCGTGCCAATGGCAAAACGATGTGCCTCGTCACGGAGTCGTTGAATAAAATAGAGAACGGGATCGTTATGACGCAATGCGAAAGGACGTTTTCCCGTGCGATGGAATTCTTCTTTCCCGGCATCACGATCAACGCCCTTTGCCACACCGATCATTGCAATATCCTCGACATCCAGATCACGCATAATCTGCCGCACCGCCGAGACCTGCCCCGCACCGCCATCAATCAACAGAAGGTCGGGCCACATTTCTGTCTTACGTTCCGGGTCCTCTTTGAGCAGGCGTTTGAAGCGGCGCGTCAGCACCTCTTTCATCATGCCAAAATCATCGCCGGGCGTCAGATCATCACCCTTGATATTGAACTTGCGGTATTGGCTTTTCAAAAACCCGTCCTGCCCGGCAACAATCATCGCACCCACGGCATTTGTGCCCTGAATGTGGGAGTTATCATAAACTTCAATCCGTTGCGGCGGCGCAGGCAGCTCGAAGGCCTCAGCGATACCTTTCAGTAACTTCGTCTGGGTGGCACTTTCAGACATTTTACGCGCGAGACTTTCACGCGCGTTTCTTAAGGCGCTTGTCACCAATTCCTGCTTCTCGCCCCGTTGGGGTATCAGGATTTCAACCTTGCGACCTGCCTTGTCGGTCAGCGCCTGCGTCATCAAATCGTGGTCCTCAATCCCGTGTGAGAGAAGAATTTGACGCGGTGGTTCCTTGTCGCTGTAAAACTGGCCGAGGAAGGCCTGAATAATCTCGGGCTCAGCGGCATTGGCGGTTTTGGGGTAGAAATCGCGATTGCCCCAATTCTGGTTTGCACGGATGAAGAAGACCTGTACGCAGGCATGTCCGTGTTCAAGATGCAGCGCGATGATATCGGCCTCGGCCACGCTGCGCGGATTGATGCCCTGCGACGTCTGAACTTGTGTGAGCGCACGGATGCGGTCGCGCAGGGCTGCTGCCCGCTCGAATTCCATCTCTTCCGAGGCTGTCTGCATATCCTTAGCAAGTGCTTCCTGCATCTCGGTCGAACGACCTTCCAGAAAACGCTGGGCGTCTTTGACCAACCCGGCATAGTCCGGTTTAGAGATATATCCGACACACGGGGCCGAACAGCGCTTGATCTGATATTGCAGACAGGGTCGCGTGCGCGTCTCGAAATTAGCATCCGTACAGTCGCGCAAAAGAAAGGCGCGTTGCAGCTGGTTGAGCGTGCGGTTGACGGCCCCGGCGCTTGCAAAGGGCCCGTAGTATTTACCTTTCTCGCGCTTGGCGCCACGATGTTTCTTGATCTGAGGAAAGTCATGAGCGCCAGTGACAAGAATGTTGGGGAAGCTCTTATCGTCGCGCAGAAGCACATTGTATTTCGGTTTGAGTTGCTTGATGAGGTTTTGTTCCAGCAGAAGAGCCTCGGTCTCGGTCTTAGTCGTCAAGAACATCATCGATGTAGTTTCAGAAATCATACGCGCGATACGGCTGGAATGGCCGTTTGGGTTTGCATAACTTGAAACACGTTTGACAAGACTGCGCGCCTTGCCAACGTACAGAACTCGCGTCTGGGCATCGAGCATTCGGTACACGCCCGGCGAATTGTCGAGCGTCTTGAGGTAGGATGCAACACAGTCATGCCCACGCAAAGTGGGGTCAGGTGCATCTAACTGAGTCTCATTTTTGTCGTGCATTGGCTCATGGTGTGATTCCTTACCTTGGCTGCACTGTCAAACAGGTGAATTCAAGATAAAAGGTGTCCACCATTCCTGTGGATAAACTTGGGGGGAAGATTACGTGAACAAGGTTTTCTCGTTAGTTTTCGGGTATTTTGCGTATTTGCCTAATTTTTAGGCAATAATTCAAGTCATTGATTTTAAATTGAATTATTCTTTAAAATTAGCAAGCTATTGATAACATTAACACTTTAGTAACAAATTCGTAACGGGGTCAAACGACGTGGACAAGTCCAATAAATGAGACAAATTCAGGGTCATTCTACACCCAGAACATCCGGTGTCTGCCATCCCAAATGTTGCCCCCCATCGATACATAAAAGCTGCCCCGTAAGCGCCGGAGCAGACAGAATATATTCCATTGCTGCCGTGATATCGTCAGGGTTTACACCGCGCTCCAGAACCGTTGCTGCCCGTTGGCGCGTGAAGTGATCTGTCGATTGCCGCCCGCCTTGCAAGGTAGGCCCCGGCCCGATGCCATTCACACGAATGTGCGGCGCAAGCGCTTGGGCTGCGGTCTGGGTAAAAGCCCACAACCCCATCTTGGCGATGGTGTATGTCATAAATTCCGGCGTCAGCTTTCGCACACGTTGATCAATCATATTGATGACAGCGGCCTGCGCGCGCGGTTCTCCCTGTTTATCCAAAAGCGCGTCTGGGGCCTGTGCCGCGAACGCTTGCGTCAGAACAAAAGGCGCATGAAGGTTCGACCCCATATGGCGATCCCAGCTTTCACGGGTCGCTGTTTGCAAAGTATCGTGTTCAAAGATAGATGCGTTGTTGATCAGTACAGAAAGTTGCCCGCCCAACGTTTCAGATGCTTTCAGGACTAAATCATCGACTTGATCCAGTTCCAGAAGGTCAGCTTTCACTGCTTCAGCCTTTTGACTCTTCTCTCGGATCAGCTCACAAACTTCACGCGCGCCATCTGCGGAAGAGGCATAATGCACCGCAACATCAAACCCCAGATCGGCCAGCCGCAACGCCATGGCGCGGCCAAGCCTGCCGCCTGCCCCTGTTACCAATGCCTTTCCTGTGATCATGCCTATCCCCCCAGGATCAATACGGTGATCACGTAGATAATATAAAGAACCGACAGGGCAACGCCCCAGCGTTTGCCCATATTGACATGACGATAAACCACGGGGGCCAACAGCAAGGATGCGGCAAGCATAACCCAGAGATCAAAAACCAAAAATTCCGGCGGAATTGGGATAGCTCCGAAAAAGCTTGAGATACCGATAATGGCCAGCAGGTTGAACATGTTCGACCCAATGACATTACCCAAAGCGACCTCTGCTTCGCGCCGATAAGCGGCCATGACTGTCGTTGCAAGCTCTGGAAGAGATGTCCCAATGGCCACAAGGGTCAGGCCAATAACGGTTTCCGTCACGCCGAATTGCAAGGCCAGAATGGTTGCATTCTCGACAAGAAGGTTAGCGCCAAGAGGTAAACCAATCAGGCCCAAAATCAAAAACATCGCGATGCGCCATCCCGGCATGGAAGGGTCCGCCCCTTCGGGCTCTTCCTCGGCGATTTCACGATGCGACAGCGCATCCCGAAACGCATCGCCCAGCACAAGCGCCAAGGCCCCAAGCAAGATCACCCCATGGACCCACGTGATCGGCGAGAAAAAGCACAGCGCAATGAACAGAACTGTCGACGCCAGCATGATCGTATAAGTCTTTTCCGTATGGCAACTTGCAGTTGTCAGCCCGGCCAAAAGTGCTGGAATGCCTAATACCAGTAATATGTTTGCCGTGTTCGAGCCAACGACATTCCCGATTGCCAACCCCGGCACATCATCCAGAATAGCTTGTACCGAGATTAGAAGCTCTGGCGCGGACGTGCCAAAAGCAACGACAGTCAGACTGACAATCAGGGCAGGAATACCAAGCCTGAGCGACAAGTTTACAGCCCCTTTGACCAAACTGTCACCTGCAAACAGGAGAATGACCAGACCGAGGAACACCAGCGCCAGCTCGTACATTGCTTATCCACGTCCTTTGCAGGTACAGGGGCCTTTGCCGATGATATGACTTCCACATATTTTGCACTTTTTAACGGGCTTATGGCCCAGCTTCGGCATTCTCAGCTTACCGAACATCGCCAGCACCATCATGGCGATCAAAAACAGGCTCACGATTTTGAGTATCATTTACAGCCCATACTGCGCCCAGAGCGCTTTTTCATCTAGTTGATCCAGCGCATCTGACAATACCCGCGCGCCAAATCTTTGGAAAAGCGATCGCTTGGGTCCATAGACAGCGAACTTCACCTTATCCCCGTAGACTTCTTTCATTCTGGGCACCAGATGGCCAACCCCATCGACAAGGCCAGGGTCAATAGCTGCCCCGCCAACCCAGATTTCGCCTGTGAACAGGTCTTTGTCTTCCGACAGCTTCGCACCGCGCCGCGCTTTGACATGCGCGATAAAAGCCTCATGAATATTCAGCTGAAGGGCTTTCAGACGCTTCACATCAGCCGGACGTTCGGGCCGGAACGGGTCCAGCATAGATTTATCCTTGCCAGCAGTGTGCACACGCCGCTCTATGCCTTGCCGCTCCATCAATTCGTGAAAGCCAAACGAGGCAGAGATCACACCGATAGAGCCTACAATCGAACTGGCATCAACCCAAATCTCATCAGCGCTGGCAGCCAGCCAGTAACCGCCCGACGCCGCGACATCTTCAATAAACGCATAAACCGGCAATTCCTTTTCTTCGGCCAAGCGCCGGATACGTGCGCCTATCAGCGAAGATTGAACCGGTGAGCCACCTGGCGAATTCAGAAGCAACGCAACAGCGTCAGGCTTTCCTTTGCGGAATGCTTTTTCCAACACCGGTGCAAGGCTTTGGTCATTGAGGTTTCCACCACGCCCCCAGCAGCAATAATGCCCGACATACGGACAACCGCCACCATCGGATCGGGTTTCAAAAAAGGGATCCAGCGCTTCATCTGAGATGATGTAGAGTTGTGTCGCCCGCCAAACAAGAGCAAAGCCCATCTGGCCTTAAAGTTGTTGCGCCGTTACACGACGTAAATATCGATTTCATCCTTCCGGCATTTCCTTTTGTAAAATAGACTGACTCAGCAGCGGTGGAGGAAAAGCCATGAAGGACTCGAATTTTCTAAATGAAAACAACGCTCGACATATGTGGCACCCGATGGGTCATCCCGGCACACTGCACGATACACCGCCCCACATCATCAAAAGCGCCGAAGGCTCTACCATAACAGATGCCGGTGATCACAAAGTAGTGGACGGCGTTGGCGGGCTCTGGTGCGTGAATGTGGGATACTCCTGCGATCCGATAAAAGAGGCAATTGCCGAACAGCTACAGGTTCTTCCCTATTATTCTGCTTTTGCTGGCACATCGAACGAGCCTGCAATTGAGTTGAGCTACGAGCTTCGCGAAATGTTTGGTCCAGATGGTATGGCCCGCGCATTCTTTACCTCCGGCGGATCAGACGCGGTTGAAACAGCCCTTAGATTTGCACGGCAATATCACAAAATTCGTGGGGATCATGGACGAACCAAATTTCTGTCTCTGAAAAAAGGCTATCATGGCACCCATTTTGGTGGTGCGTCGGTCAATGGCAACAACCGCTTCCGCATTCAATATGAGCCCCTGTTGCCGGGGTGTTTCCACCTACCCTCGCCTTATGCCTATCGAAACCCGTTCAATGAGACAGACCCGGATAAATTGGCCGATCTTTGCGTTGCCGCAGCAGTGGACGAGATCGAGTTTCAAGGGGCCGAGACCATTGCAGCCTTCATTATGGAGCCCATTCAGGGCGCAGGTGGTGTAATCGTTCCCCCCGCTGCGTTCATGGGTAAGATGCGCGAACTCTGTTCCCGTTACGGTGTCTTGATGATTGCGGATGAGGTGATCACCGGGTTTGGACGCTCAGGCGATTGGTCCGGGTCACGCCATTGGGGGTGAAACCCGACATGATGACGATGGCCAAGGGCATTACCTCTGGCTATTTTCCATTTGGGGCCTGCATGGTCTCTGAAACAGTGGCCGAGGTGTTTGAAACCGGTAATCCGGCCACGGCCAGCATCTGGCATGGCTACACCTATTCCGCCCATCCAGTCGGGGCCGCCGCAGCACTTGCCTGTCTGCGCGAAAGCAAGCGTTTGAAAATCAACGAAAATGCTGGGCCGCGCGGGACACAACTGTTCAGCGGATTGCTTGCATTGAAGGATAAGTACCCCATTATTGGCGATGTGCGTGGTGGCCATGGTCTTATGGCTGCACTGGAACTGGTGAGCGATCCAACCAGAAAAACTGCCGCTGCCCCGGATATTGTCAGCAAGGTTTTCAATACGACTTACGAGGCGGGTGCCATGGTGCGGATTGGCGGCAATAATCTGATGATGTCCCCGCCATTGATTGTTACAGAGGCTGAGATCGATCAAATCCTGTCTGCGTTAGAGACAGGCCTGCAAGCCGTATAGCTTTTATTTCTTGTTCATCTGCGACAGGGCTTTTTGCATATCCGCAAGCTGTTTCTTTATCTCATCCAGCTCTGATGCCTTCGCGTCAGACATCTCTTCCGGTTCGGGGTCGTCTTCAGATGGCCCTGACCACCCACCCATCATGGTTTTCATAAAGGCTTCCTGCTGCGCTTTGATCTGATCAAAGCCAGGTACAGCAGACATCGGACTTGTCATCGTCTCAACCATCTTCGATTGCCCTTCACGCAGCATGTCAAAGCTGGCTGCCAGAAAATCCGGAACCATGGATTGCGCGTTGGTTGTATAACTGCGCACCAGATCGGTCAGCACATTGATCGGCAGAACATTTTCACCCCGGCTTTCATGCTCGGCAATGATCTGCAGAAGATATTGTCGTGTCAGGTCATCGCCGCTTTTGAGATCGACGATCTTGACCTCGCGACCATCCCGTATGAACCCGGATATATCTTCGAGCGTCACATAATCGCTGGTCTCGGTATTATAGAGCCTGCGGCTGGCGTAGCGTTTGATCAGCAGAGGTGTAGTATTATCAGTCACGGGCGGCCCCAGATTTTGCACTGCAGAAAACGCTAACGCAGACGTTTTGAAAAGAAAAGGGGTGGCAGAGAATAGCACCTATTCCTGCCCTCTTAAAATTCTGGCGGGACGGATGGATAATGGGCGCCATGCAAAAGCAAGCCCGGTTAAAACTGTGACGACAATACCGCCCAGAATAATCATTAGGGCCGAGCCCCATGCAAAGATAAAATCGGTTTCCATCACGAAGACACACACCGCCCACCCTGCCAAGGCCCCAGCGGCAATAGCCACAAGACCAGCCGTTGCCCCAAGAAATACGGACCGTAGCGCAAAATTTGCGAGGATCGCGCCACGCGATGCACCCAGTGTCTTCAGGATTGCACCTTCATAGACCCGCGCCTGCTCGCTGGCGGCCGCAGTTCCGATCAGAACCACAGCGCCGGTGATCAATGTTGCAAGCGCCCCGTAAGTGATCGCCGCAGCAATGCCTGCCAGAACCTCTGACACTCGGGCAATGGCATCGCGGACCCGGATGGCCGTGATATTGGGATAGGCCGTTGCGATGTCGCGCAGAATTTCAGCTTCGATCGCAGGATCGGCATAAATCGTGGCGATATGCGTATGCGGTGCGGCTTGTAATGCCGACGGGTTCATTGACAGGATAAACCCGATCCCGGCCGTGGAAAAATCCACCTCACGTAGGCTGGTGATTTTGGCTGTGATGTCGCGGCCTAGCACGTTGATCGTGATGGTATCGCCCAGACCAATTCCCATCTCGGCAGCTTCTTCAGCGGCAAAGCTGATCTGCGGGGGGCCAGCGTAATCCGCAGCCCACCATTGGCCTTGCGTGATCTTGGTTTGAGGTGTCGGCTGCGCAGAATAGGTAATGCCGCGATCACCCTGCAACACCCAGTGATCTCCTGCCACCTCGGCGGCAGGTTTGCCATTTATCTGTGTGATGATCCCACGCAGCATAGGCGCGCTTTCCATCTTCTCGACGCCAGGTTTGGCAGCCAGAAGACCCTGTACACCGCCCAATTGATCAGTCTGGATGTCCACAACAAAATAAGCCGGGGCTACGTCCGGCAAATCACTGGCAATCGCGTTTCGCAGGTTCCAGTCGATCTGACCAACCGCGGCAAGGACCGACAGACCCAGCCCAAGCGAGACGATGACCGAGGTTGCATCGCCCCCCGGACCGCCCACTGCCGATAGCGCGCCGCGTAGGATGGGACGCCCTCTGATACTACGGGTTTTGGCAAGCATTTTAGCAAACCAGCGCGTCCCATGGGCAGCACCAACAAGAATGCAGAACGCCCCCAGAATACCCGAAGCCGACCAGAGCGTGAGGCGTACAAGACCCGAAAGATAGGCGGCGATCCCAACTAGAAGTGCCACCAGAATTACACTTGTGAGTATCCAGACAATTCGTGGACGGCCCCGCAGGTCGAGCCCCCGAAACAGGGCAGCCGCGCGAATATTCTCGGTCCGCGCCAAGGGCCAGAGCGTGAACAGAGCCGCCGACAGCCCACCGTAAAGCGCCGCCTCGGCCAAAGGACGAAGCCTGACCTCAAGCGCTACGGGGACGGGCAGACGCGCCTCAATCACGGGAGCCAATGCCAGCGGAATGGCTGTGCCAAGGGTCAACCCCAATACAATGCCTAACCCTGTTAGCGCGCAGATCTGCAACCCGTAGGCCAGAAAAATCACGCGCCCCTGTGCGCCAAGACTGCGCAATGTGGCAATGACTTCAACCTTACGGCTTAGATACGCGCGAACTGCAGACGCGACGCCAACACCGCCAACGGCCAGACCTGTCAAGCCGACCAACACCAGAAAGGCGGATAGCCGATCCACGAACTCCGCGATACCCGGTGCCCCGTTTCTCCTATCCCGCCAGCGAAACCCGGCGCTTTCCAATGCTGTATCAGCTTGCTGGCGCAGCGCATCGAGGTCTGTATCATCGGAGAGGAGCAGACGGTATTCTGTCTCAAAAAGTGTTCCGGGATTAAGCAATCCTGAGTCCGCCAAAGCCGTGCGGGCAACGATGGCACGTGGACCAAGACCGAAACCACCACCACCAGCATCATCGGGCGCGCGGATCAGCCGAGCCATCAGAATAAAGCTCTGCGTGCCAAGCTGTACTGTGTCACCAACCTGCACCCCCAGCCTGTCTACCAAAACCGGGTCAGCAACCAGCCCCGGTAGGTCGTTTTGACCTGTCAGCGCCGTGCTTAACGGTATGTCTGGCTCTAGCCGGACCTGCCCTATCAAGGGATACATGTCGTCTACGGCTTTCACCTGCGTCAGCCCACGTTCGGCTCCGTCAGGTTTGGGAGCGACGAGCATCGACCGGAAGTCAGCAATTTCCGAGACATCTGTAGCGACATGATCGAACCACGCGCGTTCATCCGTGCTGGCGAAGCGGTAGGTCAGTTGCACTGCGACATCGCCTCCAAGAATAACGGCACCTTCACGCTGCAAGCCTGTCTCGATGCCACTGCGCACGACCCCGATGGCCGCAATTGCCCCGACGCCAAGGGTCAGGCAGGCCAGAAACACCCGAAATCCCCGCAGCCCGCCTCGCATTTCACGCCGGGCTATCATGAGCGCCATGCGCAACGCATTCATGAGGCGATCATCCCGTCGTTCAGCCCAATGACACGACCACATCGCTTGGCCAAGCCGGGGTCATGGGTCACAAGCACCAGCGTCGCGCCATAGCGGTCATTAAGATCAAACAGCAAGTCCATGATCCGCGCGCCTGTAGCGCCGTCCAGATTGCCGGTTGGTTCATCCGCCAGTAACAGCGCCGGGCGCACAACAGCTGCGCGGGCCAAGGCCACTCGCTGCTGCTCACCCCCAGACAATTGCGCAGGGTAATGGCCGACCCGATCTGCAAGCCCCACGACCTCCAGCTCTGCCTGCGCGCGATCCAGCGCAGCCTCCTTGCCTGCCAGTTCCAATGGCAAGGCCACGTTTTCCTGAGCCGTCATTGTGGGAATAAGGTGGAAGGATTGAAAAACGATGCCCATATATTGCCCACGGAACCGTGCAAGTGCATCTTCCCCCAGATGGGTTAAATCTTGCCCCCTGACGATAACTTGCCCGCCGGTGGCGCGCTCCAACCCGCCCATCAACATAAGGAGAGACGATTTGCCCGACCCCGATGGCCCGATCAGCCCCACCGTATCGCCAACGGACACGTCCAGATTGATACCTTTCAGGATATCAATCCTGCCTGCGTTGCCATCAAGCGATAACTCCACATCCCGCAAGGACAATAAAGGATCAGTGGTATCATACGGCATAGGTGCAATCCTTGGCTTTGGCTGTCGATCAGCCCTGACCTTGGGACATAGGGGATTTGGCGCTGTCCGCAACCTTGCTTTGCTTACGTGCCTGGCAACACCACTGTCAGCTGAGGAAGTCGTGATCGCAGCCCTGGGCGACAGTCTGACTCACGGCTTTGGGCTGCCTGCCGATCAGGGGTTTGTACCGCAGTTGCAGCAATGGCTTGATGACAAGGGCGCAGAAATCACGCTGATCAATGCAGGTGTCTCGGGCGATACCACTGCAGGCGGGCGGGCGCGGGTCGATTGGACCCTGACCCCCGAGGTGGACGCCATGATCGTGGCATTGGGCGGCAACGACTTGCTGCGTGGGTTGGATCCCGCAGTGAGCCGGGAAAACATCGATGCAATCCTGCAATTGGCCAAGACACGCGATGTACCTGTCCTGATTGCCGGTATGAAAGCCCCCGGTAACTTCGGGCCAGAATATAAAGACAACTTCGATGCGATCTACCCGGATCTTGCAAAAACCTACGACGCATTGCTCTACCCTGATTTTCTTGCCGCGATCGGTTTGCGCGAAGATCCGGCCAAAGCATTGCGGGACAATATTCAGGCCGATGGGCTGCATCCCAATGCTGTTGGGGTAGCCCTTATCGTCGAAGACATCGGTCCCAAAGTGCTTGAACTTGTAAAGCAAGCGACGCGTTGAAACTTCGCACTGTCCTCTGCGTTGTGTGGTGCTAAGTACAGACGATACGCAAGAGGAACGCCATGCTGCTGCAAATCAAGGATCTGTGCAAAAGCTACCGCCAAGGGGTGGTAGAGACGCAGGTTTTGCAAAACATCAACCTGACGATGGCGCGGGCGGAAACGCTGGCGCTGACAGGCGAGTCTGGCAGTGGCAAAAGCACTTTGCTGCATCTTATTGCCGGGCTGGACATCGTGGATCAGGGACAAATTCTGATTGACGGCACCGACATCACGTCCCTTGACGATAACGGGCGTGCAAAAATCAGGCGCGAGTCCGTCGGCGTGGTCTTCCAGCAGTTCAACTTGATCCCAAGCCTGACGGTACGCGCGAATATCGCCTTTCAGGCGCGACTTGCTGGCAAACATGACGCCGACTGGGCGGACAGTTTGGCCGACCAAATTGGTCTGAGCGATCAGTTGGATAAATACCCCGAAGCCCTGTCAGGCGGCCAGCAACAACGGGTGGCCATTGCCCGCACCCTTGCCGCACGCCCGAAACTGGTTCTTGCGGATGAGCCGACCGGAAATCTGGACGAAACAAACGCCGCAACGGTTCTGCAACTGATGCTGGATATTGCCGAGAACGCAGGCACGGCTGTGTTAATGGTCACGCACTCGAAAACCCATGCGGCGCGTCTGGGACGCCAGCTGCATCTAACCTGCGGGACGCTGCAGCCATGATGCGCACGGGTCTGTCTGCCCTGCTGGGCCACTGGTGGCGCAATCCGTGGCAATTACTGACTTTGATCATTGGGCTCGCGACGGCCACTGCGCTCTGGTCCGGGGTTCAGGCAATCAACGCCGAGGCCCGCGCCAGTTATGATCAGGCAGCAGATGCATTAAGCCAGGGCGTGTCCGGCACGATCCGCAGGCGCGATGGCGCGCCGATCGATCAGGCAACATATATCGCGCTGCGCCGCGCAGGCTGGCAAGTCTCCCCGGTTGTTGAGGGGCAGCTTGACGTTGAGAACGGGATCACACTCAGGGGCGTTGATCCACTCACCCTGCCGGGCGGATCGCTTGTAATGGAAGAGACCAACGCCGATGATGCAAATGCGTTCGTTGCATTCCTGCAAGAAGGTGGCCTGATCCTGGCCCATCCCGATGATGTCGCAACCCTGGAGCCGCTGAACATTCCGCTACAGATAAGCGACGCGCAAAGCCCCGGCACAGCGATTGCCGATATTGGCTTGGTGCAACGCGTGCTTAAGAAGCATGCGCAGATTGATCAGCTGCTTGCTGCAACGGAACAGCCTATCGACAAACCCCCATTGGAAACCATCGCCCCGCAGCTTCTACTTACCCCGCAACAAAGTGCAAATGATCTTGCACAACTCACCAACAGCTTTCATCTGAATCTGACAGCCTTTGGGCTTTTATCTTTCGTCGTGGGTATTTTCATCGTCTACGGCGCGATTGGACTTGCCTTTGAGCAGCGCCGACCGGTGTTTCGAACCTTGCGCGCCCTTGGGCTACCGCTACGCCATCTGATCGGCCTTCTGGCGCTGGAACTGATGCTCTTAGCATTGGTTGCCGGTGCGCTTGGGGTCATTCTGGGTTATTTGATCGCCGCGATGCTATTGCCGGATGTCGCGGCAACGCTGCGTGGCCTTTACGGCGCAGATGTCGACGGTCAACTGAGCCTAAGGCCCGTTTGGTGGCTGTCGGGGCTGGCGATGGCCTTTGGCGGAACTGGCGTCGCGGCAGCGGGCGCGTTTTGGCGACTGTCCCGCCTACCCCTGCTGGCCTCTTCACAACCGCGCGCCTGGGTCACAGAAACGGCCCGCACCACAACAAGGCTCGGGGCGCTTGCCGCGCTACTGCTTTGCGGAGCATTAATCATCTTAACCGCAGGCTCCGGTCTAATCGCAGGCTTTGCCCTTCTGGGGTGCCTGCTGGTTGGGACTGCGCTGGCTTTGCCATACTTTTTGAACACAGTCCTGCGCTTGGCAGGTAGTGTTAGCCGTGGCGCACTCACCCAGTGGTTCTGGGCGGACACACGGCAACAATTGCCAGGCTTGTCTATGGCCTTGATGGCTCTTTTGCTGGCAATGGCAACAAATATCGGTGTCTCAACGATGGTTTCGAGCTTCCGGCTGACATTTCTGGACTTTCTGGATCAACGCCTTGCGTCAGAATTGTATCTGCGCGCTGATACCCCTCAACAAGCAAAGGACTGGACGGATTATCTGGAACCTCGGGTGGATATGATCTTGCCTATCATCTCGGTCGATACGCGTCTGAACGGCATTCCCACAGAAATCTACGGCGTCACGGATCATGAGACATATCGCGACAACTGGCAGATGCTCAGCACCCTGCCAAATGTCTGGGACAAGCTGGCTGCGGGGGATGGCATTCTGATCAATGAGCAGCTTTCACGACGTCTCGACCTTGCCGTGGATGATATGCTGGAAAGCGATAAAATCATCGGTATATTCGGCGATTACGGCAACCCCGGCGGTCAGGTTATGCTGGGCGCAGATATGTTCAGTGATCGTTATCCGAATGCCACAGCCCTGCGCTTTGGCCTGCACACAGATCAGCCCGAACAAGTCGCCCGCGATCTGAATGACAAGTTTGATCTGGGGCCAGAGGCCCTGATCGATCAGGCGGGCATCAAAGCTTTCTCGCTTGCGATTTTTGAACGGACGTTTGCTGTAACCGCCACATTGAACGTACTGACCTTGTCTGTCGCCGGGCTTGCCATTCTGATCAGCTTGCTGACGCTTGCCACAATGCGCCTGCCACAGTTGGCACCGGTCTGGGCCTTAGGGTTAACCCGCGCGAGATTGGCAAAACTGGAACTGATCCGCGCCTTGGTGCTGGCGGCGCTCACCGGTCTTGCCGCCATACCCCTTGGTCTGGCTTTGGCCTGGGTACTTCTGGACGTCGTCAATGTCGAGGCGTTTGGCTGGCGCTTGCCAATGTTCCTTTTCCCGCTGGACTATATCAAACTAGGGCTGCTGACTGTGCTGGCTGCGTTTGTCGCGGCCTTATGGCCTGCTATCAGGCTCTCACGCACCTATCCGGGCGATCTGCTAAGGGTCTTTGCCAATGAGCGTTAATCATCTTTTGTTGGCAATGATGCTAAGCTTGATCACGCTTCCAACCTATAGTCAGGGCTTTGCCGGTCTGGGGGCTGATGCCGACGGTTTTGCCGTGCCACAGCCAGAACCGCAGTTCAGATTTCCAAAAGATCACGGACCCCATCCAGAATACCGGATCGAATGGTGGTATCTGACAGCCAATCTCACCGGGCCTGATGGCACACCATATGGGTTGCAATGGACCCTGTTCCGTTCGGCCCTGAAACCAGAGGAACTACCGGGCTGGGTCAGCCCGCAGGTCTGGATGGGGCACGCGGCTGTCACCACGCCAGACAGCCATTTCGTAACAGAACGCCTGGCCCGTGGTGGCATTGGACAGGCTGGGGTCACAGCAGATCCGTTTGAAGCGTGGATTGATGACTGGCAAATGGCGGGTAGTTTTGAAGATATGACCCTGACCGCCAGCGGACCGGACTTTTCTTATGATATGGCCCTGCAAGCCAAAGGCCCTTTGGTCTTTCACGGCACTGATGGGTTTTCCGTCAAGTCAGCCGAAGGTCAGGCCAGCTATTACTATTCGCAACCGTTTTTTACGATCTCAGGCGTGTTGCGTCTGCCAAGCGGTGACATTGACGTCACGGGCACTGCATGGCTTGATCGGGAATGGTCCTCGCAACCTCTCAGCGACACCCAAACCGGCTGGGACTGGTTCTCGCTGACATTCGACGACGGCGCGCGCATGATGGGCTTTCAATTACGCCAAACCGACGACAGCGTTTATACCTCTGCCAATTGGATCGAGCCAGACGGCACAGTGACGCCCTTTAAGGACGGGGTGTTTACAGCGACTGCTATGACACAAAGCACTGTCGCCGGACGCAAGCTGCCCACAAAATGGCGCGTTAAGCTGCCCGACAAAGATGTCGATGTAACCGTGACTGCACTCAACTCAAAGGCCTGGATGGCAACCCGTATCCCTTACTGGGAAGGCCCCGTGCGCGTCGAGGGTAGCCACACCGGGCGCGGTTATCTGGAGATGACAGGCTATTCAGCGAAATAGCCCCCGACCTAACGGTTCTCCGACCCATTCGCCGTACGTTGCGCCCTGATATCAGCTTTTCAGCGCCAATTGCGGTGACAGCACATCGATGCCCAGCGCCTTGCCGACCGCATAATAGGTGAGCTGCCCGGCATGTATGTTCAGCCCGTTCAGCAGGTGCGGGTCATCTTCGCAGGCCTGTCGCCAGCCCTTATCTGCAAGCTCCAGCATGAACGGCATCGTCGCATTGCCCAGCGCAATGGTCGAAGTCCGCGCAACGGCGCCCGGCATATTCGCCACGCAGTAATGCATGACCCCGTCGACCTCATAGACCGGGTCTTTGTGGGTCGTGGCTTTGGATGTCTCGAAGCAGCCGCCCTGATCAATCGCCACATCCACAAGGGCCGCGCCGGGTTTCATCGTGGACAGTTGCGCACGGGTGATAAGCTTCGGCGCTGCGGCACCGGGGATCAGGACCGCCCCGACGATCATATCGGCTTGCGTTGCAAGCTCTGCAATGTTGCCAGCGCTGGCATATTGCGTCTTGAAGACGCTACCAAACACATCGTCCAGATAGCGCATCCGTGGCAAGGACCGATCCAGCACGGTCACATCCGCGCCCATGCCAGCGGCAATCCGGGCCGCATGTGTGCCGACAACACCGCCGCCAATCACAATCACCTTGGCTGGCATAACACCGGGCACACCGCCCATCAGAACGCCCCGCCCACCATTGGCCTTTTGCAGCGTCCACGCACCAACCTGCGGAGCCAGACGTCCTGCAACCTCGGACATTGGTGCCAACAGGGGCAGGCCGCCCGACTTGTCGGTCACAGTTTCATAAGCAATACAGGTCGCGCCGGAAGCCAGCAAATCCTTCGTCTGCTCAGGGTCCGGGGCGAGGTGCAGATAGGTGAACAGCAACTGTCCTTCGCGCAACATCTTACGCTCTACCGCCTGCGGTTCCTTCACCTTGACGATCATCTCGGCGCGGGCAAACACATCCGCAGCAGTCCCGATGATTTCGGCCCCGGCAGCGACATAGTCGGCATCCTCAAACCCGGCACCTGCGCCTGCGTTGGTCTCTATAAGCACCGTATGGCCGTGGGACACGGCTTCACGGGCAGCGTTGGGCGTCAGGCCGACGCGAAATTCCTGAGGTTTGATTTCTTTTGGGCAACCGATGATCATGACAGTCTCCTCCATCATATTGTTTATGTGGATACTGCCAACATAATGCATGAAATTGTTTTGATAATCCTCCCGGTTTTTGCGATAACAGCAGCAGAAATTATCGAAAATTAGCAAATATATCGAAGGATCATGCGTAATGGCTGAGATAGACAGTATAGATGCCCGTATCCTGCGGGTACTTCAGAAGACCGGACGCATGTCCAATGCGGACCTGTCCGAGAAAGTGAACCTGTCCCCCTCTGCCTGCCACCGCAGGGTCCAGCGGCTGGAAAAAGAAGGAATTATCCGCGACTACGTCGCCCTTCTGGACCCGCGCAAGGTGCATCGTCCCACGACGGTCTTTGTGGAAATCACCTTAAGCGCTCAGGCAGATGAGGTGCTGGACGCGTTCGAGCGCGAGGTCGCCAAAGTGCCGGACGTGCTGGAATGCCACCTTATGGCCGGGTCTGCCGACTACCTGCTGAAAGTCGTCGCCGCCGATACCGAAGATTTCGCCCGCATCCATCGCCGCTACCTCGCCCGCCTGCCCGGCGTAGCACAAATGCAATCCAGCTTTGCCCTGCGCACGGTCTTCAAGACAACCGCCCTGCCGGTGTAGCGACTGGCTCAGTCGTCTTGCGGGATCACCCGCAGGCCAAGCTCCATCAACTGATCCGAGGTTGGATCGCTTGGCGCGGACATCATCAAGTCTTCGGCGCGTTGATTCATCGGGAATAGGATCACCTCGCGGATGTTCGCCTCATCGGCCAGTAGCATCACGATCCGGTCGATCCCGGCCGCACAGCCACCATGGGGCGGTGCGCCGTACTGGAAGGCGTTGACCATACCGCCAAAGCGCTTACGCACCTCATCTTCACCATAACCGGCCAGATCAAACGCCTTAAACATGATCTCGGGCTTGTGGTTCCGGATCGCGCCCGAAATCAGCTCATACCCGTTGCACGCAAGGTCATATTGATAGCCAAGAACCTCCAGCGGATCGCCCTGCAGCGTCTCCATCCCGCCTTGTGGCATGGAAAACGGGTTATGCGAGAAATCGATTTTGCCGGTTTCTTCATCGGCCTCATACATCGGGAAATCCACGACCCAGGCGAATGCAAAGCGGTCGGTGTTGGTCAGCCCCAATTCATTGCCGATCTCAACCCGCGCGCGTCCTGCCACGCCTTCAAATGCGGACGGTTTGCCCCCAAGGAAAAACGCCGCATCGCCGATGTCGAGGCCCAGCTGCTGGCGGATCGCTTCGGTGCGTTCCGGGCCGATATTTTTGGCGAGGGGGCCTGCGGCTTCCATACCTTCGCCTTGGTCACGCCAGAAAATATACCCCATCCCCGGCAGGCCCTCTTTCTGGGCAAATGCATTCATCCGGTCGCAGAACTTGCGCGACCCGCCGCCGGGTGCCGGGATGGCGCGAATTTCCGTCCCCTCATGCTCCAGAATTTTCGCAAAAATCGCAAAGCCAGAGCCTGCGAAATGGTCCGAGACCACCTGCATCTTGATCGGGTTGCGCAGGTCGGGCTTATCCGTGCCGTACCAAAGGGCCGCATCCTTGTAAGAAATCTGTTCCCATTCTGTATCGACCTTGCGGCCCCCGCCGAACTCCTCAAACACGCCCTGAACAACCGGCTGGATCGTGTCGAACACGTCCTGCTGCTCGACGAACGACATTTCCATATCCAACTGGTAGAAATCCGTGGGCGAGCGGTCCGCGCGCGGGTCTTCATCGCGGAAACAAGGTGCTATCTGGAAATACTTGTCGAAGCCCGACACCATCAGCAATTGCTTGAACTGCTGCGGCGCTTGCGGCAGCGCATAGAACTTGCCGGGGTGCAGCCGCGACGGCACCAGAAAATCGCGCGCGCCTTCAGGCGACGAGGCGGTGATAATCGGCGTCTGGAATTCGCGGAAACTGGCATCCCACATGCGTTTGCGCATGGAGGCCACAACGTCCGAACGCAGCACCATATTGCGCTGCATGACCTCACGCCGCAGATCAAGGAAGCGGTATTTCAGCCGGGTTTCTTCCGGGTATTCCTGATCGCCAAAGACGATCAACGGCAGCTCTTCCGCAGCACCCAGAACTTCCATATCGCGAATGAAAACCTCGATTTCGCCGGTCGGGATTTTCTCATTGACCAAAGACGCATCCCGCGCCTTCACCTCGCCGTCGATCCGAATGCACCACTCGGACCGGACCTTCTCGATCTCCTTGAACACAGGGCTGTCCGGATCAGCCAATACCTGCGTCATGCCGTAATGATCACGCAGATCGATGAACAAGATGCCGCCGTGGTCACGCACACGATGCACCCAACCCGACAGACGCACCGCGTCCCCCACATGGGTTTTGTTCAGATCAGCGCAGGTATGGCTGCGAAATGCGTGCATTGGATGACCCTTTCAAGAGCGTACTATAAGGCTTCGCGCCGATACATACGCTTCATGGCGTGAAGTCAAGCCACAGGGCGCATCTGTGTTGCAAGACGGGCTCGCGCCGTTGGGGCAAATTAACCACGACGACAAAAGGTAAGGTTTTCATAACCTAGCGCTTTCTGGAAAAGTGCTATTTTGAAGTAGCCAGGGGTCATATGGGATTGGGACATGATGTGGGACAAAATTTTTAAGAAAATGATCGCGCGGCTAATCAAAAGCGGCACGCTTATACTGCATATGCACGATGGCGAGATTTTGACGTTGGGCGACGGCACCCTGCCTGAGGTTACAGTCACGCTGCATGATGCGAGCCTTCCGAAAAAACTGATCCTCAATCCGGAGCTTGCTTTGGGTGAGGCCTATATGGATGAAACCCTGACCATCCGCGACGACGATGTGCGGGGCCTACTGACGCTGGTGATCCGCAATAACGAAAATGGCAACCTGCCGAAATTGCAAAGCGCGATCAGGGCGTTTCATGTTCGCATGCGCAGGTGGACCCAATGGAACACCCGACGGGCGTCACTCAAAAATTCCAAACATCATTACGAGATCTCGACCGAGTTCTACGATCTGTTCCTCGACCCGGATCACCAATACACTTGCGGGTATTTCCGCGATCCCTCCGACAGCTTGGAGCAAGCCCAAGCCAATAAGATGGCGCATATTGCCAATAAATTGCTGATCTCACCAGGGATGCACGTTCTCGACATCGGGTGTGGTTGGGGCGGTTTGGCGATCACATTAGCCCGAGACTACGGCGCTCATGTTGTCGGCGTCTCTTTGTCGGAAGAACAGCTTAAGACCGCACGTCGTCTCGCCGCCGAAGCCGGGGTGGGCGACAAAATCGATTTTCGCCTGATGGATTATCGCAACGTCAACGAGACCTTCGACCGCATCGTATCGGTCGGCATGCTGGAACATGTGGGGCAGCCACAATACAGCACCTATTTCCGGCAGGTCGAACAAAATCTTGCCGAGGATGGCGTGTCACTTATCCACTTCATCGGTCGCACCTCCCAACCAACCGATCTCTCTCCCTGGTTTCGCAAATACATTTTCCCCGGCGGCTATTCTCCGGCTTTGTCCGAGGTGCTGCGCGAGGTGGAAAAAACCCAACTGCAACAGGCCGATATTGAGGTATGGCGTACCCATTACGAACGTACCCTGACAGAATGGCAAACCCGGTTTGAGGCACGCCTGCCAGAAGTCCGCGCCCTGGGATATGACGAACGCTTCATTCGGATGTGGCGCTACTATCTGATCGCATCTGAACTTAGTATGTCTGACATGCCCCTAGTACTTTTCCAGATGCAGCTGGCAAAGCGTCAAGACACTGTGCCGGTTACCCGCGATTATCTCTATGTTAGTGGCGCGGCCAAGCCGAATTCGTCGGTCAAACAGGATGAAAAAATATTGGAAGCTGCAGAATAAGCGATGTGGTGCGATCAGCCCTAAAATGGCCGTACCACATTACCGCTATAGAAATACGCACCCATCCCAACCGTAAACAGCACCACACCGGCAACCGAATGCAGCACCACCGCCTCGGGGAAATTTTGCCTGTGCTCATAACTCCACGCAAATATCAGCCCGCCGATAAAGGTCATCAGGGCGACAATGCCGCTCCAATACATCAGATGCGCCAATGAAAATATCACCGCATTAAGCACCAACGCAGCACGACCACCGGGCAATACCGCACCGTAGCGGCGGAAAAACAGAGGTCGGAAAACCAGTTCCTGCGGCAAGGCCGAGACCAGCGGATAAAACAGCGCTATGATCAGGATAACCGGCCAGCCATCCGCCGTGCGTGGAGCGTTCTCGCCCAGCAGTGCAAACAGACGCTCTGGCGCGCTGAGCGACAAGATCACCCATCCCGCAATGCCCGTCGCAAGGGCTGTCATCGCAACCAGCTGCCAATTGATGCGCCAGACCCCTTCCGTAAGTGAACGCCACGTAAAAGCGTTCGTGATGCCCAAAAGCATGACCCCAAGGCCTGTCATAGCAAAAAGCGCAGGGAACATCATTGATGCAGGCAGAAACACCGCGATGGCCACGGGCACCAGAATGAAGAAGGTCACAAATTCAACCCACCTGCCCCGCCGTACAAGCGGGCTCAGCATTGCTGTATCCGTCATTGATGGCTCCTGTTTCTTTTCGCCTACATAAGCCGCCCGGAACAAAACTCCAGTCACGCTTTGTAATGCTTCGCCGGGTTTTATAGCCCAAAGCTGCCATAGGGAATGTATCGCACCGGATCGCCGGGGGTGATGATTGCGGCACCGTCCGGCAGCTCGACCAACCCATCCGACCAGCTAAGCCCCGATATCCGGCCCGACCCTTCGGAGGCGAAGACCTCAACGCGACCATCGTCAGTCAGTCGCGCCCGCAGGTATTCCCGCCGACCGGGCTTCTTACGCTTCGAAAACGCGGCCGGCATCATATATCCCACTGGCGCAGACCACCCTGCCCCGGCCAGCTTGGCAAAGGCTGGTCGCGCAAAGATCAGCGTGCATACGAAAGCTGCCACTGGGTTGCCGGGCAACCCGAATAACGGAACGCCATTCCACTGGGCCAATGCAAGAGGGCGCCCCGGTTTCAAAGCGATGCGCCAAGCGTGTAGTGTTCCAGCCTCTGACAGCAGTGCCGAGACGTGGTCTTCATCCCCCGCAGACGCACCGCCAGAGGTCAGGATCGCGTCACAGCATGTCGCGGCCTTGTCCAAACAAGCCCGCAATGCGGTACTATCATCCTGAACATGACCCAGATCAACCGGTATGTATCCCCAACGCTCGATCAGGCTCAACAACATCGGCCGGTTCGCATCACAAGTCTGATCCGGGCGGGTGGCAGACGCGGGGTCGACAAGTTCGTCCCCTGTGGACAGAACACCTACGCGCAAACGCTCAAAGACCGACACGTCCGAGACACCAAGCGCTGCAAGCAAGGCAATGTCCTGTGGGCGCATAACATGGCCTTTGGGAAAGGCCAGCGCGTCTGCCATCACATCTTCACCTGCGCGCCGCGCATTGGCGCGGGCTTTAACGGGGCCGCAGAAGGCAACATGGGTTTCGGTCACGGCACAGTCTTCTTCCAGCACCACGGTATCCACGCCATCGGGCAGGATCGCGCCGGTCAGGATACGGATCGCATGACCTTTAGGAACCGTGCCAGTGAAAGCCGCCCCCGCAGCTGCGCGACCTGTGATCAGCGGTAAAAGTTGATCACCCGCCCCTGTTGCGCTATGGGCAAAGCCGTAGCCATCGACAGCCGCATTCGCGGCAGGTGGGTTTGAGCGTCGCGCCATGACGTCCTGCGCCAAAACACGCGACAGCGCCTGCGTGTGATCCAGTGTGGATTGCCCCATAACGGGGTGCAGGGCTGCATCGAGCAGCGACAATGCCTCATCCACGGGGGTCCATTCGACACCTGCTGGCAGGGCAAAACAATCGTTTTTCAGACGCGGCGGCGTTGGCATGCGCAAGGCGTCTTCTGCCCCGACACCAAGGATCCAGCCTTCCTGTCCCCCTTGCACGCCCGCATCCAAGGCGTCCTGAAGCGTGCCATCCGCATCCATCCGGGCCAAAGCCAGCGCCAGAAGGCGGACCTGATGGGCATCCTTGATGCCCCCTTGGACAAGGGCTGTCTTGACCTGATCCGAAAGCAGCGAGGGCCAGACTTCGACCAATGCAATAGTGAGCGTCAGTGGCTCAAACGGCCAGACCGCAACCTGCCCGGCAAACCGCGCGCGCAACCGCGCCAGAACCGGCAAGCCCATGATGACTTGTGAGCCTACGGCCCCGGCACCAGAAAGCTGCCAGCAAGAAAAGCTGCCCTTGGCCTTGGTCTCGACCAATCGCTTTTCGGAGAACGGAGCCCCCGTTCGATCCTTTCCCTTACGTGGTAAGTGGTCAATATCGCGGTTTTTCAGCCCGTTGCCCCAGAACGGGCCAATACCGGAGAACATCGCGTTGATTTGTCCTGCCAGATCGAACCGGTTGTTGGCGTCCGGGCTGTCCTCGACATGTGCCTTGAACCAGTCCCAAAGCGCCAAAGGGTCTGGCTTACCCGTCACGGCTTCGGCAAACCTTTGGGGATAGGCGAACGGAAAATCAAGCCCGAGACAAACGCGATTGCCTTGCGCCAATTCGGCGTCCAGCCGGTCCGACAACCAGTCTTCCGCAACACCACGATTGCGCAGATAGACAGGTGTTTCGGCCACGCCATTTTGGACCGCGCAGGCCCAGATTGCATCCTTTTTGGGCTTTGGTCCGCAATCATTCCCGCCAGACCAGTCGACAATAATATAGGTGTCAAACAGGCTCATCGTCCGATCTCGTTCAGGATGAAATCGGCGATGGCTTCGGTGTCGTCCAGATCGAAGACAGGGATATTCATGCCCGAAAGCGGCTCATCACTGGCCAGCGCCCGGATCGTTGGATCATCACGCGCAATCAGGGGCTGACCTGTTTCGGCCCGATGCGCCTCGATCTTGGGGTGCGCGTCGCGCTTGTAGCCCTCAACCAGCACCAGATCGACGGGCGCAAGCCTGTCCAGCAGGTCTTGCAACGATGGCTCACCCACCTCGCGCAATTCATGCATCAATGCCCAGCGGTTCGCCGATGCCAACAGCACCTCTTGCGCGCCTGCGACGCGGTGGCGGTGACTGTCCTTGCCCGGTTGGTCCACATCAAAGCTGTGATGGGCATGTTTAACGGTCGAGACAGACAGCCCCCGCGCCGTTATCTCTGTGACCAGCCGTTCCATCAGCCCGGTTTTGCCAGAGTTTTTCCAGCCGACGATCCCAAAGACAGTCATGTCAGCAATGCCTCTGCCTGTGATAGATCATCAGGCGTGTTGACATTGAAGAACGGATCAAACGGATCGGCTTCAAAAAGGGCCGTGGCGGTGCCGTGCTTGTCTGTCCATTGCACAACCTTGCGCAGACCGCCCTGCAAAGCGGCGCGCAAATCGTCGCGCAGATGGGTGGGCCAAAGGCCGAATGTCGGATGCCGGGCGGTGCCGCGTTTGGGGTCCGGCGTGGCCGCCAGTGCGATGGGGGCGCTTTCAGCGGCCAGCATCAGGCGGGGAACAAGATCGCAGGGGAAAAACGGCGTGTCGGCTGCGGCGGTGACGATATGGCTGTGGCCACGCGATGCGGCCCAGTCAAGACCGGCCAGAACGCCCGCCAGTGGCCCGGCATAGCCGTCAATGCTGTCTTTCAGGACGGGAAGCCCAAGATCGGAAAAAAGCGCCGGGTCACTATTGGCGTTCAATGCAAGCTCTGCCACCTGTGGGGCAAGGCGGTCATGGACGCGCGACAAAAGCGACTGCCCCCCCAGAAGCAAGAGCCCCTTGTCACCACCGCCCATACGGCTGGACAGGCCACCTGCCAGAATAACGCCTGCCGGTTGGGTCATGGTGCCCCCTTCCGGGCAGGCTGTCGCGGTTCATCCGCGACTTGCGTAAGATCTGCGTCCCAGACCAGCCTGTCTTCGCCGCTCAGGCACATGAACCGCTTCCCGCGCATCCGACCAATCAGGGTCAAGCCGACCTGCTGCGCGATCTCGACGCCCCAAGCGGTAAAGCCCGAGCGGGAGGCAAGCACCGGGATACCCATCAGGGCAGTTTTGATCACCATCTCGCTGGTCAGACGGCCCGTTGTGTAAAGCGTCTTATCAGAGGCAGATACGCTTTCCGACGCCATCCAGCCTGCAATCTTGTCAACAGCGTTGTGGCGGCCCACATCCTCCATATAGACCAGCGGGCGGGGACCCTGACACAGCACTGTGCCATGGATCGCGCCCGCCGCCAGATAGAGGCTGGGCGTGCGATTGATATGGGCTGCCAATGCGTAAAGATCAGAGGTCTTTACAGGTGTTGCGGGCAGGCTTAACCCCTCCAGCCCTTCCATCATATCGCCAAACACAGTGCCGATGGCGCAGCCTGACGTGCGGGTCTTTTTCTTCAGCTTCTCTTCGTGATCCGTTTGGACCGCTGTGCGGACCACCACCACGGACAGGTCTTCGTCATAGTCAATGCCAGTGACCGTATCGGCGGCACCCAACATCCCTTGATTGCGCAAAAACCCCAGTGCCAGATATTCCGGGTAGTCGCCAATTGTCATCGCAGTCACGATCTCGCGACTGTTGAGGTAGATGGTCAGAGGGCGTTCCTCGACCACATCAATGTCATGCCGCGCGCCGTCCTGCCCGATACCGGACACACTACGCGTCAGGCCCGTCCGGCCCATATCCGGCGCAATCAGATAGCTTTGATGCGTCTTATCACGAATTGCCATTTGAACCTTCCGCAACGCCTCTGTAGCTGTTGAGGCACGGGTAACTTTAGGGCTTGGACATGGCTTCTACCACCACGAAATCCGCCTATTGGCGTGGCGTCCGGGCCGGATTGCCATTTATCATTGTTGTGACCCCTTTTGCACTGCTGTTTGGCGTGGCGGCAACCGAGGCCGGGCTGCAGCTGAGCCAGGTCATGGGCTTCTCGGTTCTGGTGATTGCCGGGGCGTCGCAATTCACAGCCCTTCAGTTCATGTCAGAAAACGCACCCACCTTAGTGATCCTGGCCTCGGCATTGGCGGTCAACCTGCGCATGGCGATGTATTCCGCAGCCCTGACACCGCATCTGGGGCCTGAACCTTTGTGGAAACGAGCGTTCATTGCCTATTTTCTGGTGGATCAACCCTATGCATTGGCTGTTCAGGAATTTGAGCAAAAGACCGGGATGAACCTGCCCGAGAAGACCGCCTATTATCTGGGTGCAATGAGCCCGATTTGCCCGCTCTGGTATATCTTCACATGGGTAGGTGCTGTGATCGGCGAGCAGATCCCGCCTGAGCTTGGATTGGATTTCATCATGCCCATCGCCTTTCTGGCGATTGTCGCCCCGGCACTGCGCACATTAGCCCATGTCGCGGCAGCCTTTGTGTCGATTGTGCTGTCACTGGCGCTGGTCAGCGTGCCGCTGAACCTTGGCCTGCTGATTGCCGCATGTATTGCCATGGCCGTCGGGGCAGAAGTTGAACGGCGCATGGCATGAACTATTCGGACACTGAAATATGGTGGATCATTGTGGTTTTGGGGGTCGGAACATTTCTGATCCGCTTCTCGTTTCTTGGGCTGATTGGCGACCGCCCGATGCCTGAATGGGTGCTGCGCCATCTGCGCTATACGGCGGTGGCGATCCTACCGGGCCTGGTTGCACCTTTGGTCCTATGGCCCACTGCAACAGGCGGGGAGCCGGACCCCGCCCGTCTGACAGCAGCGGTAGTGACTATGGTGTTGGGGGTTTGGACCAAGAACGTCGCAGGCTCCATGCTTGGTGGAGCGCTGGTATTATACGGGATGCAGTATTTGTAAGCGCTGGCATCAGGCCAAGACGTTCTTATGGGTTACATTAAACAAAACGCGCGCAAAGTCGATCTGACCCCGCGCGCGGAATGTTGAGTATTTGGTAGCCGGAACTGGCCTAAACTTAGCCCTTTGCGAGGCTGTCGCGGATTTCTTTCAGAAGATCGATCTCTGATGGGCCAGGGTCTTCCGCAGGAGCCTCTTCTTCAGGGGCCGTTGACGCGTCTTTCACCTTGTTCACCATCTTGACCAGCATGAACACCACCCAGGCAATGATCAGGAAGTTGATCAGCGCCATGATGAAGTTACCATAGGTGAATGTAGCTTCGCCCACAGACGCGGAAAGGCCGGAAAAGTCCACGCCCCCCATAAAGATACCGATCAGCGGATTGATCAGATCATCAACCAAAGAGGTGACAATTGCCGTAAAGGCCGCCCCGATAATGATACCAACCGCCATGTCCATGACATTGCCCTTGGCGATGAAGTCCTTGAATTCGTTTAGCATGTAGAGTCCCTTTTCTCTTCCTGTGCGCTTTTGTTTTTTTTGTGCGCAACCGCAGGTGTCATACCATTTTTTCACACAATAATACCCCTTTTTTTATAATTTTATGCCGTTAGGTATGGGAAACTGCGTGAATTTTTCCCCGTAAAGTAAGACTTGCCCTTACATGAAAGGCTTCCCAATGAGCGATCTCAGCAACTTTCCAATCAGCAAAAAATGGCTTGCCAAAGACCCGAGCGTTATTCAGCTTTACTCTTTTCCAACGCCTAATGGCGTGAAAGCCTCAATCGCGTTGGAGGAAATGGGGCTGCCTTATGAGGCCCATAAAGTGACGCTGGCGGATGCTGATGTGAAAAGCCCTGAATTTCTGTCACTCAACCCGAATAATAAGATCCCGGCCATCATTGATCCAAACGGACCTGATGGTGTCCCGATTGGTTTGTTTGAGTCCGGGGCAATCCTGATCTATTTGGCTGAGAAGTCCGGCAAGCTGCTTGGGGAAACCGCGTCCGAAAAGGCCAAGGTAATCCAATGGCTGATGTTTCAGATGGGTGGCCTTGGGCCGATGTTGGGCCAGCTTGGATTTTTCTACAAATTCGCCGGTTCTGGGTGGGAAGATAAGCGCCCGCAACAGCGTTATATCGACGAAGGAAAACGCCTGCTGGCCGTGCTTGAAAAAGAACTGAGCGGCAAGGACTGGATCACCGGCAGCTATTCCATCGCGGATATTGCCATCGCGCCTTGGCTACGCGCGCTGGATTTCTATGGCGCGAAAGAGGTTTTGGGCTGGGAAGATCACAAGGCGCTTGTAGCGTATCTGGATCGATTTGTTGCGCGTGACGCTGTGCAGGTCGGTCTAGTTACACCACCGCGGGACTGATCCCTCGGATCAGATCAGCCGCGCGTTCCGCAATCATAATGGTGGGCGCATTAGTATTGCCGCCCAGCAACCGCGGCATAATCGACGCGTCCACGACGCGTAGCCCTTGCACACCATGCACACTCAATTGGCTGTCCACCACCGCCATGTCATCTGCGCCCATTCGGCAAGTGCCGACGGGGTGATAGATCGTGTCGGCTCGTTGGCGAATATCAGCCTCAAGTGCTGCGTCGGAGCCGTCATTTTCATACAGCCGCTGCCCCCGCCAAGCAGCAAGGGGCGGGCTTTGTAATATCTGTTCGAGTATACGCGCACCTTTCATCAGCTTTGTCAGGTCGCTTCGCGCACTCAGATAGGCCGGATCAATGCGGGGTGGGTCCACCGCATTATCAGAGGTGAGCCCAACCGTCCCCCGGCTTTCAGGGCGCAAAACACAGACATGGCAGGAAAATCCGTGAGCCGTGTGAATTTTCCGCATGTGATCGTCAATTATGCCGATTACGAAATGCAGTTGCAAATCAGGTCGTACCTCGTCCACGGTGCTTTTGATGAAGGCGCCGCTTTCGGCGAACGGGCTTGCAAATGTGCCAGAGCCATCCCTGCGCCATCTGAGCCCTGCTTTTACAAGGTCAAGCACTCCGCCCGGCGTCAGTCCGACAACATCGCGGCGCAGCGATGTATAACTGATCGTATAATCCAGGTGGTCTTGCAAATTCTGCCCAACACCAGGTAGGACATGAACTGGCTCGATACCATGGGTGCGCAGTTCGTCTTCGGGACCAATGCCCGACAGCATCAACAACTGCGGCGACCCGAACGCTCCAGCGGCAAGTATCACTTCCTTGCGGGCCTCTATGCGACCGCCACGCCAGTGAACAGCGCAGGCTCGGTTCTGCTGCACCTCAATCCGAGACACTTGCGCTTTTGTAAGAACAGTCAGATTGGGTCTGGTTATCGCGGGGTGGAGATAGGCCGCAGCTGCAGAACAACGCTCACCCTTGCGAGGGCCAGATTGAAACTGAGTGACCTGATAGAGCCCTGCCCCTTCCTGATCAGCACCATTAAAATCATAGTTTTGGGGAACTTGCAGATATGTGCAGGCCTTGACAAACGCGTGAGAAATCGCGCGCGGCGCAGATTGTTCGCCCACTTGTAACGGGCCATCGCCGCCATGTAGCGCATCGGTCCCTCTGCTATTACCTTCAGAGCGCTTGAAATATGGCAGCACACTGGCCCAATCCCAACCGTCGGCCTCTAGGTTGGCCCATTCGTCATAGTCCTGCGGGTGCCCCCTGACATAGAGCATCGCGTTGATTGCACTGGAACCGCCCAAAGCCTTGCCGCGTGGCTGAAAGCCGCGTCGGTTGTTTAGCCCTGCCTGCGGCACGGTCTGAAACGCCCAATTGTTGATTTTTGGCCGCCCCGAGATCATCGCCGCCACAAGGGCGGGCGCACGAATGAAAATGTCCCGCCCCTGCCCGCCTGCTTCCAACAAGCAGACCGAGACGGCTGGATTCTCGCTAAGCCGGGCCGCCAATGTCGCGCCACCAGACCCACCACCAATAATAACATAGTCAAAAATCATGAAGCCAAGTTAGCCGGATATGCAGCGCACGCGACCTGAACCTTGCGTTACCCTGGCAATTTTCCCATCAAAACGTAGCGCAGGATGTCGACGACCTGCGCCGGGTGTTCGGCGACGGCCAAAGCTGCAGCGTCCACCTCTTTCAGGGCATGTTGATGATCAGGGCCGTGCAGGATGATCAGGGACTTGCCCAAAGCTGCCGCATAGCCCGCATCGAAGGCCGCGTTCCATTGTTTGTACTTTTCACCAAACCGAACCACGACCACGTCCGCATCGGTTATGCCTTTGCGTGTTCGGATCGCATTGACCATCGCGCCTTTGTGGTCGTGCCAATATTTCTGATCCTCGGCGCCCAGAATTTTCACGCCGCAATCGTCTGACGCGGCGTGATCTGTCACAGGGCTATTGAATTGCACATCCAGCCCCTTGGCCCCGTCAATGATCTGATCGCGCCAATCCGTGTGGATTTCACCCGAGAGATAAACAGTCAATGTCATCGCGCAATCCTTTCAAAAGTGCTATCCGCGCAGGGTGCCGCCTGTGGCTTTGCTGACTTTCTCGACGATCTTGGCACTGATCGCCTCGATCTCTTCGTCGGTCAGCGTTTTATCGCTTGGTTGCAGGCGCACAGTAATCGCGAGGGATTTTTTACCCGCGCCCATCTGATCCTCGGCCTTCGGGCCAATGAATTCGTCGAAAACACGCACATTCTGGATCAGGGTCCTGTCAGCCCCAGTTGCGGCATTAATCAAGGTCAGGGCCTCAATATCATTGTCCACAACAAACGCGAAATCTCGTTCCACCGCTTGCAGATCACGCAGGTGAAGTGCCGGGCGGGTGGCCGATCTGGTTTTCGGGAAAGGAACTTCGGCAGGCCAGAGCGTGAAGGCCATGGCAGGGCCTTTGACGTCCATCTCGGACAGCACTTTGGGGTGAACCTCGCCAAAGACACCCAGTACTTTCTTGGGGCCAAGGCAGATCATGCCATGGCGGCCGGGGTGCCACCAATCGCTTGCGCCCCGCAGGATCTGGGCTTTGGCGGGGGCACCGATGGCATTCAGAACGGCTTCGGCATCGGCTTTGACATCATAGATGTCAAGCGCGCGGCGGGTGCCATGCACGTCCTTGGGGCCGGTATGGCCAACCAGAAGACCTGTGACCAGCAGCTGCTGTTCTTCGGGCTCCCCGCCATGGAAGGCAGGGCCGACCTCGAACAGGGCCATGTCGCCGAAACCGCGGGCCTGATTGCGGGCAGCGGCTTGCAGAAGACCGGGCAAAAGCGCCGGGCGCATATGGCTCATCTCAGAGGAAATCGGGTTTTCAAGGCGCGTCGTGTCTTCGCCACCAGAAAACAGCGTGGCCGTTTTCTGATCAATGAAAGAATAGGTCACGCATTCATTATAGCCCAGTGCTGCGCAGGTGCGGCGCGCGATCTGTTCGCGCCGTTGCATGGGTGTCAGGATTGGCTTCGGCACGCCGGTTGCGGCGCGCGGCATTGGCTTGCCTTGCAGTTTGGTCAGTGACGCGATGCGGGCGACCTCTTCCACCAGATCAGCCTCTCCCATGACATCAGGACGCCAGCTTGGGACATGGACCATATCGCCGTCCAGCCGGAAGCCCAAAGCTGTCAGCGTGGCGCGTTGGGTTTCGGCAGGGATTTCCATACCAACAAGCGACTGTACCCGGTCTGTATCCAACTTATAGGCGCGGGCATGATCGGGGATCTGACCTGCGACCACAACTTCAGAGGCCTCACCACCGCACAAATCAAGGATCATGCGGGTGGCATGTTCAATACCAGTTGGCGTCCATTCGGGGTCAATGCCGCGCTCAAACCTGTAGCGCGCGTCCGAGTTAATCTTGAGCTTGCGGCCCGTATGGGCCGTGCGGATCGGGTCAAAGAAGGCAGCCTCAAGGAATACATTTACCGTCCCTTCGCTACACCCAGAGGCCGCACCCCCCATGATCCCGCCAAGGCTTTCGATGTTGTTGTCATCCGAGATCACAGTCATGCCTTCGGACAGGGTATAGTCCTTGTCATCAAGCGCGCTCAGCGTTTCGCCACCCTCTGAGAGATGCACGCGCAAATTGCCGGTGATCTTGTCCGCATCAAACACGTGCAAGGGGCGGTTGCGATCATAGGTGAAGAAGTTCGTCACATCGACAAGGATCGAGATTGGACGCAACCCGATGGCCTTAAGCTGCTGCTGCAACCAGGCCGGGCTTGGACCGTTCTTTACCCCTTTGATCAGTCTGCCATAGAAAACCGGGCAAGCGTCCTTTGCGCCATCGTCGATGCTTACGCTGATCGGGCAAGCAAAGGCCCCCGGCACCGGATCAATATCGCGCGGTTTCATCTTGCCCAGACCGCGCGCAGCCAGATCGCGGGCAATACCACGCACACCCAACGCATCAGGGCGGTTGGGTGTGATTGCAATCTCGATCACCGGATCGACCTTTGCAGGGTCATTTTCGGAAAGCCAATCGGTGAAGCTTTGACCGATCTCGCCGGATGGCAGTTCGATAATGCCGTCATGTTCATCTGACAGTTCCATCTCGCGCTCGGAACACATCATGCCGTAACTTTCGATGCCCCGGATTTTGCCAACTCCAATAGTGGTATCAATGCCAGGCACGTAGGTGCCGGGTTTTGCAATAACCACTATGATGCCTTCGCGCGCATTCGGCGCGCCGCAGATGATCTGGGTTTCGCCCTCATCCGTTTGCACCTGACACACCTTCAACTTGTCCGCATCAGGATGTTTTTCGGCCTTAAGAACCTTGCCGATTGTAAACGCCTGCAACCTGCTGGTCGGATTTTCGACGCCTTCAACCTCCAGCCCGAGATCGGTCAGAGCGTAAAGAATATCATCCAGAGATGCGTCCGTTTCCAGATGATCTTTTAGCCAGGAGAGGGTGAATTTCATGTCAGGCGGGCCTTGGTTCAAACTAGGTTTCAGAGCCTGTAATTACTCTATTGAACGGCCAAACAAAAGTGTTGAACATGACAAAAATCCCTTACAGACAACGGGCTACAGACGGTTGCCTTATTTATGACATATTTTTGATGTTATTCTGACACATAGTAACTAGGTTTCTCATTAACGGGGGTTGTTTGAGATGGGCTTTTTTGCCGAAATCCTACAGTCGATATTCAAACCTGCAGTAGCGATTCTTTCGATATGCGCTGCAATTGCGATTATGTCGCTTGATAATTCGACCAGCACTATCCGTCAGGGCAGTTCTTTGGGACTATCCGAATTTGGATGTAACGGTGCGCTCAAGCCAATGTGCGATTTGATCCGCTAGGCTAGGCATAAATTAAAAAAAACGGACGATTTTTTGATCGCCCTATTTTGATTTTCGATATTGTTGAATGTTGCGCATGTGCGCATGGCTGGCGCGACACTACGTTTTCCAGAATCTGCACAAATTGGCTAAAGTCCTTCGCGCGCCGCAGCAAGCGCGAATTTTTATCAAACAAAAATCAGTTCGTGGGTTCATTCGCCCGTGGCAGCCACCAGACTCTCGATCTGCTCTGCAAACCACTTGCCCGCCGCAGGATCCACCATACCCCACTCCGGATCCACTCCGTTCTGATCAGTGAGGCCACGAGAACACTCTCCGTCTGATTCACCGGGAATTTTGATCCAAAGATAAGCGTCCGCATAGGGTGAATCCGTATCCGTCGTCGCAGGTTGCCCAAGGGCACGGCCTGGTGGATTGCACCAGACCTGCGCATCTGGATACGATGCATCGCCTGTCCAGACGTCATTGCCGTTGCGGCTAGTGTCGATCACGAAATGGGGTACGGCGTCTTCACCTTTCTCAGCAATGATAGGGTCAACATTATCTTCATAAAAAGCGTCATCATTCGTGCAGTCGCTCACGTCGTTGCCCTCAAGACCCCAGAACACGCATTTCGCGACACGTTCGCCATGCTCGATCTGACGGTCCGTTGCGACATAGTTGGACACGTTCAAGAAAAAACCGTCAGCTTCCTGAACCTTCGCACGCAGAAGACGGGAGGCAATTTCTCGTGGAGCAAGCCAATCGGCATGGCCACCGTCGAGATAGACTTTGGTGCCAAGATTGGCTTTCAGGGCGGCAACCGCGTATTCCGTCATCGCATAACGCTCGGCCTCTGCGGTTTCGGGATTGCCTTCCTCTGGCTGGCACCAGTCGTTTTCGCCGTCAATAGTGGTGGCATGGGGAATAATCGCGAGCCCGTCCGGTTCTAAAATGACGATAGCGTCACCAGCACCAATCCCGTCAACCAAGCCATCGATCCAAGCTTGATAATCCTCAACTGAGGTTGCACCACCTGCCGAATACTGGGCACAGTCGCGGAACGGAATATTATAGGCCGCAAAGACTGGGATTTTTCCATGCGCGCCGGCTGCGGACATAACTTGCTTTGCCTGTGTTTTGGCTTCATCAGGTATGCCTTGTGTGATCCAAACTGCCATAGGCTGCTGAATCGCCTCGCGAACTCTGTCTGCGTCTGCGGTACGATCATCCGCCTCAAGCGCCTTGATATGCGCAATTGCACCTTCGATAGCGCCCGGACCGGGCTGGTAGAACTCTGTATCTAAATCATATTCGAAAGCGCTAACTACCGTCGCAAACAGCGACAAGCCAATTGAAATTCCGAGCCTGCGGATCATCGGATCCTCCCTCAATTTCAGTAATATCAAATGGATACGCTTTATGTTTTGGCAATCATAGCAAGATGTAGTCGCCGCGAATAATGCGGCAGGGTGCCGCTTATGGAAAAGATCGCGAAGGCACCGTGTTGAAAGCGAATGTTGGCTTCGAAAAGCCGACTAACACCCCACCGCACTGCAACCGCATCATTTCACTGTCAGATAGGCGCAGGGTGAGTCGTGAGCAATCTTTTGCGATGTACTTCCCATCAGCAAGCTTGCAATACCGCCCATGCCGCGCCTTCCGGTAACGATCAGGTCGGACTCTGTGTTATTGGCCGTCGCAATGACCTCTTGCGAGGGTGTGCCATTGCTAACGATCTGATTGGCGGGTTCGACGCCCATATCGCGGGCTATCGTCGCAGCCTCAGCCATCACCACCCGTCCTGCTTCAATCACTTGTTCATCTGTCGGCTGGATCTCAACCGCGCCTGATCCCACAGCAATACCCGTGCTGCCAAGTTCGGGGGTATGCACTAGATGCAGGCTGCTTTCATAGTGCTGTGCCAGATCGCAAGCGATGCGCAACGCGCGCCAGGCATGATCCGAGCCGTCTACAGCAACTGTGATATTCTTAAACATGGGATGTCCTTTCTTTTGGTTTATCCAATAAACTCCGTAATTCGCGCGCGAACAGCCGCAGCAGAGGTCATGTCGAGGACCTCATCAGCCAAGCCGCGACATGCACCGCGATCAAGACCGGTCAGGGTCAGTTTGAATTCGGGGATATCCGCAGGTGCCATGCTGAACTCATCCAGCCCCATGCCGACAAGCACAGGTGCTGCCAGCGGGCTGCCTGCCATAGCTCCGCACATACCAATCCAGATACCGGCACGGTGAGCCGCGTCGATAGACTTACGTACCATACGCAGCACAGCGGGATTAAACGGGTCAAACAGGTTTTGGACTTTCGGATTGGCGCGATCAGCGGCCATTACATATTGCGTCAGATCATTTGTCCCGATGCTGAAGAAATCGACTTGCGAAGCCAGTATATCTGCCATTTCCGCCGCGGCGGGCACCTCGATCATGACCCCGATCTCGACTGCATCACCAAAAACCAGCCCCTGCGTCTTTAATCGGGTTTTGACCTGTTCCACGCTGGCGCAAGCAGCATGCACTTCGTCCAGAGTGCTGACCAGCGGGAACATAATACGTACCGGGCCATATGCGCTGGCGCGAAGGATCGCCGCAAGCTGCACTTCAAACAATGCAGGCACATCAAGGCTATGGCGAATACCCCGCCAGCCCAGATTGGGGTTCGTTTCGGGCAAGCGATCCAGATAGAGCACCGGCTTATCGCCGCCGATATCTGTGGTGCGGATGGTCAATGGCTTACCGTCAAGCGTCTCAACTATCCTCTTATAAATCTCGAATTGTTCGGTTTCAGTCGGTGCCTTGTCCCTACGCATGAACAAGAATTCGGTTCTCAGCAGGCCAACTTCCTCTGCGCCGCTGTTTTCGACCAACCCCAGCTCATCCATCGACGCCATATTGACCGCGACCCGGACTTTGTGCCCGTCTGTTGTAATTGCTGGATCAAACCTGATTGCCTCTGCCTGCGCCCGACGCTTCTGCCAAGCCTCGCGCTTGACCTGCATCGCAGCAACTTCTTGGGGGTCAGGGGCAATTTTCAGCAAACCGGCCGCACCATCCAACAAAACTTCTCGCCCATCTGGCACTGCCTGCAATGCCTCGCCAAAAGCAAAAACAACCGGAATAGACAGCGTCGAGCCAAGAATGCCTGCATGTGATGTCTTGCCGCCCGATGCCGCGCAAACCCCGAGCACGCGTGTGTCGGAAAGAGCCAGAACCTCAGAGGGACGAAGCTCATCATAGGCAAGAATGACCGGGCTATCGAAAACGCGGGGTTCGTTCTGTCCCAGAAGCAGGCGTAACACACGCTGGCCGACGTCCAGAATATCGGCCGCACGGGCCGCCAGAACAGGGTCTTTCAGATCAGCATAGGTTTCATACAGCTCATCAATTACTTGCCGCCAGATCGCAGCAGCGCAAACCTGTTTGTTCGCAATCCCGTCATGCACGCGGGTTGTGATATCAGGATCATGTAAATAGGCGATATGTGCGTCGAAGATTTTCTGATCATTGGCACTTATGCTGTCTTCTTTGCCGGACAACAGCGCCTTTATCTCTGCCTCAGAGCTGGCAAGAGCCTCATCAAAACGCGCGATTTCGGACTCGACATCGTCGATCTGCGTTAGCGTAACTTTGGGCAATTCCCGACAGACATGCTGTAGCGGTGCCGTAGCAAAACCCTGTGTGATTGACACACCTGTCAGTTGCCCTTCAACCAGCTGCGGGGAAGCAACTTCGGTCACTTTCAACCCAGCGGACGCTATATCTGCCTCACCAAAATTGGCAGTCAGAAGGCGGTCCATCTCGGCAAACACAGCTTCTGCCTCTGCAGGAGACGCGACCAGCCGCACTCGATCATTGCCCGAGACCTCGGATAGCATGACACCGTTGATGCTTTTGGCATTTGCGGCAGGTTTTCCTTTACTCAGGTTGATTAGCCGGATTTCTCCGGAAAATTTGTTCATAGCCTCGACAAACATTGCGGCAGGACGGGCGTGCAGGCCAAGGCGGTTTTTGATAACGAACTCTCGCGATACACTGTCGCGGAAATTGTGTTGCAAAAGGATGTTGCCACTGGCTTCGCGCATGACTGCGTCCATCGAACCGCCAGCCGCACTTTGAACAGCAGCCGCCAGAACCCCTTCTACCAAAGGCGCATCACAATGCCTTACGCGGGCGCGCTCCGTATCATCCAGCAGATCTATAGCCATATCCGCGCTAAGCTTGGCAGAGCCGATATCAGTAAAAATCAAGACGCCATCGTCAGACATGACCGAGCGCGCGGCCTCTTGAACTCGAACGGCGTCGGTGCCCAGAGGATTATCAGGATCATCGATGCCCCCGGCCGATGCAATCGGAACCGGGGCTTGCGTCATCGCGTCTGCCATTTCTTTCAAGCCATCAGACAGCTTGCGGCTGTGGGACACGATGACAATTCCGATCATGTCTCGACCACCACATCCGCGAAAGCTTGCAAGATCAGATAGCTTGAAGTCGCACCGGGATCCTGATGGCCAATGCTGCGTTCCCCAAGATAGCTGGCCCGCCCGCGCTGCGCCTGCATTGGAATAGTGGCCTTGGCCCCCTCTTCCGCCGCTTTGGCTGCGGCCTGCAAACCGGTCAGAATGGTGCCGTCTTCAATGATGTAATCGCGGAAAATCGTTACTGCAGGCACAAGCGCATCAAGCATTGTCTTCATCCCAACATCTGAATTGCCGCGCTTCTTGACCCCTTCAACGCCTGCTTTCAGGCAGGCGGCAAGCTCTTCGCCATCTGCCCTATCATGGTGTTGCAAAACCTTGCTCGCCTCCAGAAAAAACGTGCCGTAAAGCGGTCCCGCTGCACCGCCAACCTTGGAGATCAGCGTCATCGCAACCGCTTTCAGGATCACCCCAAGGTCATCACTTTCGGGCAAGGCCGTCAGGACTGCGGCAAACCCACGTTCCATATTATTGCCGTGATCGGCGTCACCGATAGGGCTGTCCAGTTCAGTCAGCCAAACCCGATTTTCCGACAGGGCGGCAGCGGATTTCTCGATCCATGCGCGCAGCACCGAGGCCGTCAAGGCCTTATACGTCATCTCAGACACCCCAGCGCAGAGCGGGCGTGTTGACCGGCGCATCATAGAGCCGCAGGATTTCGTCATCCACCTTCACCAGCGTCAGGGAACAACCCGCCATTTCCAGAGAGGTGATGTAATTGCCGACCAGATTGCGGATTATCTTGACGCCGTGCCGCCCTGCAATCTCGGCCAGTTTGGCATAGACAGTGTAAAGCTCGGACACGGGCGTGCCGCCCATCCCATTGACGATCGCGATGGCCTCGTCGCCTGAGCTGAAGGTGATATCGGTCACTTCGCTATCTACCCAATCGCCCTTGGCGCTGTCCCACTCCGAAAGCTTGCGTGTGTAGGCTTCGTCCTCAAAGATGTGGTCTGCCAGGATCTCTGTCACCTCATCCGCGGTTTTGATCTTGATGCGTTCTACCCCCGGCTCGCCGTGAATGCCGATGCCGATTTCTATCTCATCAGCACCCAACTCGAAGCTGGGTTTGCCATTTTGTGGCGTCGTGCAGGAGGTCAGGGCGACCCCCATGCTTTTGCCATAAAGGTTCACCTTGCGGCACAACGCTGCCATCTGATCCAGATCATAACCCTCTCGCGCGGCGGCACCACAGACCTTTTCGGCGATGATCGTTGTGCCCAGCCCCCGCCGCCCGGCGGTATAGAGCGAGTCCTTGAGCGCAACATCATCATCGATGATAATATTGCGCATAGAGATGCCATCATCGCGCAGCATATCGGCGGCCATCTGGAAATTCAGCACATCGCCGGTATAGTTCTTGACGATCTGCAACACGCCTTTCTCACCCGCCACTTCTTTGGCAGCTGCATACATCTGGTCCGGCGTGGGGGAGGTAAAGACCTGCCCCGGACAGGCGGCATCCAACATGCCCATGCCAACGAACCCGCCATGCAACGGCTCATGCCCCGAACCACCGCCCGAGATTACCGCGACACGATCTTTCGCACCGCCCACGACACTGACAAAAGCGGGATCGTGATGCACTTCGATATCCAGATGTGCCAACCCCAGCCCGTGTAGCTGTTCAGCCGTGACATCATCTGCCTTGTTGATCAGTTTTTTCATTTCTCCACCTCCCATTCAGGTTGCTCGGTGTCATAGGTTTCAAAAACGCCCCGGTAGAAGCCACGATAAAAGGCCCCCGCCACCAGCCCACCGGCAATGGAGGCCACGCTGGGAATCCACCAGCCGCCCCGCGGTCCGGGTATCGCCATTTCGCCCCAGCCGAAGAAATAGGACATGATGCGCGGTCCCAGATCACGCGCCGGGTTCATCGCTGTCATGGAAATCGGTGCCTCATAGGCCACCAGCGCCGCGACCAGCAGACCGATGAAGAACGGTGCCAAATTGGCCGAGGGCGCAGAGGTGTTGTGCTGATCGGTCAGAAATAACACGCCAAAGACCAAAATGGCTGTAACAAAGGCTTCGGACATAAACCATTTGCTCAACGAGACCTGCGCAAAAGCCGCTTCATCCGTACCGATAAAAGCAGGGTTTGGCGCGTAAGTGCCAAATCCCATCGCGCTAAGCTGACTGCCTGGCAAGCCACGGGTGATCTCCGCGCCAATCTCGAATTGGGCAAGGATGCCAGAATAAAAGCCGTAAATCGCTGCCGCTGCCAGCATCGCGCCAATGAATTGAGCAATGATATAAGGCGCGACCTTGGTCCAGGAAAAGCCCGTGAAGATCGCCAGCGTCAGCGTCACGGCCGGGTTGATATGCCCGCCTGAGATCTTGCCTGAGACATACACCCCAAAGGTCACACCCAGCGCAAACATCAAAGCTACGGGCCACAGGCTGAGACCCCCAGTCCAGACCGACACTGCGACCGCTCCCACGCCAAAAAGAACAAGGATAAAGGTGCCTATCCCCTCGGCAATCATTTCGTGAATGACGGATTTTTGCATGAGATGTCTCCTCTCCAGACACATGTATCTGATGGGAACGGACTATAAGGGCGGCTTAAGACGTCACGTTGACTAAGATCAATCGCGCTCAGAGACGGCTTCAACACGCCGGATGGCAGTAAGCGTCGCAATCGGGCCCAGCAATTCAAAAATCACCGTACTGCCAATGGTCAGCGCCAGGATTTGCGGCGCCCAGTCAGGAAAGCGTTGGGATGCTATCATCGCCATGCCAATCGCAATTCCCGCCTGCGGCAGCAATGCCACGCCAAACCATTTGCGCTCAGTTGAGGGTCTGCCAGACAAATTGGCACCAACCCACCCCCCAAAGACACGGGCAATCGCGCGCAAGGCGACAAAGCAAATACCGATCCCACCCAAAGACAAAGCGGCCTCAAGCTCCAACGCGCCGCCTGCAAGAAGGAAAAACAGCACGACAAATGGCCATTGGATATGCTCGATCTCATGAAACGCTTTCTGATGATGCGACGCGGTGTTGACGATCACCGCCCCCACCGTCATGCCTGCGATGAGAAAAAAGACGTCCAGCCACAAGGCCAGCCCGGCGGTCAGAAATACAAGGCTAAGCGCTTCGATTTCTAAAGGTTCGCCATCTTTAAGCCGTCCGGTCAGTGCAGCCGCCGGGACACCGATCAACAGCCCCAGACCAAGCGCGCCACCGATTTCCCAAGCGGCGTGGAACAGATCAGTAGTCTCGCTATGCCCGTTCATCTGCGCCACGACCACAAGGATAAGGTTGAACACAATTAGCCCCCAAACATCGTCAATTGCTACGATCCCACGCAAGGTCCGGGTGAACCCGGTGTCGCGCCCGGATTGGGTGATGACATCATTAGTGGCCGCCGGGGCCGTCGTCGTCGCAACGCGCCGCCCAGTAGAAACGCAATCATTGTCAGAGCGATGACTGATAGAAACTCATGCTACCCCTTCAAGTTTGCCGGAATAAGGTCAAACCCCGCGCGCCCTGCCACAAGTCCGAACACAAGCAGAAGCGTCACACGCGGAAAGCCGGTCTTGCGCGCACAAATATCCGCAACAAGGCCAGCCAGAAACAGCGCACCAAGCGCAATCAGAGAGGCGGGATCTATCAAACCAGTTTAGACAGGCGGCAAGCAATCCGATGCATCAAGCTCTTTCACCGGATCATCAGGGCCGCATTCCTCACCCGAAACCGGGTATTTGCCTTCCTCTGTACATCCGGCAATAAGCAGAAGAGCAAGGAAAGCAGCGGCAGGGCGAAGAAGTGTCATATCAGGTTCCGTCAAATTGGATTATCACCATTTAACGATAAATTATCCTGCGACACCTTGGTTGATCTTCGTCAAGCGCCCATCCTTTAATTGGGCGGACTCTATACATTTATGAACGAGTTCTCGGAGCTCACATAAGCTGCATTCAAAATGAATAGCTACAGCTAAAACTGATCGAGCGAAGTCTACTGTCTCGAACGTATTTTCATAGGTATTACACCTGTTTCTAATAGCTGTAGCAGATATACAAATAAGGCTTCTAGAAATCACCCGTCCATCTTCAATGCCGAAATAAATGCTTCCTGAGGGATATCAACTTTCCCGAACTGGCGCATCTTTTTCTTACCGGCTTTTTGCTTGTCCAAGAGCTTACGTTTACGCGTTGCATCCCCGCCGTAGCATTTGGCAGTCACGTCTTTGCGCAGAGCTGCGAGGGTCTCGCGGGCGATGATACGGCCTCCGATAGCGGCCTGAATCGGTATTTTGAACATGTGGCGCGGGATCAGATCTTTGAGCTTTTCGCACATTGCGCGGCCACGGGTTTCGGCCCGGTCTTGATGAACCATGATAGACAGGGCATCCACGGGTTCATCATTTACCAAAATCTGCATTTTGACCAATCGGTCCTGCCGGTAGCCAGTCATCTGATAATCGAAGCTGGCATAGCCTTTGGTAACGGATTTCAGTCGATCATAGAAATCAAACACGACCTCATTGAGCGGTAAATCATAAACCACCATGGCCCGACTGCCCGCATAGGTCAGATCCTCCTGAATACCGCGGCGATCCTGACAGAGCTTCAGGACATCCCCAAGATAATCGTCCGGCACAAGGATCGTGGCCTTGATGCGCGGTTCTTCGAGATGGTCCACATGGGTCAGGTCGGGCATATCAGCGGGGTTGTGCAGCTCGGTCATGGTGCCGTCGCGCATGTAGATGTGGTAAATCACGCTTGGCGCAGTGGTAATCAGCTCGATGTCATATTCCCGCTCGATTCGGTCGCGGATCACTTCGAGATGTAAAAGCCCCAGAAAACCACAACGGAAGCCGAAGCCCAGCGCGGCGGAGGTCTCCATCTCATAGCTGAATGACGCGTCGTTTAATGCAAGCTTTTCGATCGCATCGCGCAGGTCTTCGAATTGGGCGGAATCGACCGGGAACAAGCCGCAAAACACCACGGGTTGCGATGGTTTGAAGCCTGGCAGCGGCGTGCCCGTGCCTTTCTTTTCATGGGTAATTGTGTCCCCGACACGGGTATCGCGCACCTGTTTGATCGACGCCGTCAGAAAGCCAATCTCACCGGGGCCAAGCTCGCCGATATCCTCACGCTCGGGCTTGAAGACACCGATGCGATCCACATGATGGATCGTGTTGTTGGACATGAACTTGATTTTCTCGCCCTTTTTCAACACACCATCGATAATCCGGACAAGAACGATGACGCCAAGATAGGCGTCATACCACGAATCCACCAGCATAGCTTTCAAAGGCGCATCCCGGTTCCCTTTGGGCGCGGGAAGTTGGGTGACGATGGCCTCAAGTGTTTCGTGGATACCCTGCCCCGTCTTGGCAGAGACCTGAATTGCACCGGTCGCATCGATACCAATGACATCTTCAATCTGCTCGGCCACACGGTCACAATCACTGGCGGGCAAGTCGATCTTGTTGAGCACAGGGACGATCTCATGATCTGCGTCGATCGCCTGATAGACATTTGCCAGCGTCTGCGCTTCGACCCCTTGAGTGCTGTCGACAACCAAGAGCGAGCCCTCGACCGCGCGCATGGATCGGCTAACCTCATAGGCGAAGTCCACGTGACCCGGCGTGTCGATCAGGTTCAACACGTAATCCTGCCCATCATCGGCGCGATAGTCGATCCGGACAGTATTGGCCTTGATGGTAATTCCACGCTCGCGCTCAATATCCATGCTGTCGAGCATTTGCTCTTTCATGTCGCGGTCTTTGACCGTGCCGGTTTCCTGGATAAGCCGGTCAGCAAGGGTGGATTTCCCGTGGTCAATATGGGCCACGATAGAAAAATTGCGAATATGTAAGAGGTCAGTCATAGGGATGATATGCGGCGGAATGTGGGGGCGGTCAAGCTGTCTCGATTGGTGGGTTCAAGTTGTGCACACACAACCTGTTACGCTTTCGGCATCGTTTCCTGACGATCTGGCAAAAACTGGCCATTCAATCCATCGCCGACTTGGTTGCGACAGGCGAAGGCTTATCTGTTATAGAAACTCATAAAACAGGAGCAGTCTCATGATTACCGTTGAATATCTCAGCTCTGTCTCGGACCGACAGCATGCAGCGTTTCAGCGGGCGGCGCAGCGGTGGGATGAGGTGATTGAGACCGAATTCCAGCCCGTCTATGTCGAAGGGCAGCAAATCGATGGCGTTTTAATTGAGGCCTCTGTCATACAAATCGACGGGGATTCAGGTGTTTTGGGTCAGGCCGGGCCAACGGTTCTGAGCCCTGTCAATGCCTTGCCCCTCAAAGGCGTGATGAAATTTGACAGCGCTGATGTCGCACGCCTAGAGCGGGAAAACAGTTTCGAGGATGTCGTGCTGCATGAAATGGCCCATGTGTTGGGCTTCGGCACCTTATGGCAGAAACTTTATCTGGTCAGAAATAGTGGTACGAACAACCCGCAATTTACTGGCGCAAACGCTACGCGGGAATACGCAGAACTGGTCGGCGGGACGGGCACAGGGGCCGTACCGATTGCCAATACCGGCGGGCCGGGAACGCGCGAAGGTCATTGGCGTGAGCTGATCTTTGGGGATGAACTGCTGACGGGCTTTCTATCCGGGGTAAACCGCCCGCTTAGCCGCCTGTCTGTGGCCGCGTTTGAGGATATGGGATATCAGGTGAATTACGCCGCCGCGGATGAATATTCCTTGCCATCATTCCGTGAATTGGCCGAGATGGGCATCACCGAGGCCGTGCGGATTTGTGACCTGTGCCGTATGGGTCGACCGGAGCCGGTCACGCTTGGGAAATAACGGCTATTGTGAATTGTTTTTCCTGCATGCCTGAGGCAAACTCTGCCAAGGTGGAGGTGAGTAGGAAGAGGGAAAACCCAATGATACGACCCGTTATCGTGGCTGTAGTGCTGGCTATGGCAGCCACAGCGGCGCAGGCCAGAATTATTGAGAATGCTTGTAATAGGTCGGACAGGTCTGCAGCGAATCCTGCCCTGTGCAATTGCATTCAACAGGTCGCTGATCTGACGTTGAGCCGTCAGGACCAAAAACTGGCCGCGACGTTTTTCCGTGACCCGCATCAGGCACAAGTAATCCGTCAATCGGATAACAGCAGCCATGAAAGTTTCTGGAAGCGTTACAAAGCCTTTGGCGCAAACGCGAAGAGCTATTGCAGTGGCAGGCCAGTGAGTTGATCCGCTATCACCTTACGAATGAACGCCAGAGCATGTCGGTAATCCTTGTGAAATGACACATCATCGTCGTGAATAGGGTGCCAAAAGAATCGAAAGAAAAGGCCCCCACCATCTTTGGTCCAATGGGACCAGCCATCTGGAAGAGGTTGCGCCGTGCAGAGTACATAGTGCCAAGGTACGGACGGCGCGCCATTCAAATGCATTCCAAGAAGTGCGCTCACCTTAGCAGAAACACCACTTTCCTCCCAAAGTTCTCGAACAGCGGCTTGTGCGACGGTTTCCTCGGGCTCAAGCGTACCTTTAACCAGTTGAAGACCTGCCAGCGGATGCTGAAACGCCAAGATTTCCGGCTTAGCGTGTATGCCGCGCAAAATTACAGGGGAGACCTTTTGGATATCTGAAGAACACATGCAGTAGTTCCATAATCCATATTCCTGCAGAAAAAAGGTTCAGACTAATCCGGTCGCCCCCGCCCTGCTCCAATATAGGCATGGCGGGGGCAAATAATTTATATCAGCTGTCGCCACCAGAATGTGCGCCATGGTCCCCGTGGGCGCCGGCTTGCGGCTTGCGGGTTAGATCAACTGGCACCTCAACCTCGATATCGCCGGCTTTCTCGAAGGTCAGGGTCAGGGCTATTGTTTCCCCATCATTCAACGGTTCTGTCAGCCCCATCAACATCACGTGCTTGCCGCCGCGTTCCAGGGTCAGCATCTCGCCCGCAGGGACCTCAAACCCTTCTTCCACATGAATCATCTTCATAACGCCATCGCCAACATCCTGATGGGTGTGAAGCTCTACCCGCTTCGCAGCGTCAGAGGATGCACTGATCAGACGATCTGTTTGCTCGCTATGATTCATTACTTGCATAAAAGCCGCCCCGGTTTTGGCGACGGGGCTGGAAGAGCGCGCATAAGAATCCTGCACCATGATCTTGGCGTCCCCGGCAAATGCAGGCAGCGCAAACAGGGCGAAAGCTGCAGCAGAAGCATAAGTTTTGAAAGACATTTTTTGTTCCTTGTCTTGTCTGAAATTGTTGACCTTAAGGGTATTAAAGTTCAACAGGTGGGCCACGGGCAGCAGGGCGCGGGCTTTCAAACGAAGACAAGTTTAAGACGGTAGTCAGGCGTTTTACATAGCTGAACGCGGCTTGATGAACCGGCACGACCACAGGCTTCGGCCCAAGCGCAAGCAGGTGCAGCATGCAGTCCGGGCAAATGGGCGCTGGCTCTAACGGCTCCCCATCCGGGCCTAATTCGACCGTAGACAGAACACCGCCTGCACAGATGACAATAAGCGTACCGGTTCGGTCCATATGCCGTGCAGATACCATAGCACCGGACGTCAGCACCATGGCAGCGGTCAAAAGCATTAGGATATAGCTGCGCAACATAAACATCGTCACGATGGGTAGACCGTTTTTTCAGCGATGCCAAGTTGTCAGAAAGCCGCGTGTGGGTGGACTACAGAATTAAGAAAAACGGCCCCATCCATAATGAATAAGGCCGCACATCCTTAACTGGCCCAAGAAGATCAAGCTTCGGCTTGAGCTTTCGCGATATCTTTCTTTACCTTCAGCGCATTGGAAGACAGTTCAGCATCCTTGGCTTTCGTCATGAAACCGTCGAGACCACCACGGTGGTCCACTGTACGCAGTGCTGCCGCAGATATGCGGAACTTGAAAGAACGGCCCAGCGTTTCGGACGTCAGGGTCACATCGTTCAGGTTAGGCAGAAAGCGACGCTTGGTCTTGTTATTAGCGTGGCTGACGTTGTTTCCAACCATCGGGCCTTTGCCGGTAAGTTCACAGACGCGAGACATCGGTCATTCCTTTTCGGGTCTTTAAATGAGTGAAGGCACCGCCGGTGCGATGCCCTGAATTCTGTCTGGCTGATCTACCGGGGGATTCTAGATGCGTCAAGTGCGGAATGGGGATTTGTGACTTGAAACATAAGGCCAAAGAAGATGCATGTACCTTGCATCTCACGCTGGCTATATAGTCAAAAGGTTTCTAATCCGCAGAGGTCGGGAAAAGCCGGTTAAGTATCTCCGCCGCTGCCAAGTCAGGATGCATTGCACCACTTGCTACGTCTTGGGCAGCTTGTTCCATCCGTGCGCGTATAGCCGGATCGTCAGTCAAGCGCGCCAACAAGCCAGAGCGGACTTCTTCCTCAAGCCAATGAACGGCCTGCGCAGCGCGTCGTTTGTTCCAGTGGCTATGTTCCCTGCGCCAGTCCGACAGAGCTTTTATATCACGCCAAGCGGTTTCAAGCCCCTGATTTTCCAACGCCGAGACTGTCAGTGCTTTCGGAAAACCCTCCGGGTCTTGCGCGCGTTTACGCAGAAGGTGAAGAGCGGCCGCATAGTCAGCCTGCGTGCGGGTGGCGGCGGCTTTCAGATCGCCATCGGCTTTGTTCACCAATATGAGGTCCGCAATTTCCATGATACCGCGTTTAACGCCTTGCAACTCATCACCACCAGCCGGGGCAAGAAGCAGGACGAACAGATCCGACATCTCGGCCACCATGGTTTCCGATTGTCCAACCCCAACTGTCTCGATTAGCACCACATCGTAACCTGCAGCCTCGCACAAAGTAACAGCCTCCCGCGTGCGACGCGCGACGCCCCCAAGCTGGGTTTGGCTAGGCGAGGGACGGATAAAGGCGTTGGGATCACGGGACAGACGCTCCATCCTGGTTTTGTCGCCAAGGATCGATCCACCAGACCGGGTCGAACTGGGGTCCACAGCCAGCACTGCCACACGCAGCCCCTGCCCTGTCAGCATCAAACCAAAACTCTCGATAAAGGTTGATTTACCTACACCCGGCGTGCCGGACAAACCGATGCGCAAGGCTTGTCTGCCGGTTCCGCGCAGAGTCTGGATCAGGGCCAACGCCTCTTTGCGATGATCAGCGCGGGCACTTTCGATCAAAGTAATCGCCCGCGCCAGCGCGCGTCGATTGCCTGCCTGTATCTGTGCGCCCAGTTCTTCAATATGTTTCAAAAGATGGCGGTCTTTCGCTTGTTTTAACATGACAGGGGCTGTTATCTTCCCCGTTCCGCATCAATATGACGCCGAGCGAAGAGAATTTGCAACGAGGCAATCATGAAACGAGCACTAAGTATTCTGGCAGTCTGTGGCACATTGCTGCCTGCATTGGCCCCTGTCAGCGCCTATGCAGATGGCGTTACGAATGCTGTATTCGATGTCCGCATTAGGGGTGTCCGCGCAGGAAACCTGACCATTTACGGGGCCGAAAAAGGCAACGCCTACACTGCCAGCGGTGTGCTGCAAAGCGGTGGCCTTGTGGGTCTGGTCGCAAAGGTAAAATACACAGCCAAGTCCCAGGGCCGTGTAAGCTCCAATGGATTTCGTCCCAGCAAGTACCAAGAAAGCGCCGATACCGGGAAACGCAAATCCGACGCAACGATGGTCTACAAAGCCGGTGTGCCGCAGGTGAAATCCTACAACCCGCCCCGTGATCTGGGTCCGGATGCGCTGGACCCGTCGACCCAAGGCGGCACTGTCGATCCGCTGACAGCTATCTATGCTGCCTTCCGCGATGTAGATGCCGATCAGGTCTGCAAGCTGAGCGTCCAGATGTTTGATGGCAAACGACGATCTCAGGTGCAGCTCCGATCGCCCCGGGCCGAGGGGGATATGATCTTGTGCAATGGTGAATATCGGCGTCTGAAGGGCTTTTCGGCAGAAGATATGGCCGAGAAATCGCGCTTTCCGTTTAATCTCTATTATTCCAAGACAGCCGATGGGCGTTACCGCGTAGAAAAAGTCGTAACACAAACGCTTTACGGCAATGCCACGATGACCCGGCAATAAGGGCTGACGCCAGCCAATCGCCGCGCTAGAGATAGCGCCGATGGAAAGCCTACCTATAGAAAACGCGCTTGCGCCGCTGATTGCTGCCTTGGCGGACCGGAGTGTTTGCGTGCTACAGGCCCCACCCGGCGCCGGGAAGACGACACGCGTGCCATTGGCCTTGCTGGAGGCAGAAGCATTTGCAGGCCGGTTACTGATGCTGGAACCCCGCCGTCTTGCAGCACGGGCAGCAGCAGAGCGAATGGCTTCCCTGTTAGGCGAGGACGTGGGTAATACAATCGGCTACCGGATGCGAGGCGCAGCTCGGGTCTCAGAGGCCACCCGAATTGAGGTTGTGACCGAAGGAATACTGACGCGGATGATCCAGTCCAACCCGGAATTATCAGGGGTTGGTGCGGTAGTGTTCGATGAATTCCACGAGCGATCCCTGAATGCCGATCTGGGTCTTGCATTAATTTGGGAGGCCCGCGCAGCCCTGCGCGATGATCTGCTTGTACTAGTCATGTCGGCAACATTGGACGCGCAACCCGTGGCCGCATTGTTGGACGACGCGCCGATTGTCACCTCGGACGGGCGAGCCTTTCCTGTTGAGACCCGTTGGTTGCCACGCCCGGTACGCAAGGAAGCACGGTTTGAAACTTCTGTCACTGCATTGGTCGAGCAGGCCATGGCCGAAACCGAAGGTAGCGTGCTGGTGTTCCTGCCCGGCGAAGGGGAAATCAGGCGGGTTGCAAGTGCACTGAAGGTGCCTGATGAGATTTCTGTGCGCCCGCTTTTCGGGGCCTTGCCCTTTGCCGAGCAACGCGCAGCGATTGCGCCATCAAAAGCGCGTAAGGTGGTGCTTGCAACCTCGATTGCGGAAACCTCGCTGACCATAGAAGATATTCATGTCGTCGTCGATGCGGGCCTGTCGCGCCGCGCGCGTTTTGATGCCGGATCAGGCATGTCGCGGCTTGTCACAGAAAAGGTGTCGCGCGCCGAAGCTGCCCAACGCCGGGGCCGTGCCGGGCGGATTGCTAAAGGCGTCTGTTACCGTATGTGGACAAAGGCCGAAGAAGGTGCCCTGCCCGCCTTTCCACCGGCAGAAATTGAGGCAGCGGACCTGACCGGTCTTGCCTTAGAACTGGCCGCTTGGGGCGCGCAGCCTGCGGAACTTGCATTTCTGACTACACCACCGAAGGGAGCGTATATTGAGGCCCAGAAGCTTTTACACGTACTGGGTGCCTTGGATGCGGGCAACCGGATCACCGAACATGGTCAGGCCATCGCGCGAATGCCATTACATCCAAGACTAGCGCATATGTTGGTAAATTCAGACCCCAAAGGGGCCTTGTTGGCAGGTTTATTGGCCGAACGCGACCCCTTGGGGCACAAAGCTGGCAGCGATCTGGGGTTTAGGATGCGCGCGCTTGAAGATCGGCAGGGCAATCCCGCCATCACATCCTGTATAAGAGCAGAAGCAAAACGGCTGACCCGCTTTGCCAAAGGGCCGCAAAGATCGCTTGGGCAGATGGCGGCACTTGCTTATCCTGACCGCATTGGGTTGCGCAGACCCGGCGATGCTGCGCGCTTCGTGCTGTCTGGTGGCAAGGGCGCAGTGCTGGACAACAGTGATACGCTTGCCGGGCAACGCCTGATCGTCGCAACCGATCTGGATGGCAACGCGCGGGACGCTAAAGTGCGACTGGCCGCCTCGATCAGCGAGGCTGAGTTGCGAGAGCTTTTCTTTGAACAAATCATATGGGTCGAGACCTGCCACTGGTCCCGACGGGACCGCAAGGTTCTGGCACGACGGCAAGAGACGTTTGGTGCCTTGGTGCTGACCGACCAAACATGGAAGGACGCACCGCCCGACGCGCTTGCCCATGCTCTGCTGGAAGGCGTGCGGGATTTGGGTCTGACTTGTCTGAACTGGCCAAAATCAGCCCGTCTGCTGCGCGCCCGTGTTCAGGCCGTGGCAGGGCAAGACGGAATGCCCGATTGGTCCGATGAGGCGTTGCTTGCAACATTGGAAGACTGGTTGTTGCCTTTCGTGCAAGGGTTGCGCAGCGCAGAAGATTTGAAACAGGTCTCGCTGGTCGATGCGTTGCATGCCAGCTTGGGATGGGATGGGCTACAAGAGTTGGACCGGCTTGCGCCAGCCGGTTTCCGAACGCCACTAGGCCGAGAGGTCGCACTGGATTATTCAGGAGAGACTCCCGAGCTTTCGGTCAGGCTGCAAGAAATGTTTGGCGTAACAAAGCACCCTATATTATTGGGCAAAACACCTTTGAAAATCACCTTACTGTCACCCGCACAACGCCCTGTGCAGGTGACAACAGACCTGCCGGGATTCTGGAGCGGTTCCTACGCCGATGTTCGAAAGGAAATGCGTGCGCGCTACCCTCGCCACCCTTGGCCCGAAGACCCTACGGTTGCTGATCCAACCTTGCGGACGAAACCAAGAGGCAGCTGACCCGTGGCATTACTGGAGACCGGGTATAGGTATTTTTCCCATTTGGAAGTTGCAATCGTTCTGGACAGTCGGAGCCATCCCGCTAGTGTCCCCATTGCAGGTATTCAGGAGGCACGCCCATGTCTAAATTCGGAACATCGCAACCCATTCGTCGCTTTGAAGACAACCGCTTTCTAACTGGCGCGGGGCGATATATGGACGACATTGTCCCAGAAGGTGCGCTTTATGCTTATGTGTTCCGCTCACCCGTTGCCCATGCGGAGATTACAGCGTTGGATGTCAGCGATGCTATGACAAGCAATGGTGTGCATCTGGTCATCACGGCCGAGACATTGGCTCAGGCAGATGTGCCCAATCAGATGGGCGCTGCGATTATCAAGAACCGCGATGGCTCGATGGGTGCTGCCCCTGTGCGACCTGTTCTTGCCACCGGGCGCGTGCGTTTTGTCGGCGAGGCGGTTGCCGTCATCATTGCCGAAACATTGGAGCAGGCCAAGGATGCGGCGGAATTGATCGTATTCGATTATGACGATTTGCCAAGTTCGATGACCATTGCAGAAGGCGGAGCAGAGATTCATCCTGAAGCCCCCGGCAATCTGGCCTATGACTGGGATATTGGCGATGCAGAGGCAACTGAAGCCACGTTCAAAGCTGCCGCTTTCACCACCAAACTGGAAATTGCCGATAACCGTATCATTGCCAATTCCATGGAACCGCGCGGCTGTTTTGCCGAGATGGAGGGCGACCGTCTGCATGCGGCTTTCTCGGGGCAAGGGGTCTGGGGCTTCAAAGGCTCTGTCTCCAAAGCGCTTGGCATGAAGGCCGAGGATGTTCGTGTCACCAACCCTGATGTGGGCGGCGGGTTCGGCATGAAAGCTTTTGATTACCCGGAATATTTCTGCGTAGCCTTCGCCGTCAAGATGCTGAACAAACCTGTACGCTGGCAAGCCGAGCGCACCGAGGGGATGCTGTCCGATAATGGTGGGCGTGATCTGATATCATTGGCCGAGTTGGCCTTTGATAAAGACCACAAGATTATTGGCTACCGCGTTCTGTCAGATTGTAATCTGGGCGCCTATAATTCGGGCTTCGCACAATACATTCAATCCGATCTGGCTGCGAAAGTGCTGATGGGCACTTATGACGTGCAAACCGCCTATTTCCGTAATCGCGGGTTCTATACAAACACCACACAGGTCGATGCTTATCGCGGGGCCGGGCGGCCCGAAGCGATTTATGTACTGGAACGTGCGATCGATCATGCCGCAAGAGTTCTGGGTGTCGATGCGATGGAGTTGCGGCGGAAAAACTTCATTGCTGCTGATAAGTTTCCCTACACGACTGTGACGGGTGAACTGTACGATGTAGGGGATTTTCACAAAGTGCTGAGCCGCGCAGAGGCGGAAGCGGATACAGCGGGCTTTGCCATCCGCAAACAAGCGTCGAAGGCGCAGGGCAAACTGCGGGGCCTCGGTGTGTGCTATTACATCGAGAGCATCCTGGGCGACCCCGAAGAAACCGCTAAGGTTGAATTCGTACCTGGCGGCGCAAAGCTTTATGTTGGCACACAAAGCAACGGTCAGGGCCACGAGACGGTCTATCGCCAACTTCTGAATGAATATACCGGCATCGCGCTGGATCAGATCGAGATTGTGCAAGGCGATAGCGACCAGATCGCCAAAGGTGGCGGCACCGGGGGGTCGCGCTCAGTAACCACTCAAGGCTCTGCCATTCGCAAAACCGGTGAAAGCCTCATTGACAGGTTCAAACCTTTTGTGGCTGACCAGCTTGGCGTGCCAGAGGTCGCATTTGAGGATGGGGCTTTCAGAGCTGAAGGGTCAAACGTCGTGATGACCTTGATCGAAGCGGCCGATACTGCACGGGAGGCAGGTCAAGATAATCTGCTGATAATCTCTGAAACAACCACCCTGCCCGGTCGCAGCTACCCGAATGGCTGCCATATCTGCGAGCTGGAAATCGACCCGGCTACCGGTGTGGTACAGGTTGTCAAATACACCGTCGTTGATGATTTCGGCGTATTGATGAACCCGATGCTGGCCGAGGGGCAGGTGCATGGGGGCGTTGTGCAAGGCATCGGTCAGGCGATCAGCGAGCATGTCGTCTATGATGAAGATGGCCAGCTTCTGACGGCGACTTTCATGGATTACGGGATGCCGCGCGCAGATGATATACCAATGATTGCGTTCTATTCCGAACCTGTGCCGTCCACCGCTAATGTTCTTGGCATGAAGGGCTGCGGAGAGGCAGGCACCGTAGGCGCGCTGGCCGCTGTTGCGAATGCGGCTTTAGACGCGGTTTGGGAAACCGGCGTGCACCACGTGGACATGCCGTTCACGCCCATGCGGGTTTGGTCTTGGTTGAATGAACAACACGCAGCGGCAGAATGAATTGGACAAAGCTGATAGATTTGCCAGGGCAGAAGCTCCCTACAAAATATGACCCCGATGCCTCGTATTGGGAGATTATAAACGGGAAAATTGTCCACCAGGGGCGCCCTAGCCGTAGCGCGGATGTAGACAGCTTTGAACTGCTTGAAGGCTCGGACTTTATAGCCCGAGATAAGAACTATATTTACAATGCATGGTCCACACTCAAATCAATTGACCGAGATAGCTTTAAGCCAGTCCACGATGGTTACTTCATCGATAGAAACTTTGCCTATTACGAATACGAGACTTCGTTAAAACCGCTGAAAGGCAATACTATCGAAGGCTTTAAGGTTCTGGGAAACAGCTATGCCCGTGATGTGAAGTTTGCGTATTATGGCGGCCGGGTTATTGCGAAATGCATGTCGCCTATGACGCTGGAACTGGTGGAACAGACAGGCAAACACCCGATCTTTGCTGTAAAGGACGCCGAGTATTGCTACTATGAAGGGGCGCAGTTGAAAGGTGCTGACCCGAAAACCTGGATCATGGGCAAAAACGGATTTTCCAGTGATGCGAATGGCGTATATTTTGGATCTAAGAAACTGGGCAGCGTCCATCCATCGAACTGGAAGCCACTGAAACATCCCTACTCTACTGACGGGAAAAACGTGTATTGGATGGAATTTCGCTTACAGGGCGCAGATGTTGATAGTTTCGAAGTGCTGAAGGATGGCACTGCACGAGATAAAATTTCAGCCTTCGTCGGCACGAAGAGAGCCTGACCAGCAAAAAGCAACGAACCAACACATCTGATGCTTAAAGCAGTAAGGCTTTCCAATAATATTACCCAGCGAGCAGGAGAATACGGATATAGTTTTCCGATTTCAATGACGGCATTGCAAAGCTAAACATTGGCATAAGCCGACCCGGTTTCATCACATGGGTCGGCGCGGCGCTGGGCGGCGTGGTGGGTGTTCATCAACGCGAACACGTACAGGCAGTTGTTGAAAACTGACTGAATTTCCAAGGAGATAAACCAGTGCCAACAATGCATGCATTGTTGGCCACCATACTCGGTAAGTCAAACGCTGTAATTTACTCATCAAATGAAGACAAAGCCACAGGCAATGCCGTCCGATCAGCTATTTCAGAGGGCACGCAATCGACGCCTTCACATCTGATAAGCTTTGCAGGCACATATGCTTTACCATATTTTACATCAACGACATAACTGTCGTTTTGAAAAGCTACGAAGTCTCCGTGTACAGTCACTGTCCCATCGGTCGAGGTCAACGTGATCTCACCAGCTTCTGCAGCTGAAGACATTACTGCCAATCCAACAAGAGCTGCAGCACATAATGCGGCCCCTACACCATAATTCCACACATCAGTCATTTTCATTTGTCCTTACCCCTAATGATAGATCAGCCATTTGGCTGACCAGAAACCGCGCTGAAGACAATCTGTGTTCCGATACATTCACTTTGACACTCACCAACCCGGAACACAGATCGAAAACAACTACGGTTTCAACGGTCTTATCTACGGAAAAGGTATGTGGATAAATTCGTATGGTTACTTAGGTAATCATACCCACCTCTGAAGTCATACTTTCGCCAATATCATTTCAACTGATACGATAGTGCCTTTATAACTTGACTCAGGGTCTGGCATCTAATCGCCACAATCCCCTTGCACATCTATATTTGCAAAGATTAGAACTCACGCAGCAAATTTGCAAAGGCCATTAATAATGCCCACCCAGAAGCTTTATGCAGGCGTTAAGCTGCGTGAACTGCGCACACGACTCGGGCTGACTCAAAAAGCCTTTGCGACAAAGCTGGGCGTTTCGCTGCCTTATCTTAATCAGATGGAGAACAATAACCGCCCCGTGTCTACCAGCGTGGTTCTGGCCATGGCACAAGAGTTCGGTTTTGATGTCACACAACTGTCTACCGGCGATGCAGAACGTATGGTGACAGATATGCGCGAGGCACTGGCCGATCCGGTGTTCACGGATACAGAACCGCCACTGGCTGACTTGCGCCTAACGGCCTCAAACGCGCCTAATCTGGCGCGGGCTTTTCTACAATTGCATCGAGCTTATCGCCAAACCCACGAAAGACTGGCCTCCCTGGACGAAGCGTTGGGACGTGAAGATGCGCGCGTACAGCCTTCTGCTTGGGAAGAAGTGCGCGATTTCTTCCACTATTGCGACAATTACATTGATGCCGTGGATCGTGCGGCCGAGCATTTTGCAAGCCAGTTGGGTCAAGATATTCTGCGCAACCCGCCTACTGATTTTCAGGTGGACTATTCGGAAACCGCGACCCTGCGCCACTATGACAAGGGCGTGTTGACTTTGTCGGCGCGCGCCGATCCATCGACGCAACGCTTTCAAATGTTACATCAAATTGCCCTGTTGGCGCAGAATGATTTGCTGGACGCCACCCTTGATCTGGCACGGTTCCAATCCGACACGGCCCGCCATATCGCCAAAATCGGGCTGGCCAACTATTTCGCTGGTGCTGCGCTAATGCCCTACACCGCATTCCTGCAAGCGGCTCAGGATATGCGCCACGATCTGGAACAGCTGGCTGACCATTTCGGTGCGTCGATTGAGCAAGTGGCGCATCGCCTGTCCACACTGCAACGCCCCGGTGCGAAAGGTATCCCGTTCTTCTTTGTGCGTGTTGATCAAGCCGGAACCATCACGAAGCGCCATTCGGCAACGCATCTGCAATTCGCCCGGTTTGGTGGGGCCTGCCCCTTGTGGAACGTCCACCGCGCATTCGAGACGCCTGGCCGTTTTCTCAGGCAGCTTGCTGAAACGCCCGATGGCGTGCGCTACATATCTTTGGCGCGCGATGTGTCAAAACCGGGTGGCAGCTTCAAAGCACCGACCCGCCGTTACGCTATCGCTCTGGGTTGCGAGATCACCCATGCCAAAGCTCTTGTTTATGCAGACGACTTGATGCCCGCGAAACCGGAAGCCTTTGAGCCAATCGGAATTTCCTGCCGCATCTGTGCGCGAACCGATTGCCACCAACGCTCTGTTCCGCCATTGGAAAGCAGGCTAAGTGTTGACCATAATTTCAGAGATGTTTTGCCGTATAAGGTGGACTGATTGAAACGGATGATACTAACAGGAATTTTCCTTCTAAAGCGTTTTGCATTTAATCTGAGGCGTATCCGGCGGCTTTGAGGAAGTTCCAGCATTCGTTTGGATTGAACATGTTGCAGATATCGCCAAGAGCCTCGAACAAGGCATCGAAAGTTCTTGCTCCGATGCGGCGAAGGTGCGCTTTGAGTTTGGAGAAGGCCATTTCGATCGGATTTAGGTCGGGGCTGTAGGCGGGCAGGAACAGGAACCAGCAGCCTCGCTTGCGCATGGCTTCGGCGGCGCGCGGGCTTTTGTGGGTGGACAGGTTGTCGAGGATGACGACTGTTCCGGGATCAAGCACTGGAGCCAGCTGTGTGTCGACGTAAGTGTCGAAGGTAGGTCCGTTCATCGGACCATTGATCACCCAAGGAGCGATCAGCCCGTCTTGCGTCAGACCGGCAATGAATGTCTGCGTCCCCCATCTGCCAAAGGGAGCGGTGCCGTAGAGCCTCTCCCCGACTGGAGCTCGCCCGCGCAGGCGTGTGAGGTTGGTCTTCACCGCCGTCTCGTCAATGAAGACCAGTCTGTGCGGCTCCTGGCGCATGCGGGGCTGACGGCGCGTGATCCAGTCACGGCGGGCTTGACGCACCACGGGCCGATCACGCTCTGCCGCGATCAGTCCTTTTTTTTATATGAAAGCCCGGCGCGATGGAGGGCGCGGTGCAACGACGATAGCTGAACGTCTACGCCATGTGTTTGCAGGAGGGCAGCAGCCAGTTCCTTGAGCGTGATATCCGGTTCGGCCTTCACGATCTCCAGCAGAAAATCCCGGTGCGGCGCAAGCTTGCCAAATTGACCAGACGGGCGGCCTTGAGGCTTGGGCGCTATCGCGCCGCGTTCACGATGCTCTGCCGCAAAACGGACCGCCGTCGCAGCGCTAACTCCAAAAAGCCGCCCAGCCGAACGCGCTGAGTTTCCCTTGGCAATGTAAGCGCAAATCCGTTCCCGAAGGTCCAAAGAGTAGGGTTTGCCCATGATCCACCTCCCAGAGGAAGTGAAGCACACAAACAGCTCCGTGTGAATCCCCCTTCGATTCAGATCAAACGCAAACCGCTTTAGCGTTGGTTGTTGCGTTCTTCGTGCTGGAACGGAAGATCGTTTATCCTTTCGATCCAGTGCAGGTGAACCCGACAGATATCGGCTTGACGTCAATGTCTGAGACAACATTCCGCACGGAAAATAGCGTTGATATCGTTGTGTGGACCGCGCCGGCACAGGATGGACAGCCGACCATTTTGTATATGCATGGCAATGCCGGCAACCTTGCTAACCGGCAAGCGCGGTTCAAACTGTTCATAGATCGCGGGTACGGTATCGTGGCACCGGCTTATCCCGGCTCCTCTGGAACATCGGGTTGGCCGAGTGAGCGTAAGATAACCCGCGCCATGACCGATCTTTACACTGCTTTGCAAGATGGACGATTGACGGGTGCGGCTGTTGCACCTGTGGTTTATGGCGAAAGCATCGGCGCTGCTGTGACATTACAAATAATTACGTCTGAAAAGGCGCAGCAAGCCGGACCACCTGCGGCTGTGATCTTTTGAGGCCCCTTTCACCGCACTTGGTGATGTAGCCCACGATCTGGGCCATCCCTTAAGCTTTCTAACCGGTCTGATGGTCAACAAATGGCGCAGCGTTGACGCAGCGCCCTCTTTGACATCATCGCTACTGGTTCTACATGGCAAAATAGACGCTCTGATCCCCATTTCCCATGGTCGCGCGGTCTTTGACATGGCCGGAAGCCCTGAGAAAACTTTGCACGAAGTCAAAGGAGCGGGCCACAATGATGTCTGGACCCAAAACACACAAGAAGTGTTATTCGACTACATAGACAGGCTTTAATTTTTAGTTCCGCGCAGGCCGCCATCCTGCAGTACGGGCTTCTGCCTCGGTGCAGAACCAGCGCTCGCCCTTTCGTTGGGAAATACGTGTGCGCGCATAGTCGCGATTGTAGGGCATGTGGTAAATCCGGCCACTGGCCGAGATATTACCCTTAATCTGGCAATTCGGATTTGCAGCGACGCTGCCCCGGACCTGTTTTGCGCGATGTTCTGCCGGGGTTTCAAACTCGGACGCCCATAGCCCCTGATTGGCGATAGCCGCAGTTTTCTCTGCAAGGGTATAATCGGCAGAATATGCACGATAAGCAAAAGCCAGACCTTCGGAAACCAGAACTTCGCCCATATCCTGCCCCTTGACGAAGCAGCGCGCGACGATGCGCCCATAGCGATCCGTATCAACTTCATGGCATTCGGCAATCTGTCCGCCAAAGCGCGCTTTCACCTCTGCCCTGACCCAAGCGCCGCACTTCCAAGGCCTGGTATCGGTCCGGCAGGTTTGATCCAATTCTGGCGCATCGACGCCAAAGAGCCGCACTTTTACGCCGCCCACGTCAAACGTATCGCCATCGATCACGCGCAGACGGCCCGAGACGTCAGAAACCGCAGGAAGCGCCCAAAGTAGCGCCAGAAAGAATGGTAAACAAACCCTTAACATACCGAATCCATGCCCGGTATTCGGCTTGCCCGCAAGCAGCCTTGAGCAAGCTTTGAAACCGCTGTGACCTGCTTACCGCTGCGACGTTTCCCAATTGGGGTTGATCCACGGCTCAGAATTATCCGCAGCAAGGGGCGTTTTACCCAGAATATGATCTGCGGCCTTTTCACCTACCATGATGGATGGACCATTCAGATTGCCATTGGTGATCCGCGGAAAGATCGAACTGTCTGCAAGGCGTAGGTTATCCACGCCAATCACGGCGCAGTCCGGGTCCACCACTGCCATCGGATCGTCGCGCCGCCCCATCTTGGCTGTGCCGCAAGGATGATACGCACTTTCAACATGCTCACGGATGAAATCATCCAACGCCTCATCGGATTGCGCGTCGGCACCCGGTTGAATCTCGTGCTTCGCATAGGGTTTGAACGCGTCTTGCGCAAAGATTTCGCGGGTCAGTCGGATGCATGTTCGGAAATCTTCCCAGTCCGACGGGTCAGACATGTAATTGAACAGGATTTTCGGGGCATCCGTCGGATCGCTTGACCGCAACGTAACCTCCCCGCGAGAGACCGAGCGCATCGGCCCGACATGGGCCTGAAACCCGTGGCCCTCTGCTGCGACCTGACCATCATAACGCACAGCAATAGGCAGGAAGTGATACTGGATATCGGGGTATTTGATACCGGCGCGAGAACGGATGAAGCCCGCCGACTCAAACTGGTTCGACGCGCCAAGTCCGGTGCCGGTAAAGAGCCACTGCGCCCCGATCATAGCCTTCCCCATAAGGTTCCAGTGCTTATAAAGCGAAACCGGTTGGGACGCCGCCATTTGAAGATACAGCTCAAGATGGTCCTGAAGGTTCTGCCCTACCCCGGCACGATCTGCGACCACTTCGATCCCATGCTCACGCAAGTGGGCCGCTGGCCCGATGCCTGACAGCATCAACAGTTTGGGTGAGTTTAGTGAAGACGCCGAAATGATGACTTCCGCATTGGCCGAGATTACCTCGGTCTTGCCAGCGCGAGAGATTTCGACACCTGTGGCGCGCCCATCTTCGATAACGACCTTGCGTGCGAAGGCAGAGACCAATGTGCAATTATCGCGCTTCAAAGCGGGCTTCAGATAAGCATTGGCCGCCGACCAACGCACCCCCTTATGGATCGTCGCATCAAACGGGCCGAAGCCTTCTTGTTGCTGACCGTTATAGTCACCCGTAACAGGATAACCCGCCTGCTTGCCTGCCTCTATAAAAGCCTGCGTCAAAGGGTTCTTACCGGGCCCGCGTGTGACATGTAGCGGGCCGTCATTGCCACGCCATGCATGATCACCACCGCGCCCCCCATCATCCCAAGACTCCATACGTTTGAAATAGGGAAGCACATCGGCATAACGCCAGCCATCAGCCCCCATATCGCCCCACGTGTCATAGTCACAGGCATGGCCGCGTACATAGATCATTCCATTGATCGAACTTGACCCACCAATGACCTTGCCACGTGGCGTTACAAGGCTGCGCCCCCCAGATGCGGCTCCGGCTCGGTGCTGTAGCCCCAATCGTAGCGCTTCATGTTCATCGGGTAGGATAAGGCGGCAGGCATCTGAATGAACGGGCCAATATCGGTGCCACCATATTCAATGATGATCACAGATTTTCCGGCCTCGGCCAGACGATAAGCAATCGCGCACCCGGCAGAGCCTGCACCGACGATGACATAATCGGCCTGCATTAAAACTGCGCCTCGACCGGACCCATCGCGACGTAGACGGATTTGACTTGAGAATAGTGGTTTATCGCCTCTTTGGAGTTCTCACGGCCCACGCCGCTGGCCTTGACCCCGCCAAACGGAGCCTCGACCGGGGCAAGATTATAGGTGTTGATCCAACACGACCCGGCCTCAAGCCGCGCAATAACGCGGTGGGCGCGTGTCAGGTCCTTTGTGAAAACCCCGGCGGACAAACCGAATTGCGTGTCGTTGGCCCGCGCGATGACTTCTTCCTCGGCCTCGAAATCCAAGACGGTCATCACGGGCCCAAAGATTTCTTCGCGTGCAATGGTCATGTCGTCGGTCACATTAGCAAAGATTGTCGGCTCAATGAAAAAGCCTTTCCGATCAGCGGGTTTGCCGCCGGTGATCAGCTTTGCGCCTTCATCAACACCCTTGTTGATATAGCCTAGAACGATGTCCATCTGGGCTTTGCTGACCATTGGACCGAAATTTGTTGCCTCATTCATCGGATCGCCAAGCACCGCCGCCTCGGTGCGGTCTTTCAGGCGCTTGAGGAATTTGTCCTTGATCGCTTTGTGAACAAAAACGCGCGTACCGTTCGAGCAGACCTGGCCGGAGGAATAGAAATTCCCCAGAATAGCACCGCCGACCGCATCCTCGATATCCGCGTCCTCAAAGACGATCATGGGCGATTTGCCGCCAAGCTCCATCGTGACATGTTTCATACCTTCAGCTGCTGCGGCATAGACTTTGCGACCCGTGGGTACAGAGCCTGTGAGCGAGACCTTATCAACGCGCGCATCAGTGACCAGTTTCGCGCCGACCTCGCCGTAGCCTTGGATGACATTATAGGCACCCGCAGGCAGCCCGGCCTCATACAGAATCTCGGCCACTTTGAGGGCACAAAGCGGGGTAGTTTCGGAAGGCTTGAAGATCATCGCATTGCCGCAAGCCAACGCGGGCGCGCCTTTCCAGCAAGCGATCTGCGTGGGGTAGTTCCAAGCGCCAATGCCTACGCAAATGCCAAGCGGTTCGCGGATCGTATAGACCCAATCCTGCCCGAGTTGAATATGCTCACCGGTCAGGGTTGCGGCCAGACCACCGAAATATTCCAATGCGTCCGCGCCCGAGGTCGCGTCGGCAACAAGTGTTTCCTGCAAGGGTTTGCCTGTGTCGAGCGTTTCAAGCTCGCTCAGTTCACGGTTGCGGTCCCGGATCATATCGGCCGCCCGCCTAAGGATACGACCGCGCTCGGTGCCGGTCATCGCAGCCCAGATTTTTTGCCCCTCTCTTGCAGCTTCGAGAGCCTGATCGACAATTGGCGGCGTAGCAGCATGGAGTGTCGCAATAGTTTCCCCTGTGGCGGGATAAACGCAGTGGATTTCAGTGCCTGCGGTGTCTTCAACGTATTTTCCACCAATGAAATGGCTGGCTTTGGGTTGAGCGTTGGTCATGATTTTAATGCCTCCGGCGGGAGTATTTTTGAAACAATGATAGGGTCATTCTCCACGCGGGAAGCGTTGGTTTTCTTCCAGCACGTTGAGGTCCATGTGGTTGCGCATATAGCGCTCGGATGCTTTTTGCAGCGGTTGGTAATCCCATGGGAAGTAGGACCCGTTCCTGAGCGCTTCATAGACAACCCAACGACCGGCCTGAGAATGGCGCACGGCGGCGTCAAAGGCGTCGAGATCCCATCGGGCCTCAGCCTTGGCGCGGATCGTTTTCAGCGTGTCTTGGTGATCGGGGTGATCTGCGAGGTTGGTGAGTTCGAGCGGATCAGCCTCCATATCGAACAGTTGATCGGGGTCGAGGCTGCACATGTTGAACTTCCATTTGCCATCGCGCAGCGAAACCAGCGGCGCATAGCTGGCTTCGGCCGCATATTCCATCGCCACGGGTTCTTCGCGGGTTTGGCCTTGGCCAAGTGGGACGACTGAGATGCCGTCGGTCCAAGGCATGACCTCGTCCATTGAGACGCCTGCCAGATCACAAAGCGTTGGGCAGATGTCGATATTACTGACCGGTGTGGTGATGAGACCAGGCTTCATCTCGGGGCTTGCGACCATCATCGGAACGCGGGACGAGCCGTCATAAAAGCTCATCTTGTACCATAACCCGCGATCACCCAGCATGTCTCCGTGGTCAGACACAAAAAGGATCGTGGCGTCCTGACGCGTGCCTTCCAGCGCCTCCAGCACCTCACCGATTTTGTCATCCAGATAAGAGATATTAGCAAAATAGGCGCGGCGGGCGCGGCGAACATGGTCTTCGGTGATGTTGAAATTGTCGCGGTCATTTGCGTCAAGGATACGCTGGCTATGGGCATCTTGATCCTCGTAGGGGATCGGACCAATTTCCGGCAGCAAATGCTCGCAGTCCTCATAGAGATCCCAGTATTTCTTGCGCGCGACATACGGGTCATGGGGGTGTGTGAAGCTGACCGTCAGACACCAAGGCCGTGCGTCATGGCCGCGCGAAAGATCATAGATTTTACGCGTCGCGTGATAGGCAACCTCGTCATCATATTCCATCTGGTTGGTGATCTCGGCCACGCCGGCACCGGTGACGGACCCCATATTGTGATACCACCAGTCGATCCGCTCACCGGGTTTGCGATAATCAGGTGTCCAACCAAAATCAGGCGGATAGACATCTGTTGTCAGGCGTTCCTCAAACCCGTGCAGTTGATCAGCACCCACAAAATGCATTTTTCCTGACAGACAAGTCTGGTAGCCTGCGCGGCGCAGGTGATGGGCATAAGTGGGGATACTTGATGCGAACTCGGCAGCGTTGTCATAGACGCCAGTACGTGAGGGGAGCTGACCCGACATGAAGGACGCACGCCCTGGCGCACAGAGCGGCGAGGCCGTGTAACATTGCTGAAACCGGGTACTGCGTGCGGCTAATTTCTTCAGGTTTGGCGCGTGCAGCCAGTCGGCAGGACCGTCAGGGAACAGTGTACCATTCAACTGATCAACCATGATTATCAGAATGTTTGGTTTATTCATTTTCGCTCCAATTCCGCGTCAAGATAGCGAAGAACAATCTGTGTGGCTTCGACCGTTTCGCGCGGACCGCCCAGCGCAGCACGGATGTAGACCCCATCGATCAACGCCCCAATGCCGTAGGCAATTTCGGGCGCACGCGCACTACAAAAGCTGCGCAAATCATGGGTTAGATTTGAATGCAGACGCTTTTGATAGATGCGCAACAAACGCAATGCCTCAGAGTTGGTTTGTGACAAAACGTAGAAATTCAACCAAGCGCTGATTACTGAAGGCTGAAAACTTTCATCCCAGAAACTGGCACTGATCACAGCCTCCAACCGCGCCCGAGGGCAGCGGGCTGCATTGAGACGCGACCGCACCTCAGCCTCAAATGCTTTTAAGATGTGTCGCATAGCGGCCAGAAAGATCTGATCTTTACCACCGAAATAGTGATGCGCTAACGCCGAAGACATACCCGCGCGCTTTGAAATCGCGCTGACAGTTACGTCAAGCGACCCCGCGGCGCCGATTTCGGCGATTGTCGCCTCGACCAGTGCAGCGCGGCGGATCGGTTCCATTCCAATTTTTGGCAAGACTCACCTCGGATTTTGTGTAATTTGTTTTTAATTGACTGATCAGTCAATAATAATCCTAGTTATGAAGATTTATTTTTAACCTTGGCGTCAGGCACAGGCACCTTGACGGCAGCGCTTTTCAGGACGTGCTCACGCCACGTGATGAACAGCACAGACGCCAGAATGACCACCCCGCCGAAGATGACCCAACCATCAAAGCCTTCATCAAAGAACATGGCACCAAGCAGAACCGCCCAGACCAACTGCAGGAACGTCACCGGCTGCGTCACTGTCACTGGGGCTGATGCGAAAGCCAAAGTCATGGTGTAATGCCCTGCGGTCGCAAAACAGGCCAGTAAGAACATCCAGCCGAGCTGAGCCAATGTCGGCGTGATCCATACAGCCCATGCCAGCGGTGCAAGACCGACTGTGACGGCGATGGATAGCATCCCGACAACTACCGCAGGGCTGACCTCATCCGCCATGATTTTGGCGATCAGATAGGACGCCGCAAACATCACCGCCGTTCCCAACATGGCGATATGGCCCGGTGACAGCTCCCGAAATCCGGGGCGCAGGATGATTAGCGCCCCCAGTAAAGCAAAGCCAACCGCTGCGATACGGCGCGCAGCCAGCGTTTCACCCAAAAACAGTGCAGCACCAATAGTGACATAGACCGGAGACAGATAATTCATCGCCGTCACCTCAGCGATAGAGATTTTGGTCATTGCGTAAAACCACAATGTCACCCCTAACGTATGCACGACACCCCGCAGCCCAAACAGCTTCAAGGCGCGGCGCGACAGATGCGCATCACGAATAGGCTTCATCATCGGGATCAAAAACACCAACCCAAGCGCATAACGCAGAAAAGCCGCCTCGGCCGCAGGTAATCCTTCGCCCACATGCTTTACGATAGCTGTGACCGCGATGAACATCACACCCGTCATAACCATCCACATGACACCCGCGACAGGCTTATTCTGTTGCTTTACCATCCCGTCAAATGACTACGGGCACGTCACAGGCGCAAGCGTTAACCGCCCGCGATCAAGCTAAAGGCAATCGCCCACATAACGCAGCCCACCAATACGTCCAACACCCGCCACGCACCGGGTTTTGCAAATAACGGTGCCAATAGGCGTGCGCCATAGCCCAGAGTGAAGAAGAACACGAAGGAGGCTGTGACAGCCCCTGCCCCGAAAGCCAGCCGTGCTCCGTCATATTGTGCAGCGATTGAGCCTAGCAGGACAACAGTATCCAAATAGACATGCGGGTTCAGCCAGGTCAGTGCAAGACATGTGGCCAATGCTGCGCGCAAACTGCCTGCGTTCTCCCCATCTGCCTGCAACGCACCCGTTCCATGCCAAGCCGAACGAAATGACAAGGCACCATAGGCCAGTAAAAACGCTACCCCGCCAAAGCGCATGACTGGGCCGAACCAAGGGGCAACCTTGCTGAGTTGCCCAAAGCCACCGACACCCGCAGCAATCAGCAACGCATCCGACGCGGCACAGGCCAGGCAAACAGCAAATACATGGGACCGGCGCAACCCTTGCCGAAGCACAAACGCATTTTGTGCACCAATCGCCAGAATCAATGACAGCCCCAGCAAAAATCCTGGCAAAAATGCCTGCCCCATAGCACCTCCGATAAAAGCTATGCTTTGCTATCGGCTGTATCCTTTGCGGACAAGCGTCATGCCAAAATGAGCGTCAAAAACTTCGATACGACAGGCTTAGCTGGTAAGCCGCTTGTGTGAAGCTGTTCTTACAACTGCGCCATCACCTCGTCCGAGACCTCGAAATTTGCCGTCACAGTCTGAATGTCGTCATCATCCTCCAAAGCATCCATCAGCTTCATCAGCTTCTGCATACCCTCAAGGTCCAGCTCGGTTGTCGTTGTGGGCTTCCAGATCAGTTTTGCGCTCTCGCTTTCGCCAAGTTCAGCCTCCAACGCGTTTGAGACGTCGTTCAAGTCCGTGTCGGCGCAGTAGATGACGTGACCATCTTCGGAAGATTCCACATCCTCGGCCCCGGTCTCTATTGCGGCCATCATGACCGTGTCCGCGTCCCCAACGTCGGCAGGGTAACTCACAGCACCTTTACGATCAAACATGAACCCGACCGAGCCGGTCTCGCCAAGATTTCCGCCATTCTTCGAAAAAGTCGAGCGCACGGTTGACGCCGTCCGGTTGCGATTATCGGTCATCGCCTCAACAATGACCGCCACACCACCAGGGCCATAGCCTTCATAGCGGATCTCGTCGTAATTCTCTGCATCCCCGCCTTGCGATTTTTTTATCGCGCGGTCGATCACATCTTTGGGCACCGATTGCGACTTGGCCTCTTTCACAGCCAGACGCAGGCGCGGATTTTTGTCAGGGTCCGGATCACCCATCTTGGCGGCGACGGTGATCTCCTTGGCAAGTTTGGAAAACAGTTTTGAGCGCAGCTTGTCCTGACGCCCTTTGCGATGTTGAATATTCGCCCATTTTGAATGGCCTGCCATGGGTCTCTCCGTCTCGGTCTGGTGTGTTTCAGCGTCTATAAGGCACCCCGCACCCAAGGGGCAAGACGTTGTGGCGATGAGCGGACATGCCAAAGCGACATATTCAGCAGTAAATGAATGGCGTTGATTTTTCAGTACAGTCGTATAGAAAACTACTATACGACTGTACTGAAACGGTGTGGTGAATGAAGCGCCAATGGCACGCCCTAAATCCTACGACCGAACTGAGGCAATCGAACGCGCCTGCTATGCCTTCTGGGAACATGGCTATAGCGCCTTGGGCGTGCGCGCACTTGAGGTGCAAACGGGCCTCAATAAATTTGCCATCCGTAACGAGTTTGGTGGAAAAGAAGGACTGTATCTCGAAGCTCTGAAACATTATCACACCGCTGCCAGCGAAACGGTCATGGCCCCGATGCGTGCGGGTGGTATTGAAACCATTGCCCGCTTCTTCGAGGGACTTGTGACCGAAGGCAGTCTTCACTCCAGCGCCTGGGGCTGCCTTATGGTGAACACCGGCATCGAGAATGCAGAGATACAAAGCACGGCCCTCAAACAAACATCAGATGCCTATTGGGCCGAGTTGAAGGAACTTTTCATCTGTGCCTTGAACACATCACGTTCCAGAGGAGAGATCACCCAAACCCTGACGATAAACGATGCAGCTCAAGGTCTCGTGACCGCTGTCATAGGCATACATACAATGAACCGTGTCGCAGGTGCCCAAGATGCTGGCCGCCATTTGGTGCGTCTGGTTCTTGATTTGCTTGAAACCTGGAAAACCAAAGATGCCAACAGAACTTTCTGAATTCGAAGAAATCACTGGATTGAGTGGCTTTTTTAGCGCCACCAAGGGTGGATTGCGATGCACTGCAATCAAGCTGAAATCCGGCCAATTGTGCCTGCATAGCCCTGTCGCGGGGCTCGGTCCCAAGGCGATAGACAGCCTTAGACAAATTGGCGAGGTGGAGTTCCTGTTTGCGCCCAATCATTACCACAACAAAGGGTTGGCCGAATACACGGACCATTTCCCAAAGGCTCGGCGCATTGCACCAATGGAAAGCCAAGCGCGGTTGAGCAAGGTTACCAACCTGGAGTTCGAGAACCCGGACGTCTTGCAATCGCTACTACCCGATGACGCTCGTCTGGTTCATCCCAAAGGGTTAAAAACCGGCGAAACATGGATGGTCACCAAAACCGCATGGCTTGTTGTCGACGCCTTCGCCGGGTCCACCAAAAATGACCCCAGCCGCCGCATGCTTGGCACTTTTCCCAAATATGGCGTTGGTGACAGGGGCGCTTATTTGGCTTGGGTCAAGCACTTCATCCAGACGTCCCCTCCAAACATTCTGGTGCCATGTCATGGCGAGATCGTAGGTGGACCCAACTTACGAGCCGAATTGACCAAGGCTGTTGACCAAACGATCTAGTTGCAAAACACAGCTGCGAAATTTTGCTCTTACGAAGCTCAATAGCCCGCGTTACGGTGCCCCATGACGGTTGACCAAATCATTCTTTTCGCCCTTTTCGGCGGCGTTTTCGTCTTTTTGCTCTGGGGGCGCTGGCGCTACGATCTTGTCGCTTTCACTGCATTGATGCTGGGTGTGGTTCTGGGTGTGGTTCCGACGAAAGAGGCCTTTAGTGGTTTCGGCCATCCGGCAACACTGGTTGTGGCATTGGTGCTGGTGGTGTCAGCGGGGCTGGTGCGGTCTGGCGCGGTCTTCTTAATCACCCGCACGCTTGTCGACAGTGCCCGTTCTCTTGGTAGCCATATCACATTAATGGGGGCCATCGGTGGCGTGCTGTCGGCCTTTATGAACAATGTGGCGGCTTTGGCTTTGCTGATGCCGGTCGATATTCAGACCGCGCGCAAAGCAGGTAGGGCGCCGGGACTTTCGCTGATGCCGCTGAGCTTTGCCACGATCTTGGGCGGTATGGTAACGCTGATCGGCACGCCACCAAACATCATTATCGCAACGATCCGCGAGGACAGCCTGGGCGAGTCGTTCCAGATGTTTGATTTCGCGCCGGTGGGTGGCGTCACAGCCATTGCCGGGTTGATTTTCGTCGCCCTTATCGGCTGGCGTCTCATTCCTCATCAAGACGGCGAGAAATCCGGAAACCCGATGGACGACTACGCTGAGTATATCGCCGAGTTGACCGTTCCACAGGGGTCGAAGCTGATCGACAAGCGCCTGCGTGACCTTCTGGATGATGCCGAGAAAAACGACGTCGCTATTCTGGGACTGATCCGCGATGGCAAACGCCGCTTTGGTACGTCACAAAACACCAGATTGCAAGCGGGCGATGCACTGGTCCTTGAAGCGACGCCCGATGCATTGGATGAATTTCGCGCAGCGCTCAGCCTCGATTTTGCCGACGAACGGCGTGAAACGCATCTGCGCGCTGAAAGCGAGGGCCTAAGCGTCATAGAAGTCGTTGTTACGGATCAGTCGCGGATCAACGGCAAAACAGCACAGGGTTTAGGTCTGGCTTGGCGGCAACGCTCTGTCCTGATGGGTATCTCCCGGCAGGGTAAACCGGTCAGGGATCACATTAGAAAAACCGTGGTGCAAACCGGTGATATTCTACTGATCCTTGTCCCACAAGATAGCGAGAGCGATGTGACTGAATGGCTTGGTTGCCTGCCGCTGGCAGATCGGGGGCTCACCGTGACCGAGGATAAGAAAGTCTGGCTGGCCATTGGCCTGTTTGCTGCTGCTGTATTGGCGGCAAGCCTTGGCCTGATTTATCTGCCCGTCGCTTTGGGCATAGTCGTCGTGTCCTTTGTGCTGACAAAGATCATTCCCATATCAGAGCTCTACACCCATATTGAATGGCCTGTGGTCGTGTTGCTGGGCTCGATGATCCCCCTTGGCGCAGCCTTAGAGACCTCGGGCGGCACTGAACTTATCGCGGGTGGATTGGTCAACATCACAGAAGGTCTTCCGCCATGGGCGATCCTGACGGTGCTGATGGTCGTGACCATGACCCTCTCAGACGTGCTCAACAACACCGCAACCACAATCGTCGCGGCACCTATCGGCATTCAGATGGCACAATCGCTTGGTGTAAACCCGGACCCGTTTCTGATGGCCGTTGCCATCGCCGCGTCCTGCGCCTTCCTGACGCCCATTGGTCATAAGAACAATACTCTGATCCTTGGTCCCGGAGGTTATGGTTTTGGAGATTACTGGCGCATGGGTCTGCCACTGGAGATACTTGTGGTCTGCGTTTCCATCCCGGCAATCCTAGTCTTCTGGCCGCTCTAAAGAGCCGCTATCAGCGCGAAAATGCTTAGTATGATCAGCGCGATCCCTATAATCTCGCGCTTTGTACTGCGTTCCTTGAAGATAAAATATGAGCCTACAAAGGTGAACACCAGTTCAACCTGCCCCAACGCCTTCACATAGGCCGCGTTTTGCAAGGCAAAAGCAGTGAACCACCCGAACGAGCCCAACATGGAGGTCACACCCACCAACGCTGAGACCCGCCAAGATGCGATCACCCGCCCGATCTCTCCCGCGTCCCGCAAGGTCAGCCAAGCGGCCATCAGCATTGTCTGGAATGCTGTCACCACCGCCAAGGTCACGCCTGCACGCAACAGCACATTGGTGCTGGTGATTTCCAAAGCTGCGCCGCGGTAGCCAATTGCCGAAACACCAAAAAGCAGGCCAGAGGCCAATCCGAACCCTGCCGCCTTGTTAAAAAACCGCGCACCACCTTCGGGGGGATCAGATAGGATCACCACGCCTGCAAACCCAATCGCAATGGCGATGATGCCCCAAAGTGAAAGCCCTTCACCAAGAATGATAAGCCCAATCAGGGCTGTCAGCACAACTTCGGTCTTCTTGAAGACAATCCCTACTGCAAAATTCCGTTCTGCAAACAGGGCGACCACACAAGCTGTTGCGACAATCTGGGCAACCCCACCAGCCAAAGCAAATCCCCAGAACCAGACTGACAAGGCGGGCCATTCGGATCCGGTCGCGTTCAGGTAGATCAGAATGCCCAGCGCCACCAAAGGGCTTGAAAACAGAAACCGCGAAAATGTCGCCCCACCCGTCGAAAGCTTTGTTGCCTTGAGATGTTTTTGCAGCATGAACCGCAGGTTCTGCATGAAAGCCGCGAATATCGTGACGAGTATCCAGAGGCTCACAATGAGAACCGCTTCACAATTCGATCCACTGGCGTGCCGTCTTTCAGCGGCACGGCTTCAATGATGGAATGATCGCGGAATCCCATCTTCGCATAGTAAGCCAGCCCTGGAACATTATCTGCACGGATCTTTGCGTTGATTTCATGAAATCCGGCCTCTCTGGCCTGTCTTTTCGTAGCTTGAAACAACGCCGTCCCCACCCCGCGGATCACCGGGGTTTGGCGCGCAAATGTCGCTATATCCCCGCAGGCCTCTGGTAGAGCAGAATTGTGGGCAAGCGACTGAAACCCTGCAATCTGCCCGTCTTGCGCAACGGCGACATGACAACAAATCAACCTAGGTGAGGTAATGTAGTATTGAGTCAACTCTTCAACGCTTAAGGGTGTTTCATACGCCGTTGTCCCGCCGATCGCGATAATCTCGTTCAGGATTTCGCACATTTGCGCAGCGTCTTGCACAGCGGCAAGTCGTGTTTCTTCCAGCATCAGCACCTTCGCTCTTTTCGCGTGATAGTTCAAAAGCATGTTTATCTTCACCAACAGCATATTCACCAGAGCTGCGAGGGCAAAATTCCCATTTTTCTGCAAAGCTTCTGTCAAGCAAGATCAGAAAAGGTGGCAAGCATTTGCGCGACACTCAGGCCCTGTTTGACATTGACGGCTTGGCCTGAACCGCGAGCCTGCCTATAAGCCAAGCGAACATATCTTCGGAGAGGCCCCATGCGGACCGCACAAATCGCGCGCAAGACTGCAGAAACTGACATTTCTGTCGAGATCAATTTCGACGGGACCGGCGCTTATGACAACCAAACCGGCGTGGGGTTCTTTGATCACATGCTAGACCAACTTGCCCGCCACGCGTTGGTCGATATGAAAATCCGCGCCAAGGGTGATCTGCATATCGATGACCACCACACGGTCGAAGATACAGGTATCGCTTTGGGGCAGGCACTTACGCAGGCCTTGGGCGACAAACGCGGCATCAGACGGTATGGGGATTGCCACCTTGCGATGGATGATGCGCAGGTACGCGCTGCGTTGGATCTGTCCGGGCGGCCTTACCTGATCTGCAATCTGGACCTGCCAACGGCCAAAATTGGCACGTTTGACACCGAACTGGTGCGAGAATTCTTTCAGGCTTTCAGCACTCATGGCGGCATTACACTGCATATCGACCGGCTACACGGTTTTAACAGCCACCACATTGCAGAGGCCGCATTCAAAGCTGTCGCCCGTGCATTGCGGGTGGCAGTCGAGACTGATCCGCGCAAGGCTGATGACATTCCATCGACCAAAGGCAGTCTATAAATGCTCACCGTTCTGGTGGATTACGACAGTGGCAATCTGCACTCGGCCGAAAAGGCCTTCCAGCGGATGGCGCGCGACGTCGGCGGCGGTGAGGTTATTGTAACCTCAGACCCGCAAGACGTCGCGCGCGCCGACCGCATCGTGTTACCCGGTGACGGAGCGTTTCCTGCTTGCCGCAACGCATTGATGAAGGACCGTGCGGGGCTTTATGAAGCGATTGTTGAGGCAGTCACGGTCAATGCCCGCCCTTTCATGGGTATCTGTGTCGGTATGCAGATGATGGCCACATGGGGCCGGGAATATACCGACACCAAAGGGTTTGACTGGATCGGCGGTGAAATTGTGAAGATCACACCCGACGATACTGCTTTGAAAGTCCCACATATGGGATGGAATGACCTGATCGTGACCGGCAAACACCCGGTTCTGAATGGCATAGAGACCGGCAACCATGCCTATTTCGTGCATTCATACCAATTCCAAGTGGCCAATCCGGCGCATCGTTCTGGCCCATGTGGAATACGGTGCCGATATCACCGCCATCATAGGCCGTGATAATATGATCGGCACGCAGTTCCATCCCGAAAAAAGCCAGAGCACCGGGCTCAGAATGATTGCAAACTTTCTGAATTGGGTCCCTTAACCCTGCTGTCGAACGTCAGCGCTGTTTGCACCTAATCGATAGTTGCCCTTCATATTCAGGTGACAAGCGATCCTATATAGTCCTGCAGGGTCGTGTTGACGCGCAAAGGCGCGCCAGTGGTATTCGTCTCACCGGCAATCACTGCACCCGTCATGCAAGCATAGGACGCAGCAGCTGCCTCGGAAAAGCCGAGCTGGCGAAATGTCTGTTCTAACTCGCAACGCGGTATCTCCCGAACTTCGACAGGGCGATCCAAAGCGGCAGAAAAAGCCTTTGCCACGTCTTTTGATGTGTAGCGGCTTGGCCCTTCGATAGTCCGCATCATCACGTCATGCGCCTTGCATCTCTGGCAGGTGTCCCGATCAGGTGACCGGCTGCCGGTAATTCTCCTGTCTCGTCAACATTGCCCAGATCACGCGCGCGGTTTTGTTTGCCATGGCAACTGTTGCAAGTCGAACCGGCTTTCCAGCGAGCATCCTCGCTGTCCAGATATCGACTTTCTCGGGATGGAGTTTTGCCATCAATGCGCGCGATGTCATGCCAACGATAAGAAGTTTCCTGAGGTAATGATCACCTTTCTTGGTAATCCGCCCAAGCCTCTCTTTGCCGCCACTGGACTTGTTGAGCGGGGTTAAGCCCAGCCAAGCGGCCAGATCTCGTCCGGTTTTGAACTGTTTGGCGTCGCCGACGGTCGCCACGATGGCCGACGCCGTAATTGGACCAATCCCAGGCACCTGCATCAGTCGGCGTGCGTTGGCATCTCGCCGAGCATGGCTCTCGATCAACTTGGAAAAGCCTTCAATTCGGGCGCTGAGCCCAAGGAGTTGATAACACAAGGTGCCGAGAACCCCGTTCGCCAGTTCGGGAATTTTAGGTTGATCACCGTCCAGGTGGCTTTTGGAAAAGCGGGCCACAGCCTCAACCCCGGTTGGGAGAACATAGCCAAACTCACGCAGCATCCCCCGTATCATGTTTGAGACCTGGGTTCTCTGGCGGACGATGAGTTCGCGCGTGCGGTGGGCGGTCAAAAGAGCTGGCTGGTCTTCGGTCTTGATCTCAACAAATCTCATCGTCGGGCGGCCAACCGCTTCGCAGATTGCCTCTGCATCCACTGCGTCGGTCTTTCCGCGTTTGACATATGGCTTGACGTAAGTTGCTGGCATCAAACGGACATCGTGCCCTAACTTGCGAAGTTCACGGCCCCAATGATGGGCCGAACCGCAGGCTTCCATACCGACCACACAAGGCGGTAGGCCCTCAAAGAACTCTAACAGTTTTGCGCGTTTGATCTTCTTGTTGAAGACCTTGTCGCCAGTCACAGAAACTCCGTGAACCTGAAAAACATTCTTGGCCAGATCCAGTCCTATGGTTTTTACTTGCATTGGGTGGCTCCTCTCAAAAGCAGATTTCGACACCTGCATTATGGCGCATTGCGACGCCGGGTGGAGCAGGAGCCATCCACTTCATCCGCAACGGCGACATTCGCACCTTTTTTCTTCAGCTCATCAGCATGGCTTTCATCGCGCGTGACCACAGTTACTTTCTGTCCGACATCAAGTAGTACGCGCACAGTAGCCGAGCCTACCTGCCCAGTTCCTCCAAGAACGATATGCAAGGCAAGCCCCTTTGCTTCCGTGGTTTACTAGACGTGTATCACATCAGGCTGCCAAAAACTGTCAGTAGAGGTTCACTCTCTTGTAACAAACGCTGTTCATTTCATGTTTTGGGTCAATGTCGTGACGGAAAAGTCGAACATGCCTGACGTTTCCTACCTACTTTATTCTCGTCCATGTTTGCTTGGAGCACAGCAGACCACCGGCGATGCAGCCTGACAACTTCAGGCTGTTGCCATTAAGGTTAATCTTGCCGATGTAAATCTTGTTGTTGGACGGGCGCCAGACTTTGCCAGCGTAATTGCCTTTGCCGTCAGGCTGCATATTGATCACGATGGTTTTGCCAAGGTTTGGCGATTTGTATTCGCCCGTATCATTAAAAGTTCGCGCAATTACGCCGCAAACCTTTGTACCACATTCCCTCATGGCGACATGGGCATAAGCCCCGTCATCGACTTGCGTTTTCCAAAGACCGACAGCAGGATCGGCGGCGAGTGCAGGCATAGACATCGCAAATGTTGCGGCAATTGCCAGAACTGTCTTTTTCATGATTTCCTCCCTAAATCTGAGGCAAGTGTGACGCAGGCCGGGCAATTCAGGCAAGCATGACGTTGGGTCTGTTGCCCTTTGCATCCCATCACAAGCTGTGATTTAGACCTGCCCATATCCAGCAATAGACCGGAGCCACCTTTATGATCCTCTACCCCGCCATTGATCTGAAAGACGGCAATTGCGTGCGCCTCTATAAAGGTGAGATGGAACAGGCCACCGTATTCAACGACAACCCGGCAGCACAGGCAAAAGCGTTTCAGGATGCCGGGTGTGACTGGCTGCATCTCGTCGATTTGAATGGCGCTTTCGCGGGTGAACCAGTGAATGGCGCTGCGGTAGATGCCATCTTGACGGAAACCTCTGTTCCCGCTCAGCTTGGCGGTGGCATCCGGGACATGGAGACGATCGAGCGTTGGCTGGACAAAGGTCTGACCCGCGTGATCCTTGGCACTGTGGCAGTTGAGAAACCCGATCTGGTGCGCGACGCGGCGCGCGCCTTCCCCGGCCAGGTGGCCGTAGGACTTGATGCGCGTAACGGCATGGTCGCTACCCGTGGCTGGGCTGAAGAGACGGATATCAACGTCACCGATCTGGCGCGTCAGTTTGAAGACGCAGGGATTGCTGCCATCATCTATACTGACATCAATCGCGATGGCGCGATGCAAGGTCCAAACATCGAAGCCACCGCTGCTTTGGCACGTGCTGTATCAATCCCTGTGATCGCTTCGGGCGGCGTCAGCTCGCTGGCAGACCTCATTGCCCTGCGCGATTGTGGCGCAGGCTTGGATGGTGCGATTTCGGGGCGTGCGCTTTATGATGGGGCAATTGATCTGAAAGAAGCGCTGATCACCTTGAAAAGCTGACTCCATGCTGAATTTCAATGTCACGAAGGTTCCCATGCCTGCTGACAGTGCCCTGCATGAGCGGTTGCAAACAGGTGATTTTCTCGATTGCTACTCTGTCGCCTCAGATATGTCACCCCGGCAGGCTGCTGAAATCATTACCAGATTTCCCAGATGGGCGCAGCTTCTTGTGCGCCTGCGTGGCCTTCTGACCGCCCCGTTCGGATTGGATAATACAGGCCCTGATGTTGCAAACAAAATCGGCTTGTTTCCGGTTGAAAGCGAAACCGGAACCGAGATAATCGCCGGATTCAATGACAAACACCTGAATTTCCGGGTTTCCGTCATTTCAAAGTATGGGCGCATTCATCTGGCAACATGGGTACACCCACATAATATAGGCGGGCGGCTCTATCTGGCCGCCATTCTACCTTTTCATATCGTGATCGCACGGGATGCGGTGGCGCGCGTCGGGCGCCACCGGCCCCAAACGTTTAACCAGCAGCCGCAGCCGTGAGCTTGCCCAAAGCACCCGTCATCATCTTGATGTATTCTGCATCTGCAGGTGCGCCCAACGGCCCAAGCACGCTGGCAGGATCTTCGTAAGAGATCACCGTATTGCCATCCGGGCCCTCATGGACCTGCACTTTCAACGGCAGGAACAACCCGGCCTGTGGCGCATCAATCATAGCTGGTGTCCCAAGTTTGGGATTGCCAAAGATCAGCACCTGATTGGGTGCCAGTTCCATCCCGACTTTCTCGGCCCCAGCAGCGTGATCCACACGTGCAAAAACTGTCGCCCCGGCCCCTTCAACAGCCGCCTGAAGCGCGTCCATTGTCTCAACAACGCTCTTGCTGCTATCCACCTTTACCAGATCACCAGCCATTGCAGACCCTGCAAAGCTGAGTGCAACCGCAGTTGCTGCCAGTAGTTTTTTCATGCCAAATCTCCATCTAAATATATCCCACCGTAGCTGTCTGTTTTAGCTGTCGCTATACAGCATCTCTGGTCTAGGCTGAAATTTGCCGCTATGCACAGCACAAATCTGTGACTGGATAAAACATGCTGAAGACCCGCATCATTCCCTGCCTTGACGTCAAAGACGGTCGCGTTGTCAAAGGTGTGAACTTCGTGGATCTGATCGACGCTGGCGATCCGGTCGAGGCTGCCAAAGCCTATGATGCCGCAGGAGCGGATGAGTTATGTTTTCTTGACATCAACGCCACCCATGAAAACCGCGGAACCATGTATGACGTTGTGACCCGCACCGCCGAAGCCTGCTATATCCCACTGACGGTTGGGGGTGGGGTGCGCACATATGAAGATGTCCGAAAGCTGCTGCTGGCCGGGGCCGACAAGGTGTCGTTCAACTCTGCCGCGGTTGCCAATCCCGATGTGGTTGCCGAGGCAGCCCAGCGCTTTGGAAGCCAGTGCATTGTCGTGGCGATTGACGCGAAAACCGTTCGACCCGGCAAGTGGGAAATATTCACCCATGGTGGAAGGCGAGAAACAGGGATCGATGCTGTAGAGTTTGCCCGAACCGTCACAGCAAAAGGCGCTGGGGAAATCCTGCTGACCTCTATGGATCGTGATGGCACCCGTGCGGGCTTCAATCTGCCCCTGACCCGCGCCATATCAGACGCGGTTTCGGTGCCGGTCATTGCCTCTGGCGGTGTTGGCACGCTGGATCACCTTGTCGAAGGTGTCACAAAAGGCGGCGCAGACGCAGTACTTGCCGCGTCGATCTTCCATTTTGGCGATTTTACCATTGGGCAGGCCAAAGAACATATGGCCGCTGCTGGCTTGAATATGAGGTTAGGTGCATGAACGTTCTGGATCGGCTGTCCGCCACGATAGCTGCGCGCAAAGGTGCAGACCCCGAAAGCTCCTGGACGGCGAGACTTCTGTCACAGGGGGCCGAAAAATGTGCCGAAAAATTCGGCGAGGAAGCCGTGGAGGCTATCATTGCTTCCGTGAAGGGCGACACTGAAAACCTGACCGCCGAGGCTGCCGACGTGTTGTTCCATCTGCTTGTGATGCTGGAAGCGACTGGTGTATCTTTCGATGACGTTCTGTCAGAACTTGAACGTCGTGAAGGCGTGTCCGGCATTACCGAGAAAGCTTCACGGACATAGTCTGACTACCGCATCCAGAACCCGGCCCGCTTGATTTGATTGCGCAAAGCGCGTTCTTTGCGGGGTAGATTGTTGCGATCAAACATGGCGCGCAATTTTTGTCCCCTACCCTGATAAATCATCCGCTTAAACGGGTCATACTGTTTGAGCACTTTCTTGATTTTATTCGGGGCGGCGACCTCCTCTAACAATTCGACCACCGCGTCGGATTCTCGTGCGTAGAGCAGCGATAAAACGCGGTAATGGCACGTCACAGCATGATCCATCATCCCGGACACATCCGGTGCGCGCCCCCCGCCAAGGGCGCTTAACGTCAGAGGTAAAGCGATCTGGTCCAGCCACGGATATAGGTCTTGGCAAACCAGCTCTGCCGGGGGCTCATCACGAATACCTTTGGCATGGCGCAGAAAGGTTTCGCCAAATTCATGGGGACAGCGGGAGTAGAAGAAACCGGCATTCAGATACAGGTAGCGTTGCCAGTATTCATCCGGTTGGCTTAGGTCCAATGACGTTTCAAACTCTAACCCGAACTTGTCGTAAAGAGATTTCCAGATCTGGGTGTAACCCGGCCCGTATAGCTCGATCTGTGGCCAGGTGTTTTCGCGCTTCATCGAAGCGGTCGGATGATCAAAATCAAACGGCACCTGTGACAGATCACCTGTAATCAAAGTGTCAGTGTCCAGAAACAGGAATGGCTCCCCCTTCGGCAAGGCTTTTAAGCCTTCGATCTTATTGCCTTGCGGGTAGTCCTGCCCGAATACCTGCGTCTCGAACGGGATGATCTGGGCATCAAGCATTGCAAGCGCTGCGCGCACATCTGGATTGTTGATACGCGGATCGCCACCCCATAACGGGCAGGGTTGGGGTTCGCCAATGAGCAGCTTGCCTTTGAAGTCAGGATTGGTGTGCCGCAAAGACGCCGCAAGCAAAACTGCCTCATATTGCAGTCGCCCACTTTGAGCGATGGCAAAGATGTTGAAAACAGGTCTCTGCACCGTTTCTACATCCCTTCAAAACTAAGTTCATATCCGTCGGTTGCGTTTATATTGCCCTCTATAAATACAAAAGCCATCAATGCATTTTTTAGCAAGGGCGCAAACTGGATCAAAAACCTCGAAACAGTAGCTTGTCACAACGGGAAAGCACGGCCTGCCATCGGCGGAAACTCGCCGCAAAGCTAAGGTTAGATAATCCTGTTTAGAAAAACAAAAAACCTCTCTTAGCCTGATTGTCTTAGCTTTCGAAAATTCAGGGAGGAGTTTCGAATGAGTTCATCAAACTCAAATCTATCTCGTCGTCAGGCGCTTACCGCAATTGGCGGTGCCAGCCTGTCACTAGGCGCACTCAAGGCTGGTGCGCAAACCGCAGAAACCACAGCGACCGCGCCACCCACCACGATCACGTCGCCGCCACGCAGCTTTGCGCCGGGTGCACCACCCAATGTCTATTTCTGGGATCCCGATGTTATCGCGGCTGACGACAGCTTTTGGGGCGTCATGCAGCCGAACGCCCCCATCCAACGCTTGTGGACCGGTGCTTTATGGGCCGAGGGACCCGCATGGAACGCACAAGGACGCTATCTGGTTTGGTCCGACATTCCGAACAACAGACAGATGCGTTGGCTAGAAGAAGACGGCCATGTCAGCGAATTCCGCGATCCGTCGAACAATTCCAACGGTAACTCCTTCGACTTTCAGGGACGCCAGCTAAGTTGCGAACATCTTACCCGCAGACTTGTCCGGTACGAATTGGATGGTTCTGTCACTATTCTGGCCGATAATTTTGAAGGCAAGCGCTTCAACTCCCCTAACGATGTGGTCGCGCATCCTGACGGGAGCTACTGGTTCACCGATCCACCTTATGGCGGGCAGCTATATGAGGGCGCGCCAGATGCGGCAGGAGGTCCGTCCAACCCGGATGGGTTGTTCAATAACCGCCTTGGTCAGCCACCAGAAATAGGCGAAGCCGTGCGCGAGATGGAGACCGCGACCTACCGGGTTGACAGTGATGGCAATATCACCCGCGTTGCAGGCGAAGCAGACGCACCTGACCCGAACGGGCTGTGCTTCTCACCCGACTACAAAACGCTCTATATCGCATCTACTGGCAAAGGCCCGGGGGATACCGGACCGGGTGGTCAGGGCAATGTATTTGCGTTTGACGTGGGCGATGACAACACCTTGTCCAATGGTCGTGTCTTCACTGATTGTATGGTTGATGACATTAAATGTGGCCCTGACGGGCTGCGCACCGATGTCGCCGGCAACCTGTGGGTGTCTTCCAACGCTGGGCGCAATGTCGGGTATTCCGGCGTCACCGTCTGGAACCCGGAGGGCGCTTTGATGGGTCGCATCCGTATCCCGGAAATCTGCGGCAATATCTGTTTCGGCGGTCCGAAGCGAAATCGGCTGTTCATGGCGGCCAGCCAATCGATTTATTCAGTCTATGTCGGCACCCAAGGGTCCGCACCTTCGTAACAGCTACCAAGTCAGCATCAGGCCTACGGGCCTGATGTACATCTATTCTTCTATATGACGCCGGTTGTAGCCGTTCCTATCCGGGCTGTGCCATGTATCCAGCAGACCGTCCTTTGGCTTGAACACCTCAACCAACAGCGGATAGCAGGCTGCGGCATCACTGGAATGCTCGGACGAGCAGTCGCCACCGGGACAGGCGCTGAGAGCGCCAAGCAAGTCAATCTCGGCAAAGAATTCCAGATAATCACCGGGTCGGACCGGGCTTGCTTTCATGAAGTATTGACCAGTGTTACGAGTAAATCCCGTGCACATAAAAACATTCAGAACATCATGGATATGAGGCTCTGCCTGATCAAGAGGCACGCCGAGTTCTGCCGCTAAAACACGAGTCAGGTTAGAATGGCAGCAATAGTGATACTGCCCGCCGCTCAGCAAATTATTAGTGTAGGGATCGCAACGCGTGCCGATCACGTCATGCACGGAGCCACCGAATTGGTCGATGCCGTACCAGCCCAACGTATCATGCGTAATCGTTGCCATTGGGCGCAGGTGTGGAAAGCAAGACCACATCCTGTCGCCCGTGGTAATATGTGTGCCATGCAAAGCGCGCGTTTTGCCCGAGTAAAAACGCTCTGACAAATCATTTGCGCTCCACAGGTTCAGATCGCCCACCTGTGGGCCATCCACACTTGTGATACGAAAGAAATGTCCGGCAGGTACGCGGAATGTGATGGCATCGCGTGCAGGCGCAAGGGCTTCATCGGTTTTGGTCAACCTTTCACGCGCAGATAGATAGAGCGTCATGTCCGGTTGCGGCAGCGTTTCAACCGGATAACAAATGACCGGCTCTACAGCGCGTCGTATTTTGGCATCCGCTGGGGTCATAGCCGTCTCATGATAGCGAAGCTGCTGGTAGGGCGAAAAAGATTAAACCGCCCGTTCCACCATCATCTTTTTGATTTGCCCGATTGCCTTGGCGGGGTTCAAACCCTTGGGGCAGGTCTTTGCGCAGTTCATGATCGTATGGCAGCGATACAGCTTGAACGGGTCTTCCAACTCATCAAGCCGTTCTCCGGTTGCCTCATCACGGCTGTCAATGATCCAACGATAGGCATGCAACAGCGCCGCTGGTCCAAGGTAGCGATCCCCGTTCCACCAATAGCTCGGACATGATGTCGAGCAACAGGCACACATTACGCATTCATACAAACCATCAAGCTTTTCACGATCCTCAACGGATTGCCGCCATTCCTTGCGAGGCCGATTGGTCTTCGTTTCAAGCCAAGGCATAATCGAAGCGTGCTGCGCGTAAAAATGCGTCAGGTCCGGGATCAAATCCTTGACCACAGGCATGTGCGGCAGAGGATAAATCTTCACGTCGCCAGTGATCTCATCCATTCCGTAGATGCAGGCAAGCGTATTGATCCCGTCGATATTCATTGCGCACGAGCCGCAGATGCCTTCGCGGCAGGACCGGCGGAACGTCAGGGTCGGATCAATCTCGTTCTTGATCTTGATCAGCGCATCCAGAACCATGGGTCCGCATTTGTCCATATCGACGAAATACGTATCCACCTGCGGGTTTTTCCCATCATCCGGATTCCAGCGATAAATCTGGAACTTGCGGACATTTGTAGCACCCTCGGGTTTAGGCCAGGTCTTGCCCGTCATGATCTTGGAATTCTTGGGAAGGGTCAGTTGGACCATTGTATTCTCCTACCTGAGAAACGGCGTCAGGCCGTCTTTCAGCAAACATTGAACCGTTTCAGGGCGTGTGGCGATCTCAAGCACAAGCTCGGTCTCGCGCGGGCCAACGCCTGTAACACTCGCTTGAGCAAGCGTAAGAATTTCACTGGCGGATGCGCTATCGATGACGCAGTTTGTAGCAGGTTCCAGAGGTATGCCGGGAAAGCGTTTGGCAAGAACCGGATTTACCGTCTGTTTGGCCTGATCTCTGGCAATCTGGTCTGCAAGGCCATTGTCCCCGCATGCGGACAGAGCCATTACGGCAACAAGTCCCGCTACAGCGGCTTTCTTACCCTTCATATCAAAACGTATTTGCCTCATCTACGTGCTCTCAAGCTCAAGGGATGACGTAATGGTACTACCATCTTTCAGAAACTTGATGGCGCGTTTCTGCTGTTCAAGCGTGAGCGTCGGCCAAAGCTCTGCATCACTGGGTTGCAAAGGATATTCGACCGGCAGAGGCAATTTACCGGGCTGCGCCGGTTGAGGGGCCAGTTTCGGCGGCGCAGGGCGCGGATCAGGTTTTTCGAAATTCGGCGGAATAACCTGCGACCCGATTGACGCACGGCGGATGACACATTCATTCAGGGCTTTGGCACCTTCCGAGGTACCGCCCTCACCGGGGCTGGCAGATGGCAATTCGGTTCCCGTGGTCCATATGTATGACCCGCTCGCGCCGACATCAGCAGTACAGCTGCGCACGTAGTCAGGTCTGCTGGTCGTCGCACAGGCTGACAGGATCACAGCGCTGGGAAGCAGTAGAAACAGCGGCTTTCCTGTTAATTGCATCAGTAAACCCTCGCTTTTGGTGCAATCTTCTTTAGGTCAATCCCGCCCTCATTATGGCTGGTAAGTGGCTCAAGATGAACCCCGCGCGTGCCGAGTTTGGCTTTCATTCCTTCGAACCACGTCAAAGAGTGCTTGCGCCATTTCTTATCATCACGGTCCGGGTAATCTTCATGTGCATGGGCACCCCGGCTTTCCTTGCGCGCCTCCGCCGAGACGATGGTAGCGACGGCATTAGGCATCAGGTTGGCCAGTTCCAGCGTCTCCATCAAGTCCGAGTTCCAGACGAGACTACGGTCGGACACTTCAAGATCGTCCAGCTTGCCAGCAACGCCCTCCATCTTTTTAACGCCTTCGGCCAGTGTTTTATCTGTACGGAAAACAGCTGCGTCTTGCTGCATTGTTTTTTGCATCTCCAACCGCAGATCGGCAGTTGGCGTATGGCCCTTGGCATGGCGCAGCCCATCAAACCGGTCCAGAGCCCGTTGCAGCGAAATTTGGTTAACGGGCGGGTTTGGCGTGTTTGGATCAACGATCTGCCCTGCACGGATAGCCGCAGCCCGACCGAACACAACAAGGTCGATCAGCGAATTCGACCCAAGTCGGTTCGCGCCATGCACCGAGGCACAGCCCGCCTCCCCCACTGCCATTAGACCGGGGGCCACACGGTTATGATCGGATTTTGTCGGGCTCAGAACTTCACCCCAGTAATTCGTCGGAATGCCACCCATATTATAGTGAACTGTCGGCAGCACTGGGATCGGCTCTTTCGTCAGGTCGACACCTGCAAAAATACGCGCGCTTTCCGAAATACCCGGCAACCGCAATGCCAGCGTTTCCGGTGGTAGGTGGTTGAGGTGCAAATGGATATGATCACCGTCCGGCCCGACACCGCGCCCTTCGCGGATTTCCATAGTCATGCAGCGCGACACCACATCGCGCGACGCCAAATCCTTGTAGGTCGGCGCGTAACGCTCCATGAAACGCTCACCTTCAGAGTTTGTCAGATAGCCGCCCTCGCCCCGTGCGCCTTCGGTGATCAGACAACCCGCACCGTAGATACCGGTGGGGTGGAATTGTACGAACTCCATATCCTGCAAAGGCAATCCGGCCCGCGCGATCATGCCGCCACCATCGCCGGTGCAAGTATGCGCGCTTGTTGCAGAGAAATAGGCACGACCATAGCCACCCGTCGCCAACACCACCATCTTGGCGCTGAATAGGTGCAGCGTGCCGTCGTCCAGTTTCCAGCACAGCACCCCGGTACACACACCATCGTCAGACATGATCAGGTCAATTGCGAAATATTCGATATAGAATTCCGCGTTGTTCTTCAGGCTCTGCCCATAAAGCGTATGCAGGATCGCGTGGCCTGTGCGGTCGGCGGCGGCACAGGTACGTTGTACCGGAGGACCTTCGCCGAATTCCGTTGTGTGGCCACCAAAGGGCCGCTGATAAATCTTGCCCTCTTCGGTGCGCGAGAACGGTACGCCGTAATGTTCCAGCTCATACACCGCCTTGGGCGCCTCGCGCGCAAGGTACTCCATCGCATCCGTGTCGCCCAACCAGTCAGAACCTTTCACGGTGTCGTACATATGCCACTGCCAGTGATCCGGCCCCATATTGGACAGCGAAGCCGCAATTCCACCTTGCGCCGCCACTGTGTGGGAGCGTGTGGGGAACACCTTGGTTACGCATGCCGTGCGCAAACCCTGCTCTGCCATGCCAAGCGTCGCGCGAAGGCCCGCGCCCCCTGCGCCAACAACCACAACGTCATATTCATGGGTTTCGTATTCGTAAGCAGCCATGGTCAAAGCTCCGATAATTTACAGCGCGAGACGCGCGATGGCGAACAGGCCCGTACCAGCCGCCGCATATGAAAGGCAGATCGTCAGAATGATCAGAACCTTGCGCAATGTTCCCTGAACATAGTCCTCGATCAGCACCTGCACACCGTTTTTGAAATGCATGAAGCCGACAGCGATGGTCAGGGCAGCCACAATCGCCGGAAAGGGCCGCGCGAAATAGGCCACGACCTCGGCATGTGGGGCACCAAGGATGCGCCCGAAGGTAAAGATGAACAACGGCACCAAAATAGCCAGCCCGACCGAGCTGACCATCATCTGCCAATGGTGCTCGGTCCCGGTTTTTGCCGATCCCATCCCTTCAGCGCGTTTGCGGTCTGTCAGATAAGCCATGATGCCCCCTTAGAGCGCTAGCGCGGACAAGATGGTCAGCACAAGTGACCCACCAATCACGCCATAGGCCAACTTTCTGGCCTGCTCAATCTCGAACCCGCGACCTGTATCCCAATAGAGATGCCGTAAACCCGCAAGGAAATGATACCAGACCGCCCAAAGTGAGCCGAACATGATCAGATCCCCAAACCAAGAGGTGATAAAACCGTTGGCGACTGCAAAATAGTCTTCACTGTAGGACGCAGCCAGAAACCACCAAACAATCAGCAGCGCTGCGATCAACAAGGCATTCCCGGTGATCCGGGTAAAGATTGAAGTGACAGATGTAAATTCAGGCCGGTAGATCGTGATGTGGGGAGAAAGCGGCCGGTTTCCCCTGTTGACGTCAGCCATTGATCATCCTTTGCTTGGACAGATATTTTCTACCACATTTAACGGTTTTAACAGCAGTGTCACGCCTTCAGATAAAGAAAGAACGCGGTTTATGGGCGCAGGTGAGCAATTTTCCAGAAGATGTGATCACACTTTTGAATAGTGTGATCACAGGTTTTTCGTGAATAATATTAATACGCCTTTAAACTCAAACCGGAATTAAAGCCCAGTAATCCAGATCAAGCAGAACATCAGGCAAGTATTTATTATCCGCGCCTTTCAGGGAAAACGCATCCGCCCCGGCTTTCTGCGCCACAAGCCGCAACCGGATTGCCCCGACACCCGGCGCATTCGTTTCTGTTGTGTCCAGGACTTCGGACCACGCGGTCACAGTATCACCGGCAAAACAAGGGTTGGCATGGGCGCCAGAATTCAGCCCGACAATCATTTGTGCATTCGCCAGCCCATTAAAACTAAGCGCACGAGCCAATGAAATTATGTGCCCCCCATACATCAAACGCTTGCCATCTTCGCGCACAGTCGCATCGAAATGCACCTTCGCAGTGTTTTGCCACATGCGAGTGGCCAGCATATGTTCAGCCTCTTCAATGGTCACACCATCCACGTGGTCAATCTTCTCGCCAACCTCATAATCGGCAAGGCGATGCGGCTCACCCGCATGGATGAAGTTATACGATGTGAAATCCAAACCCTCAGGTATAACCAGATCAGATGCCAACACGCTGTCTGCCAAATCGGGAATAACAGTTTGCGGCGCAGTCGCATCCAGATTGCCTTTGCGCACCATCACCCAGCGGACATAGCTGAGCATGTCTTGCCCAAGCTGGTTCTGCCCGGTGGTACGCACCCAGACCACCCCAGTTTTACCGTTTGAGTTCTGTTTGACGCCAATTACCTCGGACCGGGATGACAGCGTATCGCCTTCATAGACAGATTGCAGAAACCGCCCCTCGGCGTAGCCAAGATTGGCAACGGCGTTCAACGAAATATCAGGCACCGTTTTGCCAAACACCGTATGGAAGGCGATCAGGTCATCAAGCGGGGATTCATGTAATCCGCAAGCGCGGGCAAAATCATCAGACGAGTGAAGGCTATGCCGCGCCGGATAGAGCGCGTGATACATCGCCCGTTCGCCCCCGGACAGTGTTCGAGGAACAGCATGTTCGATGACCTGACCCACATGATAATCTTCAAAGAAACGGCCCGCGTTGGTTTTATTCATTATTGTGCCCCCAGTTTCGTCTCGGCCGTGTATGTCCCCTCTACCTCTTTGGTAACAGCTTGCCCGCAGCGCATGATCCCGGATTTAGGGTCAAATGTCTGGGTCGGGCTGCCATGAAGTTCCCAGCCTTTGTTCAAGGCTTCTGTGACCTTGTGGCAGAAAGCGGATGTGTCATCCTCGCTGAGAAAGCGGTATAATTTCATATCAAGCTCCGAAAGGTGAAACGCCCAGCCATGTGTGGATCAGGGCAACAATTGCGAACAAAACGAACGTGACCACAACCAGAGTGATTTCCTTTTTCGCCGGCGCCTGAGGCGGCGGCGTCCATGGCCCCTCGGCCCGGTTGATCATGATCACTGCGACAACGGCCCAAATCAGCAGCCCGCCAAATAGAATGATCGAAGCTACGTCACCATTTACAAGCAAATGCGCCGTCGCCCAAATTTTGAAGCCTGTCAGTTGAGGATGGCGCAGTTTTGTGCCGAGCCAGACCTTTGCGTCCTTAGCCGCACTGGCACCGAAAACATAAAAAGCAATCAACATGAGAAGATTGTTGATATGTGTGAAGAAAGGCGGCGGCGACCATACATAAATGAATTCCGCCTGCCGATAGCCCAAGACCATCAGCATGATCGACATAACCAGCAGCAAGGCTATTACGCCTTTCGAGGCCTCGCCCATCTTGCTTGTCATCGTATCTCGCAAACCCGGAGCAATCCGTTTTAGAAAATGCACAACGCTCCACTCCAGAACCCCTAGGATCAAAAGTATCATTCTGCCTCCAATGCTGCGATGGCATCCGCTTTTCCAAGTACTTGCTTCGCTGTTACGACATGCAGGTTTTCAACGATTTTGCCATCGACAACGGCCACGCCCTGTCCTTCGCGCTCAGCGGCCTCAAAAGACGCGATCTGACGCTGTGCCAGATCAATTTCAGCAGGAGACGGGGCAAATATTTCATTTGTTATAGCGACCTGCGCGGGGTGGATCAGTGTCTTTCCATCAAAACCCATATCACGGCCTTGTTCGCATTCGCGTCGCAAGCCGTCTTCGTCCTTGAACGCATTATAGACCCCATCCACGCAGACCAGCCCCTCGGCACGCGCGGCCAAAAGACACATCTGAAGGCTCAAGAGCAGTGGTTCCCGTGTCGAATGGGTGCGGCTGCCCAAATCTTTAGCCAGATCATTTGTGCCCAACACAAACCCTTCCATACGCGGCGCGGCAGCAATCTCGGCAGCGTTCAGAATGCCCCGTGGAGTTTCCATCATCGCCCATATTTTTGTATCGGCAGCTACAGGCAATTGGTCCAGCTTGGCAGCGACGTCCTTAACATCCGCCACTTTGTTTACCTTAGGCAGTAGGATGGCATCGGGAGCGACTTCTGCAAATGCCTCAAAATCCGCAGCGCCCCAATTTGTATCGAATCCGTTGATCCGAACAATCCGGCGACGCTGCCCATAATCTGTGCTGCGCAAGGTTTCAGCGAGCAGATCACGGGCTGATGCTTTCTCGTCAGGTGCAACAGCATCTTCCAGATCGAAAATGATGGCATCGACTGGCAGATTTTGTGCTTTTTCCAAAGCCCGCGCTTTAGATCCCGGAATATACAGAACTGAACGATACGGCATCACGTACTTTTCCATCGAATCTTACCTCATGATTGTTATTTTATTATCCAACATATGTGAAAAGCCGCTGCAACCTCTGTTTTCTGCAACGCAGAAAATCTGCAACCTTCATCTCAAAATTCCCGCAGCTCAGAAGCACCGAACGCTTGGTTAACCATATTTTTGCGTCTTGTGAGCAGAGTTTATCCCATCGCAGCCACAGCACTGACAAAGGGATCATCGATATGAAACAGCAGCTTTTTGGACTTTCATTTGGATTTGTCGCTCTTGTTTTTGCCATTGACATGGCAGCGGCCCAGCAGCGCAACCAATGCGCAGCCCGGCAGGAAGTTTTGGACCGCCTAAACGGCGATTTTGGGGAAACACGCCGGTCCATCGCGCTTAGCTCCGATCAAGGGATTATCGAGATGTTTGCTTCTGAAGAAACCGGAAGCTGGACAATGACCGTGACCCGTCCCGACGGAATGACCTGTCTTATGGCTGCCGGGCGTGCCTATGAAGCAATTGATGAAGGGTTGCCCGCAAATGTTGGTGGTGCTGTCCTGCCAAGATCAGGCGGCCTGACCTTTTAGGTCAGCCCATCAATCAGTAACTTACTACCTGCCCCCGTCAACAGCACATATGTAACCCCAAAAAACAGGCGCTCAGGCATAATCCTGTGCAAATAGACACCGATCATCGTGCCGATGAACATCACAGGGGCAAGCATCAAATCGGCGCGAAGCGTATCCCATGTAAAAATACCCAGAAACGCATAAGGAATGGCTTTCGCACCGTTGATCACCCAGAATACCAGCACAGTTGTCGCTTGATAGGTTGTTTTGCCAATCTTTTGCGACAGCAGAAACATGGCCGCAGGCGGACCACCAGCATGGCTAATGAAGCTGGTAAACCCGGCAACACAACCTGCAAACAACCCCATACGTGCATCAAATGGTCTGTCGTCGATCTTCAACCAACCCCGCGCGCGCGACAGTTGATACAGTACGAAGCCAACGGAAATTGCCCCGATAAGAACGCGTAATATATCTGGATTTGCCAACTGATACAAAAGGCTGGCAACAGCAACACCGACCAGCCCGCCACCCATCAAAACCTTCACATTCGGCATGTCCCATTGCCGCCAATAGGGCTTTAGGGTTGTCAGGTCTGCCAACATCAGAAGCGGTAGCATCAGGCCGATGGCTTGCGCTGGCTCTAACTGTAAAGCCAGAATCGGCGTCGCCACAAAGGCAGCACCTCCACCGAAGCCACCTTTGGATATACCCGCAATCATAACAGCGGGCACAGCGAGCAAGAAAAAGGTCAGGTCTGTTTCCATGACGGGGACAGTTCCCAAAAACACACCGGGCATCAACAGGTAAAACGAAACACCGGTGAAAATATAGGCAGCAATCCCCGGTCACAGTCGCTTGGGCAGGCTTGCGCGACTCTTTTCAAAGGTCTACCCATCGCCCCCAGTATCAACCACGAAGGACCATTTCACATGGCCAGACCCAAAATCGCCCTTATCGGGGCCGGACAAATCGGCGGCACGCTCGCCCATCTTGTTGCCCTGAAAGAACTTGGCGACGTTGTTCTTTTCGACATTGCGGACGGCACCCCTCAAGGTAAGTCGCTTGATATCGCCGAAGCTGGACCCGCAGGTCCTTTTGACGCTTCTCTGAAAGGGACAACGGATTACGCTGATATCGCGGGCGCTGATGTGTGCATCGTGACCGCCGGTGTTCCACGCAAACCGGGGATGAGCCGCGACGATCTTCTTGGGATCAACCTCAAGGTCATGAAAGCCGTAGGCGAAGGTATCGCCGCGAATGCGCCAGATGCCTTCGTGATCTGCATCACCAATCCGCTTGACGCAATGGTTTGGGCGCTGCGCGAATTCTCTGGCCTGCCCCATGCGAAAGTCTGCGGTATGGCAGGTGTTTTGGACTCTGCCAGGTTCCGCCATTTCCTTGCTGAGGAATTCGACGTCTCAATGAAAGATGTAACGGCCTTTGTTCTGGGCGGGCATGGCGACACAATGGTCCCGCTGACACGGTATTCCACCGTTGCCGGTATTCCTCTACCTGATCTTGTCGACATGGGTTGGACAAGTCAGGAAAAGCTTGACGCAATCGTGCAGCGCACCCGCGATGGCGGAGCAGAGATCGTAGGCCTTTTGGGCAACGGATCTGCCTACTATGCCCCCGCAACGTCCGCAATCCAGATGGCCGAGAGCTACCTGAAAGACCAGAAACGCGTTCTGCCGTGTGCGGCCTATGTTGATGGCGCTTATGGGCTCAACGGGTTTTATGTTGGCGTACCCACCGTGATTGGCAAAGACGGCATTGAGCGCGTGGTCAACATCAAGCTGTCCAAGGACGAACAAACGATGTTCGACAAATCCGTGGACGCGGTCAAAGGTCTGGTAAAAGCGTGTAAAGAGATCGACGGCTCCCTCGCTTAAATAATCCCGTATAAAGACAGAGAAAAGGCGCCACTGTACCGGCGCCTTTTTTGCTTATCCGTTTGGCACTGCGCCTACAAAACGCGTGGTAAGGATGCATCATTATATGTTGTACTTGCAGAGCCTTGCGAAACAGCCCTGTCTCGTTTGACCACCAGCTACACGATCAGCCCGTTTGAAGAAAAAACGCGCCCGAATTTATCTGGAACGTCTGACCGCTTATAAACAGACAATCATAGAAATGAACGTAAAAGGGTTTGCACGCGACCGAAGTTCCCGTCGACCAAACGCGCAATTCGGCGCGGTAGGGCGCGTCCCTTCGATTGTCAGCCCTAGCGGTGAATATCTTATTGCACGCCATATGTGCGTATTGTCGGTTTACAGCGACTGGGCGGACGTCGCCAATTTTGAGCTAACCGCCGAACGGTGAAGTCAAGCGGCTTGCGCCAGCCAGCCTGTCGGAACACCACGCCCCTGAATCATACCCAAACGCGTTGCACGCGCCAGAATTTGCCAATATGCCGCCGAAGGATCAGATGTGTTGAGGTCCAGAAGATCATCCATATCGGCAATATTTAACGCACCCCCATCCTCAGCATAAAGCATCAGTGAGCCGCGCAAATAGGCGAGGCTCGGGATAGCCTGAAGGCGCGCTGCAACTGCCTCAACAAGCGCCCGCGGACCCGTGGCGACAAGCGTAGGACCAGAGCGAAGACCATCAATCCCGAAAACGGGGTGGGGTGCCATGTAGGCGTTGCCCAGTTGGGCAGGAAAAGAATGGGTATGTCGCATCAGAATATCTCCTCACTGGGAAAGATATGAATTCTGAAACGTGGCTTTTATGGGAAAAAAGCGGGGATTTCCCCGTACATTTATCTTTTGTTAACCAAATTACGTATTGAACAGGAAATGCAGGACGTCACCGTCTTTGACGATATAGCCTTTGCCCTCTGCACGCATCTTGCCTGCTTCTTTGGCAGGTTGTTCACCCTTCAATGCGACATAGTCTTCATAAGCAATCGTCTCGGCGCGGATAAAGCCCTCCTCGAAATCGCCATGAATTACCCCCGCCGCCTGCGGTGCTGAAGTGCCTTGTTTGATTGTCCAGGCCCGCGCTTCTTTGGGGCCAACGGTAAAATATGTCTCCAGATGCAACAACGCGTAACCAGCCCGTATCAACCTGTCGAGACCAGCTTCTTCGAGGCCCATTTCCTCAAGAAACATTGCAGCTTCGTCAACCTCAAGCTGGGCGATTTCTTCCTCGATCTGCGCCGAAATCACGACATGCGCAGCACCTTGCGACGCCGCCATATCGGCCACGCGGTCAGATAAAGAGTTGCCTTCTGCAGCAGAGCTTTCATCAACATTGCAAACATATAAAATAGGCTTTGTCGTCAGAAGCTGCAGAGTTTTCCACGCCTTCACATCGTCAGCGTCTATCTCGACCGTGCGTGCCGGACGTCCGTTTTCAAGCGCGCCCATAGCGGCGCGCAGCAACCTTTCCTGCTGAATGGCCTCCTTATCGCCACCACGCACCTTTCGCACGATATTGACCAGACGCTTTTCAATGCTTTCCATATCAGCCAACATCAGCTCGGTTTCGATCACCTCCGCATCGGCGATCGGGTCCACGCGCCCGTCGACATGGGTAACGTCACCATCTTCAAAACAGCGCAAAACATGGGCTATCGCATCCGTTTCACGGATGTTGGCAAGGAATTGATTTCCCAGCCCCTCACCCTTGGACGCGCCTTTCACAAGACCTGCAATATCCACAAAAGTCATGCGCGCCGGAATAATTTGTTTGCTGCCCGCAATGTCCGCCAGCACATCCAGTCGCGCATCGGGAACTGCGACTTCGCCAACATTTGGCTCTATCGTGCAAAAGGGAAAATTCGCCGCCTGCGCCGCTGCTGTGCGGGTCAACGCATTGAACAGAGTTGATTTGCCGACATTCGGCAGCCCCACGATACCCATTTTAAAACCCATAGGGCGCTCCTGCGAAAAATTAATCGCACCGCTTCTAGCATTCTGCGGGCAGGCTGCAAGTGTGCTATCATAAACCGCACGAATAAGGAGAATATATCATGTCACCGGTTCCTTATGTTTTCTTTGCCGGGAATTGCGAAGAGGCGATGAACTTCTATGCCGATACGTTCGGCGATGGCGCACCGGAACTGATGCGCGTTGCCGACAGTCCGATGGCTGATCAAGTCGCACCCGAAAAGCAAAACTGGGTGCTACATGGCAGCCTCAAGACCAAAGACGGGATGTTGATGGGATCAGACGATGTTTTTGGGAACTCTGCCGAAATAGCTGGTGCATCCCTGATGCTGAATTATCCAACGGCCGCTGAGGCAAAAGTTGTCTACGATAAGCTCTGCGACAAGGGTACGCCCGAGATGCCTTTTGAGCCCACCTTCTGGTCTGCTGGTTTTGGCACTTGTCGCGATCGGTTCGGGATCAAATGGATGGTCGGTTGCGAAGAAGCTCCGAAGGGAGATTGATTTCACCCTGCAATCTGTGCAAACCCGTCCGGCAGATTGACTGAGGACAGCAGATGACACGGATCGATGATACTTTCACGCGGCTTAGGTCTGAGGGCCGTAAGGCTTTTGTCACTTACGTTATGGCTGGTGATCCGGACGAGGCCCGTTCGCTTGAAATCGTAAAAGGCCTTCCTGCGTCAGGTGTCGATATTATTGAGCTTGGCATGCCCTTCACTGATCCGATGGCTGATGGAGCGACAATCCAGCTTGCTGGACAGCGCGCGCTTGAGGCCGGGATGACGCTCGACAAGTTCTTTGCCTTCGTGCGTGCTTTTCGCGCCGAAGACAACACCACGCCCATTGTGATGATGGGCTATTACAATCCAATCTATTCTCACGGGGTAGACAAGTTTCTGGCTGAAGCAAAAGAAGTCGGGATTGACGGGCTCATCATCGTGGATCTTCCCCCTGAAGAAGATGCAGAACTTTGTATTCCTGCCCAGAATGCAGGGCTTAACTTCATCCGTCTTGCAACGCCAACGACTGATGAAAAGCGCCTTCCAAAAGTTCTGCAAAACACCTCTGGCTTTGTTTATTACGTCTCGATCACCGGCATTACCGGTGCGGCCGAAGCACAAGCCGCCGATGTCGCTCCTGAAGTGGCGCGTATCAAAGCCTCAACTGACCTGCCTGTCATCGTTGGCTTCGGCGTCAAAACCCCTGAAAGTGCTGAAGCTATTGCTGGCGTTGCCGATGGTACCGTTGTCGGTTCCGCTATCGTGCAGAAGATTGCTGAAGGATGCAGCACGCAGGACGTGCTTGCCTTCGTCAAATCTCTGGCGGATGGTGCACATCGAGCGGACTGAACTAACCAAAGAGGCAAATGTGCCAAAGATAACTTCTGTCGATGCGCAACTGTTTAATATCCCTCTGGACGAGGTTTTGGTTGACGCCAAACATGGCGACCACACGCATTTTCAACTGATCACAGCAACGGTCACGCTGGAAGACGGGCGCACAGGCACAGGCTATACTTATACTGGCGGAAAAGGCGGCACAGCCATTCTGGCGATGATACGCGATGACCTTGCCCCATTTCTGATCGATAGGGATGGCACAAATGTCGAGATCCTGTACGACGCTATGCAATGGCATATGCACTACGTGGCGCGAGGGGGTGTAGCGTCATTTGCGATCTCGGCGGTGGATATAGCCTTATGGGATTTGCGCGGCAAAGCTCTCGACCAGCCCTTATGGCGTATGGCGGGCGCCGCCTCGGACAGATGCCAGGCCTATTGTGGTGGGATCGACCTTGGCTTTCCCCTGCCCAAGCTTCTGGACAGCGTACAAACTTATCTGGACCGCGGGTTCAATGGCGTGAAGATCAAGGTTGGTCAGCCAAGTCTGGCGGAAGACATAGAACGGGTCAAAGCCGTGCGGGATCTGATCGGCCCCAATATCAGCTTCATGGTAGATGCGAATTATTCGATGAGTGTCGAACAAGCGATTGCTACAGCCAAGGCTTTTAAGCCCTATGACCTGCTATGGTTCGAAGAGCCGATCATTCCTGACGACTATATCGGCTATGGTAAAATTGCGGAGGCAACCGGAATGCCACTGGCGATGGGAGAAAACCTGCATACGCTGCATGAGTTTGAATATGCGGTCGCTCAATCAAAGCTAAGTTATTTGCAACCCGATGCGTCTAACTGTGGTGGCATTACCGGCTGGTTACAAGTCGCTACGCTTTGTAAGGCCCATAACATACCGGTCTGTTCTCATGGAATGCAGGAACTTCACGTAAGCTTGGTGTCCGGCCAGCCCAACGGAGGCTGGTTGGAGGTGCATTCCTTTCCAATAGATCGATACACACTGAGACCGCTTGTAACTGAGAAGCATCTTGTCGTTGCACCAGAAACGCCGGGAATCGGTGTGGAGTTTGATTGGGCCAAGTTGCAAGAATTTTGCATATTGTGACGGTGAAGGCTGTTTTTGTCGCAATTTCTCGTACAATATCGCTTTATCAGAAGGTTTTACCGAATACCTAAGATAAAACCGCCACAAAAATGTCTATTTTCAGATGCAATAGTGTCAAAGATTGTGGTACGAGGGGTACCACATAATGGTATTGTGCGAGGATTTTTCGAATGCGCAAAATGACTTTAATTGCAGCCGCCATGATTGCGGCATCAGTGAGCGGTGCATATGCTCAGACGATTCAGCAAGTAGTGCACTTGAGAGATGGCGGTGACATTTTCCCACCGCTTATTTTTGCTGACCCGGGATCAGCTATCGTGTTCAAGAACGAAACATTTGGATCGCGAACTGTTTATAATGAAGATGGTTCAGAGTTTCAAACCAGCGTTCCACCAGATGGTTTATCTGGTCCGGTAACAGTGTCAGGTGCTGCGGGATCGTCATTTTGCATCAAAACAGAACGTAATGGCGAGGTAAAAGCTGCTGTTTTGTTTGATACTCCACCTGCGGAATCAGCTGATCTAAATGTACCAGACTGTATAAGAAGCTATTATCAGCCTTAAGGCTTTAAACTCATCAAGTTTCACATAACCGACATGTGACTATTCAAAACGGGCCCAGATGTAGAAACACATCTGGGCCCGTTTGGGTTTGTAACTCTCGAAAGTTGTAATGTTCTTCGCTAAAACATTCGGGCGAAGAACATCTAACTTATAAAAAGTTCCTTATTTTTGCGTAATACGACCGTCTGTATAGGGCGCATAAGGACCTTGACCTGCCAGATACTCAGCCAGCACGTCAGCCACATCAGGGCCAAAATCATAAGCATTCATGCCGTCGCTTGCGAACATCGCAAACCCATCGCCACCGTTGCGCACAAAATTGTTGGTTACGACCGAATAGACCTTCTCAGGATCAATCGGGGCGAACGCATCGCCCTCGGCCACCATGACCTCTTGCACGCGGCCTTCGTTCGGACCCACAGACGGGTCCCAAGTAAACTTCAGCCCGGCCACTTGCGGAAACCGGCCTTTGACCTCTTCCACCTGGCTTACGCCATTCTCTAGCGCATCAATCAACGTCTGACCTTTGGCCTGGAAGGTGGACAGAGTGTTCTGGAACGGAAGCACTGTCAGCACTTCGCCCATCGTCACTTCGCCAGCGTCGATCGAAGATCGAATACCACCAGAATTGGCGAAGGCAATCGTTACACCTTGATCCGCAACACGGGCCAGCATGGCGTCAGCCACCAGATTACCCATAGGACATTCCTGAACACGACAGACGGACCGATCACCCTCAATCGCTTCAGCCGCTTCAGCGACCACCTTGTTGCGGATTTCTTCAAGCGGGCCGGCAAGCTCCCCAATACGGGTTTTTGTTGCATCATCTTCGCCCACGGTCCCATCCATGATCAATGGTTCACCCTTGGCTTCAGTGATCTTACCACCGTCATCAAATGTAACGTTCAGCTCCCCCAGAAATTTGCCGTAGGCATAGGCCTGCACAATGGCTGTCTCACCGATCATCACGGGGTAGATATCGACCGCACCTTCCTGAGTGTTGGACAACAGCGTGTTGGAATGGCCGCCGACAATAACATCCACACCGGTGGTGTTGGCAGCAACGTCTTTGTCCACCTCAAAGCCTGAGTGGGACAGCACAATAATTTTGTTCACACCATCGGCGGTTAGCTTTTCAACTTCACCCTGAACAGCATCTGATGGATCGGTGAAAATGATGTTCTTACCGGGGCTGGCAAGGTCGGGCGTATCCTGTGGCGTCAAGCCAATCAGGCCCAGCTTTTCGCCACCGCGTTCGATAATGGTTGATTTCATCAAAACGTCAGCCAATGCAGGTTCGCCAGAGACGTCCGCATTCGACATCAGCACTGGAAACTCAACTGCATCCATGAAGCCGCGTAGCACCTCGGGGCCATCATCAAATTCGTGATTGCCGACAGTCATCGCATCATAACCGAGCTTGTTCATCATCTCAGCTGCGACTTTGCCCTTGTAATAAGTATAGAATAACGTGCCTTGGAACTGGTCGCCACCATCCACAAGAATCGCATTATTGGACCGCTTGCGGGCGTCCTCTACTGCAGTGACCAGACGCGCCGTCCCGCCAAAGCATTCGCCTGCATCATTATCCTCGGGGGCGCAGCCGGAATCATATTTACTGATCGGCTCGAACCGGGCGTGGAAATCATTGGTGTGCAGGATCGTCAGCGAATAGTCAGCGCTGGCAAGGCTTGTCGTCGCAGCAAGCACAGCAACAGACGTTAGAAATCGAGTAAGCATTTGGAATATCCCCCATTGGATTGATACATAATGATTGACGACAAGACATGGCAGAGTCAAAGCCGTAAAATGCCTGCCCTTGCGTCATTTTACACCAGACAGCGCCTTGACCAATAAGAAACCAACGGGCATGTGACGCGCATGTTGATTTACAAAATCATGACTGCCGACCAATGGGCAGACTTTCAGGCAAAAGGCCAGTTCGCCGGTGCGCCCATCGATATCGCAGACGGGTTCATTCATTTCTCGACTGCCAGCCAATTGCGCGAGACTGCGGCCAAGCATTTCGCGGGTCAAGATGATCTTGTACTTGTCTGGATCAATGCTGACAGGTTTAGCGATGCGTTGAAGTGGGAAAAGTCGCGCGGTGGCGCGGACTTTCCACATCTCTACAGGCCTTGGGATTTACCCGAGGTCAATGGATCATGCGCTTTGCCATGGAACGGCTCGGCACATATCTTTCCAAACGAAATACCATGAGCTTGATCGAGCAGTTTGGTCTGCGTGCACTGCGCGCCCTTGATCCCGAAACTGCCCATGGCCTATCGCTCAAAGCGCTGAATGCAGGGCTCGCGTCCCTGCCCGGCCCCGCAACCTCGCCTCGATTGCAAACAACGCTTTCCGGCCTCGCCTTACCCAACCCCGTTGGGCTTGCGGCAGGCTTTGACAAGAACGCCGAAGCGGTGGACGCATTGCAAAAAGCCGGTTTCGGCTTTCTGGAGGTTGGGGCTGCAACCCCGCGCCCGCAGCCAGGCAACCCAAAGCCTCGCTTGTTTCGTCTGACCAAGGATCAGGCCGCCATCAACCGCTTTGGCTTCAACAATGACGGGATGGAGATCATTGCAGATCGCCTGTCAAAGCAGCGCCACAGCATACCTGTCGGCCTAAACCTTGGGGCTAACAAAGATAGCTCGGACCGGGCCGAGGATTTTGCGAAAGTCATACATCATTGTGGCGCGCATGTGGGTTTTGCGACGGTCAACGTCTCATCCCCAAATACGGAAAAACTGCGCGACCTGCAGGGCAAGGCTGCGCTGTCATCGCTTTTGACAGGTGTGATGGCTGCGCGGGATACTTTACAAACGCCTATCCCGGTCTTTCTGAAAATCGCCCCCGACCTGACCGACGCTGAACTGGCTGAAATTGTCGAGGTTGCACTGGAAACAAAGCTTGACGCAATCATCGCAACCAACACAACCCTGTCGCGCGAGGGGCTGCACAGCCCCCATAAGGATCAGGCAGGCGGGCTGTCCGGGCAACCGCTCTTTGAGAGGTCCACCCGAGTTCTTGCCACATTGTCACACCTGACAGATGGACAGTTGCCTCTGATCGGGGTTGGCGGCGTTGCGTCTGCTGAGCAAGCCTATGCCAAAATTTGTGCAGGGGCCTGTGCCGTCCAGCTATATACCGGCATGGTCTATGGTGGCCTGTCGCTTGTTACACGGATCGCCAACGGCCTTGATGATCTGCTTGTCCGCGATGGATTCAAAACAATCTCTGAGGCCACAGGATCGAAACGCCAGGACTGGCTCTGATCTGCATTGCTATGCAATCCTGGGCTTGAAGACCCAAAGTGTTATTTTGCCTGCGCTGAAGCTTCCAACGCTGGATAGCGCCAGCCAAGCGTTATACCTCTGGCGATAAAGGAAATCACCAATGCCAACCATAAGCCATGGTTACCAAGGACTGGCAGCAGCAGTAAAAGCGCTACGATGTAGATCAGGAAAGACAAAATCATCATGTTACGCATGTCGCGACCACGTGTTGCGCCAATGAATATTCCATCCAACATCCATGCAGCGCAGCCAGCGATCGGCGCCAAAACCATCCACCATAAATAGATACGCGCCTCTGCGCGCACCTCAACGGATTTGGCCATAACGTCAATCAGCCATGGACCGATCAGGGCGAAAAACAGGGCCATTCCGACACAAACCATCGCACCCCAGAAAGATGTGACCAGCGCGCTACGGCGCACTCCGGCACGGTCTTTTTGTCCATAAGCCCGCGCAATCAGGGTCTCGGCGGCGAAGGCAAATCCATCCATCGCATAGGCGGTAATATACATGAACTGGACCAGAACTTCGTTCGCAGCAAGCGTGACATCCCCGAAGCCTGCGCCAAGAAAGACAAACGACGTAAATATCGTCATCAGAAGCGCAGAGCGGATCAGAATGTCGAGATTGACCAGCATCATGGCGATCAGCTTCGCCCGGTCAAAGACACGCGCCCAATCGCGCCAGTCAGGCCGCGCAAACGCAGCGCGGCAGAGGTAAAGGCCGATCCCTGCACCGGTGATCTCGGCAATAACCGTTGCAATCGCGACGCCCTCTACGCCCCAGCCAAGCCCGAGTACAAACAGGAAATCAAGCGCGATGTTCAGACCGTTCATGATCAGCTGAATCCAGAAAACACCGGATGTTTTTTCCATCGCGACCAACCAGCCAGTTAGCGCGAAAACAGCAATAGCAAACGGCGCAGACCAGATTCGTATGCTCAGGTAGGTCCGGGCAAGCCCTTCAACCTCAGGTGTCGCAGGCGATAAGGCCAATGCCCCCCAGAAAAGCAAAGGTTGCAGGATGAATAGTAGCAGGCCCCCTGCCCCAGCAATCAAAAGCGCGCGGGTCAAAAGTGCGGAAACCTCAGCCCCGTCACCGGCACCTTCCGCCTGACCAACCATCCCGACCGTTCCCATACGTAGGAAACCAAAGGTCCAGTAAATCGTGGTCAGTATGATCGCGCCCATGGCGACAGCGCCAATCGGGGCAGCCTCACCTAATTGACCAATCACACCTACATCCACCGCACCAAGGATTGGCACTGTGGCATTAGATAGAACAATTGGCAGCGCGATTTTCAGCACACGGCGGTGAGTGATTGCTTCAGCCATCCTTGGCGTCAGAGACCGGCATCAGGAAATGCCCCGTGGCTTGTGCAAACAGGCGGGATCGGTTGTCCTGCCATGCTTCGACATGCACTGAGGCATAGCGCCGCCCCGACCTGTTCACCCGCGCGCGCGCATACGCATCGCGCGGCAGCCCCGAACGCAGGTAATCCACAGTGAAATCTATGGTTTTTGGCATTCGTTGTGGGGTGGCATCGTTGGGCACAGCGCCTTGCTCCATCTCGTGCCAAAGCGTGGACCAGGTCAATTCCACAATCGCCGCGACCTCCAGAAATGCCGCTGTGGCCCCGCCATGCAAAGCAGGCAAAAGCGGGTTGCCGATCAGTTCATCCTTGAACGGCAGGATCGCCGTCAGCTCATCCCCGCGGCGATCAAATTGGATACCGAGGAACTGGATGTAAGGCACACCTTCGACCAGCCGGGTCAGGGCTGCATCACGTCGCCTCTTAACAACCTGCACAGGTTCAGGGGGACGACGGGGGCTCATTTCGCACGCTCGAATGTAAACGCACCTGTTGCCGCCGCAATGGGATTGGTTTTGTCATCATCCAAAGCGCTTGCCCGCACGAACGCCACAGCACGCGTCACATGATAACACGTCGCTTCAGCACGGATACGTTGCCCTGGAACCGCAGAGCGCATGTAATCGATGCGCAGATCAATAGTGGCAGTACCCATAGGTGCGTCCGGATGGCTCATAACCGCAGCTCCGCCGCATGTATCCATCAAAGCCGAAATCGCTCCGCCGTGGATCACCCCTGTTTTCGGATCCCCGATCAACCGCGCATCATAGTCCATTGAAATAATTGCCCGACCCTCGCCAATCTCTTCCAGCTCCATCCCCAAAGCTTTGGAATGTGGAATGGCTTCGATAAACTGACGGGCAATCTTGGTGCGATCTGCGGGAGGCATTTTCTGTCCTTTTACTGCCTTATGTTATTGTGGGCTTTACCACCTCTCGCAACCCCGAAAACCAAATGCTCAGATTGGGGGCTAGGAAAATGGCTACGTATTGGGCAAAGTGGGGACTCTTAGAAAGAACTAAGTTGCTCATATGACTGAGACACGACTGACCTTTAAAGAGATGTGTGCAAGATCTCGATGTCACGCCGCGCACATTGCGTTACTACGAATATATTGAGCTGTTACAGCCTGAACGTGATGGGCGCAGCCGATATTATCACGCTCGTGATATTGCACGGATGAAATTGATCATGCGCGGTCGCAAATTCGGGTTTTCGCTGGAAGACATCCGCCAATGGCTGGAGCTTTACGATAAAGACCCTGAGAATCGCACACAGATGGAGGCATGGATCACGCTTGCCGATGGCCAGTTAGAAGAACTCAACAGCCGCAAGGCCCAGATTGACGAGGCAATAGACGAGCTGAAGGCCCTGCGGGATCAGGTGGCGAAGAACCTTTAGAAATTCTTCGACAATGTGGCACCACATTCCGTGACATCATAGTCAAAGAGCCCGATATTTGATTTGTTCTTCGTGTAGGAACAGTTCAATCGCGGTGTGAAGCCAGAATAGTTTATCCGAGAATTCTGAACGCTGAAGTTGATACCATAAAAGTCATCTTCCCTCGGACTCGTTGTCAACGGGAAGTCGCCAACGAAATCACGCTTTCCGAAATTAAGACCCGCGCTTGTTTGCAAGCCGCCGTCCCAGGCTTTCGAGACGCCTGCGAATAAGGTGTAACCACTATATTGCAAAAAGGGTGCCTGCGGCGTGCTGCGATCAACCGCAACACCCCCGCTCACAGACAGGCTTGGGTTGATTTGATGCCGCAAGTTAATATTGGCAGAGATAAACTCGCCATTGCTGGTGCTTCGGAATGGATAGGTTCGGTCTTCGTAATTTATGGAAAAGCCAAGTTGGTTTTTAGCAGAAACCCTGCGGCTTAACGTAAACTTTAAACCGGTCGCCTCATTATCATTTGTATCAGAACGCCAGGTTCTGCGAAAATATGGGCCAATGGACCAACTGCCTTTTGCAAAAGCTTTCTCGTAAGACAAGGATAATGATCCGGTGGCGCTATCGTAGAGATCGCTTTTGTAATCACTGCCAACAAGGCCCCAATTTAGAACAACGCGGCTTTGTGGTGTCAAAAGGTGGCGAAAATATCCGGAAACGCCAATCTGAACCCCAATACCAGAGTCTGGCTGTTCATTGGGTCTGAAAGTACCAACCCCAGTGACGAAATCCGTATTAGTCGTGGCCCGGTTAATATTTGTCGATGGCAGCAAGGAAAAATATCCGCTGATCCCAACAGGTTTATTCTGATCAATGACGTTGAGGAAACCCCGATACCCGTTTCTGTTGACCTCGTTACGATCGATTTCCAGCAATTCCTTGAAATGGAATTCTGCGACATCGTAGTTGCGTGCCAGCAGAAGTGTATGCGCCAGTTCCCGTTTGGCGTTTATGTATTGAGGGTCCCTGCGCAACACTTCCCGAAATGTTGCGATAGCTTGTGGAAAATTACCCGTCGCCTTTTGGACAAGGCCTTGAAAAAATAACCGGTCCTCTGGGGACGGGTTTGATTGTTCCAGTTTTGCCTGTGCGGCTTCAAGCTGTCCTTGATTGATAAGGCGCGCGATAGAAACAGCATCGGATTGGGCAAACCCAGTACCCGCAATTCCAAAGCTCCCGATCCATAAGAGAACCGGGAACGCTGAGACGAGCTTATTTAGCATCCTGCAATGCTTAGTCAGCAATAAATGTGCCAACAATTGCACCACTATTGCCTTCTGACAAAACAACGCCTCCGACTTCATCAGGGACAGATGCGCCATCTAAACCGAAGAAATTACCAGCTACCGTTGTTTGTGTAGAGCTTCCGGTGATATCTACCGCTGCGCCGCCATTCGTCGTTGCAAAAGTACCGCCAGTGAACGAGTTACCGGAAATTGTCATTCCAGTCGCCGAAACCGTATCAATCGGGGCTGTACCGCCTGAGACAGTAGCAAACCTATCTAGGGTTACATCGACAGTTCCATTGCCAAAGTCAGCATCCACAGTGCTTACACCATTATTCAGATTGGTGGTGGTCGGACTTCCACCAAAGACTTGTTGTACAACTATTACGTCGGCATCACCTGTATATGTGGCAGAACCGGTTGTGGGGACATCAGCTGAATTTGTTACGGTCCCAACAACCCCAATTGTAGCATAGTCCGTACCACCAACATTGTATTCTTGCCCATATACAGCCACATATTCGTAGCTTCCACCTGTCAGAACGGAACCAGTTGTGCCTATTGTAGAGCCCGCGTCTGAGATCTGCCCTGCCGCATTAAACCCATCCTCATCGGCTAATGAATATGTGCCGTCACTTACAACCGCGCGACCAGTGCCGTGGTTTAGTGAACCTGATACGTCTCTGACGGCTAAATCGGTATTTGTTGCTTGAATGGTCTTTCCACCCAACGCGCTTGTCGTTGTAGCAGTGCTATCCAAACGCTCCGCCGTGCCGGCAGGTGTCGTAACTGGATCGGGTCTTCCGACACCGCCGATTAAACCACTACCGGCTTATGCCGGTAGGTTTCCGTTTGGAGTGAAGCTCCAGATACTTAAGTATGACATCGTCGGTCACATTGCCCGAGGTGGTCGAAAAATATCCACGGGCCCAAAACCGCCTGCCCCAGTATCGCTTTCGCAAGTCCGGAAATTCCATCTGGATTTTGCGCGACGAGCGGCCCTTGATCCGCTGCATCACCGTCGACAACGCCAGATGCGGCGGGATCGATACAAACATATGCACGTGATCGCTCGACAGCACACCTTTCTCGATATCGACCCCCATCTCAGCGCAAGTCTGGTAGATGATCTCGCGCAGGCGCAACCGCATGTCGCCCTTCAACACCTTGAACCGATATTTGGTCACCCAAACAATATGATATCGGTGATAGAATTTGGTATGACTGCCAGTATAATAGGCCATGACCCTTCTCCCTGTTTTTGGCTTTCACCCAAGGGCGAGCCAAAAACAGGGAGAAGGGTCATCAGGATTTAGCTGAAGCGAACCGGCTGAAAGCCGGTGGATTTAAACCTAAGAATTGGAAATTAAAGCGAAATCGCCACCGCCGCCGCCACATGCGGACAATACCGCGATAGAAACTAGTGATAGACTTGTTGTTAGTTTTTTGTTTGATAATTTCATTTTCGTACTCTTCCTCGATTTTCTGACGACCCCCAAATCCTTATAGGACTGATTTACGTGAGTCAGCGCAAGATGCCAAGAAAATTAACCGAATACTGCAAGATGTATAACTAAAGTGCAGGAAAAATACTACAGGCGCAAATGTCCCTATCCAAAAGCACCTTCGCCGCCGCCTCAAAGCGCTTTGGAAAGTCATAAAATTGCGCATGCGTGCGGGTGACGTTGCCTGACATTACGTCAACTTGGTTCTGACGCCACGTTACATTTACGTTAACGTCAAGAATGCTTGTAAGCTAATCTCAACTTTCTCATGTCCACCGGGAATTCATCACGGAGGACAGCTCTATGACTGAGGAAATCATGACCATACGCGAGATGTGTGAAGCATACGGTGTCACACCAAGGACTTTGCGGTTCTATGAATCCAAGGAATTACTCTTTCCGATCCGCGAAGGACAAAAGCGGCTGTTCACACGGCGCGACCGGGCACGGTTGAAATTGATTTTGCGGGGCAAACGCTTCGGTTTCTCGCTGGAAGATATTCGTCAGCTTCTGGATATGTATGACTTGGGCGACCAGCAAGCAACGCAATTTGCCCGGACTTACGAACTGGCCCGTGAACGTCTGAGCGACATGATCCGCCAACGCGACGAATTGAACGAAGCCATCGCTGACCTGCAAGAGCAGATGCGGTGGGGCGAGAAAATGCTTGCCTCTCTTGGCCCACAAAGGGCGGCTGGCTAAATATCAACATAAACGACATTCTAGGGGGAGGGCAGAAATGCCAAGCTACACAGCACCGACCAAAGATATGCAATTCATTTTGCATGACGTTCTGAAAGCCACTGAACAGAATATCCCCGGATATGATGAGTTGGACCCGGACTTTACAAGCGCAATATTGGAGGAAGCTGGCAAAATTTCTTCCGAAGTGCTGCAACCTTTGAACACAGTTGGCGACACCGAGGGCTGTGTGCTGGAAAACGGCGTGGTCCGCACGCCAACAGGGTTCAAAGCTGCGTTCGAGCAAATGAAAGAAGGCGGCTGGACAGCCCTTGATTGTGATCCTGAATATGGCGGTCAAGGTATGCCCTACCTGATGGGCACCGCCGTGGGGGAAATGTTCGTTTCAGCCAACATGGCGTTCAATATGTATCAGGGCCTGACCCACGGGGCCTATTCTGCGATCCACGCCCATGGCTCGGACGAACAGAAGCAGAAATACCTGCCAAAGATGGTCACATGTGAATGGACCGGCACCATGAACCTGACAGAGCCTCATGCGGGCACCGATCTGGGCATGATGCGCACCAAGGCAGAACCGCAAGACGACGGTACTTTCAAGATAACGGGCCAGAAGATATTCATCTCAGCCGGCGATCATGACATGGCCGAAAACATCATTCATCTGGTGTTGGCCAAGATACCGGGCGGACCAGAGGGCATTAAGGGCGTGTCCCTGTTCATCGTGCCTAAGTTTCTGGTCAACGACGACGGCTCCCTTGGAGCTCGCAATGGCGTCTCGGTCGGCAAAATCGAGGAAAAGATGGGCATCCACGGCAATTCGACTTGTGTGATGAACTACGACGAGGCGACTGGCTATCTTATTGGGACTGAGCACAAAGGTATGCGCGCCATGTTCACCATGATGAATGAGGCACGCTTGGGCGTTGGTCTGCAAGGTTATGCACAGGCGGTGGTCGCCTATGAGAACGCGCTGGCCTATGCGAATGACCGCTTGCAAGGCCGTGACGTGACCGGCGTGAAAAACCCTGATGGCCCCGCTGACCCATTGATCGTGCATCCGGACATTCGCCGCAATCTGATGGACCAGAAATCCTTCGTCGAAGGCGCCCGCGCCTTCACCTTCTGGGGCGCACATCTGATTGACCGGCACGTTCGTTCGCATGACGATGATGCGGAAGGCCTGATTTCGCTGCTGACACCCGTTATCAAAGGTTTCCTGACCGATAAGGGCTTTGAAAACGCTATCAATGCTCAGCAAGTCTATGGCGGACACGGCTATATCGAGGAATGGGGCATGTCCCAATTCGCACGCGACGCCAGGATCGCAATGATCTACGAGGGTGCCAATGGCGTACAAGCGCTGGATCTTGTCGGGCGCAAGCTGGCGCAGGATGGCGGCAAGCATGTCATGGCATTTTTCGATATGGTGAAAAGTTTTATCAAGGAAAACGCTGGTAATGAAGACTATGACAAGGCCTTCCTTGACCCCTTGAAAGCAGCGTCAAAAGATTTGCAAGCAGCGGGTATGTATTTCATGCAGAACGGTATGAAGAACCCGAACAACGCACTGGCCGGGTCTTATGATTTTATGCATATGTTTGGTCATGTCTGCCTTGGCCTGATGTGGGCAAGAATGGGCAAAGCTGCGATGGACGCGCTTGAAGCGGGTGCCTCTGACACAGAATTCTACGAGGCAAAAATCGCGACCGGTCGTTACTATATGGCCCGTCAACTGCCTGCCACCGCGATGCACCTGTCCCGAATTGAAACAGGTGCGGACACGGTGATGGCACTGGATGCGGCGAATTTCTAAAGATTTGTCGCGGCCCTCTTAACACGGGCCGCGATCCTCAAGGGCCGGCAAAAGATCGGGCCATGATCGGGAGGACAACTTGTCCGACATATCGACCCATCACGAGGCTTTCTCTGGCGGCTGCCAGTGCGGCGCAGTGCGCTACACGGTGAATGAAGGTCCGGCAAAGGCGTCCGTGTGCCATTGCCGCATGTGCCAACGCGCGACCGGCAATGCGTTTGCACCTTTGATCGAGGTCGCGAATGAGGCTGTCCGCTTTACTGGAGCGATTACAAGATACCTGTCTTCTAACATCGCCGAGCGCGGATTTTGCCCGCGCTGCGGAACACCTGTTTTCTATCGTGGTATCACCCGTAAAAGTGTGGAACTAATGGCGGGTACACTTGACCCTGACACCACATTTGAACCTGTCGCGAACCATGGGGTCGAGACACGCGTCACATGGCTCTCGACGCTTTCAGAAATTCCAGATCAGGAGACTTTCTTTACCGAAGCAGAAACTGTTCAATCCAATCAGTCCCTAGAAGAACGTGCACATGCCGATTAAAATGCATCCTTGCACGAGCGTGATTGGCCTGCCCATCACAGCATTGGCAAGATATCGGCCTTTATTCGATAAGACTTTCACATTCACCCAACACAGAGGCCTGACATGTCCATCAAACTTTATTGCTTCGGCGAAAGCGGCAATTCCTACAAGGCGGCCCTGACCCTGCAACTGGCCGAGGTCGACTGGGAACCTGTCTTTGTCGACTTCTTCAAAGGTGAGGCCCGCAGCGACGCTTTCAAAACCATCAACCCAATGGGCGAAGTACCGGTTATGGTCGACGGCGATCTAACGCTAAGCCAATCGGGTGCGATTCAGGATTATGTCAGCTCCAAATCCGGCAAACTGGGTGGGCAAAGTGCCAATGAACGGCGCGAGATCATGCGTTGGGTGCTGTGGGACAATCACAAACTCAGCTCAAACGCGGGCACGGTGCGGTTCCTGATGAATTTCCTGCCCGAAGAAAAGCGAAACCCAGACGTCATAGCCTTCCTGCAAGGTCGTCTTAAAGCCGCTTACACAGTGCTGAACGATGAATTGGCGAACAAAGACTGGCTGGTGGGCGACCGCATCACCATGGCCGATATCGCCTGCTGCGGATACCTGTTTTACGAGGAACCATTCGGGTTCAACCGGGCGGACTGGCCCAATATCGACGCGTGGTTGACGCGGATCAGCGAGACGCCGGGCTGGAAGCATCCCTATGATCTGATGCCACGGGCGTTGTCGAAATGATCCTTGCCGCCTTTCTCATCGGCATGGTGCTTTGCGGGCTGACCCTTGCGCTGATCAGGGCAGAGGATGGTGCGCCTGATGACAAATTCGGCAGCGCCGTTGCAATGTTCTCGGGCTGGTGCGCCTTTGGTATGTTGCTGATGGCAGGCACCTACGGTTTGGGCCTTGTTCTGCCCGCATTAGCTGGCGCTGCTGTCTTGATGGCGCGCACTGCGAAATTCAGCACAGCGTTTTCATCGCTGGCTCAATATAAATTGCCCCTTGGGGTTGGTGCACTGGTTGCCAGTGTCATCACCTGGATGGGCGTCCTTAATCTGATGGAGGAACTCCCCAATGGCTGAAGCCTATATCTACGACGCCGTCCGGTCCCCACGCGGTAAAGGCCGCAAAGATGGTAGCCTGCACGAAGTCACATCTGTGCGCCTGTCTGCGCAAATACTGAACGCCATGAAAGAGCGTAACAATCTGGACGGCCATGCGGTCGAAGACGTGATCTGGGGCAATGTCACCCAAGTTGGTGAGCAAGGCGGCTGCCTTGCCCGTACCGCCGTTCTGGCCTCTGATCTTGATGAAAGCATTCCCGGCCTTGCCATCAATCGCTTCTGCGCATCGGGCATGGAAGCTGTGAACCTTGCGGCCAATCAGGTCAAAGGCGGCGCAGGTGATGCCTATATCGCGGGCGGGGTCGAGATGATGGGGCGCGTTGCCATGGGTTCTGACGGGGCGGCGATTGCTGTGGACCCAAGCGTCGCGATGGAGACTTATTTTGTCCCACAAGGGATCAGCGCAGACATCATCGCCACAGAATACGGGTTTTCCCGTGACGACGCTGACGCGCTGGCCGTTGAAAGCCAGAAACGCGCCAAGGCAGCTTGGGACGACAGCCGCTTCGATAAATCCGTCGTGACAATTCGGGATCAAAACGGCCTGCCTATTCTGGATCATGACGAATACATGCGCCCCGGCACAGATATGCAGGCGCTTGGCGCGCTCAACGCCTCTTTTCAACAAATGGGGGAGGTCATGCCCGGTTTCGACGCCGTGGCGCTTATGAAATACCCACACCTTGAGAAGATCAACCACATCCACCATGCTGGCAATTCATCCGGCATCGTTGACGGCTCTGCTGCCCTGTTGATCGGGTCAAAAGAGTTCGGCGAGAAGCATGGCCTGAAAGCGCGCGCCCGGATCAAGGCCACAGCGAAAATCGGCACTGATCCTACGATCATGCTGACCGGGCCCGTGCCAGTGACACGAAAGATCATGGCCGATAATGGCATGGATATTAAGGACATTGATCTGTTCGAAGTGAATGAGGCTTTCGCCTCTGTCGTGTTGCGCTTCATGCAGGCTTTTGACGTGGATCATAGCAAGGTCAACGTGAATGGTGGCTCCATCGCCATGGGCCACCCGCTGGGCGCGACTGGCGCCATGATAATCGGCACATTGCTGGATGAAATGGAACGGTCTGACAAAGAGCTTGGCCTTGCCACACTGTGCATCGCGTCAGGCATGGGCGCCGCCACAATCATCGAGCGCGTCTAATGCCAAAAATCGATATAGCAAATGTGCCGGTCAGGACCGGCTCGTCCTATCCGGCATCTGAAGCGGCCAAAATGGAAGGCCGCTCCCAACAGCGCTTGGGGGACGCGGGCGGTATCACCCAGTTCGGGGCCAATCTGGTCACACTCGCCCCAGGTGCGCTGTCCTCGTTGCGCCATTGGCATGAAAAGCAGGATGAGTTTCTGGTTGTCACAAGCGGCACCTGTACCCTGATTGATGATACTGGCGAGACAGAGCTGAAAACTGGTGACTGTGCCGCCTTTCCGGCAGGTGATCCAAACGGGCACCATCTGGTCAACAAAACAGATACCAGCGCCAGCTTTCTGGTTATCGGCACCCATACACCCACCGAAACGGGGTATTACAGCGATCTTGATATGATGGTGAAAGTGGCAAACGGCACCTACACGTTCACACGCAAGGACGGAACACCCTTTGGCGAGGCGACAGAGTAATGCCAAAGGTCGACCTGCTGCCCCCTTTGACGCTTGAGAAGGATCCAGCCCATCCGGTTCTGGGGTCCGGCAACGGTGATTACTCTTACAGCATCATCGGGGAGGCCGGTGGGCTGACACAGTTCGGTGCGCATATCGAGGTATTGCACCCCGTGCCCGATCTTCATATCGGCACTGGCATGAAACCGAAGACGAAATGATCTACATGTTGTCAGGCGAAGCCGTACTGATCGAGGACACAGAAACCGTTCTGCGCCAAGGTGATGCCGCCTGTTGGCCAGCCGGTTCTCCAATCGGTCATTGCATTGAAAACCGCAGTGATCAGGACGCAATCTATCTTACGATCGGCACCCGCAACCAGACTGACATTATTCATTACACCGACCATGATTTGGTCACTTACAAACACGGCTCGGCGCGACGTTATACGCGCGAAGACGGCTCAGACTATCCCGTAAGGAGGAACACATGACCGATTTTTCATATGCAGTTGACGCTGATGGCGTTGCCACCATCACATGGGACACGGTTGGCAAATCCATGAACGTGATGAACGAACAAGGGTTTATCGATCTGGATGCGCTGATCGATAAGGCGCTTGCCGATGATGCCGTGAAAGGCGTGATCCTAACCTCTGGCAAACCCGATAGTTTTGCCGGCGGCATGGACCTGAACATTATTGCGAAGATGAAAGAAAGTGCAGGCGATGACCCTGCCCGCGGTCTGTTTGATGGCATCATGGCAACCCACGCAATCCTGCGCAAGATCGAGCGCGGCGGCATGGATGACAAGAATAAGGGCGGTAAGCCGATTGCCTGCGCCATGCAAGGCACAGCGCTTGGGATCGGCCTTGAAATTCCGCTTGCCTGCCATCGCATCTTTGCCGCTGACAACCCAAAAGCCAAGATCGGACTGCCTGAAATCATGGTGGGCATTTTCCCCGGCATGGGCGGCACAACTCGGCTGGTACGCAAGATGGGTGCCATGGCGGCCTCTCCGTTGTTGTTGGAAGGTAAGCTGAACGATCCGAAGAAAGCCAAGATGGCTGGCATCGTGGACGAAGTGGTCCCTGCCGATGAACTTCTGGCAAAGGCCAAGGAATGGGTTCTGTCTGAACCTTCCATCGTCAAGCCTTGGGACGAAAAGGGCTACAAGATGCCTGGCGGCGCACCCTATCATCCTGCGGGCTTCATGACGTTCGTCGGTGCATCAGCTATGGTCAACGGCAAGACCAAGGGTGTCTATCCTGCCGCCAAGGCTCTGCTGTCTTCCGTGTATGAAGGCGCGATGGTGCCATTTGACACAGCCCTGAAGATCGAGACGCGCTGGTTCACGAATGTTCTGATGAACCCATCCTCTGCAAATATGATCCGCTCGCTCTTCATCAACAAGGAAGCGTTGGAAAAAGGTGCGGTACGCCCTGACGTGCCTGACCAGAAGGTGCAAAAAGTTGGCGTTATCGGCGCTGGCATGATGGGCGCGGGGATTGCGCTTATCTCAGCCCTTGCAGGGATCGAGGTCGTGTTGATCGACGCTAAACAAGACGCTGCTGATAAGGGCAAAAGCTATACAGCCGATTACATGGATAAAGGCATCGCCCGGAAGAAAGCGACCGAAGAAAAGAAAGAGCAGGTGCTTGGCCTGATCAACGCCACGACCGATTACGACGCGCTGAAAGGCTGCGATCTAATCGTCGAGGCGGTGTTCGAAGATGTGGGCGTCAAGGCCGAGGTTACAAAGAAAGTACAGGCAGTCACCGGCCCTGACTGCATTTTTGCCACCAATACCTCAACCCTGCCGATCACAGAGCTTGCCAAAGCTTCCAAGGATAGCAGTGATTTCATAGGCATTCACTTCTTCTCGCCCGTCGATAAGATGATGCTGGTCGAGATCATCAAGGGTCAGCAAACCGGCGACCGTGCGGTGGCCAAAGCGCTGGATTATGTGCGCCAGATCAAGAAAACCCCTATCGTGGTCAATGATGCGCGGTTCTTCTATGCCAACCGCTGCATCATCCCTTATATCAACGAAGGCATACGTATGGTCAAAGAGGGCGTCGCCCCTGCATTGATCGAGAACGCAGCCAAGCTGATCGGTATGCCCCTTGGCCCGCTACAACTGGTCGATGAAACTTCGATTGATCTGGGCGTAAAGATTGCGAAAGCCACGAAGGCTGCAATGGGCGATGCCTACCCGGACGGCGCAATAGATGAAGTGTTGTTCTGGATGGCCGATGAAGGCCGCTTGGGACGCAAATCCAACGCAGGCTTTTATGACTACGACGATAAGGGAAAACGCCAACTCCTATGGGACGGGCTTGCTGCGAAATATCCCACAGCCGCAGAACAACCCGAACTTCACGAGGTTCAGAACCGCCTGCTGTTCGCGCAAGTGCTAGAGGCTGTGCGCGCGATCGAAGAAGATGTGCTGATGGACATTCGTGAAGGCGATGTCGGCGCAATACTGGGCTGGGGCTTTGCGCCATGGTCTGGCGGGCCGCTAAGTTGGCTTGATATGGTTGGTACCCCTTGGGCAGCAGAAACCACAAATGCTTTGGCGGAAAAACATGGGAAGCGGTTCGAAGCACCGGCGCTCTTGCAAGAGATGGCCGCGAAGAACCAGACATTCTACGGACGCTTTGATCCAGCCAAAGCTGCTTGATCTGGAAGGCGGCGCGCGGTCGACACTGCGCGCCGTTTGTTCAAATCCAATCCAGTTTATGAGCGCGCGCGTTAATTTCTTTGCGCTCAGACATATGGCGCACCAGCAGTCTCGCCTGTCGATCATCTAAAGGTAGCGCAGTCTGCACCCGATTGGGGATTGGTGGATCCAGCATAAGACCACCTTCAACCACCAATATCTCGGGCTGATCGAAAGTCAGGGTGACATGAGGAAACGGCTGATCAAGCCGCGCCCGTGAAATGCCGTAGCAGCCAATAAGGCTTTCGGCTTTCAGACTGACCCGCGTGTGTTCAAACAATGTGCTGGCTTCGGGCGTATCAATGACAAAACGCATTTTGGGCGCGACCATCAGGTTTTGATCATTTCCAAGCGCCTGCTCGGGCACAATGACTGGCCAATGGGCGGCAGCAGCCTTTGTTGACCCAAGGCACAGCTCGCCCTTGGCAAGCCCGGTAATAGGTTGTTCCCCATGTTCTCCGGTGAGGACAATATCGCCGACCGCTAGATCCTCAACTGGGGTCCAACTGTAAGACGTCGCCACGCGGGTCCCATTAAACAACCCAGGGGATGGAGCCACGTTCAGTAACAGCGGAGGCGGTGCGCTTCGCTCTTTCCAAAACGACTTAAACATATTTCACCTGTTCGCTTCGTTATATGACGCCCCCAAGCGCAGATCTCAGAGGATGTTCTTATAAAGAGGCAGGAGTTTGACAAGATATTATTAAATTAAGAACAGTGGCTTATATGCCAAAGTTATAGTGAAATCGCGCAATGTCATCTGCCGCGAGCCTTGAAATCAAGGCTTTATCAGCCTCGGAATACAAATGTGTATATCCCGGGCTGCGATGCGATCTGTTGCTGTGTGGCAACGGCGCAAGCTTGAGATTCAGCAACGATTCCAGTTTTGGCAAATCCTCGCTCAGATGTTCGAGCCGCAGGAACAGATCACATTGCTCCCGCCCAGCTCTATCTGTGACGTAAGTGCTATAGCGAGAGCCGCGTAGGCTGAGTATAGTGTGCTCATGATTTAAAAAATCGCTGAAAGACAAAGACTGCGCCAGCCGGACGGATGGATGATCAAATCGCTGGTCTTTTAGCCAGCGATATAGGCTTGCTGCATGGTCCCATGGATTACGCACAAGGGTGAACACCTTGAACTTTGCAATCTCTTCTTCACTAACCAACCCCACAATATCCGTTAGCCGGGAATGCTTCCACAACCGACCGGATGTCTGGACGCCCTTCACGCGCTTGCGCCGTCGTTCAGCTTTTGGCGTGTCGCCCAGCATGATGTCATCTGCCATTGCGCGGTTTTCAAGCGCAAGCGCCAGAGACGTTCCACCCGTTTTCGGGATATGCACAAAGATATACTGACGCCCGCGCGAGATGATCATGGCCCTTCCTGCCCGAAGATGTGCTGTATTTCAAACCCCACACAACCATTTGTTGAGCGACCCGGATAATTTCGCTAAGCTGATATAAAGAACAAAAAAGAAGCAGTGGCGCAGCCGCACACAATGACGGCACTCAAAGAGTATCAACGACTGGAATCGATTGGCCTTTGGCGCGAAGCGCCCGAGACCCAAAGGCGTGATGTATTGCTATCGTTTGGCAAGGCGACCGTGGTGATCAGCGACAAATCTGGCAAAGCATTGGCGCATTGGTCCTTGCCCGCGATTGAGCGAATGAACCCTGGCAAGCGCCCCGCAATTTTCCAGCCCGGACCCGAGTCCGGTGAAGTGCTGGAAATTGAAGACGGCATGATGATTGATGCCATCGAGAAGGTCCGCACGACAATCGCACGGCACAGGCCCCATCACGGACGACTGCGATTTGCGACTTTCGCGGGTATTCTTGCGCTAATCGCTGCCCTTGGTGTGTTCTGGCTGCCCGGCGCATTGGTCCGCCACACAGTCTCGGTCATACCAGACAGCACACGTCTGGCAATTGGCACAGCGCTTCTGGGCCATATGTCCCGGCTCACGGGCGATACATGCCGAAATGTGCAGGGCAGTCAGGCCCTCGCCCGCCTGAAATCACGCGTCTTGGGTGATGATATGCGCAATATCTATGTGATCCCAGGTGGTGGGCGTAAGACTATCTTCCTACCCGGCGGGTTGCTGCTTTTGAACCGCACACTGGTCGAGGATCACGATGCACCTGACGTAGCCGCTGGGTATATGCTGGCTGCGGCCGAGATCGCCTCGGTCAATGATCCGATTGAACATCTGCTAACCAATGCCGGGGCTGGCCCGACATTCCACCTGCTGACCACAGGAAAGATCAAGGATGACGTTCTGGGCGATTACGCTCAAACGCTTCTTACAATGCCGCAGCAACGGCCAACAGCCAGTATGGTGGTGGACAGGTTTGCAAAAGCAAAGGTTGCGACGTCGCCCTATGCCTACGCGCTGGATGTTACAGGCGAGAGCACAGTGGACCTGATTGAAGCTGATCCTTACCCGAATAATGCAGCCCCACGCCTTATCTCGGACGGAGACTGGCTGAGCCTGCAAACAATCTGTGAGCAGCAATAGGGAATCTAACCCGAGCTATTGTCTTTCGCGGGTTGCGTTAATGTCGGTTTATAGCCGCACAGCACCTGCCGTTTGCGATTGACGCGGGGGATCCAGATTACACGCTTACCCTGCCCCGCACGGATGTAAATACACCCGCGGCTATCGACATATTGCTTGCCTTGGTATGTAGCGGGCGGGATTTCGGCAGGGCCAGTGTCCGATTTCAGATTTTGCGCCACTGCCATTGGTGCAACGCACGTGATTACGAAAAATACCGGTATCCAACGCATTTCCACCCCCCAAATTCTGCTGCCATGACCATGACCCAATGCCCTTGGGCTGTAAACTGGTGCTATTTCGTTCCGAACATACGGTCACCCGCATCGCCTAGACCCGGTACGATGTAGCCTTTTTCATTGAGGTGACTGTCCAAAGCGGCTGTGACAATTGGCACATCAGGATGCGCTTCTTTCATCCGCGCGACACCTTCAGGCGCGGCCAAGAGACAGAGGAATCGGATATTTGTGGCCCCTGCCTGTTTCAACAGATCAATCGCTGCCACGGATGAATTCCCGGTCGCCAGCATCGGGTCCACAGCTATGACCATACGGTCCTCAAGTGCTTCCGGCACCTTGAAATAATATTGCACAGGTTGCAGAGTTTCCTCATCCCGATAGAGCCCGACAAACCCCACGCGGGCCGAGGGGATCAGCTCCAGCATTCCATCCAGCAATCCGTTGCCCGCCCGCAGGATAGAGATTAGCGCCAGCTTACGCCCATCCAGCGTTGGTGCATCCATCGCCTCAATCGGTGTTTCAATCCGCTTGGTGGTCATCGGCAAGCCGCGCGTAACCTCATAGGCCAGCAATTGGCTGATCTCGCGCAGAAGCTGGCGGAAAACAGCGGTTGAGGTGTCGATCTCGCGCATCAGTGTCAGTTTATGCTGCACCAACGGGTGATCAACGATTGTCAGGTGCTCAGATGTAAGGCGGTCTTCGGGCATCTTATGGCTCCAGATGTTTCAGAATGCGGGTGCGGGTCGCGTCATCACAGAATGCCGCGTGCATTGCAGTACGGTTCAGCTCGGCAAATATCTCTTCGTCCCAACCAAATGTATCTGCCAAACGGTCATATTCGGCGTTCAGTGTCGTATGGAAAAACGGCGGATCATCGGTGGAAACTGTAACATTCACCCCTGCAGCGCGCAGCTTTTCGATCGGATGATCAGCCCAGTTTTCATATACGCCCAGCGCGATATTTGACCCCGGACAGACCTCTAGCGTAGTGCCATTCTCGGCCAGTTGATCCACCAAAGCAGGATCATTGATCGCGTGGACGCCGTGGCCGATCCGCTCGACCCGCAGATCGCGCAAAGCATCACGAACCGATGCCGCTCCACCCCATTCGCCCGCATGGGCGGTGAGGCGCAACCCGGCTTCACGTGCCATGTCAAAGCTATAGGCAAAATCAGCCGGTTTCCCTTTGCTTTCATCCCCTGCAATCCCGAAGCCCGTGATTAAATCACCCATCGTTTCGACAGCACAATGAGCCACGGGTTTTGCCTGATCCGGTCCAAAATGGCGAATGCAGGTAATTACGCCACGCAGAGTAATGCCCATATCACGCTCTGCATGATTGGCCGCCTCTGCCATGGCAGCCAGATAGTCGCGCCAAGCAACCAAATCGCCGCCCCCACAGAAATCAGGGCTCAGGAAGGTTTCGGAATAGACGACACCTTGCTCGGCTGACTGTTCCAGCACGGCAAGGGTCAGACGGTAAAAATCCTGCGGTGTTTGCAGGACTGTACAGGCGGCCTCGTAAGTCCGGAGGAATTGGGTGAAATCCGTGAACTTGTAATCACCTTGCTCGTCAAAAATCCCTGAAAGATCGATCGATTTTTCTGCTGCAAGCCCTCTGATGAACGCAGGCGGCGCAGCGCCTTCAAGATGCAGGTGAAGTTCCACTTTGGGCAGCGATGTAAACGTCATAGAAAGCTCCGACCGGGTCCATATTGGGGCAGGTTTAAATGATCTGCAAAGGCGGCTGCAACATCAGAAAACCCGACCGTTCCAATAGCATGATGCCCGATGCCGGCCCCCAGAACAGGCACGCGTTCCCGTGTGTGATCCGTTCCGGTCCAGGTAGGATCATTGCCGTGATCAGCAGTGAAGATCATCAAATCACCCGCCTGCAACATCGGTAAGATGCGGGTCAGCTGCGCATCAAACCATTCCAGATGGCGCGCATAGCCTGAAACATCACGGCGATGGCCATAGAGACTGTCGAATTCAACAAAATTTGCGAAGATAAAGCTGCCATCTTCGGCTTCGCGGATTACATCGGCCAGATGATCCATCAGATCAGCATCCACCCCTTTGCGCAGGTCCGAGATACCACGATGCGAGAAAATATCCCCGATCTTGCCGATCGCATAAGTCTTGCTCCCTGCCTCTTGCGCCCAATCCAGTAGTGTCGGCTTGGGGGGTGCGACCGCATAATCGCGGCGGTTTGGGGTGCGTTTGAACGTATCAGGCGTCTCGCCCACAAAGGGTCGAGCGATAACCCGACCAACCTTCATCGCATGCAGTGTTGGTGCAAGCGCTTTGCAAAGCGTCAGCAGGCGATCCAGACCGAAATGGGTTTCATGAGCCGCGATCTGAAAAACACTATCTGCCGAAGTATAACAGATCGGTTGACCAGTTTTGATATGGTCCAACCCCAGCCGCGCGATGATCTCGGTGCCCGATGCATGGCAATTACCAAGAATGCCGTCGGTCCTCGCCAATTGTGCGACCTTGATGGAAAGATCTGGCGGGAAGGCAGGGGTTTCGTCTGGAAAATAATGCCAGTCCCAGGGTACGGGAACACCTGCCAATTCCCAATGCCCGGATGGCGTATCCTTACCGCGCGAGACCTCGGTCGCAGCGCCCCACAAGCCTTCGGGTTGCATCGAGAGCCCCGGTGCAGTTGCCCCCGAGGCCAGCTCGACCACATAGCCAAGCCCAAGCCGCGCAAGGTTGGGCAAATACAAAGGGCCACTACGCCCGTCCTCTGCCCGCCCCTCAGCACAAGCCTGCGCGATATGGGCCAAGGTGTTTGAGCCTTCATCGCCGAAAACCGCAGCATCCGGCGCGCCACCACAGCCTACTGAGTCCATAACAATCAGAAAGCCCCGCTTCACAGGTGTAGCTCCCCATAGATCAACGGCGGCATATCAGGCGCTTTTGCCCCAATATTGTAAGCAGCCTTCACAGCGGCTGCGGCCGCATCAGCACGCACTTCGTCAGAAGCGTGCACCATGGCCAATGGCGTTTTCGTGTCGAGCTTCTTGCCAAGGGGTTGGAAGCCGGACAAACCAACCGCCGAATCGATCCGATCAGTTTCGCGCAAACGTCCGCCGCCTAAATGCACCACCGCTTCACCTAAGGCACGCGTATCTATTTCGGTGACGTAACCAGCCTTGGTCGGCATAACTTCACGCACAATCGTTGCCTCTGGCAAGCAATGTCGCCAGCTCTCTGCAAAGTCTGGCGGACCGCCCATGGCTTCAACCATCTCAGCAAATTTTTCCGCCGCTTTGCCAGACGCAAGCGTTTTGGCGACCATTTTCGCGCCCGCTTCCAAATCAGTCGCAAGGTTATTGCTGACCAGAACCGCCGCCCCCAAGGCAGTCGTCACATCAACCATCCGTTGGTTCGTCTTGGTGCCTGTCAACACCTCCATCACCACGCGGATTTCCAGCGCATTGCCAGCCGCATTCGCCAAAGGTTGTGACATGTCGGTTATCAAGGCAGATGTCGGGCAACCCGCCCCGTTCGCGACAGAGACCAGTGATTGCGCCAAAGCATGTGCATCCGCCGGGTCCGCCATGAAGGCACCTGACCCGGTTTTAACGTCCAGAACAAGCCCATCAAGACCAGCGGCCAACTTCTTTGACAGGATTGAGGCCGTGATCAGATCGATGCTTTCCACGGTCGAGGTTACGTCGCGGATCGCATAAAGCCGCTTGTCAGCAGGTGCCACGCGCCCGGTCGCGCCAACAATGGCGCAGCCGACCTTACGCACAACGTGCTCCAGCCGTTTGGGACCGATGTCGGTGATATAACCGGGGATCGCCTCCAGTTTATCAAGTGTACCGCCCGTATGCCCCAGCCCGCGCCCTGAGATCATGGGCACATAAGCACCGCACACAGCCAAAGCAGGGGCAAGCAACAAAGACACCGTATCACCGACGCCACCGGTCGAATGTTTATCCACGACCGGCCCCGGCAAATCCCATTGCAACACATCGCCACTGTCGCGCATTGCCTCCGTCAATGCTACGCGGGCATTATCGCTCAGCCCTTTGAGGCAGATCGCCATCGCAAAGGCACCCGCCTGCGCATCGGTCACGGCACCCGAGGCAAGAGCCGCCCCGAACCAGCGCATATCATCCGGCAGGACATCCTGCCCTTCCCGGATTTTCAGGATGATCGCACGGGCATCCATCAGCGGGCCATATGGGTCTGATCAAACGCACCCGGCAATAAGTCAGCGACTGTCATTGTCTCTGATGCGCCGCCTATCGTTACCATAGTAACCGGAACATCGCTTGCTGCGAATTCCGCCAGTTTCTGACGGCACCCACCGCAGGGCGGCACAGGTGTCGGACTGTCGGCAATGATGGTTATTTCAGCGATCTCGCATTCCCCGGCTGCAACCATAGCTGCAATCGCCCCTGCTTCAGCACAGGTGCCTTCGGGATAGGCAACATTTTCCACATTGCAGCCGCTAAATACCGCCCCCGATGACGTGCGTAAGGCCGCACCTACTTTGAAATTGGAATATGGCGCATGGGCATTACTGCGCACAGCACAGGCGTGTTCGAGAAGTGTTTTGTCGCTCATGCCCTAATCTGCCCCGGCCAAGCCACCGGATGCAAGCGAGTAAGGCCTGACCTGCGGAAAACAGATCAGGCCCCATGTTCAAACGTGACGAAGTACCTTAGCCAATGATGCCATCAGACAGGAAAGTCGTCATATCAACGCCATCATTTTTGAGCTCGAGGCCCATTTCCTCGGGCGTCACATTAACGGTGATCTGTGCTTTTGATTGCTCAGTCCCCTGACCTGTACGATCCGAAATCGTAACATCCAGCATCTCAACCCCATTGAAATCAGGATCAGGTGTGTAAACCAAAGTTGACCCCGCGCCCGACAGCGTCACCGTGCCATTATTCGCACCCGTGACGGTGTCGAAGAACAAGTCTTCGCCCTCGGGGTCAGAGCCAAGCTGGCCTGGGGTGACAGTGAAATCAAATTCTGGTGTGTCTTCAGCAATGGTGAAGGTTTTATCTTCAACAACCGGGGGTTTGTTTTCGGTCACCGCGCCGTTAGCATCGGGCGTAACACCGCCACCTTCTGCCTCTGGAGTTACGTTGATGGTAATCTGTGCTTTCGATTGCTCGGTTCCCTGACCTGTACGATCCGACACCGTGACATCCAGCGTTTCAACCCCATTGAAGTCAGGATTGGGGGTGTAGACCAAGGTGGAGCCTGCGCCTGACAATGTCACCGTGCCATTGCTTGCACCTGTAACGGTATCGAAGAACAAATCTTCGCCCTCGGGGTCCGAGCCAAGCTGGCTTGGGGTGACGGTGAAATCGAATTCTGGTGTGTCTTCAGCAATGGTGAAGGTTTTATCTTCAACAACCGGGGGTTTGTTATCTGCCATCTCAGCGCCATCGCTTTTGACCCCGCTCGCGGCCTCCTCTTCAGGCGTCACATTAACGGTGATTTGTGCTTTCGATTGCTCGGTTCCCTGACCTGTACGATCCGAAATTGTAACATCCAGAGTTTCAGTCCCGCTAAAGTCAGGATTGGGGGTGTAAATCAAGGTGGAGCCTGCACCCCCCAAATTCACAGTACCATTGCTGGCGCCCGTGACGGTGTCAAAGAACAAATCTTCGCCCTCGGGGTCCGAGCCAAGCTGGCTAGGAGAAATGGTGAAATCGAATTGCTGCGTGTCTTCGGCAATTGTAAAGGTTTTATCTTCTACAACCGGGGCTTTGTTCTCTGGTATTGTAAAGTCGGACGTTTGCTCGAACAGCGCTTCTCCTTCAGCGTTTTTCTGAGTAAATGCTTCAACTTTCAGTTGATAATCACCTGTTTCATAGGTGGCGCCTTTGGAAAAATCACCGTTATTATCGCCAAACAATGCATAAGGCGCGACATTTTCAACGCGCACCTGATCACCAAGTGTAAGCCGAACACTTCCAATGCTTTCAGCAAGAGCAGGATCGGTCGCTTCTACAGAAAATGAGATGTCACGGTCTTTGATTATATCAACCGGCAAGCTTTTACCTGCTGATAACGTGGTGAGAACTTCGTCGGTATTCGTATCAATTACTGAGACTTTCAGTTTATCAGATATTGGTTCCATTATACCCTCTGAGTACTTGTTTTCTAACTTGGCTCCCAGCATGAGCGCTGTAGCCATAGTCACAAAGACATAGCTGGGATTGTGTAGAGCGATATGAGTGAATCTGTATATTGCAGAAACCAGCATTACTTTGCTGAGAACTAATCCGCTTAAACCTTATTTTAGTTTATTTATCAGTACGTTGAAGAGAGTATTCAGGTGCTGTTATTTTGCGTAAAAATTCGCCGATGTATCACGGCGCCAGACCGTTGGGTATATTGCCCTATTTTGCGGGATAGCCCAATCCAGTCAGCGCAGTTGTGATTTCATCAAGAATCACCGGATCATCAATGGTTGCGGGCATCTTGTAGTCACGCCCATCGGCAATTGCAGCCATCGTAGCCCGTAGAATTTTACCGGATCGGGTCTTGGGCAGACGATCCACGACACATATAAGTTTGAAGGCAGCCACAGGCCCGATCTGATCGCGCACCAGTTTTATACAGTCAGCCTGCACATCGTCATGGGGTCTTTTGGTGCCTGCGTTCAGACACACAAACCCCATCGGCAATTGCCCTTTCAGCGGATCGCCTACACCTATGACAGCACATTCAGCGACATCAGGATGACCTGCAAGAACCTCCTCCATTCCGCCAGTGGACAAGCGGTGGCCGGCAACATTGATCACATCATCCGTGCGCGCCATGATATAGAGGTATCCGTCCTCATCAATATAACCCGCATCACCCGTCTCGTAATAACCGGGGAACGTGGTCAGATAGCTTTTTACAAACCGCTCTTCCGCATTCCAAAGCGTCGGCAATGTGCCCGGTGGCAAGGGTAGCTTCACCGCAATCGCCCCAAGCTCCCCCGGTTTCATAGGATGACCACCTTCGTCCAAAATACGGACATCATATCCCGGCATAGCCACCGAAGGTGAACCGATTTTAACCGGAAGCTTTTCGATCCCCATGGGGTTTGCTGCGATGGCATAACCTGTCTCGGTCTGCCACCAGTGATCGATAACCGGGACACCAAGCACATTATGCGCCCACTCAATCGTATCAGGGTCGGCCCTTTCTCCAGCCAGATATAGCGCTTGCAGCGAGGAAATATCATATTCGCCAACCATGTCACCCGCAGGGTCCTGCCGCTTGATCGCGCGGAAAGCGGTTGGGGCGGTGAACAGAATCTTGATGCTGTACTCCTCGATCATACGCCAGAACGTACCTGCATCCGGCGTTCCCACTGGCTTGCCTTCAAAGACCACAGTGGTGTTGCCGTGGATCAACGGCGCATAGCAAATGTAGCTATGGCCCACGACCCAACCGACATCAGACGCCGCCCAATAGACGTCACCAGGCTGGACATCATAAATATTGGACATGGTCCAGTTCAGCGCCACCAGATGCCCTGCTGTGGGGCGCACAACGCCTTTAGGCTGGCCAGTCGTCCCGGAGGTATAAAGGATATAGGCCGGGTGGTCGCCAGAAACGGGCACACACGCGGCGGGTTCTGCCCCATATTGGAAGGCGTGCCAGTCCACATCACGCCCTTCTGTCAGTTGGGCGACTTCCTGATCACGCTGGAAAATAACACAGAAATCCGGTTTATGGGCAGCTTGTTCAATCGCGCCATCCAATAGTGGTTTGTAATGCACCACGCGACCTGGCTCAATCCCGCAAGAGGCTGCGATAATCGCTTTGGGAGTCGCATCGTCAATACGCACTGCTAACTCATGAGCCGCAAACCCACCGAAAACAACCGAGTGGATCGCGCCCAGCCGGGCGCAGGCCAGCATCGCCTCCAACGCCTCGGGAACCATTGGCATATAGATGATGACACGGTCGCCTTTCCCGATCCCTTTGGCCCTGAGTGCGCCAGCCAAAGAGGCCACGCGATCCTTCAGTTCATAATAGCTGATCTTCTGCTTGGTGCCGGTGACAGGGCTGTCATAGATAATCGCGGTGCGGTCGCCATTTCCGGCCTGAACATGGCGATCCACAGCGTTCCAGCAGGTATTGACCTTGGCATCTTTGTACCATTCGTAAAGCGGAGCGGCCTTATCAAACAGCGCTTTGGAGGGGCGTTTATCCCAATCAACCCCATCTGCCGCCCGCATCCAGAAACCTTCGGGGTCTGTCTGCCAAGCTGCATAAACCTCTTTATACCCCATCGAATTCACCTCCCTTAGCCTAAGCAAATTGATAGGCCGGACCCGAAGTAACAACAAGCCTCATCATTGTTGCTTAGATATTCCGAGATTATGAGGGATGGTTCACTAAACCTTTTGGCAGAGCGAAGGTGGTCCCCGTGCGGAGCGCCCAGTTCAGAAAATCACAAAAGTTGCTCTGGCATACCCTCACTGTAGAACAGTCAGGTGCCTTTGACCTTCACGTCACAACTTTGACCCAACGGCAAAAAGTGAGGTAGGCAGCCTTCGGAGGTGTGTGTGGCGCAAATGTTGGGAAAAGAGCCCGATTGCAAAATGCTGCGTGCTGAACGAATGGCAACTTTGAGCCCTTAGTTACTGCTAACCTTATGAAGTTTGTCGCAGCGGTCGGATCGACGGCTCAAACCTAATACCGGGGCCTTACGTCGCCAAACTGGGATACCTACGCCGCAACGCCACCACCAGAAATATGAACCCAACAATAAGGAGAACAAGACCGGGTCCGGCAATAGCCCAGTTGAAAGCGCGTGAATTGCGCTTAATGACCGCGTTGATGCTGTGCATCGAAAAGCCATTTTCTTCAGAAACCGAGGCGCTAAGGCTCCAACTACCACCTGTCATGCAATTCAACAGCTTCGAAGATTGTACTCTGTTAGGAACTTCACCAGGTCGAATCGTCAAGTTTCCAGAGCCAATGGATGAGTTTAAGCGGTCGCCGTCTTCGTCGATAACAGCTTGAAAACTAAGGGCGTCACAGTTTTCGGGGCCACCAATGGTAACCGTTACCAAAGAATGGAATGCAATATCAATCGTCTCCCGGCTCCCAAACATTTCAAAGTTCAGCCGAATCGGAAGGTCGCTTTCGCGAACGTCTATCTGGTAGATTTGCGGTTGTCCGTCGTCAAACAAAGTTGCTTCTGCAACTGTTTCTCCGGCCCAGTATTTGACGTAGGCGAATTCCCCTAAACTCATGAGCGCTCCTACAAGACATACTACAAGCCAGAAAATCACTTTCATCTCTTCGGTCCTTAATATTTCTAAGTCAGTTCGTCGTCTGGCAGAGTTCTAACTGACAGCCTTCAATCTATCATCCAGATTTGTCCGACACTTGCAACGGCAGCTCCTCCCGCTCCGCTGACCTTCACATAGATTCTACGATGACCATCTGGTCTGGGTCACTTAACATTTAGGCCAATACTACCCCGACAGGCCCACGCGGCTGAGTGAAGAAAACCCATCTCATTGCGTCAATGATGCGCGACATTCAACACTCACCCATATTCCGCCACAGGTGTCCCGGCGATAGCAGACATGTTCAGCAATCCGCGCGCGGTGATGGATGGGGTTACGATATGCGCGCGGTTGCCCATGCCCATCAAAATAGGACCGACCTCAAGCCCGCCAGCTTTCATTTTTAGGATGTTGCGCACGCCCGACGCGGCGTCGGTATTGGCGAAGACCAGCACATTGGCGGGGCCCTCAAACCGCGCGTCTGGAAAGATGCGATCACGCAAAGCTTCGTCAAGCGCGGCGTCAGCATGCATTTCGCCCTCGTAGTCGAAATCGCGGGGTCTGGCGTCCAGAATATCCAGTGCGCCGCGCATCCTACGGCCTGTATCGCAATCCAGATTACCGAATTGAGAATGCGAACAGAGCGCCACTTTTGGCGTTACACTAAACCGGCGGACGTGGCGGGCTGCCGCGATGACGGTTTCGGCGATCTGCTCGGGACTGGGTTCAGGGTGCACATGAGTGTCTGCGACGAAAAGTGGCCCATCCGGCAGGATCATCAGGCTAAGCGCCCCGACCGGGTGCAACTCATCTGTGCCAAGGACCTGCGTTATATAGTTGAGATGCCAGAGATATTGGCCAAACGTGCCGCAAATCAGGCTATCGGCTTCCTCGCGATGGACCATAACCGCACCGATAGCCGTCGTGTTTGTGCGCATAATCGCCTTGGCAAGATCCGGTGTTACGCCACGACGGGCCATGATTTGGTGATATGTCGTCCAGTAATCGCGGTAACGCGGGTCATTATTCGGATCGACCAGTTCGAACTCTTTGCCAGGGCGGATCGACAGACCAGCGCGTTTCACTCTGCGCTCTATGACTTCGGGACGGCCGATCAGGATCGGCGTATCCGTTGTATCTTCCAACATGGCATTTGCCGCCCGTAAGACGCGTTCGCTTTCACCTTCAGTAAAGACAATGCGGCGGGGCTTCGTGGCGGCGGCTTCAAACACTGGCCGCATGATGAGGGCAGATTTGAAAACTGAACCATCAAGTTGCTTTTTATAGGCCTGAATATCGTCGAGCGGTCTGCTGGCGACACCGCTTTCCATCGCAGCCTTGGCAACAGCGGTCGCAACGACACCCATAAGACGTGGGTCAAAAGGCTTGGGGATCAGGTAGTCAGGACCAAAGCTCATCTGTTCACCGCGATAGGCAGCGGCGGCCTCGGCGCTTGTTGTGGCACGGGCAAGCGCTGCAATGCCTTCGACGCAGCCAATTTTCATGGCATCGTTGATCTCGGTCGCGCCGACATCCAGCGCACCGCGAAAGATGAAGGGAAAACACAGGACGTTATTCACCTGATTGGGGTAGTCACTGCGCCCTGTGGCAATGATTGCGTCAGGGGCCACTTTACGCACCTCGTCCGGCATGATTTCAGGGGTGGGGTTGGCAAGGGCAAAAATGATAGGTTTGGCATTCATCTTGCCCACCATTTCAGGTTTCAGCACTCCGGGACCGGAAAGGCCTAGAAACATGTCGGCACCATCGATTATCTGATCAAGCGTGCGCAGATCGGACGCTTGGGCGAACTCTTCCTTCTGTGAAGTCATATCAGTTTCGCGGCCCTGATAGACCAGCCCCTCAATATCGCAAAGCCAGACATTTTCGCGCTTCACCCCAAGCTTTAACAACATATTCAGGCAGGCAATCCCGGCAGCACCACCACCGGTAGAGACAATCTTGATATCCTCGAATTTCTTGCCGCTGACACGCAACGCATTGGTTGCAGCGGCGCCAACAACGATCGCGGTGCCGTGTTGGTCATCATGAAATACCGGGATATTCATCCGCTCACGGCACAGCTTTTCAACAATGAAACAATCAGGCGCCTTGATGTCTTCAAGGTTGATCGCACCAAAAGTCGGTTCCATCGCGCAGACAATATCCGCCAGCTTTTCCGGGTCACTTTCGTTCAACTCGATATCGAAGCAGTCTATATTGGCGAATTTCTTGAAGAGAACCGCCTTACCTTCCATCACCGGTTTGGAGGCAAGCCCACCAATATTGCCAAGCCCCAAAACGGCACTGCCATTGGAAACCACAGCCACCAGATTTCCGCGTGCAGTATAGTCGCGGGCCGTAACAGGATCAGCCTTGATCTCAAGACAGGCTTCCGCAACACCAGGAGAATACGCCAACGCCAGATCGCGGCCATTGTCGAGCGGTTTGGTTGCGCGGACCTCCAGCTTGCCGGGTTTGGGGTTGAGATGGTAATTCAAGGCCGCTTTGCGCAGGCTTTTTTGTCGATCTTCTTTCAATTTCCACCCCTCCGAGAAATTAGTTTAGCGTTAAACTAATTATTTATACGTCCAGTTAGCAAGCAAATCCAGATAAGCTTTCATGCTTGCAAACCATCTGATCGCGCAGCACTCTTGCTGTGAAAGAGGACACCCATGTCAGACATACGTGCCGAGATACGCCTGCCAACGCAAGAGCTGCGTGCTGATATCCCGTTTTTCACCCAGAAACTGAAGATGCGTCTGGACATGATTTATCCTGCGGACAACCCCAGTGTGGCCGTGTTTTCAGGGCATGGGCTCCGGATCAGAGTTGAAAAAGATGCCCCCGAGGCACCGGGCACTATACGTATCCTAACAGATGATCCGGACGGTTTCGTAGATGGCGCGCGCGTTCTAACAGCGCCGAATGGCACACGCGTAGAGATTGACCAGCTCAACCCGCCACTGCACCTGCCGAAGACAGAACAAGCGTTTGTTGTACGACGTTTGGCGGATCAGGCCCCGTGGGTTATCGGCCGGGCAGGCATGCAATACCGTGATCTGATCCCGTCACGTCTTGGTGGGTCGATCATTGCCAGCCATATTCGCATTCCCGATGGCGGGCCGGTGCCGGATATGGTGCATTATCATACAGTCGGCTTTCAGTTGATCTTCTGCTATCGCGGCTGGGTTGATCTGGTTTACGAGGATCAGGGGGAACCCTTCCGCCTGCATGCGGGCGATTGTGTTATCCAACCACCAGAGATCCGACATCGCGTGTTGTTTGCGTCTGACAATATCGAGGTGATCGAGATTGGCGTTCCGGCTGAACATATCACAACAATTGACCATGATATGGAGCTGCCAAACAAGGTTGTGAACCCAGACCGGCTTTTTCAGGGACAACGCTTCGTACATCATAAGGCAGAGTCAGCCCAATGGGCACCTTTTCGCGTGGCAGGTTTGGAGTCTCGGGACACAACGATTGCAAAAAATACGCAGAATGTTGCGGGTGTTCATGTGGTCAAACCGACCGCCCCGGCGACAGATTGGATGCGCCATGATGCGGATATCTTGTTTACCTTCGTCATGGATGGCGCGATGGTCTTGGAAGGTGAAGGCAAAGAGCCATGCCAGCTACAGTCAGGGGATGCGTTTGTAATGCCGTCGGGACTGCGGACGAAATATTCGGATATGAGCGATGATCTGGAACTGCTGGAAGTCTCGCTTCCCGGCATTTTTGAAACAACGACTTAAACGAACTGCTCCCGGATCAACCGTTCCTCCAGCCCGTGACCAGGATCGAAAAGAATGCGGTGGGTCACATCCTGCTCGGACGTGATTTCGACAGAGACGACCCGTCCCGCAGGACGGCTATCGGCATCGGCCATGACAGGCCGTTTGCCCGGTTGCAGGACATCGATGCGCACATGGGCCGTTTTCGGCAAGAGCGCCCCCGCCAACGGCGCGGGCGGAACGCTGACATAGCAGTCAACGCCAGCACATCAGAGCCGATAGGCAGAATTGGTCCATGGGCCGAGTAGTTATAGGCCGTAGACCCTGCAGGGGTCGAAACCAATGCACCATCACAAACCAATTCCTCCATCCGTTCGCGCCCATCGACAGCGATCCGCAGCTTTGCAGCCTGCGGGCCGGCCCTTAGCAGAGACACTTCGTTGATGGCCAAGGCTTCATGCACCGATCCATCCTCGCGTATCGCCTTCATACGCAGGGGGTTAATCATCTCTTCCTGTGCTTCGCTGAGGCGTTCGGGCAGTCCTTCCTCATGATATTCGTTCATCAAGAAACCCACAGTGCCGCAATTCATGCCATAAACCGGCGTATCAAGTGCCTGCGTTCCATGCATTGTTTGCAACATGAAGCCATCCCCCCCAAGTGCGACAATTATGTCCGCATCTTCCGGGGTCGCGCCGCCATAGCTTTGTTCCAAAGCTCGTTTCGCATCTTGCGCGATGGGCGTATCCGAAGCCATAAAGGCAATTTTTCGTTTGTCAGGCAAAGGTTAGCCTTTCTGTTTCCGAAAGTCTTTGCCTGTTGTCTATTGAATTACAAGAGACATGATAAGCGACATCGGTCTGTTTCAGCTTGCGATTGGTCTGTTTCAGGCCTTTTGATTTCGCCTAAACAGGATTATGACGGCGTATCGTCTTACCCATTCTCCCAGTTGCAGGAGCATTTTCGATGAACGCACCCCACCGTGATGACGGATTTTTCACAGAACACTTGAAGACCCGCGACGCCGAACTCTTTGGCGCTATAACGTCAGAGCTGGGCCGTCAGCGCGACGAGATCGAGTTGATTGCCTCAGAAAACATCGTCTCGGCCGCCGTGATGGAAGCCCAAGGGTCGGTGATGACCAACAAATACGCCGAAGGATACCCCGGACGGCGTTATTATGGTGGATGCCAATATGTTGATATTGCTGAGACTCTGGCGATTGACCGTGCGAAAACGCTCTTTGACTGTAGTTTTGCAAATGTGCAGCCGAACTCCGGATCTCAGGCCAATCAGGGTGTGTTTACAGCACTTCTGAAACCCGGCGATACCATTCTGGGGATGTCATTGGACGCAGGTGGACATCTGACACATGGCGCAGCCCCCAACCAATCGGGCAAGTGGTTCAATGCAGTGCAATATGGCGTGAGGCGCGACACGCTTGAGCTTGATTACGAACAAGTCGAAGCATTGGCAAAAGAACACAAACCCCAATTGATCATCGCTGGCGGATCGGCCATTCCACGCCAGATCAACTTTGCCAAGATGCGTGAGATCGCGGATATGGTCGGCGCATACCTGCTGGTCGATATGGCCCATTTCGCTGGTTTGGTTGCAGGCGGGCGGCACCCGTCGCCCTTCCCCCATGCGCATGTGGCAACGACGACGACACATAAAACACTGCGCGGTCCTCGTGGTGGCATGATCCTGACGAATGACGAAGCGCTGGCAAAAAAGTTCAACTCTGCCATTTTCCCCGGCATTCAAGGCGGCCCCCTGATGCATGTAATCGCCGGTAAGGCAGTTGCATTTGGCGAGGCATTACGACCAGAATTCAAGGATTACACGGCGCAGGTGATCTCGAACGCGCAGGCATTAGCGGATCAGTTAATGAAGGGCGGTCTGGACATCGTGACTGGTGGCACGGACACCCACGTTTTATTGGTCGATCTGCGCCCCAAAGGCGTGAAAGGCAATGCAACCGAGAAAGCTTTGGGTCGTGCGCACATCACGTGCAACAAAAACGGCATTCCCTTCGATACGGAAAAGCCAATGGTAACAAGCGGCATCCGCTTGGGCTCACCCGCTGGCACCACACGCGGATTTTCAGAGGTCGAGTTCCGCCTGATTGCAGATTACATCGTTGAGGTTGTGGACGGGCTGGCAACCAATGGTGAAGATGGAAATGGCGCTGTTGAAGAAGCCGTGAAAGCCAAGGTGCTGAATTTGTGCGGCAAGTTCCCGATTTACCCTAACCTCTAGACTGGTCGGGTTGGGTCCGGTTTCGTTATTGGACCCACACACTCATAGAAAATAATTTGCGGCAGTCACGCTGATACTCAAGAATTGCGGGCTGCCTCAAAAAACGCTGCTACACCCGTGCTTCTGAACGAGTATGGCGGAATTGGCGCGGGCCAGCACGGACCGCCTTACCAACCATATCGGCATAAATCGCCTCAACCCGTTTCAATGACAACCTGCCATCAGGGCGATACCAGTTGGTCACGCCAGTAAGCATTGCAATAAGGGCCAGCGTCGTCAGTTTGGTGTCCTCAACATCAAATTGCCCCTGGGCTTGCCCAGCCTTCAGAATGCTCTCAAGCGCGTCTTCATAACGGCGGCGCATGACCTCAAGCTTAGTGAAATTTTCTGACGAAAGGTTGCGCAGTTCCATATAGGAAATGAAGACCTCCTGCGGGCGGCCCAGATGAAAGCGTATGTGAAACCTCGCAAACGTATCGAGACGTTTGACCGGATCGTCCGGTTTATTTTCAGCTGCCCATGCCGCGTGAAGCTCTTCCATATGGCTTGTCAGAAGGTCAAACAGCAGGGTCTGCTTGTCCGGTGTATAAAGATAAAGCGCACCGGCTTGCACGCCAACCTCGGCTGCAATCTGGCGCATTGAAACGGCAGCAAAACCATGCGCCGCGAAAAGCCTGAGCGCGGCTTCACGGACTTTCGGGCCAGTAATATCAGAATGAGAACCAGTTTTTCGCGCCATAACGCCAAGTTATCTGAACAGGCGTTCATTTCAAGCCCTTACAGATGACGCGACCTTGCCGATATCATAGACACACCATACTGTGATGCGAACAACAACTGGATGGCACGGCCATGCACATAATGCGCCTCATGATCGGAATATCGCTTGCAGGCTTTCTGACCGCCTGTGGGGATAATCTGCCCAGTGCCAAGGGTACGATCAGTGCCGAGGCGCAGGCGGCCCCTTCCCCACGCTTGTCCCTTTGGCGCCCTTGTTGGCAAATGCAGAGACTGGCGGCATCGAAGACCAGAGCATCGCCCTTAAAGCCCGCGTAGCTAACTTGCGCGCCCGGTCTGCGGCTTTGAGGGGGCGATCCATTATAGATGGGAAAACCCGCCTACGGTTGCTCAAATCGGTGGAAAGCCGACAACGCTAAGCTCTCTCGTTGCACAGGGGGGCGTTCCCCGCTAACAGAACAACGAAAGACAAGTCAGAGCTGACGGAGCATTTGATGACACATCCTCTACGCTTGGGAATTGCAGGTCTGGGCACTGTTGGCATCGGGGTTGTCAAAATTATCCGGCAAAAAGCCGATCTTCTGGCCAAGCGTTCTGGACGGCCTATTGAAATCACGGCAATTTCTGCGCGCACCCGCGCCAAGGATCGGGGAATTTCTTTATCGAAATATGCCTGGGAAGACGACCCGGTTGCATTGGCCGAACGAGATGACATCGATGTTTTTGTCGAGCTTATCGGCGGTAGCGATGGACCGGCCAAAGAAGCGACCGAAGCAGCGATTGCAGCAGGCAAAGATGTCGTGACCGCCAATAAGGCAATGTTGGCTTTACATGGTCAAAGCATTGCCGAAGCTGCAGAGGACAAGGGCGCGGCCCTACGGTTCGAGGCGGCGGTGGCAGGTGGCATACCTGTGGTTAAGGCCCTGACCGAAGGACTTGCGGGTAACGAGATTACCCGGATCATCGGCGTCATGAACGGCACATGCAACTACATCCTGACCCGTATGCAAAGCTCTGGCCTCGCCTATCAAGAGGTTTTTGCCGAAGCCAACGCGCTTGGATATCTCGAAGCGGATCCCAGGCTTGATGTGGACGGGATCGACGCTGGCCACAAACTGAGCCTTCTGTCTGCCATTGCCTTTGGGACGCAAGTTAACTTCGATGGCGTTAGGCTGGAAGGCATTGGGCGCATATCGATTGACGACATTACCCAAGCCGCTGATATGGGCTACCGCATCAAGCTGCTGGGCGTCGCCCAGAAAACCCCACGCGGGTTGGAACAACGCATGACGCCCTGTCTGGTGCCTGCAATATCGCCCCTTGGCCAGTTGGAGGGCGGAACGAATATGGTGATCCTTGAAGGGGATGCTGTCGGGCAGATCGTATTAAGCGGTGCTGGTGCTGGCGAAGGTCCGACCGCAAGCGCGGTTATGTCCGATGTGATTGATCTGGCCAGAGGCATACGCGTACCGACATTTGGCATGCCCGCGACCGAGTTGACGACTGCGCCTGTCGCGCAATCCGCTGTGCCTGCGCCCTACTATCTGCGCTTTACCCTTCAGGACAAACCGGGAGCTCTTGCAAAAGTTGCAACAGCGCTTGGCGATGCAGGGGTATCGATTAACCGGATGCGACAATATGGGCACGATGCGCAAACAGCGCCCGTCTTGATTGTCACGCATACCACGACCCGCGATGCGCTGGATCACGCGCTGGCACAGCTGCCAGCAACCGGCGTTGTCGCAACCGATCCTGTCGCGCTTCGAATCGAAGAGTTGTAATTTATTCGTAAAGGGAACTGCCCGATGACTTCCTCGACTGAAATATTCCAAGACCGTATGCTCTCTCTCGGACTTGCCCGTGTGTCCGAAGCGGCTGCGCTTGCCTCTGCCAAACTGATCGGGCGCGGTGATGAAAAAGCTGCAGATCAGGCCGCCGTAGACGCCATGCGTACACAGCTCAACATGCTCGACATTAACGGCGTCGTCGTTATCGGTGAGGGTGAGCGGGACGAAGCCCCGATGCTTTTCATCGGCGAGGAAGTGGGCACTGGCAAAGGACCCGGCGTGGATATTGCGCTTGACCCGCTGGAAGGCACAACGCTGACGGCAAAGGACATGCCGAACGCGCTGGCGGTCATTGCTATGGGCCCACGCGGATCGATGCTGCATGCCCCTGATGTGTATATGGACAAACTGGCAATTGGACCAGGCTTCCCCGTGGATACGGTCACACTGGATATGACACCATCTGAACGGATTGCAGCGCTTGCCAAGGCGAAGGCATGCAGCATAGACGATATCACCGTCTGTATTCTGGAACGCCCTCGCCATGAGGATTTGATCGCAGAGGTGCGCTCTACCGGTGCAGCAATCCGACTGATCACAGATGGCGACGTGGCAGGCGTCATGCACTGCGCCGAGCCCGAAATTACCGGCATCGACATCTACATGGGGTCCGGCGGCGCGCCTGAAGGCGTGCTGGCAGCTGCTGCACTAAAATGTATGGGCGGGCAGATTTACGGTCGGCTTCTGTTCCGCAACGACGATGAACGCGGTCGCGCGGCAAAGGCGGGGATCACCGATCTGAACAAGATTTATACCCGTGACGAAATGGTGACACAGGATGTGATTTTTGCAGCCACGGGTGTCACGGATGGCTCAATCCTACCGGGGATCAAGCGCGAAGTGGGTTATCTGACCGCAGAAACGATCCTGATGCGCTCTAAAACCGGCTCCGTCCGGCGAATGCGCTATCGCAATCCAACCCGCTGATATGGAAGACGCCCCGGCCTTTCTGGGCGTCGAACGCTCTTTGACCGGACGGCGCTGGATCGGGCTTGATCCGGCGCAAACACGCATGGCTGAGGCGATGACGCAAGTCACTGACCTGCCCCTGCCTGTCTGCAGCACATTGGCACGGCTGGGCATCGCACCCGAGGCGGCACAAGCTTACCTGCAACCAACCCTGAGAGAGCTTTTGCCAGATCCGTCTGTCTTGCGCGATATGGACAAGGCTGCGGCACGGGTCATGAAAGCAGTCGAGACACGGCAACGCATTGCCGTTTTTGCGGATTACGACGTGGATGGCGGCAGTTCTGCCGCGCTATTGATCACTTGGCTGCGGCAAATGGGATTGGGCGCGACGCTTTATGTACCCGACCGCATTGATGAGGGGTACGGGCCCAATATACCTGCCATGTCTGAGCTTGCAGCAACCCATGATCTGATCATCTGCGTTGACTGTGGAACATTGTCTCATGAACCTATTGCAGCAGCCAAAGCGGCGGATGTTATCGTACTAGATCACCACTTGGGCGGCGAGATGTTGCCCCCCGCCCTTGCTGTGGTGAATCCAAACCGTCAGGATGAAGACGGCAATTTAAGCTATCTCTGTGCTGCCGGAGTGGTGTTTCTGCTGCTTGTCGCGGTGAACCGCTTGCTGCGAAACGCGGGCAAGAACGGACCAGATCTGATGAGTTTTCTGGATCTGGTAGCACTTGCCACTGTTGCGGATGTGGCACCTTTAAGAGGTGTGAACAGGGCGCTGGTGCGGCAAGGGTTAAAGGTGATGGCAGCGCGCCAGCGTGTAGGCTTGCGTGCTTTGGCAGATATATCAAGGATGGATAGTGCGCCTACGCCCTATCATCTGGGCTTTCTGCTGGGACCAAGGGTCAACGCGGGTGGTCGTATCGGTGCGGCTGATCTTGGGGCGCGGTTGCTGTCAACCGACGACATCGCCGAAGCTGAGGCGCTGGCCGAACGGCTGGATGTTCTCAACACCGAACGACGCGAGATCGAGGCGCAGGTGCGTGAAGCTGCACTGGAGCAAGCCACCGAACGGGGGTTGGATGCACCACTGGTTTGGGCTGCGGGCGAAGGGTGGCATCCTGGTGTCGTTGGTATCGTTGCGGCTCGGCTCAAAGAAGCTACGAACCGTCCTGCCGTGGTGATCGGACTTGATGGGGAAGAAGGCAAGGGATCAGGACGATCTGTGTCGGGCATCGATCTTGGGGCGCAAATACAACGGCTGGCCTCTGAGGGTCTGTTGTTGAAGGGTGGTGGTCACAAGATGGCCGCCGGGCTGACTGTCGCGCGCGACAAACTGGAACCGGCAATGACGCGCCTAAGCGAGATGATGGCAAAACAGGGCGCAGGCGCCATTGGCCCGTCTGATCTGCGGTTGGATGGCATGATGATGTCTAGCGCAGCAACTATAGAACTGATTGAGAAACTTGACACCGCAGGCCCCTATGGTGCCGGAGCTCCTGCGCCACGCTTTGCATTTCCAGACCAACGTATCTTGTTCACAAAGCCCGTAGGCGACGGGCATCTGAAACTCAGCTTTGGCGATGACGGTCCCACGAAGATCGAGGCGATTGCATTTGGGGCATTTTCTAATGGCCTAGGTCACGCGCTTGAAAGCCATGCTGGCGCGCGATTTCATCTGGCAGGTCGACTTGAGGTCAATACATGGAATGGGCGCCAAACCGCACAGCTAAAGTTAGAGGACGCCGCACCTGCCCATGAGTAGAATAACTTGCATATAGTGTATTTTCCGCTTGCCACGCGCACCTGCTTTCCCTAAATAACGCCGCACTACTCCGGTGCTCCCTTCGTCTATCGGTTAGGACGCCAGGTTTTCAACCTGGAAAGAGGGGTTCGATTCCCTAGGGAGTACCACTTAAATTTTCCAAGTGTTTTTTCAGCCTGATGCCATGTCAGGCGCAGCCGTATCGCCAGCTTTATTGGGCTGAAAAACAGTATGGCAGGCGCGCCCTTGGTTTTTTGATGCATAAAGCGCCTGATCTGCATCGCTCAGCATTTGATCAACAGCCGGCACTTTATAAAAACTTGATAAGGTCGTTCCGATACTGGCTGACACGCAGCAAGTCTGGCCTTCAAAGATGATCGGGCGTTCAAGTTGTGTGATGATACGGTTTGCGATGCGATCTAGTGTTTGCAGATCAATGCAATCGTGAAAGATTAAAACGAACTCATCCCCGCCAATGCGGGCCACCATATCATGAGTGCGCGTCTGCCTTGAGAGGACTTTCGCAATAACTTGTAGCACATGGTCCCCCGCCGCATGGCCATAGGTATCGTTCACCTGTTTGAAGTAATCGAGATCCAGATGCATCAGTCCGAACTCAACACCATTCTCAGATAAACGCCCTAACAGATGGTCCATGGCCCGACGGTTCTTCAGGCCAGTCAATGTATCTGTAAACGCCTGTTCTTCAGCTGCAATTTTGGCGCCCTGCAAGCGTGTGTTCAAACGCTTCGATTCCTCTAAGGCAGCTGTCTTAGCCTCAATTAAATATAGCATATCAACTGTTGGATCTGACGGCGCAAAATCGGCGCTGCTAAGATCATAGCGACTGACCGCTTCTACCACAGAAATACCAAGGGACAGGTTGATCAGAGCACCGGAATCGTCTGGCAAGCGCACCAGTAGACCTTTCATCACATATTTTTCACCCTGACGGAATGCAACGCGAAGACGTGAATGGTCTGAGGCATAAAGATCAGCAAACCGCCCGACAGAAAGCGGGCGCTTGATTTCCATCACCTCCAGAAGACGCTGCCCAACAAGTGGCGCATCAGGGAACAGTTTCTGCAACGTAGGTCCTGCGCGCAGGATATGACCGGTCTTCGACACCCAAAGATGCAGCGGCATCAGATGATCCAAAGCCGCTTCAGTGATCGAAATATCTTGAACAGACGCAACCATTACTACACCACCGCTTCAGATCCGAGACTGAAGGACCGACCTTCCGTGAAAGCTGCCTCTAGCAATTCGATGTATAATACTTCCGTTGTACCCTTGTCCTGACGCGTACAGGTCAGATCAAGAATAACAAGGGTGCCATAGTCATCCGCCAAAGCCCTTAATATCCCTAGCAGAACAGCACCAAAGCCAATATGGGACGCCTTGCAATGCAGATTGAAGCTGCAAGAGCTGGTCTGCCGCAGCTCCAACTGCGGCAATTCCAGCCCCGGCAAGGCCAGCTTGCCCCGATCATGCAGATCATCAAGCGACAGGAGAAATTCTTCAAACGTATGACCACCGAAACGCAACAATCGGCGGACCGGCTCCATATTGGGATGTGTCACCATATAGGTGCCGATATCTTCAAGAACTGTGGCCTGATCACGGTCAAGACAGTTCGAAACTGCATCCATCACGTCATCTGTCAGATGGTCATCATATTCGAGCATCGATTCGAAATCGGTAAAGTCAAGCCGCGCTTGGCGGACGACCTTTTCCCACATGGGTTGGCCATACGTGTCGGTCACAAAACACTGAATCGACCGGTTAATCAGCCCGTACATAGCAGTTTCCATCCATTTCTGGACAGAAACGTAGCTCACGAGCTGTTAAGAATTCGCAAATGAGTTCAAGGCGGCATCCCGATCCAGTCTGGCAGATGGCCAATATGGTCAAGAATTACATCCGCATGTGGTGCCAACGTGGCTGCGTTTGCAGGCCCAGTCAGAACACCAACTGTCATCATACCAGCTGCACGTCCCGCATGAAGGTCATGCAGACTGTCACCAATCATTGCGATTTCGGATGGATCAAGCCCGACATGGCGCGCAAAAGCCAAACACATGTCAGGCGCAGGTTTGCCGCTATGGCCGCTGTCAGACCCCGCGATATAGCTCAGGTGCTCAATAACACCCGCTGTCGTCATATGTGCCCGAGCACAGCTTTCAGTATCGTTTGTGGCAATCCCCATGACGATCCCGTGTGCATCGAAGCTGTCAAACAATGGCACAAGCGGGATGACCTCAGACAAAGGGGCAGCAGCGGCGGATGCGTTGTTATGATTGAGAAGATTATCAAAGCTCCAATCGGGTAAATGGGACAGCAACAGGGTGACGCTTTCTTCCGGTGTACCGGCAATGATCGGGCTGTGAGGAAAGAATTTCTGTCTGTCGATATCATAGCCCACGGCTTCACTCAGACATGCCAAAAGGCCTGTATCGCCACGTGCCAGACCCCGCAAAAACCCATCTGCCCAGCGGCCCCAGGTCTTGTCAAAATCAAAAAGAGTGCCGTCCTTATCGAACAGTAGTGCCTTGATCATGGCCTCGCCTTTGCTTGTGCTCCACAGGCAAACCTTTTCAGGCAGAACTGCGATGCACAAGCGTGTGAGCAATCACCATATCTTTCAAAACAATCTGTTGTTTGGAAAACGTGTTTTCGAATTGTACCGCCTGCTAAGCCTCGCGTGCAAGTTTGCGGTACTTAATGAATAGAATTGGCCATAGAATGAAGAAAATAAATGCCAGAAGACCTAAAACTGCCGTAGCACCCCATAGGATTTCTTGATCACTTAGTCCGCCCGTCTCGATCAAGTAAACCGGGTCGGCAACGACTAGACCCTCTTCCTCATAGAAATCGCGCAGCAATAACGGCAATGGTGCTTCACGCAAACGACCGGTCCTGTTGAACAAACCCTCTGATGGCTGAACATTACCCCGTTGCGTAAGCACTTGAACGAACCGAATTGGGTCAGATTTCCCATTTCCGCCAGACGCCACGATAGGCGCGTAATAGGTATCAGTTGAGCTTGAATTGACCGTCTCGGTGATGATGTAAATCTCGTCAAAAAGAATATCACCCTGAGCTACAATATTTCGTGCCTCCGGCTTTGTTTCGCCCATGGTAGCCACGTCAAGCGCAACTGGCGGCTCTGTCCCATCTGAGGCGGTCAACGACAGAAAAAAGGCGACCCCGCCGCCGAGCGCACAGATGATTGCAAAAAGCGGCATATATCTGGCAGTACTGCGGGCTTTGGCAACTTCATCAACTTCGCCTGCGCCAAGACCCAAACCACCTCCGTTGATTACAGACATTGGAAGAATTGTGATTATCACCCACAAGAGCAAGGCTGTGTAAAAATCATAATACTCGCCCAAATACTCTGCTTCTAAACGGATAGCCCAAGCATACACACCCCATTCGAACCACCAGCAATAAGCGATATACCCCGTCATCACGAGGCCCCATACTATTGCAAGAAAAAACCGCATACTGATAACCTTCTTGTATTTATTAATTTAGAACACCAGATAGGCGGAAAACCGCTATCTGTCAATTAGCCTTCTGGAATCAACAGGTAGAGAACCTTTTGCATCAGGATGAACAAATTCGATCTGGCTGCCCTGAGCACACCCGACTACGTTTGGCGCGCAGCTATAAGGACCGCCATTAATGGGAAAACTCTTTTCATATAAAAATCGCCCGGTTCACCTTGGCGGCTACCCTCTTGAAAAGCTTGCCCGACAAGCAAGCGCTGATCTGAACTCTCTGCCTGCAATGCAAGGTCTGAGTTTTCGCAATCCTGAAGACCCGCTGAGTATTATCAATGCCATGCGCGACTATCAGGCGATGCTTGATGCAACCCGAGACGGGCTGGTCAAGAAAGAACGCGCAGTGATCCCGGATGACCTTCAGGAACGGGCGAACCATCTGAAAGCGTTTGGCTATTACTGCGATGCATCGATGGTAGGAATATGTACGATCCCGGATGAAGGCTGGCTTGATGCGCCACTTGTTAACCCGGACGTAGACCGCTTGGCGGAAAAGCTTCGGACCATGCAACCCAAAAGCCTTGCGGCAGGGATAGATGTGATCATGGCAAACCTGCGGGAAGCCATGCGTGCGCCACCAGCCGATTGCCGTCATCACACACATGCGTTGGTATTTCTTTATGACATGCCCCGCGATCCGGAACCGGATGAGACAGGTTGCGACTGGATCAAAGGAGCCCAACCTCAACGTGCTTGCTTGCGCGGCATGGAAACGGCTGTAACGCTCGCAGCATATATACGCACATTAGGGTTTGACGCCCGCGCGCACTCTATGGCGGCGTCTGACCTGCATTTGGGCAAGCTGGCGGTGCAGGCTGGACTGATCTTGCCTGATGGCAGAAATCCATTCGTTGGCAAGCGCTATGGGTTGGCGGTGCTAAGCACCACGTTGACCTTGCATGCGGACGCCCCATTGGAGCCCGATGCGCGCCCCGGATTTTCGTGGACAACAGGCATTGGTTCACATGCAAGAAATGCAATCAATGCCGACCCTTTCGCCAAACGCGCCTTCCGCCAGGGGCCCCATCCGTTTGAAACTTTGAAACGCGTAGATGAGCCTACGACCTATATCGACGCCCCCAATGTCGCCCGCGTTCCAAAACGCGCGAACCTGTTCGTCAGAGGATTGTTTGGCGATATGGGCAAAGCGGTGCAAGAGGCTACGAAGAACGGCAACTACGTGCGCAAATCGGCCTCGGCTTTTGCCTTTCGTCCGTCACTGGGGGCTTTTGTGCTGTTGCAGGATGGTGAGGCTGCAACCGAGCCGCATCCCAGCACCCGCGACGCAGACAAAAACGCCGCCAATATCAAGGCTGCATTATATTGGCTGGGCGTGGATGCTGTGGGCCTATCTGCCTGCCCCGATTGGGCTTACTATTCCCACGATGCAGCGGGTCAACCGATCACGCCCTACCATTCCAACGCCATCTCCATGATTATCGATCAGGGGCATGAAACTATGGAAGGGGCATCGGGCGATGACTGGATCGCCTGCGCACAGTCCATGCGCGCTTACCTGCGCTTCTCGTTGCTTGGCGGTGTTCTTGCGCAACACTTGCGATCGCTTGGTTACACCGCGCGCGTGCATTCCGTGATGGACGATGAAGTTCTGCACCCTCCTCTGTTGCTTCTGTCGGGCCTTGGCGAAGTGTCCCGTATCGGCGAGGTGATCCTGAACCCGTTTCTCGGCCCCCGCCTAAAATCCGGCGTTGTCACCACCAACATGCCAATGACACATGATAAACCCATCGATTTTGGCCTGCAAAAGTTCTGCGACGCCTGCAACAAATGCGCCCGCGAGTGTCCGTCCGGGGCCATCACTGCTGGACCGAAACTGATGTTTAACGGATATGAAATCTGGAAATCTGACAGCCAAAAATGCACAACCTACAGAGTCAGTCAGAAGAATGGCGCAATGTGTGGGCGCTGTATGAAAACCTGCCCGTGGAACCTTGAAGGGTTATTTTCTGAAGCCCCTTTCGCAAACTGGCCATGACAGTGCCATCTGCTGCCAAAACACTGGCCAAGCTTGACGATATGGTCGGTAATGGTGAGATCAATCCCGTCAAGAAATGGTGGTGGGATCTGGAAATGGTGGATGACGGGGCTTATCACCCGTCTGCCCATCCGGTGAATGCGCGACCTCTATCAAAAAAGCTGGGCCTGAAATACGAGGACCAGACATTGGCAGTCTATCCCGCCCCGCTGGCTCCTCCGCCCTATGCTTATCCATTTCCAATGGATCGTGAGGCCGGGATTGCCGCTTATAAGGCCATGATTGTAGCTGATGAGCACAAAGCACGCCGTTCCAAGGGCCTGCCGCCCGAGCACGTATACACGGCCGATCAGACGGAAAGCCCTGTTATGGGGGTTATCGTCTCGAAAGTTGAGCAGATGACCAAATCGGTCACGAAGTACGAGTTTTCTATGCCGGACGGGTCCGATATGCCCCCGGTCACTGCGGGCGCGCATATCGATGTGGTCGTCGCACCAGAATTTTTGCGCCAGTATTCCCTGTCTGGCGATCCGAAAGATCGATCAAAATACCAAATCGCCGTGTTGCGCGAAGATGAGGGACGTGGGGGCTCCAAATTGATGCACCGGGTATTTGAGAAGGGACGACGCGTTCATATCTCGAAACCCATCAATCATTTCCCACTGCATGAAGATGCGTCATTCACCTATCTGATGGGCGGCGGGATCGGGGTTACGCCAATGATCGCGATGGCTCATAGACTGCATGTGATCGGAGCTAAGTTCGCGCTTCATTATTCATGCTCAAGCAGAGCTTCGGCCGGATTTATGGAAGACCTAGCAAAGGTGCCATGGGCAGATCGCGTTCAATACCATTTCTCGGATGAAGGAACGCGCTGTGATCTAAGCCAAACCCTTTCCTACAAAGATGGGGCGCATATCTATACCTGCGGGCCAGAGGTTTATATGAATGCCGTTATAAACATAGCAACTCTCAACGGTTTCCCAGAAGCCGCGCGACATCTGGAATTCTTCTCGGTCCCAGAGCAGCCCGAATATGAGAACCATCCCTTTACCCTACGCCTGAAAGATGGGCGCGATATCACTGTTACTGCCAATGAGGCAGCCACTGACGCGCTTTTGCGCGCGGGGGTCCATGTGGATGTTAAATGCTCCGACGGGTTATGCGGCGTATGCAAATGCGGTGTGATCTCAGGCGCTGTCGAGCACCGCGATTTTGTGCTTAGCCAAAAAGACCGCGCGAGCTCCATGATCTTATGCCAATCCCGCGCAGCCGATCCAGATGGAAGGATTGAAATCGACCTGTAATGCAGGCGTTCAGGTCCAGTTGGGCAAATCGCCGCCCGGCAGTTCCTGACGTGCAAGCAATGGTTGCGCATAATCCAACCCGGAGGCATCGCAAAAACCAGTGACCCAAGTATCATCCATTAAAAGGAAATCCAGAACAGAGCCCAGAAACATTGGATCACTTGCCTGCGTTTTCACATCATCAAGCGATGCCCCGCTTGCACCAAGAAATGTACCCATCAAATCATCAGAGGACGCGATCCAGCCCAGCGCTTGCAGCGCGACTGCCTCAGCTTCGGAAGATGTCATCATGCCAGAGTCAAAAGTTATCCATACTACATAAGTGCAAAGCACAAAGTATTGAGATTTGCAAAAGCGTTTTAAGGGTTTTTCTTGCGCAACCCTTTCTCAAGCACATCTTCCAAACGGTCAGCAAAAGCGAGCCTATCAGCATCGCTCATGTTACCCAGATGCTCAATTAGAACCGTTTGCCCAGCCAACTGCGACTGCCCTATCAGTTGACGTTGAGCTTCAAAGGGAGCAGCGATTTTTGAAGGATCAAACGGATTTTCCCGAAGAATGCCTACGACCTCACTTGCCAAATCCAGCATTACTTTGCGATTGGATTGAAATAAATCTTTCTGATCCCGCAACACATCGCCTAAGACACGGCGGTCTTCAGGGGATAAGGCCCGCCCATAGGGGCCAAGCGAAAAGGCGCGCATCTGAGGCGAACTGCGTTTTTTGTCGCCGTCAGAAAAGCGTGCTCCGATAAAAAGGCCCGCAAAAAGCAGATTTAACGCTAACGATATGACAAGCACAGTGCGTCCCCATGAAAAACCCGCCTTATTTGAAGTGTCATTCACACTCATCACCCTTGCCCTTCTTCGAAAAACATCTCGTCACCTGGTAGAAAATCCAAAATCCTGATTGTCGCATCGGCTTCAATGTCTGGCGTAATTAAAGTCGGATCAGAGAACCCCACTAAAAATCCGGTCGCCATAGCCGTAATCAAACCACCTGCAGCTGGCCATCCCCCAATGACGCGCAAGGCGCGAAGCCAACGGAATAACACCGTTTCATACTGCGGTGCCTTGGTATGTTCTCGTTCCGCATCAAGCGCGATCCGCTGCAAAAGCGCTTCATCTGGTGCGACAGACCTGTCATGCGCCGCGTTGAATAGCACATCCAGATCAACTCTCTCATTAGGATCCGTCATAACCCCAGCTCCTCTTTTCTATGGCTTAGGATAGCCGTCAAAGCCCGCTTCCCACGGGCAGTAAGGCTTTCAACCGCTTCTATGCTGACCCCGAGTATCTGCGCGATGTCCGGATTTGACAGCCCTTCGATATGGCGAAGGATAATGGCCTGCCGTTGTCTTTCAGGCAACTGCGCCAAACCCGCATCAAGTGCAGCAACGCGATCTGCCTGCATCATGGTGGCCTCTGTACTTGGCCTGTCATCTTGGGGTTCGGCGACCCCATCCAATGGGACCATTCGGGACTTACGCAAGCGATCCGTACATAAGTTGCTGGCAACCTGAAACAGCCATGTCGATGGTTTCGCAGTACCTGGTCGCCAAACTTTGGCAATCTTCCAAAGACGCAGCATTGCTTCTTGTGTCACATCTTCGGCCTCACTGGCATCGCTAAGCAGTCGTGATGCGAAACTGTATATGCGCGGGGCAAGCCTGAGCGTCAGTTGACGTGCTGCATTGGCATCACCTTTGGCATAAAGCACAAGAAGTGCCTCATCGTTCAAGTCTGTCAACTGATCGAATGCCATGGTCATTTATTGCAAAGCTACCAAGCCCTGCCCCGCCTACAAGGTACTATACTTATTCTGCTGGCTTTGCGCGATGACCGCGACGAGCATGATGTGGAGCAGCTTCGAATTCAGCCTTCGAAATTCCACCGCTGTTATCAGCATCGAGCCGATCAAAGCGTCGGGACGTGCGATCTGCGGGAGGTGCCATTTCTTCCACACTTAGCTGATCGTCATTATTTGCATCAAAGCGCTCATACATGCGATCTAGCTGCGTGTTTGCGCGCTGCTCGGCCTTTGCCTGTATTTGTTGCTGCAATTCATCTCTGCTGACGAGACCATCGCCATTTGTATCCGCACTCAAAAATTGCAGGTTGCGGTGAGCCTCCATCTCAGCTTGCGTGACTTCGCCATTGGAATCAGCATCCAGCATTTCAAATGTCGCACGCTCACCGCCACCGCTTCTGGCCAATGCGGGCAGTGTGGACAGAACTATTGCAATACCAACCCCCAGGATTGCGGATTTCTTCATATCGAGTTTCATTTAGGTTTCCTTGATCTATGCGCATTTCATAAGCGCTTCATGCCCTTTAAACGCGCAAATCGTATTGTTCCGTCGCCCGCACATTATTTTTTTCGCAACACGCCGCTGCAAGACACCCTGTCGCGGTGCCATTTACAAAAAACCTGTTAGACAGAGCACAAATGATAGGATCGATTATGGCGCGTGATACATTAGCAGAACCTGATGAGCGTGAACTGAAGCCTGCAATGCTACGCGGTTGGCGACGTCGCTGCCCAAGTTGCGGCAATGGACCGATGCTGAAAGGTTATCTCAAAGTGCGGGACGAATGCCCGGTTTGCAATGAGAGTCTGCACCACCACAGAGCAGATGATGGGCCGGCTTATCTAACGATCCTAATTGTCGGACATCTTATGGCGCCGCTTTTTCTCTGGGCTTTTGTAGAGTATGAGCCTGATCCGCTTGTCATGGCGACGATCTTTTCCACCGGCTGTGTCGCCTTGTCTTTGTATCTGTTGCCAAGGCTTAAGGGTGTGATCGTTGGCGTTCAATGGGCCAAACGTATGCATGGGTTTGGTGGCGATATAAGTTGAAAAGGCAGACGTCTTCCGGGCAGGATACGCAAATGAGCAATGTGCCTATCCGCGATGCGGCAACTGTAATCCTTGTCCGTGATCCTGAGACAAATCCGAAAGTCCTGATGGGGCAACGCGGCAAGTCGGCTGCTTTCATGCCAAACAAATATGTTTTCCCCGGCGGCGCTATCGATCCAGAGGATGCCAGAGTTCCTTTGGCCGGAACACCTGATCCAACCTGTGTTGCACGGCTTGCACAATTATCTACCTCCGACCTACCTCATGCGCTTTTGGCCGCAGCTATTCGAGAGGTTTGGGAGGAAACCGGTCTGATTCTCGGGACGCCCACAGGCGCTGAGGCCGTTATGACAGAAGAATGGCACGCGTTTCTGGCTACGGGGTACTTACCTTCTGCCATCGGATTTCGTTATATCTTCCGCGCCATCACACCGCCCGGCAGGCCGCGCCGATTTGATGCGCGGTTCTTTCTGGTGACCGCAAACCATGTGCAAAATAATCTTGATGATTTCTCAAAGGCCGAGGATGAATTAAGCCACTTGCACTGGGTTCCGATCCGGGAGGCACGCGCGCTGGATCTGCCTTTTATCACCGAAGTTGTTCTGGCCGAGGTGGAAGGCCACCTGAAAACCAATGCCCCACCCCAAAGCGTGCCGTTCTTCAAGAATGACACAGAAGCCTCACAGTTCCTGCGTATTGTGTGACAAAATCAATTAAGCATGTTCCTGAATTGGAAACAGCTTCATATTGCTGCCTGAATCTGTTGGTAGCCGCCGGCATATGAGTTTGAGTATGACAAAGCCTATGCCTTTACCGCAGCAAGCACAGACCAATACAATGCGACGTGACTTCTTAATTTTGGGCGGTCTACTGCTGTTGTTTATTTTTGGTCTACTTGGTCTTGCTGCCGTAACCGGATGGGAAGAAACCAAACAACAACTCCTGAAACTCAGCTTGTGGCAGATTGCTATTTTGCTGGGATTATCTTTGGTAAACTATGTCCTCAGAGGCCTGCGGTGGCATATGTTTGCCCACCGCCTTGGTCTGCGCACAAGCCTCATGCAAAACATGCTGCACTTCTGGGGTGGCTTTGCCATGAGCATCACACCCGGCCGGATCGGAGAACTGGTGCGCCTACGCTGGATTTCACGCTTGTCTGACTGGAGCTTTTTCCGCATTACGCCCCTGCCGCTTGCGGATCGTGCTTTTGACATGGCCGCGATGGGGCTGTCGCTGGCAGCGGGGGTCGTTATGGCGCAAGGCGGCGTTGCCGGCGCAATACCAGTGGCGATATTGGCCATAGGTACCGCGTTTATTGTGACCCACCCAAGGATTTTGGCCAACCTGGTCGACGGTCTCTGGCGGATAATTCATCGCGCACCGCGCAAATTTGTCATGCTAAGGCAGGCTGCGCGGTCCATGAAACTGTTTGGAACCTATACAACCGCACTACCTGCAATGGCGTTAAGCATTATTGGCTGGTTGGCGGAAGGTTATGCACTTTACCTTCTCCTGATCTGGCTGGGGGCTGAAATCAGCTTTGCCAGCGCGATCGTGATTTTCATCTTCTCAACACTGGCAGGCGGTCTGACCGGTGCGCCCGGTGGGCTTGGTGGTGCCGAGGCCGCGATGGTATTTCTTTTGGGACTTCAGGGCGTCCCGCTTGAGACCTCGATTCCGGCGACGGCTATCATCCGTGTCACAACGCTCTGGTTTGCGATAGGTATTGGCCTTATAGCCTTCCCCCTTGCTGAACGTATCTCTAAAAGGGCCTGAATCATGCTTTGGAACACTCGCACATATACCGGCTGGGGCCGTGTTCATTCCGCAACTGGTAAAGTCGCGCGCCCTGAACGTGTGTCATCTGTTGCTCATGTGCTGGAAAATCAGAGCGCCCCCGCCATTGGTAATTGCCGATCTTATGGAGATGCCTGCCTGAATGATGGTGGCGCGGCAATTGATATGACCCGCATGGACAGGCTTTTGTCTTTTGATGCGGAAACCGGCGTGCTTGAGGTCGAGGCCGGTGTGCGTCTAGGCGAATTGACACGTCTGTTTGCCCCAAAAGGTTGGCTACCAGCCGTCATGCCCGGAACAGGATTTGCAACTGTTGGCGGCGCAATTGCCTTTGATGTGCATGGCAAGAACCACCATAATGCAGGTTCTTTCGGGCAACATGTCGTCAGCCTGACATTGATGAACCGCGGCAAAACACAAGTCATCGGCCCAAACAAAAATGCGACCCTGTTCAAGGCTACCGTGGGTGGCATGGGGCAAACCGGCATCATCGTATCTGCCAAGTTGCAGCTTCTACCCTGTAAGGGCGATGTCATAATGGTAACAGAAAGACGGATCGACGGGTTTGAGGAATTTCTTGAGGCGCTGGACGCCTCGCAATCCACTTATACCGTCGGCTGGATCGATGCGACAGCTACGGGTGATGGTTTAGGCCGCGGCATCCTGGAAGAAGCCGAGACGGGTTATGGCCTGGTAAAGGCCAGAAAGGCCTCGAAATCTGTGCCATTCAACGCGCCGGGTTGGGCTTTATCCAATCCAATCGTGAAGATGTTCAACTCTGCCTATTTCCGCCGCGTTCCTGATCGTGGGCGCACTTTGGTCAAACCTATTCAAGACTTTTTCTTTCCCCTTGATCGTATCCATGACTGGAACAAGCTGTATGGAAAATCCGGCTTTCACCAGTTTCAATGCGTTGTACCCATTGATCAGGCCCCTGCCCTGCGCAGCATGCTGGAAAAGATCGCCAACGCGGGATCAGCCTCGCCGCTTGCGGTTCTCAAACGCCTTGGGCCAGGACGCGCCGGGATGATGTCTTTTCCGATGGATGGATACACATTGGCAGTAGACTTCCCCAACAGGGGCCGTGTTGCCAAACTGATCGCAGCTTTGGAAGAAATGACAGAGCAAGCCGGTGGACGTGTCTACCTTGCAAAAGACGCAACTATTGCGCCCGAACGCCTGAAGAAGATGTATCCAGAGCTTGCGGGCTTTGCAAAAGCGGCAAACAAAGCTGACCCAGATAAGGCATATGAGACAGATCTGATCCGCCGTTTGCAGTTGAGGAACGTAACATGACCGAGAACTGGATCATCCTTGGGGCGACATCGTCCATGGCGCGCGCCTTCGCGCGGGCCGTTGCACAAGAAGGTGCACAAGTTTTCCTGGCTGGCCGCGATATGGCAGACCTTGAGGCAACTGCAGCAGATTGCCTTTTACGTGGCGCGCCTTTGGCAGAAGCTCTGCGCTTTGATGCCCGAAACCCAGACGACTTTGCCAATATCATTCAGCGCGTGCAATCCGAGGATGGGATGTTGAATGTTGCAGTCTTCGTCGGCTCCATGCCACCGCAAGACGCTATTGACGATGATCCCAGCCTGATTGTTGGCACTGTGACCGACAATTACGCTGGCCCCGCTCAGTTTCTGCAAGCTATCACTCCCGAGATGGAGGCACGTGGCGGCGGCACTGTTGTAGGCGTTGGCTCAGTTGCAGGTGATCGGGGGCGGATTGGCAATTATGTTTATGGCTCAGCCAAGGCAGGCTTTCACACCTATCTTAGTGGCTTGCGTAATCGCCTGACTCGTTTCGGTGGTCACGTGGTGACCGTCAAACCCGGTTTCGTAGATACGGCGATGACATGGGGTATCGAAGGAATGTTCCTGGTCGCCCCACCCGAGAAAGTCGCAACAGACATACTGAAAGCCGTTCGCAAGAAGAAAAACGTGATTTACACGCCTTTCTTCTGGTGGATCATAATGACAATTATCAAGTCGATCCCAGAACCTATCTTCAAAAAGATGTCAGTCTAAGACCTATTGAGTCAGGAAAACGCACCCATCCGTCGGAAGGTCCGGCGGGGTCAGGCATAGGCCGCGGGCGACCCTCCAGGCTGCCAGGACCTTAGGAACGTAATTACGGGTTTCCTCGTAGGGTGGCACGCCATTATGTTTCTTCACTGCGTTTTCGCCTGCATTATATCCTGCCAAAGCCAGAAGCGGGTCGCCATCGAACTCATTCATCAGCCAAGACAGATAGGCCACACCCCCCTTAATATTCTGAGAGGGTACTTTTGAATCAGAAACGCCAAAACGCGCAGCGGTTGCAGGAATTAACTGCATCAGCCCCTGCGCACCTTTGTTGCTTTCTACAGCAACACGTCCACCTGATTCGACGGCGATAACAGCCAATACAAGCGCAGGAGAGACATTCTTGCCTACACTATGCGTCAGGATTTCCGCGCCGTGCTTGGTCGCTATCTTTTGTAAGGTCGCCAATCGCGGCTCCGGCACTGTTCTTCCTTCAGGAGACTTCTCCAAGTGTTCTACCGCCTGCCCAAAACGCCCGGGACCAGATGCGTCAATACTGGGCCCCACCACATTCCAGAACCAATCGATGTCATGTCCCGCAGGCTTTACATCAGATCTGGGTTTGCGCGCAGCTTTCGGCGGTGGGTCCGGCTGTGGCGCGATTTGTATCGTTATAAGTTTTTTGGCACCCGCTGAGGGCGGCTTTATCTTGTTGAAGGTAAAGTCTTGATAATCCCCGCCATGGGCCGGAGATAAGTTATTGGCATGCGTTGTGGATGCACACATCACAACAGTTAAGGTTACTATGATTCTAAATACCGACATGACCTGCCCGACCTGCCTATTTGTTTATTATTATGATTCACCCATTACAGAAAAAGCCTGTCAAAGCTACTGTTTTTGCAGCAGATCTCGCCTCATTCCGTATCCCTTTTGACACTTTGAAAACTGCTTTTCTAGGGTAAGCTAGAAAAATCCTACAAATATAATCATATATATCAATGCATTAAGGGAAAATTAACTTATTGGGCACAAGCGTCACAAATTGAACGAATGTTGCCCAATTCTTGCCAGATTTCACCGGCTATATCTGCTCATACCAAAGCGGTGACGGGTCGGAACAGAGGCTGCCCTGGATCAATTTCAACGCTAAGGTGAATTTGGAAACTGAAACTTACTGTCATCCTTTGGAGGGATACACTATGAAACTGATCACACTCGCAAAGAACTTTGCTAACGACGAATCTGGCGCAGTCACCGTTGACTGGGTTGTTCTGACTGCCGCTCTGGTTGGTCTGGCTCTGGCCGTTATGGTCTTCATCTCCGACGGTCTGAAAGATCTGTCCGGCGACATCAAAGGTCAGCTGACAAAGCAAAACATCACAACGAACTTCCTGCGTTAAGTTATACAATTCTGATTTAATTCAGGATTATGAGAAAAAAAGTCGCGCTTATTGGGCGCGACTTTTGTTATGAATTACTTACGCTTCCATATATTCATTCTTTTTGGGTACATGTTTTAAAACGCCAAAATAAGTTCATTTTAATGACAGAGACTGAACTAGTTTAGTCAAATTTTTGTCGAAATCCTTCATTAACACTTTGTTCATACCAAGCTTATTATGAGGTTAACGTACACCTCTGATAAATTTGGACAATAATGTGAACTGGAAAACTTTAAAATCATCCTTTGGAGGGATAAACTATGAAACTGATCACACTTGCAAAGAATTTTGCTAACGACGAATCCGGCGCAGTCACCGTTGACTGGGTTGTTCTGACTGCCGCTCTGGTTGGTCTTGGTTTGGCCGTTATGGTCTTCATCTCCGACGGTCTGAAAGATCTGTCCGGCGACATCAAAGGTCAGCTGACAAAGCAAAACATCACAACGAACTTCCTGCGTTAATCTGGAAGGACATCCTGATGATGCCCATCAGGATAATATCAAAAGAAATCGCGCTGAAGAAAGCGCGATTTTTTATCTTTTTTGCTACTTTGCAGAAGCCAAGGAAACAAACCGTTTCTATTATATCTGAAAAATAAAAATTCTGACCGATTATCCCCCAATTTCCGCCATATTCTTGGTGCTTCTTGTTTGAAGAAGCAGCGTGCATTTCGTTGATATTCAGGGAACAATTTAGAAAGACCTTGTGATGACTCAGTATATAAAACAGTTCTTATCAGATGAGTCCGGTGCAGTAACAGCTGACTGGGTTGTACTGACAGCATCAATTGTTGGCCTTAGTTTGGCCGTAACAGGAACTGTTCTCTGGAGCGGTGGTCCAGAACACGTCAGCACTGCAATTGGTGACTCTCTGACAGGTTACGAAATTAAGACAACTTTTTAAGTTACAGTTTCGACAGCGCTGGTGCACGTCCATAATTGTGTGCCGTACGCAACGTAAGGTTTATAAACCATGCTAAGTCATGGTTTTGACGCATTTTGCTATGATAAGAGGTGTGATATAGTGTTCAGCAATTGAGCTGGATTTTGACTCTTGTAGGGGAGCGTGGGAATGCGTTTGGTTTTCGGATTGGTTCTAGTGGCTGGTGTCGGGCTTGCGGGGACCGCAGTGTATCTTATCAAAGATCGTATGAGCCAATACCAAGTGACCTTGCAGGCGCAAAATGAACAGCTTGCGAGCCAAGTTCCACTTACCCCTGTATTTGTTGTCAGCCGCAAGATTGAATACGGTGAACAAATTACTCAGGAAGATGTAAGGCTGGTCAGTTGGCCAGAAAACGCGATACCTGAAGGCGCGTTTCAAGTGGCTGAAGAACTGTTCACCCCAAATGGTGAGTTGCGGGTTGTCGTACGGCCTATGGAAAAAGATGAGGCAATTTTAGCCACAAAAGTAACTGAACCTGGACAAGATCCCGGTCTCTCTTCCCGCATACCCAAAGGAATGCGCGCATTAACACTGCGCGTAGACGATACATCTGGTGGTTTCTTGAGGCCAGGTAGTAAAGTTGATGTTCTTTGGACTGGCAATTCCCAAGGGCGTGAAGTTGCCCGCATCCTAGAAGGAAGCGTAGAAATTATAGCGCTGGATCAAACATCCGATACATCCAGACGGAACACAGGCGTTGCAAGAACTGTCACTGTTGCAGCTCCTCCTGAAAAGATTGCTGGACTTACTTTAGCGCAACAAACGGGCAGAATCTCTTTATCTCTTGTCGGAGATAACGATGATACGATTGTTGCCGGCGGTGCCATTGAGATTGATCAAAGGACACTGCTAAATATTCAAGAAGAAGTCGTAGAAGTCGAAAAAGTCGAAGAAAAATGTTATATTACAACCCGTAAGGGCGGTGAAGAGCAGAAAAAAGAAATTGCATGTAAAGAATGATCTTTACAGACAAGAGAAATATAAGCGCGGCACTATATATATAGTGCCGCGCTTCTTGTTTTTACCATCACTAGTCAGGTGTTGCGGCAAGTCCACATAAACAAAACCCTATAACATGCTGATTCTTGAAATAAATTAATACATCGCACATGGTTCGCATAATGTGGGCATTGACCCATTTAACCAGTGGTCAGAGAGGCAGGATCACATGCATATGAAAAAGTTAATTAGCGCGGGCTTCTTGGGCCTCGCTCTATCGACATCAATACCGGCAATTACTGCAGCCGAAAACCTTCGGGTCATGAGCGGTTCAACATCACGCAGTTTAAATGTCGCAATCAACAGGGCGGTCGTTGTCGAAAGCGACAGTCCTTTCGCAGAAATCTCTGTGGCAAATCCGGGGATTGCTGATATTGCAACCCTTTCAGATCGCACGTTGTATGTACTTGGTAAAGCTCCAGGACGTACAACGCTGACCCTTCTTGGGCCAGAAGGTCGTCTTATTACAAACGTTGAGGTACATGTCGCACCAGATGTGGCCGAATTTAAAGAACGGCTGCGCGAAGTCCTTCCAGGTGAAAAAATCGAAGTTCGCACCGCAAATGACGGCATCGTCATGAGTGGCGTAGTTTCGAGCATCACCAAGCTGGATCGTGCTCTTGATCTTGCAGAACGTTATGCACCTGATCGGGTATCTAACCTGATGACAGTCGGTGGCTCGCATCAGGTCATGCTAAAAGTACGTTTTGCAGAAATGAGCCGTAACGTTAGCAAAGACCTATCTGCAACCATTGGCCTGACTGATATCAGTGGCCGTCTAACAGGTACTATCGGTACTGGCACAGGCAATGCTGGCATTGGAGACTCGAATAGAGGCAGAGGTGCGCTAGGCTTAGGCTACACACGTGGTGGCCTAACAGCAAGTATTGCTATTGAAGCCTTGGAAAGCAAAGGTTTGGTGCGTACTTTGGCCGAGCCAAATTTAACTACTCTTTCTGGTCAAGAAGCATCCTTCCTAGCAGGTGGTGAATTCCCAATCCCAGTTTCTGATGGTGATGGTGGAATCGAGGTAGAATTCAAGCAATTCGGTGTTGAATTGAAGTTTCTCCCAACTGTTCTTGATGGAGATATAATTAACTTGAGACTGAATACAGGCGTCAGCGCGCTGAGTGATATTGCATCTATTCAAGTCGGACAATTAGCTATACCAGGCTTAAGCTCTCGTACAAGCTCTACAACAGTAGAGATGCGTGACGGGGAAAGCTTTGCGATTGCCGGGCTTTTGCAAGATGACTTCCGTGATGCGAAAGGACAAGTGCCATGGTTAGGTGATATGCCAGTCCTTGGAGCTTTGTTCCGCAGCGTCGATTATTCGCGCCGTCAGACTGAACTGGTCGTTATTATCAGCGCGCATCTGGTATCGCCTAAACGTGGTGATGCTTATGTTGTAGCGACTGATCGGGTACGCCCACCAAGCGAGCGCGACTTGTTCCTGAATGGCAGATTGTCACGAGATGTTAATCTTGGTGGCGCAACAGGTGAAGTAGCACGTCAGGACTTTTCTGGTTCCTACGGCTATGTGATGGAGTGAGACAAATGTTAATAACGAAAAGCAAAATCGCACTTCTGACAGCAATATCCTTGAGTGTTGCAGCCTGTAGCGATAATGAAGCTGGTGCCGACCTGGATGAGGGCGGCTTCGGCAACCCCACGATGAACAACACTCTTGTCAACACTGGGCAGCTTTCTGTTGCTCAGAACCTGACACGGCGGTTCGCAAGTGAGGTGCCTTCAACAGTGAACTTTGCATTCAATAGTGCAACGCTCGATTCAAACGCACGTGCTGCACTTGTTCAGCAGGCGAACTGGATCAAACAGTTCCCTGAAGTCCGGTTCCGTGTTTATGGTCACACCGACCTTGTTGGGTCAAATGGCTATAACAAGTCACTTGGCTTGCGTCGGGCGCAAAATGTCGTTGCATTCTTGTCAAGCCAAGGCATCAGCCGCTCCCGTCTTGAAGCTGTCGCTTCATTCGGCGAAACGCAGCCATTGGTTGTAACGCAGAATAAGGAACGCAGGAATCGCCGGACAGTTACTGAGGTTTCTGGATTCGTGGGCAAGGGCGGATTTGGCCTTGATGGTAAATATGCCGCACTTGTTTACCGGAAATACGTCAATACCGGTAGCGATAGCGGCACAGGTCAGGTTGTTACGAGCGGAGTGGTCGCGGAATAGAAACATTCCTCATATTTTCGCCATTTCTGCCGTAATCTTGCCTAGATTGCTAAGCATTCTTAAGAAATGAAAGCCAAATCCCCGAGCTTCGGGGATTTGGTGTTTTTGGAAGAAACATTTGCTCGGGCATGTAGTTGCTTTATTATATGTCTGACAGCTCACAACGCCTGGTCCTTTACGGATCATATGGGGATTTTAGGCATGAACAGTAACTTAGCGTTAGATTCTGAACCTACTCCAATTATTGCCTGCACTGTTGCGCGGGATGTGCAGAACTTTGATCTGTTAATCGAAGATATGGAAGCCGAGCTTGGCGAGGGTTGGGGCGATCTCAATTTCGACGATGCCGCCGAGTTTTTGAAGCAGCCCGAAGCATCTGATCTGAAATTTATTGTTGTTGCGGTAAATGATGATGATGAAGGCGAACTTACTGCTATTGGTGATCTGATCACCGAGGCTAAGAAAATGGGGCTGAAAGTGATTTTGATCGCTGAAGAAGTCTCGCCGATTGCTCTGCATCAACTTTTGCGCCTTGGGGCCGACGATTTTGCACCCTACCCCCTACCCGAAGGTGCACTGCATGAAGCTATTGAACGTGCTAAGACACCTGCCCCTGTTATACCGACAGGAACAAATTTAACTGATCAAGCCACGTCTACCGGCCCAGCGGGCGGTCGTGACGGTGTCATTTTCCCAATACATGGACTGGCCGGTGGGGCTGGCAGCACCACATTAGCCGTAAATTTGGCTTGGGAACTTGCCACATTGGAAAAGAATTCTGATGTAAAGGTCTGCCTGATTGATCTCGACTTCCAGTTTGGCTCAGTCTCGACATATCTCGATCTTCCACGTCGTGAAGCTGTTCTTGAGATGATTACCGACACTGACACAATGGATGACGACGCCTTCCGGGCGACGTTGCTGACATTCAATGACAAATTGCACGTCTTGACGGCTCCACCAGAAATATTGCCGCTTGATATTATATCGCCCGAAGGCATCGATAAACTGATCAAGACTGCGCAGCGACAATTCGACTATGTTGTAATTGACATGCCAAGTGCGGTTGTTCAGTGGACAGAGACAGTTCTTTCAAATTGCCATGTTTACTTTGGCGTATTGGAACTCGACATGCGTTCAGCGCAAAATACTTTGCGTTTAGTACGTGCGTTGAAAGCCGAAGACCTTCCTTACGAAAAAATCCGCTATGTGCTAAACAAAGCGCCCAAATTTACCGATATGACCGGTAAAAGCCGCGCAAAACGTATGGCGGAAAGCCTGGACATAGATCTTGAACTCCATATGCCAGATGGTGGCAAACCGGTCATGGAAACATGTGACCATGGTCTGCCCCTTTCTGAGACAGCTGGAAAGAACCCATTGCGTAAAGAAATCAACAAGCTCGCGGTATCTCTACACGACGTCAACCAAGCTGCTGAAGCAGGATAACCTGAGGTAACAATATGTTTGCAAGATACAAAAAGACATCTGATGCTGCACCTGCTCAGAAGCCCACTCCGGTCGCTGAAGTTGCCCCAAAAAAACCAACTGCGCGTAAAGCTGAAGTTTCGCCCGGCGAAGTAGCCGTCAAGGATAAAGAGCTAAAACGTCGCCAAAGGCTCGAGGAAGTTAGATCCAACTTACACCACCGCCTTTTGGACAACCTGAATCTAAGTGCCCTTGAAAATGCACCAGAATCTGAGCTGAAGGCAGAAATCGTTTCGATCTGCGCCGAGGGGCTTGAGGAAATGTCCGTCGTCCTCAACAAAGAGGAACGGCAGACACTACATTCTGAATTGTTTGACGAAGTTACAGGTCTCGGACCGCTTGAACCACTTCTGAAAGACGACGAAGTTAACGATATTCTGGTCAACGGACCCAATCGCGTCTTTGTAGAACGCGATGGCGTCCTAAGCCTGACCAATACGCGGTTCAAAGATGAAAAGCATCTACTGCGCATCATTGATAAAATTGTGTCTGCTGTTGGCCGACGTGTGGATGAATCAAACCCATATGTCGACGCCCGTCTCAAAGATGGCTCGCGTTTTAATGCAATGGTACCCCCAATTGCTGTCGATGGGTCCTTGGTCTCAATTCGGAAATTCAAGAAAGAAAAGCTCGGCATTGATGACTTGGTTAATTATGGCGCGTTCTCCGAAGAAATGGCAGCCTATCTCCAAGCTGCGGTGGCCTGTCGATTGAATGTCATTGTGTCCGGCGGTACGGGTTCTGGTAAAACAACAACACTGAACGCTTTGTCATCGTTCATCGACAACTCTGAACGTATCCTGACGATTGAGGATACTGCAGAACTTCAACTCCAGCAGGTTCATGTGGGTCGGATGGAAAGCCGCCCACCGAATGTAGAAGGCAAAGGTGCTGTAACCCAGCGTGATTGTCTTAAAAACGCCCTGCGGATGCGCCCAGACCGCATCATCGTAGGGGAGACACGTGGCGAAGAAGTTATCGACATGCTTCAAGCTATGAACACCGGCCACGATGGTTCAATGACAACAATCCACGCCAACTCAGCCCGTGATGCGACCTCGCGTCTCGAAAACATGATTGCTATGGCTGGGATCGAAATGCCGATCAAAGCTGTTCGCGCACAGATTGCTTCCGCTGTGAACCTGATTGTTCAGGCATCCCGCCTACAGGATGGCTCACGTCGTATGGTCTCAATCACAGAAGTAACTGGCATGGAAGGTGACGTGATCTCGATGCAGGAAATCTTCCGCTTTCAGCGGTTAGGTCTGCACCCGGATGGCAAAATCATTGGTCAGTTCACCCCAGCTGGTATGCGTTCTGCCTATTCGGAACGTTTCAAACAGTGGGGCTATGACTTGCCTGCTTCTATCTACGAACCCCTTGCGGCGGAGTAACCGAACATGGAATTCAGTTTTGAGCCAATCCTTTACGGCATAATTTTTGTCGCAGTCCTTGTGCTGATCGAGGGGATCTACCTTGTCTTTTTTGGTAAATCTATCAGCCTGAACAGCAAGGTAAACCGCAGGCTGGACATGATCCAGAAGGGCGGGAACCGCGAAAAGGTACTGGAACAGCTCCGCAAAGAGATGAACCAGCATATGAATGCTGGCGGTATTCCGCTCTATTCCATGCTGGCAGACAAGGCATTGCGGGCGAATATCGCATTTTCTCCCAATGCTCTTATCGGTATTATGGCGGTCTTGTCCGTTTTAGTTTTCGGGATGTTGAGCATTGCGACAGATGCAGGCCTTGGCGTGCGGTTGCTGATAGCTGCGGCCATGGGCGTTGGTGGTGTCTATGTCTGGGTAAACAACAAAGCAAAAAAGAGGATCGCGATGCTGGAAGAGCAGCTTCCAGACGCAATCGAGCTTATGGTGCGGTCGCTTCGTGTGGGCCATCCTTTTTCGTCAGCGATCAATGTTGTCTCAAAAGAAGTCCCCGATCCATTGGGGACAGAATTCGGTGTTATTGCGGATGAGGCTGCCTATGGGCGGGATATTTCTGAAAGCCTGAAACACCTTGCTGAACGTATGGACATGCAGGATTTACGCTTTCTTGCAGTTGCTGTGACCATTCAGCAGACATCAGGTGGTAACCTGGCAGAAATTCTTCATGGCTTGTCGCAGGTTATACGTGCCCGGTTCAAACTGTTCCGCCGCGTTCGCGCCATCACCGCCGAAGCAAAATGGTCCGGTATGTTCCTGTCTGTGTTCCCGATCTTTGCACTGATTGGCATCAACGTCCTTCAGCCGAACTACTATGATGGCGTAAGAGAAACCCCATATTTCATACCTGCATGTATCGTTGTAGGCGTTTTCTTGGTTATAAATGTGATTTTCATGAAAATCATGGTCGATATCAAAGTCTGAGGTCAGAACATGCTTGAAACAGTAAATACATTCCTGATCGATATTTTCGGTCCTCTTGGACCAGTGTTTGGTGTCGGATTCCTTGGTCTTTTATTGATCTTGTTGGCAATTCCAGCGATCATGAATCAGCGCCGCGACCCAATGGATCGGTTGCGGGACCAAACCAAAAAAACAAAGGCAAGCGGCTCCTCAAAGGGTTTACGCTCGTCGAACCGTGGAACAGATAAGCTTGAAAAATATGCAAGCTTTCTGGAGCCGCAGAACGAAAAAGAACTTGCAGGAACACAGCTGAAATTGCTTCAAGCTGGTTATAAAGACAAATCGGCGGTTCGCACTTTCCATTTTTTCCAGTTCATTTTCGGCATTGGGTTCATGTTGCTGGGCCTTATGTTTGTTCTGTTCCTTGCTAGCGATGATATGTCTGTGCCGGCTATGGCGCTCATCATCTTAATCCCAAGCATGGTTGGTTATTTTATACCAAAATACTGGATCGAGCGCCGCAGGAAGGCGCGCGAAGATGAAATTGTGCGTGGTTTCCCTGATGCCCTTGATCTAATGCTTGTGTGCGTTGAGGCTGGTCAGTCTCTTGACCAGTCGATTGTACGTGTTGCAACGGAAATTCGCACAGGCTTTCCAGCACTTGCAGACGAATTTGATCTTGTGGCTTTTGAAATGAAAGCGGGTAAGGATAGGGTAACTGTCCTTAAAGACATGGCAGAGCGTGCCGGTGTTGCTGATGTATCGTCTTTTGTTACTGTTCTCGTGCAATCAGCTACATTCGGTACATCCATTGCAGAGGCTTTGCGCGTCTTCGCAGCAGAAATGCGGGATAAGCGGGTGATGCGAGCCGAAGAAAAGGCTAACGTCCTTCCAACAAAACTAACCTTGGGCACAATGATGTTCACGGTTCCACCGCTGCTGATTATTCTAGTTGGCCCATCCGTCTATGATGTTGTACAAAACCTGAATACACTAAGCGGTGGTGGCTAGGTTTATTCATGCGGGTGTGGGCAAGTAGCGCTTTTTTGGCTACAACAATTTGGTTAACTGGATGCGCAGAAACAAACCCTCAGCTTGATGCTGAAGGTAATCCTTTTGCACCATATGGCTCGGTTGCTCGGCTAGAATCCGTAGATGGCCTGATTGTAGGGCACCGCCTAATGGAGGCGGGACAGTATGAGCTTGCATTGAAAGCCTATCTTCGCGCAGCCAGCGAGAAAGGCCTCAATGTTGATGTGCTCAGTGCCTTGGGTTCTGCCAACCTCAGACTAGGGCGAATGGGCCAATCTGAGGACTTGTTGCGCAAGGCTATCAAAGTAGATCAAACCTTTGTCCCCGCTTGGAATAATCTGGGTGTTGTCCTTATGGAAACTGGCCAGGTTGCTGAAGCATCCAGAGTTTTTAAGACCGCTTTTGCCTTGGATAGTGGCAATTCAGACGAGATACGCGAAAACCTGCGCATGGCGCTATCAAAAATTGAAAATCCTGCGTATACTACAGAAAAAGAAGATAACAACTTTGGCTTGGTAAGACGTGGAAACGGGCGCTATCTGCTTCTTCGAACACCATGATCAAGGGAAATAACGAGCGGTAGAGGAAAAAATGTCCCAGATCAGAGCAGGAATGCTGTGCTTTGTAAGCACAGTCGCATTAGTAGCTTGTGGAACAAGTGATGATGCAGACGTAAGTCGCGCATTGAAAGATATAAAAGTAGGCGACGAAACAGGTATCGATAGCATCATGTTATCCTCGGCGGACCCTGGGGAAGCTGTAAATCATTTCAGAAAATCTCTGGCAGAAAACCCGGATGATATAAAACTGCAACGCAACCTTGGTAAATCTCTTCTTCGGGCAGGGCGCGCAACAGAGGCAAGTGTAATCTGGTCTAAAATTGTGGAACGCCCCGAAGTCACAAACGAAGATCGGGTGAGCTATGCAGACTCACTCATCCGGATGAGTGAATGGGAACGTGCGACAGCGGCGCTAAACACTATACCACCCACATATGAGACATATGAACGATATCGGCTTGAAGCCGTTGTTGCTGACGCCAACAAGCAATGGAAAAAGGCGGATAGTTTTTACGAAATTGCAGCAGGTCTGACGACACAGCCCGGAAATGTTTACAACAACTGGGGCTACTCAAAGCTGACACGTGGTGATTATAAAGATGCCGAACGTCTTTTTGGCGAAGCAATCACCTACGCGCCTGAACTGTTTACTGCGAAAAACAATCTTGTCTTGGCACGTGGTGCGCAGAAAAATTACACTCTTCCAATTATTCAGGTGAGTCAGGAAGAACGAGCGCAACTTCTTTATACAATGGCCCTAACAGCTGTAAAACAAGGTGATGTGAATACGGGCAAAAACTTGATCCAGGATGCTATAGACACGCATCCTCGACATTTTGAGGCCGCTTCAAGATCACTTGAAAAGCTGGAAAATAGCTGACCGATGGGAACAAGTGTTGCGACGGCGATCTGGTTTTTACCATTCGTAATTCCTATAGCGATATGGGTCGCCTGGAGCGATATAAGCACGATGAAAATCCCGAACTATGCTGTCCTGGCATTGGTCGGGGTTTTCCTTGTGATCGGTTTGGTAACGCTGCCCCTGCCTGATTATGGTATGCGTCTCATACATTTGATTGTCGTACTGTTTGTGGGCTTCATATTGTCTTCATTGGGCGCATTGGGTGCCGGTGACGCAAAATTCGCCGCCGCTATGGCACCGTTTATTGCCCTTCAAGATGTTTTAAACTTCATCTTCATCTTCGCTATTTGTATCTTTTTTGCCTTTGTAACGCATCGTCTGGCACGTATGATGCCTTTCATACGCCGGTTGACACCGGATTGGGCAAGCTGGACAAGTAAACGACATTTCCCACTTGGCTATCCGCTTGCTCTAAGTTTGGTCGTGTACCTTATTCTGGCAGCAACAGTTTAGATCTTCTCATATAGTGTATAAAGAGACGTCCGCCTGATCTCTTTGAATTCCACATCTTCCAACTCATTCAGCTCATCCAGAATGGAGCCAAATGTCAGCAAGCTGTTCGTGCAGCTTGGAATAATCAGATAGTCTGCGTTATCGAGCCCTGACAGGTTTTTATAGTACCACGGTGCAGCGCCTTTGGTCGGTTCAAGATCACCGAACATCCATAGCCCGCTAAACGTGTCAGCCACAAACACCGATTTCCCATTGCTCAGGTTTGCATCATCCAGATCTTCGGCCATGGCACGAATAACGCCAATCAGCCCCAATTCCTGTGAGCAGCTTGGTAAAACCTCATCGCCAAATTTGAAGATTTCGACCTCATCGTCCTTTGCATTCAGAAATGCAAAATTTGGCTCGGTAAAGCTGCGCCTTTGCGTAGTATCAACCTGCAAGACACGAAGCTCTGGTGTGAAGAAATCGTTATGCGGTGCGGTCGCGAATGTAGGAATGAATAACTCTTCATTCACTTGAAAATGGCGCATCGTACTGAAGGTCATATTGAGGAACGAAGGGGTAATGATAACTGCGCACGCTAGGGCGATCGCATTCATACTTGGCTTGCTCGATGTGAGGAAAAGCATGGTAGCCAAAAGCAGAAGCCATTTTGGATCATTGCCGTAGTTTTGGAAGGTCACATAGACAAACGCGGGTGCGAGCAAAAGCAGAATTACGCCCATGTCCGGGTCATCACCCTGACGTATGAGAATAATGGCTGCCAACAACAATAAATTGGCCAAGGCAAATCGAGGTGCCAGAAGCAACTGGGATATATCTGCGCCAGGCCTTGGGCGCACCTCATTACCCAGCATTGCAAGGAGGTCGCCAATATATGCTTGCCAAAACTCAATGCCGCCGAACACAGTCACAAGAACGAATGCCGCCATCATGACAACCAGCCCTACACCCAAAGCCCGCCATTGCCGGCGCAAAGCCAGAGCCACCAGAATTGCTGGTGAGAAGGCAAGAGCATAAGTCACTTTGCTCAGAACGAAGAAGGCCATCGCCAAACCGAGGATAACCCCGTCCGCGACGAAGGAATTTGCGTTTCGCGGTGGTATTGCGGCGATAAGAACACTGATGAACACCAATGCCCAAGCCCAGCGATTATAATGCATGGAAACCGAAACGCTTACATCAGGCCCGCCAAAAATTAGGGCAAGAGTCATTGCAATGATCAGCCCGCCTAACCCAAAAGCCACAAGTCTGGGCAAGCGGGACACACCAAGCCACCAGACCATGGGCAGAATGGCTAAAGCGACAGCGATTTGACCAAGAAGAATCGATGTCCCGACGCCAAAACCAGCCCAGATAAAGATGACTATTGGCAGGAAAGACAAGATTCCCAATGGCGTCATGAAATCGAAATGAGGCCATTGACCAAGCTCCATCCGGAGTAAAATTTCGGTCAGATGCAGCACATCCCCTTCATGTGCGTACACGAACAATCCACCCTTCGCGAGCGTGATTCCACCGAAAATCGTAACCAATGCCAATAGATAGACAAGAAAAAGCCATTTATCTGCCTTGTTCATGTCAGAAGCCCCGTATTGTTTTTATCACTAAGATACACGCTAGACTGCTCATGGAATGCGGACCAGTTTTTGTTGTTTGGAAGGCAATATAAAGGTAAACTTCCGATTAACTACTAAGGTTCTGGCATAACAAGGTGAACCAGATGAATATGCATGCTTCTGCCGGTGTTTTTGCACCAGCACCACCCAAAACACTCGAAGATACAGGGCTCAGCATCGTAATGATGCGGGATATCCTGCTCAAAACTGTATTTCGCAAGAATCTTGAAACAGTATCTGAAATGTCAGAGGCGATCAAACTCTCGATCCCTCTCACTCAGCAATTGGTTGAGATCACCCGTGAGCAAAAGCTTATCGAAGCACAAGGTACACTGCACGCCGGCTCTGGCTCGGAAATGGCATTCCAGTTGGCAGATGCAGGCAAGGCCCGCGCGCTGGATGCGCTGAGCCAGTCAGAATATTATGGCGCCCTGCCTGTACCGCTTGAGATGTACAAAGAGCAGGTCAAACGCCAGTCAATCCGCAACATTCAAATGACGCGCGACAGACTGCTTGGTTCAATGCAGCACCTGATCCTGCCGGAACATCTGCTTGAGCATCTTGGCCCTGCGGTAAGCTCTGGACGTTCTGTCTTGCTCTATGGCCCTCCGGGTAACGGTAAATCATCAATTGCTAACGGTATTCGGGACGCCTTGGGCGATCTGATCTATGTGCCACAATGTATTGAATATGCCGGCCAGGTTGTCACACTCTATGACCCGATCGTGCATACTCTGGTTGAAGATGCTGATCAACAAACCGGAAGCAGCTTGCGCCGCACAGACAATCGCTATGACAAGCGCTACCTGATTTGCGAACGCCCCACGGTTATGACCGGTGGTGAATTGATGCTCAGCATGCTTGACCTGAACTACAACGCGACCTCGCGGACGTATCAGGCCTCATTGCAACTGAAATCAACCGGCGGCGTATTTATCGTGGACGACCTTGGTCGTCAGGAAGAACCTCCACAGGCACTGATCAACCGTTGGATTGTTCCTATGGAAGCAGAATACGATATTCTGACTCTGCAATCGGGTGAGAAATTCGAAGTGCCATTTGACACGCTTGTTGTGTTCTCGACCAACTTCCACCCTAACGAGATGTTCGACGGCGCGGCCTTGCGGCGTATTTTCTTCAAAATCAAGATCGACGGTCCGACACAGGAAGAATTCCTAAAAGTCTTTGCCATGGTTGCGAAGAAGAAGAAGGTTCCACTGGACGAGAATACGTTGATTCACCTTTTGAAGGTGAAATACCCAACCATCGATAACCTTTACGCGAACTACCACGCCAACTTCCTGATTGATCAGATGATTGCCGTTTGCGAATATGAAGGCATTCCCTATCAGATGAACCCTGACTTGGTCGACCGCGCCTGGGCGAACATGTATGTCACGGACGAGGTCATCAAACACTAATGAAAATTGCACCGGTTGGCATCGCAGGATGTGGCCGTATGGGGGCGCCAATGTTGGGCGCCCTTTTGCATGGGGGCTTTGAGGCACGAGGTCTGGACATTCGGCCAGTCAGTGAGTTTGGCGAACTTGCCCCATCAATGACAAATGATCCTGCCACGTTCATACGCGGCCTAAAGACCCTGATCACAGTTGTACGTGATATTGATCAGACCGAAGATGTTTTGTTTGGTGCGCAAGACCTATTGGCACGGGCCGATAGCTTGCAAACGCTGATCATCAGCTCGACTCTTTCACCACGCTATGTGATTGATTTGCGTAGGCGTATCCCAGACCATATCAGCTTGATCGACGCGCCAATGTCCGGCGCACAGGTGGCCGCGGAAAATCGGGCCCTGTCTTTTATGCTGGGGGGTGACAGCGCTGCACTTGACGCGCACCAACCGCTATTTGCAGCTATGGGTCAGCATTTCCATCGCATGGGTCGGTACGGGGCAGGTATGCAAGCCAAGGTTCTGAACAACCTCTTAGCCGCATCCCATACGGTCATGACACGGCTGGTACTGGACTGGGCAGATATGGCCGGACTTGATGAGCAGCGCGTGTTGGACTTGATCCATACATCATCCGGTCAGAATTGGCTGGCGTCCGGTTTTAACCAGATCGAATTCGCACGGGACGGAATTTCGGACGACAACTCAATTGGTATTCTGTTCAAAGATGTCGCAAGCGCGTTAGATGCAGCGCCGGAGGATGCGGATACCAACCTGCCAGAGGCCATTCAGGCAGCAATATCAAAACTCAAACCACGCCCATAGCTTGATGAAATCAATCCAGCTTTGACCTATATCCCTTCGTATGAGCACGCTTCCCGCCCTCTTATCAAACTGGTTCACCACACGGGGCTGGTCTATCCATCCCCATCAGCAGGACATGCTGGATCACAGCAAGGCACCATCTGTGCTTTTGATTGCCCCCACCGGCGGCGGTAAAACAATGGCAGGGTTTCTGCCAACACTGGCTGAGTTGCATGAAACACCGCGAAAAGGGTCACACACGCTTTACATCTCGCCGCTCAAGGCGCTGGCGGCTGATATAAAACGCAACCTGCGCACCCCGGTCGAAGAGATAGGTTTACCGATCCGCATCGAGGACCGCACTGGCGACACAACCCAAACCCAGCGTCGCAAACAACGGGCAGACCCGCCTCATATCCTGTTAACGACACCTGAATCCCTTGCACTGTTGCTCAGCTATGAAGATGCGCCACGCATTTTTAATGGCCTGCAACGGGTGATCGTCGATGAGATTCATGCACTGGCTGAAAGCAAACGAGGCGATCAACTGATGTTGGGCCTGTCGCGGTTGCAAACCTTAGCACCTGATTTGCGTCGCGTTGGTTTGTCGGCAACTGTAGAAGACCCGAAAGCCATTGCTGATTTCCTATCTTGCCACCCTAAACCTGCAAAAATCCTTACCGCAGACCCAGGCCCTGACCCCGATATTTCTATGCTGGCAACGCAAGAGCCACCCCCTTGGTCCGGCGGCGGCGGAAAATATGCCATCCCTGCCGTATTGGATCAGGTCAGCCAACACAATACGACGCTAATCTTTCACAATACCCGCGCTCAGGCAGAGTTATTTTTCCACAACCTCTGGCTTGCTAACAAAGATCAACTTCCCATCGGCATTCATCATGGCTCTTTGGCCCGCGAACAGCGCACCAAGGTTGAACAGGCAATGGTCAATGGCGCGTTGAAGGCCATTGTTTGCACCGGCAGCCTTGATCTTGGCATCGATTGGGGGGACGTTGATCTGGTCATTCAAATCGGCGCCCCCAAAAACGTCAAACGGCTGGTCCAACGCATTGGCCGTGCAAATCATCGCTATAACGCCCCGTCCAAGGCCCTGCTCGTTCCGGCGAACAGGTTCGAAATTGTCGAATGCAAGGCTGCGCTTGATGCGGTTAAAGCGCATACGCTTGATGGTGATCCCCGCCCCCGCGGCCCCCGCGATGTACTCTGCCAACATATCCTGATCCGTGCCGCTTCCGGGCCATTTGACGCCAATCAGCTTTATACAGAGGTCAAGAGTGCAGGCCCCTATACCAATCTGACGCCAAAAGATTTTGAGACGTGCCTGGAATTCTGCACCACGGGCGGTTACGCTCTTCGCGCCTATGACCGCTATCAGCGCCTCATCCAAAGAGACGGATTATTGCAACTGCGCGACCCGCGCACCGCTTCGCAGATACGGATGAATATCGGCACCATCATCGATACGGAAACCCTCAAAGTGCGGCTGAAAGGCCGCATAGGCGGCACTCCACTGGGCGAGATCGAAGAAAGCTTTGCCGCCACCCTGACCCCTGGCGACACCTTTCTGATGGGGGGGCAGATCGTCCGCTATGAAGGGCTGAAAGAGATGATCGTCGAGGTCACCCGCAAAGCCTCTGACAGACCAAAGGTTGCTGCCTTCTTGGGCACGAAATTTGCCACATCCACTCAATTATCCGACCGGATTCTCGACATATTCCAGCAAGACAATTGGTCAAATCTGCCTGATCACACAGCGCAATGGCTGAGTTTGCAAAGAGAACGTTCTAAACTACCCCAGAAAGGTCGGTTGCTGATCGAAAGCTTTCCCCATGATGGACATGCGAACACTGTTGTCTATGGGTTTGCAGGCCATAATGCGCAACAAACCCTTGGCCTGCTTTTGACCCAACGGATGGAACAGCAAGGCCTCGACCCATTGGGCTTTGTTGCCACGGATTATGCGACACTGATCTGGGGACTAAAGCCGCTCACCGACCCTGCCCCATTGTTTCACCCAGAGAACCTACGCGAAGGGCTTGAGATCTGGCTGGCCGGGAACGCAGTTATGAAACGCACTTTCCGCGCATCTGCTATTATCAGTGGGCTAATTGACCGAATGACGGTTGGTAAGCGGAAATCCGGGCGACAAGCCACGTTCTCCAGCGATATTCTGTATGATACCTTGCGCAAATATGACCCGGATCACCTGATGCTCGACATCACGCAGGAGGAAGCCATGAAAGGCCTGATCGCTTTTGGCCGGATTGAGAAAATGGCCCGCCGGACAGCAGGATCAATCGACTTGCTTACACTCGACCGCATCACGCCCCTTGCAGCGCCCTTGTTTCTGGAGCCTAGCCGTGTCCCTGTCAAAGGCGCAGGCGAGGAGCGCCTTCTGGCGCAAGAGGCGCAACGCTTGATGGATATAGCAGGTCTTAAATAACTACTTGCGCTGGCTTGTAAAATCCGCAAGGAACAGATCATGAACGCCTATCAGTTTTCATTCTATAACGCTGAGCTGCACGCCCTGCCCTCCGGCGCGCTGTATTGGCCCGAGGCCGGGCTTCTGGTTGTCTCTGATCTGCATCTTGGTAAATCAGAACGCATCGCGCGCAGGTCTGGACAGATGCTGCCGCCTTATGAAGGGATCGACACGCTTAGCCGACTAGAGGATGACATTCGCACCACCAACCCACAGCGTGTGATCTGCCTTGGCGATAGTTTTGATGACCTGGCCGCAGCGAACAACCTACCACATGACCATTTATCCTGGCTGTCGCGCTTGATGGCAGGCAGGCAATGGATTTGGATCGAAGGCAATCATGATCCCGGACCCGTCGCACTTGGCGGCACCCATCTGGCAGAGTATCGCGAAGACCCGCTACAGTTTCGTCATATTGCAACGCCGGATGCCACAGGCGAAGTGTCAGGTCACTACCACCCGAAAATCCAGTTGCAGTTAAAGGGGCGTATGCTGTCCCGCCGCTGCTTTCTGATTGACGCTCATCGTATCATAATGCCTGCTTTTGGCACCTTCACCGGCGGGCTCTATTGCGACAAGCCACCGCTCAGCGACCTCATGGCACCCAAGGCGCAGGCAATCCTGATTGGGAAGGTGCCCCAACTGATCCCGATAGGGCGTTAGACTGTCAGCCCTTCCGGCTCATCCAGCCCATTGGCTCGGCTACAAGCGGTCAGCGTATTTGCCAGAAGGCACGCAATCGTCATCGGCCCAACACCGCCCGGAACGGGTGTAATTGCGCCAGCCACTTCAGTGCAAGAGTCGAAATGAACATCCCCCACCAGCCGTGTTTTCTCACCGTTTGGCACTCGATTGATACCCACATCAATCACCGTCGCACCCGGTTTGATCCAATCACCCGGCACCATTTCGGGGCGGCCAACAGCTGCAACAACAATATCCGCGCGCCGCACGACATCCGCCAAATCCTTTGTCCGGGAATGGGCAATCGTGACGGTGCAACTATCCCCAAGCAAAAGCTGAGCCATAGGTTTGCCGACAATATTCGAACGTCCAACCACGACCGCATCCAAGCCCGACAAAGACCCATGATGATCCCGAAGCATCATCAGGCAGCCCAGCGGCGTGCATGGCACCATGCTTTTCTGCCCGGTTCCCAAAAGTCCGACATTAGAGATATGAAAGCCATCCACATCCTTCGCCGGATCGATCGCATTGATGACTTCTTCCTCATCCAAATGATCAGGCAGCGGGAGTTGGCATAAAATACCATGTACAGCCGGGTCCGCATTCAGCGTCTCGACCACTTCCAGAAGCTCTGCCTGCGAACAGCCTGCATCCAGCTTGTGCTCAAAGGAATTCATCCCCGCAGCTAAGGTCTGCTTACCCTTGTTGCGCACATAGACCTCGCTGGCCGGATCCTCACCCACCAGAATAACAGCCAAACCCGGCACTATGCCATGATCCGCCTTCAAGCGTGTTACATGGGTGGCGACCTTCTCACGGACTTTGGCCGCAAAAGCTTTACCGTCAATAATTGTAGCGCTCACGTCAAACCCCCATCATCTCTTCAAAATATAGTCTGCAAGCAGTGCGTAGGTGTAACGCGGGCCAAGACGTTAGGCCCGCATCAGTTATCAGAACAAGCCTTCGATCTGCCCGGCATCATTCAACATAATTGCTTCAGCTGAAGGCACACGGGGTAGACCCGGCATTGTCATGATCTCACCGCAGACCACCACAACGAAACCCGCCCCAGCGGACAAGCGCACCTCACGGATTGGCAGCGAATGGCCTACCGGCGCGCCGCGTTCATTCGGGTCGATCGAAAAAGAATATTGCGTTTTAGCCATACAAACCGGCAAATTCCCGTATCCAGCCTCTTCCCACTGCGCCAGTTGATCCCGGATTTTCTTATCAGCAATCACAGCATCTGCGCGGTAGATTTTCGTGGCGATCGTCTCGATCTTCTCCATCAAACTCAGTTCATCACCATAAAGCGGGGCAAAATCAGATACGCCGCTATCGGCGATTTCGACAACACGCTCGGCCAGTTCCTTTGTTCCTTCCGAACCATGCGCCCAGTGCTTGCACAGGATCGCTTCCGATCCCTGCCCTTCCACATAAGCCTTCACAGCCGCCACTTCGGCATTCGTATCGCCCGAGAAATGGTTGATCGCAACGACCACCGGCACACCGAAACTTTTGACGTTTTCAATATGGCGTCCAAGGTTCGCGCAGCCTGCCTCGACGGCTGCTACGTTCTCTGCGCCCAAATCAGCCTTGGCTATACCGCCATTCATCTTCATCGCCCGCACAGTGGCCACCAGCACCACGCAATCTGGTGCCAGTCCGGCCTTGCGACATTTGATATTCATAAATTTTTCTGCGCCAAGATCGGCCCCAAACCCGGCTTCTGTCACGACATAATCGGCGAGTTTCAGAGCCGTTGTCGTTGCAACCACTGAGTTACACCCATGCGCAATATTCGCAAACGGCCCGCCATGTACAAAAGCGGGGTTGTTCTCAAGCGTCTGCACCAGATTGGGCTGAATAGCTTGTTGCAACAGGACCGTCATCGCGCCATCTGCTTTGATGTCACGCGCATAGATCGGCTTTCGGTCCCGTGTATAGGCAACGATAATATCGCCCAGACGCTTCTGAAGATCGTCCAGATCGTTCGCAAGGCACAGGATCGCCATAACTTCCGAAGCCACAGTGATGTCAAACCCGGTCTGGCGCGGAAAACCATTGGCCACGCCGCCCAGCGACGTCACACAATCCCTAAGGGCACGGTCATTCATATCCAGAACCCGCTTCCAGACCACCCGCCGTTGGTCGATCTCAAGCGCATTGCCCCAATAGATATGGTTGTCGATCATAGCACTTAGCAAATTATGCGCAGACGTGATTGCGTGGAAATCACCCGTGAAATGCAGGTTCATTTCTTCCATTGGCACGACCTGAGCGTAACCGCCGCCAGCAGCCCCGCCTTTCATCCCGAAACATGGACCAAGTGAAGCTTCTCGAATACAAATGGCCGCTTTTTTGCCAATCGCATTCAGCCCGTCACCAAGACCCACAGTCGTTGTAGTCTTGCCCTCACCCGCGGGCGTTGGATTAATTGCAGTAACAAGGATCAGCTTACCGTCCTTTTTGCCTTTCTGAGCTGCAATAAATTCAGCCGAGACTTTGGCTTTATCATGCCCGAAGGGCAGTAGGTCGTCAGACGGTATACCCAGCTTCGCGCCGATTTCCTGAATGGGGCGTTTCTTCGCCTCGCGGGCAATCTCGATATCGGTCTTGAAGCTCATAATAGTATCCATCCCTCATTTTGGCGCACGTAACACCGTGGTGTACCACCGCCTATATCGATCCAACCCTGCGCGGCAATGCGCGATTACGACATTTTCCGACCTAGAATCGCCGAAGCTGAACTCACATGTTTCAGATGGGAAACGAACAGCGCTTTAAAGCGACAGATTACAACGCATGCAGCCCCAAATCCGGCTGCCAGTTGCGTTGATCAGGGATGTGCAGTGTCACAGTATCGCCAACGCGCAGAACACCTTCACGTTCGACCCAAGCAGTCACGCCACGCCGATCCTTCGCTGCAGCCTTGAAGGCCCTGCCATGTCCTGGGGCGTCCGTATCAATGATGGCCGCAGGCAAATGGCAGGGACGGTTGACCATATCAACCGTCAGTGTTGTGCCATCTTGAGTCTGCAGCCGCGAGGAGGGCGGAATGTGCGTGAAATCAGGGATGCCTTCAATCACCATATTCGCACCGCACCACTCCGGGTCAAACTGATCTACATCGATTGCTGCGGCGACCTGCTTCATTTCATCGGCCGAGACAATGCAGATCTGGCGTGTATTACGGATCGTTGTGCCTTTTGGATATTGCGTCACAACGCGGGAACAAGAGGCCCGCGTCAACCCACCATGATCCTCGCTTTCTATCCCAGCAAAGTTTGCATAGGCTTCACCGATAGAGGTTGACCTTAATGCCGCATCACGATCAAGCACGCGACCCAGCCAGGAAATTGTTCCAACATAATCGGTCTTGATCAAAGCAGGCATACATGGGTCTCCGGAAACTACTTTGTCAAAATGATAAATAAAGGCACAAATATCCAATCAATATCTGTGTGTTAAAGTGTCAAAAAACAGAATGCCGCGACAAATAAAGCGCGGCATTCTCGATGTGTTTGCAGAAATCGCCTTTAGGCAGAAGGCTCAGGCTCCATCCCGCCATCAGATTTTGGCGGCTTGGCCTTTTTGGTCTTTGGTATAGATGCAACCGATGTTTTGCCACTATCAGGCTTATCGTCTTCGTCATCGTCCCGATTTAAAGGTTGACCTGCAACGACACGCGTAATCTCGCTGCCGGTCAGGGTCTCATATTCCAAAAGCCCTTGCGCCAGACGTTCCAGATCATCAGCCTTTTCGGTCAGGATACGCTTTGCAGTTTCATAACCCTCATCAACGATCATGCGGACTTTGTCATCAATCGTCTTCTGAGTAATACCCGAATGGTTCGAGCCACCACCATAGCTGCCAAGATAGCTTTGCTGCTCATTGGCGTAGTCAATATGACCAAGCTCATCATCAAAACCGAACTGCGTGACCATGGCACGCGCGATCTTGGTAACTTGCTGAATGTCAGAGGCAGCACCGGAGGTGACATTCTCTTTGCCAAAAATCAGCTCTTCCGCAACCTTGCCACCCATCGCCATAGCGATTTTCGATTTATACTTCGTAAAGCTGACCGAAAGCTGATCACGTTCCGGCAAGCTCATCACAAGCCCCAGCGCACGGCCCCGCGGAATGATCGTCGCCTTGTGGATCGGGTCATGCTGCGGAACATTCAGTCCCACAATCGCATGGCCCGCCTCATGATAGGCAGTCAGCTTTTTCTCATCCTCGGTCATCACCATGGACCGTCTCTCGGCCCCCATCATGACCTTGTCCTTGGCGTTCTCGAAATCTTCCATCGTCACAAAACGTCGCCCGAAGCGGGCGGCCATCAGGGCCGACTCATTGACCAGATCTCGCCAGATCAGCCCCAGAGAACCCCGGCGTACCACGGGCAATAATACGTAAGTCAACATCAGGTCCCAGTGGCACCTTGCGGGCATGGACGCGCAAGATTTTCTCACGTCCTTTGATATCGGGGTTTGGAACCTGCACCTGACGATCAAATCGACCAGGGCGCAGCAATGCAGGGTCCAGAACGTCAGGACGGTTGGTCGCCGCGACAATAATAATGCCTTCATTTGCTTCGAACCCGTCCATCTCAACCAGAAGCTGGTTCAGCGTCTGTTCCCGCTCATCATTGCCACCACCGTAACCGACGCCACGGGACCGGCCCACGGCATCAATCTCATCGATAAAGACAATGCATGGTGCATTCTTTTTGGCCTGTTCAAACATGTCGCGCACGCGGGATGCACCGACACCAACGAACATTTCTACGAAGTCAGAGCCGGAAATGGTGAAGAATGGCACACCAGCTTCACCCGCAATCGCACGCGCCAGAAGCGTCTTACCAGTCCCCGGAGGGCCTACCAACAAAGCGCCTTTAGGAATCTTTCCGCCGAGCCGCGAGAATTTCTGAGGATTTCGCAGGAATTCCACGATTTCTTCCAACTCATCCTTGGCTTCATCAATGCCGGCAACATCGTCAAATGTCACGCGACCATGTTTTTCCGTCAAGAGCTTTGCACGCGATTTGCCGAAGCCCATTGCACCGCCTTTGCCGCCACCTTGCATGCGATTCATGAAGAACAGCCAGATGCCAATAATGATAATAAAGGGCAGCAACGTGCCAAGATACGTCAGTAAACCACTTTGTTCCTGTGGCTTCGCCTCAACAGCGACTTTGTTGTCCAGAAGTATCGGCAGCAGAACTTCCTCAGCATTTCTTGGCTGAATCGTTACAACTTGCTCATCACCGACAGTGGCGGTGATCTTTTCACCATCCATAGTCACCTTAGACACATCGCCGCTCTGAACCTTTTCAACAAAGTCCGAATACGGAACTGTCCGTGATGCCATAGTGGCCTGACCACCATTGAACATATTGAACAGAGCGAGGATCAGCAGAAAAAGCACGACCCAGAAAGCGATAGTTCTCGCATTGCCCACGGGAATTCTCCTAAACAAGTTTGGCTGTAAAGCGTTTTACAGCCACTTCCCTAAAATAGAGAATAGTGCGCCAGTTTCAATGCGATAAAATAGACGAAAACAAGTGTTTTTCATCATTAACCAGTTCGGCATCCCACCCATTGGGTAAATTTGCCACCGGGGCGGCGACCAAATCAGGGCCATCCCATATGGAAGGTGACGCCAATAGGCTACATCTTGATAGATCCGACTCACGCCAGTCAGGGCATTTTAGCAAGCCTTTCTCGCCAAGAGCACGGACAAGAAAATCTGAGCCCCCCGGCCCTGAAATCTGCCAGCGGTTATCCCAGATTTCAGTTACTGGGACAGTGTGATCTTTCACAGCGTTATATTCGCGGGTAATGCGTATCGTCTTTTCACCGCCTTGCACCAGACACCCATGCAACGAACGCATTTTGCCTGAAAGGACATCGGCGCACAGGCCTAAAAGCGGGTCGCGGCGCGGTCCATATTCTGATGTGGATACCCATTTTAAGGAATGTGCCAAAATCCTGCGCTGGGTCTCATGACCTGCCAAGCAGAATTCTTGTCGGTCAATGACAACATCACCATGATCAACCCGAACGGATTTCCTTGCAAACGCATGGGCTACCCGAGACAATTCAATACTTGCAAAACGCAAGTTGCCGCTGACCGCTGAAAGTCTTTCGGCATCAAGGCCCAGCGGTTCCAAAGCCTTCAGAGCTTTGCGCGCCTTAACCCGATCATAGCGCTCATCCTCGTTGGATGGGTCGCTAATCCATTTGATATTGCGTTGTTTAAGAAAATCCTGAAGCGCAGCCCGTCTAATGCCCAATAAGGGGCGACCAAACGTGACGCTACCCTGCACAAAACTATCTTGCATTCTGGACAGACCATCAACACCTGCGCCGCGGATCAGGCGCATCAGAAATGTCTCGGCCACGTCGTCAATCGTGTGCCCAAGTACAATATGACAAATATCCTGCTGGTCAGCCCAGCCAGACATCAATTCGTACCGCGCCTTACGCGCATGGGCTTGCGTATTGCCTTGTCCGTCCCACCCTGACCATTGCAGCGTCTGGTGCGGAACGTCTAACCCTGCGCATACAGCCTTGACTTGCGCCGCCTCCAGCGCTGCTTCCGGGCGCAATCCATGATCAACCGTAACGGCAAAAACATTGCTAGCGCCCCAGTCTACCATAAGGTGCAGCAACGCCAGACTGTCGCTGCCACCTGAAACGGCGACTGCTATAGCAGATGGTGGATGTTCCCCAAAAAACCGATCAATTGCATCAATGAGTACGGCGCCGCCGTTCACGAGCATCCAAGCGTTTGTAAGGAATTTTGCGCTGCAGACACTTGATCCGACCCCGGATAGCGCGTGCCGACTTCCTGCAACATGATGCAAGCCTCTGAAGACTGGCCAAGCTCGTTCAAAGACAGACCCAGCTTGTATAGTGCTTTAGGTGCGCTGTCGCTTTCCGGTGAGCCTGAGAAGCTTTCCAGATAGGCGCGTGCCGCTGAATTCCAGTCCCCCAACTGAGACAATGCTTCGCCTCGCAGGAAATGGGCCTCTCCGCTCAGCGGTCCGCCGGGGTAATTCTGGGTAAAGGTCGCAAACTGGTCCGCGGCGCCGCGAAAGTCACTCTGCGCGAGCGCCTCCTGCGCTCGCTCAAAATCCTTTCGCTCCCCTATGGCAAGCTCTGCTTGCCCTGTATCCAAAGGCGCTACGCCATTTGGTTGAACGGCAGGTGCAACACCCGGCGTTACAGCGGCAGTGTCTGTACCGTTGCTACCCAGGGTAGAGGTTTCACCAAGCTTGCTGATATCGCCGCCTTCTAGTTCAACCAAACGAAACTCCAGATCACCAATCCGATTGGTGCCATCCGACACAATTCGGTTGATCCGGTTTTCCAGCTTTTCCGTCTTTGACGTAAGCTGGATTAACTGCTGCTCAATCGCATCAACTCGCTGAATCGTACCGCCTGCCACGGTGCCAGTCGTGCCGGAGGCGGCACCCGTGGTAGACAGTTCACGCCGCAGCCCCTGTATTTCCGCGTTCAACGCCGTCATTTCCTGCCGGATATCGGCAAGGGTCTGCTCACGGTCCTGTGCAAAGGCAGGCACCGCAAGGCATAGGCTGAAAGCGGTTGTATACAGAAGCTTACGCATGATCTTCACCTTCGGTTTTCTTAGCTACCAACACCGGCAGAAATAACTGTCACGGCGCGACGGTTCTTGGAATAGCAGGCTTCATTGGAGCAGACCTCAATCGGGCGTTCTTTCCCAAATGTAACTGTCCGCAAACGGGCATCCGCAACACCATTTGATACAAGGAAATCACGGGAGGCTGCCGCACGACGTGCGCCCAGCGCAAGGTTGTATTCCCGCGTACCCTGTTCATCCGCATGGCCTTCGATAATCGCTGTATAGCTTGGGTTTTGCTGCAACCATTGCGCCTGAGCCTGCAAAGTCGACTGCCCTTCAGCAGTCAATGTGCTTTGGTCAACGGCAAACAGGACCCGGTCACCGACTGTCTGGTTAAAGTAAGCAGGGCTTGTCGGGTCCAGAGCGCTGGACGAAATGCCATCGCCATTCAGACCGCCCGCGCCATCGCCATTCACCCCATCGGCGCCGTCAAAGTCATTCTGGGAACATGCGCTCAAGCCAATCACGGCAGAAAGCATGACAAGTGTAGAAGTGATTTTCATCGGTTTTATCCTTATTGATTATTATTGGCTCGATTGCATGGGAATGTAGCACCATTTTTGCGCGCATGGAATCCCGTCTTTACTTCAAAAGCGGTGACCAGGATGGGTCCGACGCGGAATTTTGCACAACTTTCAGGTTTCGTCCTGATATATCAACGGAATACATGGTCGACGACCCTTCGCCCCCTGCTGTTTCACGGGTGAACATAATAACGCGTCCATTTGGGGCCCATGTAGGACCCTCATCCAAGAAAGACGCTGTCAGCAGCCGCTCATCGGACCCATCTATGCGCATCACCCCGATATGGAACCGGCCCCGGTTTTGCTTGGTAAACGCGACCAGATCACCACGTGGCGACCACACTGGCGTACCATAGCGGCCCTGACCGAAGCTGATCCGCACGGGCTCGCCACCATTCGCGCTCATGACATAAAGCTGCTGCGTGCCGGACCTGTCCGATTCAAACACAATCTGTGATCCGTCCGGGGAAAAGCTAGGAGCTGTCTCAATCGCGGGGGAGTTTGTCAGCTGTTGTCGCTGACCTGTATTGATGTTGAGCTTGAATATATCGGTGTTGGACCCTTGCGTCAGGGAAAATACCACCTCCTGCCCATTGGGAGCAAAACGTGGTGCAAAGCTCATCGTGCCGGGTTGATCCTCTAGCGCGCGGCGGTTGACGGAGGCAATATCAAGCACGTTGATCCGGGGAAAGCCGCTTTCATAAGACGTGTAAAGCACCCGGTCTCCGCTAGGCGAAAAGCGTGGTGCCAAAACGATAGTGCTGGCATCCGTCAGGAATTGCTGATTTGCACCGTCATAATCCATAATACCGATGCGTTTTTGGCGCTGGTTCTTCGGCCCGGTCTCGGACACGAATACCACACGGCTGTCGAAATACCCGCCTTCGCCAGTGATCCGGGAATAAACCGCATCGGCCACCTTGTGAGCCATCCGCCGCCACCCGTTGGGCGAGCCGACAAATTGCAACCCTTCGCCCATCTCACTGTTTGAGAACACATCAAACAGGCGAAACTTCACCACAACCTGCCCGTCCCCGGCAGTTGTGACAGTCCCGGTGATCAACGCCTGAGCGTTGATGGCCTTCCAGTCGGCAAACTGCACCGGACTATCAAAACTGGTTACGCCGGAAATATAGGCTGATGCCGGAATTTCCCGGAAAAACCCGGTTCCCTGCAAATCTGCCGAAACTACCTGCGTAATATCCTTCGCAATCTGATCCGCCGCTGCGGTTTCTGCGATGAACTGGGGAATAGCATATGGAAGGGGTTCAATATTGGGGTCATCGATTCTTATGACCAAACGCTCCTGCGCAAAAGGAGCAGTGGTAGCACTCAATTGGACAACGCATGCCACCATTAAAGTACAGATATAGGTCATCAACTTGGTCATATCTTCATCCTTTCACGAACAAGGCGCATTGCAAGCGATGCATCTTGAAAAATATAGCGCTTTGGCATCTTTCAGCACATAATTCAGGTTCTGCGCAGGAAGTCATCTGATCCGGCCACTTGTTGCATCAAATACCACGGTAACATTTTTCCATTGCTCATATTTATCGGCTGGCAGGTCATACCCGTCTTTTTGGCATCTCAGAATGGCGCGCCGAGCCGCTTCAAACGCACGATCAACCGCAGCACCACTACCACCATCTGCTGACGCCATCCGCAAAGTATTACCTTGCACAGTTCCATCCGGCGCAAGTGAGAAATCAACTTCCAATACAACCTGCAACGCGTCTGTGCCCAGCGCACCCACATTCCAGCAATCCCGAATGGCCAGGCGGAAGCCGTCTTTCTCACCCCCGTGAGCGGTGGCCCGGAGGCTTGCGGGGCAGTCGCAGGGGCTGCGGCTGGCTCTTGCGGCTGCTCTTCCTCCAGACCAGCCAGCACGTCTGCGATTGCATCGCTATTATCGCTTGGAGTTTCTTCAACCGGGTCTTCGGTTGGCGCGGGGTCGTCTTCTGCCTCCGCCACTTGTGCTGGTTCCGGTTTTGGTCGGTTTGGACGGGCCGTCGGGCGCGAGGACTTTTCGGGGGCCGCAGTCACAACTTCTGCTTCTGTAATAATATCTGACGCAGACTGTTCCTGTTGGGTTTCTTCCTGTGCCTCTTCCACAACGTCCGCATCTGGATCAGGTGCGCTTTCCGCCTGATCAACGTCATCAATTTGTACGTCCGGATCAGGCGCAGGGGCCGGGTCATCACGAATGATATCCGCAGCCTCCGGCGTCGGCGTCGCGTTCTCGTCAATCGTTGGGGCTGCCGTCACCGTATCTTCTGGTGGCAAGGGCTGTTCCGGCTCTGGCGGTGGCGCAGGCTCAGGTGGTGTATCCGGTTCTGGCGGCTGCTCTGGTTGGGGCTGCGGCGGCGCAGGTTGCGCAAGGGCAGGCTCAGGTGCCTCGCTCGGTGGCTCCGGCACGGGTGGCGTTACCTCTTCTGCAATTTCCGGTTGCGGCAAAGCCTCTTGATCTTGTTGTACATCAGGCGAGGAAGGCTGCAGTGATGCGAACTCCTCCTCACTGATTGTTGTGACCTCTGCAACGGAAATACTGTCCAGCTCATCGCGAGACGCAAAAAGCCCTCCGATCACCAGCCAGAGAAACAGGGCCCCATGACCCGCCGCAGAGATATAAAAGCCAGTGCGCATCGCGTCGCGGACCTATCCGCCCTGACCGTCAAATTCAGGACCGTCCACATCTGTGACCAGACCAATGCTATTGAAGTTAGCACGGTTCAGTGCGCCCATGACCTGCACGACACGTTCATAGGAAATTGCCCCGTCGGCCCGCAGAAAGATTTTGTCATCCTCACGTTCCGCTGCAATCGCCTGCAAGCGCGGGATAAGGTCTGCGAATTCAACCTCGGTATTCATGATCGATATCTGGCCTTCCGCCGTGATCGTAATTGTCAGCGGCTCTTCCTGTTCGGTCGGTAATGCATTCGCCGCCGTTTTTGGCAGCTCTACCGGCACACCGACGGTCAGCAAGGGCGCTGCCACCATAAAGATGATCAACAGCACCAGCATAACATCCACAAAAGGCGTGACGTTGATTTCCGACATCGGCTTGGTGCTTGACTTACGCCGACGCCCTCGGCGTCCGCCACCTGAGCCGCCCTGCATGACACTTGCCCCCATGGCTCAAGCGTCCAGCTGGCGCGATAGGATGGTCGAGAATTCGTCTGCAAACGCTTCATACCCGCCCGAGATACGGTCCGCGTCCGATGACAACTTGTTGTAGAAGATCACCGCGGGGATCGCCGCCAGCAAACCTAGACCGGTTGCAACCAGCGCCTCGGCAATACCCGGAGCCACAACCGCAAGGTTGGTATTTTGCGCAATGGCAATTTCCTCAAAGGAATTCTTGATCCCCCAGACGGTTCCAAACAGACCAATAAAGGGGCAGTGGCCCCGACTGTCGCCAAAAACCCCAAACCATAGGTCAGCTTGCCATCTTCTTTTGCAATGGCGACATCCATAGATCGATCAATCCGTGCCGTGGCACCTGCAATCAATCGCCCATCCTCGCGATGAGACCTTCGCCATTCCGACATGCCCGCCGCAAATATCTTCTGCGCTGATCCTTTGGGGTCTGACCCAATGCGTTCATAAAGCTCATCCAACGGGTCGCCAGACCAGAATGCCCGGTCAAACGCCTCTGCCTCACGTCGCGCCACGCGATAGTTAATGAATTTCTGAATGATTATTGCCCAACCCCAGATCGACGCTGCGATCAGTATAAGCATAACCAATTTTACCGTGAATGTTGCACGCCAGAACAGCGCTGTGACCGAAAAATCGATCTCGCTGGCCAGCCCAATAGCCTCAGCTTCCATGTACCTGCTCGTCTTTTTACCGCCGATTTTTTCGACATTATTGGAATTATGTTAACGTGGTTCGTTTCAAAATGCCATCACAGTCATGCTTTGAGGCAAAATTATTTGGAAATACCCCCCATTAACTGGCAAATATCCGCCGGAACACGCGTTGGACGCCCCTGATCCGTCAGACAAACAAGCGTCACAAGGCTCGAAAACAACATATCGTGTCCCCGACTGACATCTTGCGTGAGCATGATACGTGCTGCTGTCAGACCTTTGAGGGCTGTGGAAACCGTCACGACATCGTCAAAACGCGCAGGTAACATGTAGTCCGCCTCTAATCGACGAACCGCAAATACAATCCCATGCTCCGCCTTGAGCACCGCTTGGTCCACGCCTATCGAACGCACCCACTCGCTGCGCGCCCGTTCGATGAATTTCAGGTAGTTCGCGTAATAAACAATGCCCGCAAGGTCGGTGTCTTCATAATAAACGCGGATATCAAAGCTATGCATGATGCGCCTCTTGTCGCTGAAGCTGTACGAAATCAGCCTTTCTGACGCGGCACAAGAGCCACCTCAGGATAGCCCGGCTTTTGCCTGCAATCGCGCAGCGAGGCGCAAGGCGTGCGATGCATCTGTGGCAGCTACCGGCATAACCGGATCATAAGCCACACGGATAATTTCGGCGATTTCAGGTTTCAGGATCATGCCCTCATTGCTTTGCGCTAAAGGCGAGCTTCCAAGAAACGCTTCATCCGACCACAATAAAATAGATTGCACGACCTGTCCCAGACATAGCGTATCGGCAGCGATATTGGTCATTACTGCATCCATCTTAAGGAAAACGAAAACAGCCTTGACCCCGCCATCTGGATCAAACCGAAATATCCTGTATTGATTGGCCTCGGCCTCTCTCAGCCGTCCAACAAGCCCTTCCAGTTCCGGGATCAGGCGATCCAGGTTGGGCGTATCAAGCAATTCCTGCCAGTTGCGCACAAAGAACACCATGAAGTTGACACCCAGCTCAGGGTCTGTCTCGGCCATCTGGTGCCCTGCCAGATGGAACACGGCCTCAACCGCGCCTTTTAGGACGCTGATCGTCTGGTCCTCGACCCCGAACACAACCGGCACAATTGGCCGGTTCCAACGTGCGAACAGATAGGTTCCATCAGAACGGGTAAAATACGGGGCGACCTCGGTGGTCTCCATCACTGTGTTTTCCTGTAAATTTGATCGCTGCCTATATGCTGCGCACAACACTCAATGTCAAAACCACAACGACATTATAGAGGCTTCTGCCGATCGGCCTTACCAACTATAGGAAACCTTTCAACCAAACCTGTTAGCACTAAGCCTGTGCAAAGAAACATTTGAGGGACGTTGCGCCAGCATATCAGCGATAAGTTCGCCTGTTTTCGGGGCCATCATGAGCCCATAGTGAGAATGACCGAAAGCAGCATATAGCCCCGTATGTCCATTTATCTGGCCCAGCGCTGGCAAGCTATCCGGAAAGGACGGGCGCCTTCCAAGCCAGAACTGCGTGTCATCCGTATTCAGGTCTGGCAACATCGCACGGGCCTGATGCGTCAGAAGCACTTTTTTGTGTGGATCAGGCGGGGCGTCGATCTCGCCAAACTCGGACGAGCCTGCAACGCGCAACCCATCGCTCATTGAACTTGCGACAATCTTAGCCTCTACATCCATCACGGAATTTGTCAGGCTTACGCCCGGCTGCGGAAAGACAACGTGATAGCCACGTTCAGCCACCAGCGGCACAGAGACCCCCAACGGTTTGAGCAACTCTGCCGACCATACGCCCGCAGCCAAAACGATGTGCTTTGCAGTTATTGCACCCGTAGCAGTCATCAGATGCCATGCCTCGTTTTCATGCCGTAGCGACTTGATCTCTTCCTGCAGGAATTCCGCCCCTTGGGCTCTGGCTTTCTCGGCAAGCACCTGACCAATGCGACCCGGTGATATTGCGCGCGCCTGTCCTTTGATCACGATGGCCGCTTTGAAATCGCGCGAAAGTGCCGGCTCCAATGATTGTAGCTCTGATGCATCAATCATCGTCAAGTCGGCTCCTTTTTCACGACGCATCTTATAGTCGAGATTGTCTAAACTGGGTCGATCCGCACGTCGAAACGCGTGAATATAATAGCTGTCTGCAACCAGATCTTCATGTCCTGTGCCAGCAAGATGCTTGCGATAAAGTTCGATACTTGGCGCGCAAAGAAGCTCCATAGTGTCTGACACATCCCGCGCCGTTTTCTCGCCGGACATTCCCAGAAAGCGCAGCCCCCACGGCACCATCTTTGGCCAAAAAGAGGGGCGTACACTCAGCGGCCCATTGCGGCTGAGCAGCATGCCAGGGATGTTTTTCCAGATACCCGGCATTGCTTGCGGGACGATTGACCAGGGCGAGATCACACCCGCATTGCCAAAAGACGTCTCTTGCCCCGGCGCACCGCGATCAATCAGCCGCACCGCAATGCCGCGCTCTTGCAAAGAGAGCGCACAACACAGGCCAACGATGCCAGCGCCAATGACCGTAACATCGTTTGGCGTGTCACCCATGTGTGGGCTCAGGATCACTACGAGTTCCGAAAACTTGTAGTGCGATGATCGGCAAACAGGCCAAAAGCGCCACAAGGTCAGCCGTCCAATTGGGCGAGATGAAGACCAAGCCAATCAGCGCGCACAGAATACGCTGGAACGCTCCCATAGGTTTTAGCAAATACCCTACCACAGCCGTGGATAACGCAAAGACGCCAAGGATAGCGGTACTGCCTGCAATGACAAAATCAAGCATATCGAAGCCTGTGGAGGACACGATCAGCAGGACTGGCGCATAGACAAAGGCCATTGGCGCGACAATCTTACCAAGCCCCAACGTGAAGGCCGATATGCCCGTTCGGAATGGGTTTGAGTTGGCAATCGCCGCCGCCGCATAGGCCGAAGTACACACAGGCGGCGTGATCTCGGCTACGACGCCGTAATAGAGCACGAACATGTGTGATGCGATGGGTGGCACGCCTAGCTGAGTCAATGCAGGCTGCGCGACCGAGACCAACAGGATATACAGCGCTGTTGTCGGGATACCCGCGCCCATCAGGATGCAGGCAATCGCAATCAGAACCAACGAGAAGAACAACGTGAGGTCCGGCAGCGTAAACAACTCCCAAAACGGCAGGTTGATCAGCGGATAGACGCCTTCAGCAATCGACGCGGCCCCGCTTGTCACCATAAAGCCGATGCGGAACCCGATACCCGTTGTGTTGATCACGCCGATCACAAGACCAACCGCAGCCCCTGCAGCCCCTACGGCCAGCGCATATTTCGCACCTGTCTCGATTGTCTCCATCAACGCGCGATAAGTGATGCGCTCATCCGGATTGAAAATTCCCACGGCAGCGCAAGTCGACAAAAGCAAGAGCATCGTTATGTCAAATCCGCCATTCATGTACTTCCATAGTGCAAAAGCAATGAACGCGACGGGGGCCAGCAGGCTGATCGGGTTGGATACACGTGTACAGCCAGTAATGACCGCCAGCGAAATTCCACAAAACGCGGCCATATAGGGTGTGTAACCCGAGAACAGCACATAAAGCAGCGCGATAAGGGGGATGATATTGGCCCACCCCTCGCTCCAGACCTTTTTGAAATGCGGCAGCGCGTCTTTGGAAAAGCCCACCAGACCCAGCTTCTTCGACGTCAGGTGAACGACTGTAAAAACGCCCACATAATGCAAAAGTGCTGGAAAAATCGCAGCTATGACAATTGTGGTGTAAGGCAGTTCCAGAAACTCGGCCATGATGAAGGCAGCTGCCCCCATGATCGGCGGGGTGATTTGTCCACCGGCAGAGGCTGCGGCTTCGACACCGCCTGCGAAATGCGATGGATAGCCCAGACGCTTCATATTGGGGATGGTCAGCGACCCTGTGGACACGGTGTTGGCCACCGAAGAGCCTGAGATCGTGCCAAAAAAGGCCGACGAAATAACCGACACTTTCGCAGGCCCACCTGTATAGCGACCGGCAAGTATCATCGCGTTATCAACGAAGAGTTTGCCAAGCCCCGTGCGCTGCGCGATCACGCCAAAAAGCACAAAGTGAAATACGGTTGTCGAGATAACCCAAAGCGTGACGCCAAAAATCCCTTCCGATGGGAAATACATATTGTTGACGAATTGCCGCCAATTGGTGCCCGGATGTTTCAGGATCTGTATCGGGATATGCGGTCCCAGAAGCGCATAGGCGATGAAGATCAATATAATTACCGGCAGAATCCAACCAAGAGTTCTGCGGGCGAGATCAAGCACAAGAACGATCAGCACCGTGCCAAAGAAAATGTCAAAATTGTTGGGATTGCCTTGCCGGAAGGTTTGTTCGGCAATGCCAAGCCATTCCACGCCACGCCAAGCAAAGCCGATATACATCGAGGCCATACAGCCGAGTATAATCGCGATCCAGTCAAAGATTGGAACATTGCCGATGCGCAGGAATGACGGTTTCATCTCCATCACAGAGCGGGTCTTGATGAAGGGAAAGAATGTATATGTCAGAATGAACAGACCACAGAGATGCAAGCCCATATGCACGTAGTCAACGGGCAAGCCAAACCCAGCCGTATAGTAGTGATAAATTGCAAAGGTCAGCGCGACCAGACGTAGAAAACTGTGCAGTAGCGGTGTGACAGGACGCATCCCACCAATGTCGTCATACTTGTCTTCGATGGCGGCAAGCTGCTCTTCGGACAGTTCAGCCTCGGTGGCGGGGACCTGTTGGCCCTCGGTCTCATTGGTGCTCATTGGCCCCATCCCCCTTATTGGAAAACGGCGGCCCAGACAGAGCCGCCGTTTGCTGTTTTACTTCAGAAGACCGGCTTCGCGGTAGAACTTCTCGGCACCCGGATGCAGCGGTACGCCAAGTGCATCGACACCAGCCAGTGCCGTATCTGGCGTGATCTGCTTGCCTTTGGCATGACCGTTATCAAGCAGCTTGCGAGTGTTATCATTCCACAACGCCTTGGTAATCTCGTAGATCAGTTCTTCCGGCTGATCGGCAGAGACAACAAACATCGCGCTAACTGCAGGGGTCGGCACGTCGTAGTCAATACCTTCATAAGCCCCAGACGGGATCATCGACGGGATGTAAGACGGCACGATTTCGTTGACCTTCTTCATCTCGTCATCGGTGAAACGGTAAAGCTCCATCCCTTTGGTCGTCGACAGTTGCACCATCGCCGCAACGGGCCAGCCAGCCGCGTAGAAATAAGCGTCTAGCTGACCGTCGGCAAGCTGTTCAGCGCTTTGGGAATTGTTCAGTTCCGCTTCTTCCATATTGTCGCGTGTGACACCGTAGGCTTCAAGGATTTGCAGCACAGCAACCTGCGTGCCTGACCCTGCTTGTGCAATCCCCACGCGCTTACCCGCCAGATCACCAAGGCCATCCAACGTGGCGCCTTTGGGCATAACAAGATGCAAATCTTCCGGGAAAAGGTTGGCGACAACACGCAGCTTCTCATGCGGCTGGCCGTCAAATTTGCCCTCGCCCAGATACATCGCGCGCAAACTTGCAGCCCCGGTCATCCCGGCTTCCAGCTCACCATTCTGCACAGCAGTGTTGTTTTGCACAGAAGCGTTTGTGGATTGCGCAATCGCAATCAGGCCGGGCACACCACATTGGCCGCCCTCGTCACAGGCGCGCGCGCCGGGAGGGGCGGAAATAGCGTTTGCAATCGCACCGCCGATGGGGAAATACGTGCCGCCTGCCCCACCAGTGCCAATGCGGAAAAATGTAGGTTCTTGCGCCATTGCCGGCATCGCAAGCGCGCCAGCCAGTGCAATACCCATCAAGGTCTTGGTGATCTTCATAATTGTCTCCCAGTTGATAAACACGAGATTCGGTTACGCCGAATTTCTGATCAGATTAGTTTAGAGAAAATTTACATAAATCCAAATTTAATATATTTCGCTAAACTAAATTTTTTCTTATGGTCAATTCATGAACCTAACCCAGCTCAGTGTTTTCAGGGAAATAATGGAGTCCGGCTCTGTTTCTCAGACCGCCAGAAAATTTGGCCGCACACAGCCCGCGATCAGCCTTGCCCTGAAAAATCTGGAACAGAGCCTTGGATTAAAACTTTTTGAGCGAACCGGCCATCAGCTTATCCCGGTTCCCGAGGCTCATTACCTGATGGTTGAGGCTACCGATATTCTGGAACGTCTGGCGACTGTGTCAGGGACAATGAAAAGCTTACGCAACGCACAGTCGGGCAATCTGAATATTGCAGCAATGCCGGGGCCGTCCACCTACCTTGTTCCGCGATTTGTCAGCGATGCAATCGGGGACAATTCTGAAATCCGAATTTCAATGTCATCACGCAGTTCACAGCAAATCCAAGAGCTCGCCGGCACGCAAAGCATTGATTTCGGCTTTGCCGACTTTGATCCACCAACCAACAAGCCACGCCAATACAGCTCGGAAATTATTAAGGCCGATTGCTTTTGCGCCCTGCACCGTGATCATCCGCTGGCAGAAAAGGAGGCTATCTCATTCAAGGATTTGGACAGTATCCCGATGGGCGTGCTCCAAAGCAATCATTCACTCTACAAACGCACGGCTGAGGCGTTTCGGCAGGCGGGTGCACAGTTCAACACAATGATCGACAGTCAAATTTTCCTGCCATTGATGCAATTTATCAGTGTCGGGCAATGTCTTGCCATTGTTGACCCGCTCACAGTGGTGACTGAGCGGGAAATGAACACAGCCGATGGGCGTGTGGTCTTCGTGCCATTGGCGACGCAGCTACAATATGATTACGCAATCCTTACGCCCAGCCACCGCCCACCTTCTCAATTGGCGCTTACGGTAAAAGCTGGTTGGACAGCAGAAGTTATCAGAATGCTGCAAAATATCGAAGCGAACCCGCAGGCCGAATTGACCGCGACCTGAACATTGGTTGCAGCGATAAATAAAAACGAACGAAGCTCTTGCCTGCCTACCCTTATGCGTGCAACATCTGTAAGTGATATTAAATCGATGTCGGGAGAACCAGATAAGCTGGTGCCGAAGGAGCAACCGCCCCGGAAACTCTCAGGCCAAAGGACCGACAAAGACATAGAACTCTGGAGAGAGGCTCGTAACGGGTCCGCCGAAGGGATAGCGATCTCAGGCAAAAGGACAGAGGGGGCATCACGCGCAAAGGTATAGCCTTTGTGTTTATGTGGTGCCGGAAGAGTCAACGATCTCATCGGCAGAAGACGAAAAGGACTGCCGATGTCTGAATTGCGACGCACACCCTTGCATGATCTGCACGTAAATTCTGGGGCGAAAATGGTGCCCTTCGCGGGCTACGAAATGCCGGTGCAGTATCCGCTTGGGGTGATGAAAGAGCATCTGCACACGCGGCAGAAAGCGGGGCTGTTTGACGTCAGCCATATGGGTCAGGTTCTGGTAAAGGGCCATAACTATGCCGAAGCCGCTGAAGCGTTAGAGCGCCTGATCCCGGTTGATATCCTTGATTTGGCCGAAAACCGACAACGCTACGGCTTTTTCACAAATGATGCAGGCGGCATACTGGATGACCTGATGCTGGCCAATCGCGGCGATCATATCTTCGTCGTGGTGAACGCGGCCTGCAAAGCGGCTGACATCGCCCATATGACAACCCATCTGAACGGTATGAATATTACCGAAGTGACCGACCGCGCTTTATTAGCCCTGCAAGGGCCTGCCGCCGAAGCTGTGTTGGCCACGCTAAACCCGGCAATTGCCGATATGGCATTCATGGATGTAGCCACGATCGACCTATTGGGGACCGAGTGCTGGGTCTCTCGGTCAGGATATACCGGCGAGGATGGGTTCGAGATTTCGGTGCCCGAAGATCACGCCATAACATTAGCAAAGGCATTGCTGGCACATGAAGATGTTGAAGCCATCGGTCTAGGCGCCCGAGACTCGCTGCGGCTAGAAGGCGGCCTGTGTCTCTATGGCCATGATATTGATACGACCACAACACCCGTAGAGGCCGGGCTATCATGGGCGGTGCAAAAGGTGCGTCGGTCTGGTGACGCGCGCGCTGGCGGGTTTCCAGGCGCGGATGTCATATTGGCAGAACTCAACAATGGCCCTCAACGCAAACGTGTGGGGCTGTTGCCCGATGGGCGCGCGCCCATGCGCGAAGGGGTGGCTCTATTCGCGCACCCCGATGATCCAAACGCCATCGGTCACATTACATCAGGCGGCTTCGGTCCGACCGTCGGTACCCCTGTCGCAATGGGCTATCTGCCAGCCGAACAGGCAATACCTAGCACACAGGTCTATGGCGAGTTGCGCGGAAAACGATTGCCACTGACCGTCACACCACTGCCCTTCACACCCGCCAATTTCAAACGCTAACCAAGGAAAAACGAATGAAATACACTGAAGAACATGAATGGCTCCGTAGCGAGGACGACTTAGTTATCATTGGCATCACCGAGCATGCCACGACACAACTTGGCGATATCGTCTTCGTAGAACTACCCGAGACGGGCATCACAGTGACAAAGGATGATGTAGTTGTCGTGATTGAAAGTGTCAAGGCTGCGTCTGATATCCTCGCGCCAATTGACGGTGAAATTGTCGAAGTCAACGACGCCTTAACTGACAACCCCGCACTCGCAAATGAGGATGCCATTGGGGATGGTTGGTTCTTCAAAATCAAACCATCCGATCCAGCCCAAATTGACGAGTATATGGACGAAGCCGCTTACAAAGCCCTGATCGCCTAAGTTCCGGAGACCATCATGACCTTCACCCCCACCGATTACCTACCTTATGATTTCGCCAATCGTCGCCATATCGGCCCATCACCTGCCGAAATGGAAGAGATGTTACAGGTCGTGGGGATCGAAAGTCTTGATGCGCTGATCGATGACACCCTTCCAGCTAAAATCCGGCAGGAGGCACCGCTCGATTTTGGTAAGCCCATGTCGGAGCGAGAATTGCTCCACTATATGAAAGTCACGGCGTCGAAGAATAAGGTGCTGACCTCGCTGATCGGTCAGGGCTATCACGGCAGTGTCACACCGCCCGCGATCCAGCGCAATATTCTTGAAAACCCTGCTTGGTACACGGCCTATACCCCCTATCAGCCCGAAATCTCGCAAGGCCGACTAGAAGCGTTACTGAATTTCCAGACAATGGTGTCAGATCTTACCGGACTTGAAATCGCCAATGCCTCCCTGCTGGATGAAGCCACAGCATGCGCCGAGGCAATGGCGATGGCCCAGCGTGTCGCCAAAACCAAAGCGACCGGCTTTTTCATCGATGAAAACTGTCACCCGCAAAACATAGCGGTGATGAAAACGCGCGCCGCACCTCTGGGGATCGAAATTACTGTTGGCAACCCCGACGATCTGGATGCCACAGCGGTCTTTGGCGCGATATTCCAGTTTCCCGGCACTCACGGCCATCTGCGTGACTTCACAGATGAGATCGCAAAACTGCATAAGACCAAAGCCATCGGTATTATCGCCGCCGATCCTCTATCGCTGACATTGCTAAAAGAACCCGGTGCCATGGGCAGCGATATTGCAGTGGGCAATACACAACGCTTCGGTGTTCCAATGGGTTATGGCGGTCCCCATGCGGCCTATATGGCGACCAAGAAGCAATATGCGCGGTCTATGCCCGGACGCATCGTCGGCGTGTCCATCGATAGCCACGGTAATCGCGCTTACCGGCTGTCCCTTCAAACTCGCGAACAACATATCCGACGCGAAAAAGCTACCTCCAATGTGTGTACAGCACAGGCCCTTCTGGCCGTGATGGCAGGTTTTTACGCCGTCTTCCACGGCCCCGAGGGACTAAAAGCCATCGCGCAGCGCATCCACCGCAAAACCGTGCGGCTGGTGCGTGGGTTGCAAGAGGCCGGGTTCACTGTCGAGCCAGAAGCTTTTTTCGACACAATCACCGTAGAAGTCGGCCCCTTACAGGAGGCCGTCCTGAAATCCGCAGTGGAAGAAGGCGTAAACCTGCGCCGTGTCGGCAAAACACTGGTCGGCATAACACTTGACGAACGCACCCGCCCTGAGACCTTGATCCAGATCTGGCGGGCTTTCGGCATCAATGACCGCAATCCCGGTTTGTCAGAAGAATATCGCATGCCTGACACGCTTCTGCGCAGGTCCGATTATCTGACCCATCAGGTATTCCACATGAATCGGGCCGAAACAGAGATGATGCGCTACATGCGCCGCCTTGCCGACCGCGATCTTGCGCTGGATCGCGCAATGATCCCGCTGGGATCCTGTACGATGAAGCTAAACTCTGCCGCCGAGATGATGCCCGTCAGCTGGGACGGTTTTTCGCTTCTGCATCCTTACGCCCCACGCGACCAAGCGACCGGTTATCTGGAAATGATAGACGATCTTTCGGCAAAACTCTGCACGATTACCGGCTATGACGCGATTTCCATGCAACCCAATTCCGGCGCGCAGGGCGAATATGCCGGGCTGTTGACCATTGCCGCCTATCACAGGGCCAATGGGCAAGGGCATCGCGATATCTGCCTGATCCCTATGTCCGCCCATGGCACCAACCCTGCGTCGGCCCAGATGGTTGGCTGGAAAGTCGTGGCGGTAGTGTCAGACGAAAATGGTGACATCGACTTAGATGATTTCCGCGCCAAAGCCAAAGAACACGCGGATAATCTGGCAGGCTGCATGATCACCTACCCCTCTACCCATGGGGTCTTTGAAGAAACCGTGATCGAGGTCTGCCAGATCGTTCATGACCACGGCGGGCAGGTCTATATCGACGGGGCGAATATGAACGCGATGGTTGGTCTATCGCGCCCCGGTGATCTGGGCGGTGATGTCAGCCACCTTAACCTGCACAAAACCTTCTGTATTCCGCATGGCGGCGGTGGTCCGGGCATGGGGCCTATTGGCGTCAAGGATCACCTGATCCCCCACCTGCCAAGTGACCCGACCTCGGGCGAGGCAGGTGCAGTTTCAGCTGCCGCTTTTGGTTCACCCTCTCTGCTACCAATCTCATGGGCTTATTGCCTGATGATGGGCGGCGACGGCCTGACGCAAGCCACACGCGTTGCGATCCTGAATGCGAATTACATTGCCAAACGGCTCGAAGGTGCGTTTGATGTACTCTACAAAGGTCCATCCGGTCGGGTGGCGCATGAATGCATCCTCGACACGCGTCCTTTTGCTGACAGCGCCCATATCACCGTTGATGACATCGCCAAGCGCCTGATGGATTGCGGCTTCCACGCCCCTACGATGAGCTGGCCGGTTGCCGGTACGCTGATGATTGAACCGACTGAATCCGAGACCAAAGCTGAGCTGGACCGCTTCTGCGATGCGATGCTCGCCATCCGAGGCGAAATTGCGCAGATCGAACGGGGCGAGATGGATGCGGAAAACAATCCTCTTAAAAATGCACCACATACGATGGAGGATTTGGTGAAGGGCTGGGACCGCCCTTATAGCCGTGAAACAGGTTGCTTCCCGCCGGGCGCTTTCCGTGTTGACAAATACTGGCCCCCCGTCAACCGGGTCGACAACGCCTGGGGCGATCGCAATCTGACATGTACCTGTCCACCGATGGAAAACTATGCGGAGGCGGCAGAATAGGTATCAGGTCTCGACATTGAGCTACTTTACTCGTGCGAAGCGCTGACGGCACAGTTGCTGACATAATCCATCCTCCCAAACAGGATAAAGCGCAATCAACGCCTAAAGCGTTTTGCATTTAATCTGAGGCGTATCCGGCGGCTTTGAGGAAGTTCCAGCATTCGTTTGGATTGAACATGTTGCAGATATCGCCAAGAGCCTCGAACAAGGCATCGAAAGTTCTTGCTCCGATGCGGCGAAGGTGCGCTTTGAGTTTGGAGAAGGCCATTTCGATCGGATTTAGGTCGGGGCTGTAGGCGGGCAGGAACAGGAACCAGCAGCCTCGCTTGCGCATGGCTTCGGCGGCGCGCGGGCTTTTGTGGGTGGACAGGTTGTCGAGGATGACGACTGTTCCGGGATCAAGCACTGGAGCCAGCTGTGTGTCGACGTAAGTGTCGAAGGTAGGTCCGTTCATCGGACCATTGATCACCCAAGGAGCGATCAGCCCGTCTTGCGTCAGACCGGCAATGAATGTCTGCGTCCCCCATCTGCCAAAGGGAGCGGTGCCGTAGAGCCTCTCCCCGACTGGAGCTCGCCCGCGCAGGCGTGTGAGGTTGGTCTTCACCGCCGTCTCGTCAATGAAGACCAGTCTGTGCGGCTCCTGGCGCATGCGGGGCTGACGGCGCGTGATCCAGTCACGGCGGGCTTGACGCACCACGGGCCGATCACGCTCTGCCGCGATCAGTCCTTTTTTATATGAAAGCCCGGCGCGATGGAGGGCGCGGTGCAACGACGATAGCTGAACGTCTACGCCATGTGTTTGCAGGAGGGCAGCAGCCAGTTCCTTGAGCGTGATATCCGGTTCGGCCTTCACGATCTCCAGCAGAAAATCCCGGTGCGGCGCAAGCTTGCCAAATTGACCAGACGGGCGGCCTTGAGGCTTGGGCGCTATCGCGCCGCGTTCACGATGCTCTGCCGCAAAACGGACCGCCGTCGCAGCGCTAACTCCAAAAGCCGCCCAGCCGAACGCGCTGAGTTTCCCTTGGCAATGTAAGCGCAAATCCGTTCCCGAAGGTCCAAAGAGTAGGGTTTGCCCATGATCCACCTCCCAGAGGAAGTGAAGCACACAAACAGCTCCGTGTGAATCCCCCTTCGATTCAGATCAAACGCAAACCGCTTTAATGGGAACCCTTGATTCAGGTTTCTCCCGAAACGCTTCAATTGTTACGCCATAGTTTGTAACAAGCACCTGTACCTTGCGGTCTACCCATCTGTGACACGATTTCGACACCGGTCGTTCGTAGTTAATGCCGCGGACTAACGGTTTGAGCCGATTATGTTGAAAAACTCCGATTTTCGTCAAAGTGGGTCAAATACTTGCCTATAGAAGTCCACTTCAAAAATTCGTTTAGGGGGTCGGCCTAAGATCAGCGTTGGCGACGTGCGAGGCTCTCAGAGCCTTCACTGGGCACTTGGTTTCAAGTTGGCCGCCGCAACGGAATCTGGCAGAAAAATGCAGCCGTCAGATTTTGGAGTTTTTCAACACAATCAGCCCTTTGTGACATATGCTGCGAAGCGTATGATTGACCGTCTGTGGATGGCTCCTGCATTGCAAGACATTTTTGACGTTTATTGCGGCGTTTAATCAGTACAGTCGTCTGTCCGGCCTGTTCATGTGGTGATCTGCCACTGGCCTTGATGATTTCCGCAAGCGAGGTTCCAATCGGCTTCACGGCCTTCGAGGGCCAACGTCATTCCCGGAGTGTCCTCGCTCTTGGTTGACTTAGTCCGCATCATCACGTCATGCGCCTTGCATCTCTGGCAGGTGTCCCGATCAGGTGACCGGCTGCCGGTAATTCTCCTGTCTCGTCAACATTGCCCAGATCACGCGCGCGGTTTTGTTTGCCATGGCAACTGTTGCAAGTCGAACCGGCTTTCCAGCGAGCATCCTCGCTGTCCAGATATCGACTTTCTCGGGATGGAGTTTTGCCATCAATGCGCGCGATGTCATGCCAACGATAAGAAGTTTCCTGAGGTAATGATCACCTTTCTTGGTAATCCGCCCAAGCCTCTCTTTGCCGCCACTGGACTTGTTGAGCGGGGTTAAGCCCAGCCAAGCGGCCAGATCTCGTCCGGTTTTGAACTGTTTGGCGTCGCCGACGGTCGCCACGATGGCCGACGCCGTAATTGGACCAATCCCAGGCACCTGCATCAGTCGGCGTGCGTTGGCATCTCGCCGAGCATGGCTCTCGATCAACTTGGAAAAGCCTTCAATTCGGGCGCTGAGCCCAAGGAGTTGATAACACAAGGTGCCGAGAACCCCGTTCGCCAGTTCGGGAATTTTAGGTTGATCACCGTCCAGGTGGCTTTTGGAAAAGCGGGCCACAGCCTCAACCCCGGTTGGGAGAACATAGCCAAACTCACGCAGCATCCCCCGTATCATGTTTGAGACCTGGGTTCTCTGGCGGACGATGAGTTCGCGCGTGCGGTGGGCGGTCAAAAGAGCTGGCTGGTCTTCGGTCTTGATCTCAACAAATCTCATCGTCGGGCGGCCAACCGCTTCGCAGATTGCCTCTGCATCCACTGCGTCGGTCTTTCCGCGTTTGACATATGGCTTGACGTAAGTTGCTGGCATCAAACGGACATCGTGCCCTAACTTGCGAAGTTCACGGCCCCAATGATGGGCCGAACCGCAGGCTTCCATACCGACCACACAAGGCGGTAGGCCCTCAAAGAACTCTAACAGTTTTGCGCGTTTGATCTTCTTGTTGAAGACCTTGTCGCCAGTCACAGAAACTCCGTGAACCTGAAAAACATTCTTGGCCAGATCCAGTCCTATGGTTTTTACTTGCATTGGGTGGCTCCTCTCAAAAGCAGATTTCGACACCTGCATTATGGCGCATTGCGACGCCGGGTGGAGCAGGAGCCATCCACTTCATCCGCTTCCTATCTCCGGTCAATACCCCAATGATAAATACGCTAAGCAGGATTTTTATCCCAAAGGCTACGTTCCTATTTCATCAGATGCCCCATCATTGTATCATATTGATATGCTGGATATCGTAAATCAAATTGCCACCGTTGCGGTCGTCGTATTGTTAATTGCAATCGTCGCCATTTTAGCCTTCGGGCTATTCAAAAGATTGCAGTCTCGCCAGCCACCGACTTTACCAAGCCCGCCGACAGACTTGGAACGAGAAGCAGCGGATTTCCTTGAAAAGCGGCTCACTGAAGCTTTCGCGAGGAAACTTAGCGATGTCCCCAAACCGCCCACGCGGACGTTAGTGCCTATCAAGGGATCTGACTTTGTGTTGCCATCGACGGCGTCAGAAATGCGGAAACTTATCAAAAAGTTCTCCAGAGACGTCATCTATTTCCCGCGTGTCTTTCCGCCTGTTCATCCGATGACATCCCTCAGCTTCTTTGGAGGATACCCAATAGGCCCTAAAGACTTTGATTGGCCCTGCGACAGCAAAACTGGTGAGCCAAGATTTTTTATGTGCCAGCTTGACCTCAGCACTTTGCCCCAAACAAATATATCTCAATGCCTGCCTAAAACAGGCGCATTATACTTTTTTAATCATGCTGGCGGAAATGCCGATGACAACCTAGTTGTCTTTCATGCTGGCCCAACTGATGACTGGGTTGAAATCAATCAACCTGATGGTATACCCTCAACATATTCGGCCAGCCATAGCTGGAACGATTACAAAGGTGGCCCCGGACCAACCTTTCCCAAATGGGAAGTCCGACCAACCAAGGCGCTTCACTATCCAACTTTTGATGATCTCTGCTGGGCTCACAATTTCGATGCCAGTGATGAAGTTAAGAACGCCCTCTACGAGGATGAACAGACGTATATGATGCGTCAACAAAGAGAACGGGTGTTTGGCCCTGCCACCATTTGGCCCGACGGAATACAGCAAGACTTCAAAGAGCGGGGCGCAAGGATGCTGGAAGCTTTACCACCAGTATGGCTGGGCGTCCAAATAGTTCTCGGGAGCAGACCTTACAACACGCGAGCAAGCAGAAATTCTGACGAAGAGAACGCCAAGCCGGAGGAAGTGCAAGCCCTTGAGGTTTATCAAAAACTCCGCGACCGGATGCGCATGCTTTCCAAACGCTTCAAACCAATGGAGATTATGTCGGCAGAATATCGAGCTGAATTTGCATCGTTCTTGGATCAATCATCGTTTCGTCAAACGCCGTGGAACGATGCTGTAGATTTCACAATTGAAAAATGTCTCAGCCATTCTGCTGAAACTGCTGCGCTGATCAGCCCGGATCAAATTGAACATGTGCGTCACCGGGTTAATCATGGGGCGCACCAATGCGGTGGTTTTCCGGGAAGCGTTCAGGGTCACAACATCGACAATGACTACAGCCATATGCTGCTGATGCAATCCTACCCAGACCGTGGTCAACATTGGGAGTTTGATCAGCTTTTTCAATACTGGGTGAAGGAGGATGATCTAAGAAATCAACGATGGGATATGGTATTCATTACCTGCGAAGGCAGTTAGACTCGTAATCCGGCCATTTTCGTAGACCTATCAACCCCAAATGAAACGAATTGCGGGGCAGAGCGGTCACGAGTACGGATAGCAGCCATTGGGAACCTGTGCAGCTAAGGACCGGTTTGTCCGCATCTTACCAGTTCGGGCACGGCGCAGTGAAGGGTCAATATACTATCAATCCGAGCTGAAAACCCTTACCGGCTGATATTGAACTCAGCTTGGGTCGACCCATACATGAGCCGTAGGCCGTGATCATATCATCTTCTGAGATCGGCAAAGAATCGCTGGTGGCCCTGACCGGTTTCTTGCATCGGAATAGTTTTACGGGCGACACTCCATGCCAACATAGTTACGAGAGGACTTTTTTATGCGTACACAACTAGTTTCCATGACAGCTTTGCTGTTTATGACTGCCACATCGGCCGTCGCTGACCTGACCATTTCGGCGGCATCTGACTGGAGCTATACGATTGATGGCGATATCTAGGAAATTGGTAGCATTGTCGGTGATAGCATCAACACAGCAACGAACTTTGGCCTTGCGATGGCAGAAGTTCATGGCGGGACAAGCGTTGATTTCAGTGAAGGCCATGTCATTAATCAATCAGTAACAATCAGCATTGCGCGCGTTGATGGTTCTGTTGCAGCATATGCTGCCAGCGGACCGGTCTTTGCCTATGACAGCCAGAATACATTTACAGAGACATCTCTCAATTTCAGCCTCACGGGCGTCATTGTGTTCAGAAATTCGGACGGTCGTCTTGTTTCGGATGCCGGAACGATTTCACTAGTGAAATAAATCAAAGGGCGCGAGCCTGAGCGTCATTCAATCACCCCCGTTGACCTGCTCTTACGGTTCTTATCGCTGGTTCTATATGTGCTCATCCTTAGTGATTTGAGAGGGTGAGCAACCTTGTTGCATTTCTCATCTGGGACATTTTAACATTGCGCTTACCACCAAAGTGCCAATGAATTGTGAGAAGCAGACCTTCGCGCAAGAGCGGCGAAAGCTCGGGTCACGATGCGCTGCGTGCGCAACGATCGCGGTGAGTAGAAACAGCGTGCCCCCTGCCAAGCCCACTCCCTCGCCATGTCGGGCATTACAGGCAGGGTCAGTATGGGGACAGCCAGCAGTTTTAAGCACCGCCAGTGGGAGGCGCAAATAGTCTGGCAACCCGAGAGCACGGACGCCTTGGATGGTTGGCTGATGAAACAGATAGCTCACAGCGCTCAATGCGAGGAAGATGCAAAGCACGCCTGTCGAGAGCCAAAAGATCATTTGTTATTCGACGACAGCAAAGGGCTCGATGGTCTCGACGCGGATCATTTCGACCCGTGCGAAGCGTTCGTTTGGCTCATCAGTCACAATCCATCTATGTTCCGTTTTGGCTGTCATGCGTTTGCCATCTGGTCGGATGCCTTGCCAGTCGAAGCCCACTTCAACCTCATATCGCCCCGGTTCTAGTGTGGTGTAGGATATTGGGCCAATCACATGGCGGGTCACGGGCAGGCTAGAGACGGGACCTGCGACCCAAGCAGCGATGCCGTCATAGCTTGTGATCGTATTTCCCTCGGCCGAGAACTTGATGTCCAACTCGGGGGCCAGGATCTCTTTGAACGGCTCGGGGTTTCGACCGGGATGCTCCACAAGGTGGATCCAATACGTGACCAGCGCAGATAGGCGGTTTTGGATATACGTGTCATCGAAGGCCTCTAGCTCGGAGGCACCTACTGGCGTAATCGTCATACTCGTGAACTTCGGCAGCGTATCGCCATCTTCATATTCCAGCGTCGCATCATACCCCATGCGCTGTGCGACAAGACTATCTGTCATCCCCAGGTTGGAATAGATGATTTCGGCGGTTAGGCTCAGTGTTCCGTCATCGTTGACGGTTACGGTCATAGTCTGAAGGTCATGCGCGTTTCGCCAGGTACTTGGGAATTGCGCGACAGCTGCTTGGTATTCTGCATGTCCGGTGGCTGTGCCCGACGGCGATGTGACGGAAAAGTTCTCGTCCAGAATATCAAGCTGATTGGCGATACCGATGTCAGCATTTTCATAGAACTGAAACCAGCGCAGGAGCTGGGTCAGTGCTGCTTTTTCATGGTAGGAGTTCTCGATCTCAAGGTCAGTCACCTCGGCTTGAACGATAGAGGCGGCCAAGACTGTTGCGCCAAAGGACAGGGTTTTCAGTGTGTAACGTATGTAAGTGTTCCCGCTGGACTGTCATGGAATTGCACGTTGTGAATTGGAAGCCGCCGCAGGTGGATTTCACCTGCGGCGATCTTGCCGAGCTTTGACCTAGTTCTGATGTGTCTCGGTTATGGCCTGATAGAGCGCCTGTTTTGAGATCATGCGCACGTCAGGATATTGTGGCTGGCCTGCAAATTGCTGAAGCATACCAACGAAGATGATGTCTTCGACCGGATCGATCCAGAACCAGGTTCCAGTGGCACCGCCCCAGTAGTATTCGCCTTTAGAATAGCCGCCTGCCGGATTGACGTTGGGATCTTCGACGATCCCCATGTTGATCCCAAAGTTAGCGCCCGGCTGTCCACCTAACTCAGCCTTGAGATTGTTCATCAGGTGATCGGGCAATTGATTTGTATGCATTAGGCGCACGGTCGTTGGCGACAAAATCCGAACGCCATCCAGGCTACCACCGTTCAGCAGCATCTGCGAGAACCGCATATAGTCCATTGCGGTCGAAACCATACCCCAGCCGCCAGCCTGTAAGGTCTGGTCCTCGGAATACCCGACGAGGCCGTCATAAAGCTCTTGCGCGATCAGCGCGCCGTTCTCGTCATAGTGGTACTGCTCGGCAAAACGATCGAGCTTGTCATCCGCCACAGAGAAACCCGTATCTTTCATACCTAGCGGTCCAAAGAGCCGCTCTTGCAGGAAGTCGCCAAAGCTCTGGCCGGAGAATTGCTCGACAAGGTAGCCCTGCACATCAACAGCAGCGCTGTAGCTGAATTCGGATCCAGGTTCGAACATCAGCGGAATCCCGGCCATCTTTGTGATCATGTCCTGCAGATTCGAGGACGGCTCCCAAACACCGGTTTCGTTGAACATCACATGGACCGGGTGTGGGCCCATCATCGTGCCGTAGCCAAGACCTGAGGTGTGCGTCAGCAAATGGCGCATGGTCATCTTGGCCTCAGCCGGTTCAGTGATCATGTTCCCGTCGTCATCGACGCCGACATAAACCTGCATGTCAGCAAATTCGGGGATGAACTTCGAAACGGGATCGTTCAGATGAAAGTGACCCTCTTCGTAAAGGATCATCAGCGCGACGCCCGTTATCGGCTTCGACATCGAAAACAGTCGGAAAATTGTGTCTTCTGCCATGGGTTCGCCGGTGGAGATATCCTGGACACCCAAGGTCTCGTAATGCACGATCTGCCCGTCCCGCGCGGCGATGGTGACCATGCCGGCCACGCGCTCTTCGTCTACCAGCGCCTGCAGCCCGTCGGTGACGCGCTCAATTCTAGCAGAATCCATGCCAACCTCTTCTGGCGCGGTTACCTGCAACTGGCCTTGGTCAGCGAAAGACGGGTTTGTCAGCAAGCCGAGTGAAAGCGCTGTAATTGACGCAAAGCTTAAACCTTTGATGGTTTGTAGTGATACCTTCATCATATTTTTCCTATTCCAACGGCCACAAAAGATGTTCGCCAATCACATGGTTGGGCGCAAAATGGCTGAAAACGCGCTAGGAAGCCCAACAGTCCATTATACCTCTAAATTAATGAGTAAAGACTCACTACCATCAAGCGACGGTTGCGTCAAATGACGAGCGCGCATGACTCGGGCGAGTTTCTACCCTTCGAACGATGTCTCAGTTTAAATTGTAAGATGTGAACCGAAACGCCAAAACACCGGGCCACAAAGACTACGAGACTTGCCCCTCAACCAAAATGCAAGGTGTCTCTCAACTCAGATAACGGATCGATCTCGGGCAATACCGCGCCAAATCAATCTAAAAACCTGCTCGACTTCTTCCTCACTTGTGCGTTTGCCGCTGATGTAAGCGTGGCGCGCAAGCGTAATCGTAGGGGAGGCGAGAACAGTTTCTATAGTTGACGCAGTTGTCTGAACAAACGTCCCATCGTCGATACCGCTCTGAATTTCGGTCGGAACAGCCGCGTTGATTATTCTCAACTCTTCGTTCTCAAGAAATGGAGGCTTCGTCTCGCTGCTCATCAACTCCACAAGGAGGAAATCCCCTGGCGCCTGAAATCCGTAGTCCACCAGTGCAAACCACATAGCCTTCAGCCGTGCCTCGGCACCTACCTTGTCGCCCGCCGCAGTCATCATGGTTGTGTGGAGGTCGCGTTTCACTTGCAGGAACACATCGAAGAGCAATTCATCTTTGGTTCGATAATACCGGTAAATCGTCCCAACACTGAAACCCGCGCGATCTGCAATCTTGTTGACCGACACGGCAGTGGAGCCGATGGCGCTGACCTCATCCACCGTCGCTTGCCGAATATCGCGTGGTTTGTCGCCTGTTTTCGGTCTCGCCATGATGCCTCCCGTGCCCCTTCTATAGAGCTTCTTGTCCGGCGGGAAGTTTCGATGCGCACAAGCGTTTTCGTGGACTACCACCGGGGCGAGCGCCTCTGACAACTGTCGAATGTGCGCACAGAGTCCCGTTTCCAATGCAGATAAGAGTATGGTGGAGAGCAAATCGGGTAAACGGTGTCATTCAATGACTATCCTCGTCATCGGCGGTTGGTTACAAGCAGTCATTGGTGCAACCGCAGCGAATTGGCGCTTTGTCCCGATTGTGTTGAAAAACTCCGATTTTCGTCAAAGTGGGTCAAATACTTGCCTATAGAAGTCCACTTCAAAAATTCGTTTAGGGGGTCGGCCTAAGATCAGCGTTGGCGACGTGCGAGGCTCTCAGAGCCTTCACTGGGCACTTGGCTTCAAGTTGGCCGCCGCAACGGAATCTGGCAGAAAAATGCAGCCGTCAGATTTTGGAGTTTTTCAACAAAATCTCCCGCGTCTTACCAGTTCGTGCATCACGCAGCGAACGGCGGTTAAACTTCATATTCAGTTAGTGTTCTTTAAGACGCCCAAATATACAGGCTTCGGGCCAGTTGGGCTTGATTGGTTAAAAAGAAACGCCCCGGCTTTCACCGGGGCGTCTGTTCTTCCTTAGGCCAATTTAAACCCGGCCTAAAGTTAATTTAACCACGCTCTTCGATAATTTCGACGAGGTGCGGGATGCTGTCGACCATACCGCGGACGGAAGGGGTATCTTCCAGCTCACGCGTGCGGTGCATCTTGTTTAAACCCAAGCCAATCAGCGTTGCGCGTTGCTTTTCTGGGCGGCGAATGGGAGAGCCGATTTGTTTTACGACGATGGTTTTCTTAGCCATTTGTCAGCTCCTTAAGCTTCAGCTGGTGCATCAGCGGCGGCTGGTGCATCTTGCTTGGGCAGGATATCAGCAACTTTCTTGCCACGACGTTGAGCGACCATACGCGGGCTTGCCTCTTTCGACAGGCCGTTCAGGGTCGCGCGGATCATGTTGTAAGGGTTTTGCGACCCGATAGACTTCGCAACAACGTCCTGCACGCCTAACATCTCGAACACGGCACGCATTGGACCACCAGCGATGATACCAGTACCCTGGGGGGCAGTGCGCATCACAACCTTGCCGGCACCGTGGCGCCCATTGACGTCATGGTGCAGCGTGCGACCTTCGCGCAGAGGCACACGAACCATCTGGCGCTTGGCTTGCTCGGTGGCTTTACGGATCGCCTCTGGCACCTCTTTTGCTTTGCCTTTGCCGAAACCGACACGGCCTTTTTGGTCGCCCACGACGACAAGCGCAGCGAAGCCGAAGCGCTTACCGCCTTTTACAGTTTTGGAGACGCGGTTGATTGCAACCAAGCGGTCTTGAAATTCGGGGGTCTCGTCGCGGTCGCGACGGCCTCTTCCTGGTTCTCTTGCCATGTGGCAGTCCTTTTTATCGTGGGCGCATGGCCCGTTAACTCAATCGCAGTGGGCATCAACATTTCAAGAAGCCCCCGATCATCGAAGGCGCGTGCCAGCACGCACCCTGCGCTTTAAATTTTCAAACCACCTTCACGGGCAGCTTCGGCCAGAGCCTTGACCTTTCCGTGAAAGAGGAAGCCACCCCGGTCAAAATAGGCCTCAGTCACACCGGCTTTCTTGGCGCGTTTAGCGATTTCGGCACCAACTTTTGCAGCGGCTTCGATGTTGTTCTTGCCAACGATCTTCAGCCCTTTTTCAAGCGAAGACGCCGACGCGAGCGTTTTGCCAGCAACATCATCGATCAGCTGCACGCTGATATTTTTGTTGGAGCGGTGAACCGACAGGCGTACGCGTCCGGCATTCACCTTGCGAAGTTTGTTCCGAACGCGCAGGCGGCGTTTGATGAACAGATCACGTTTGCTGTTAGCCATTATTTCTTCTTCCCTTCTTTGCGGAAGATATATTCGTCGACATATTTGATGCCTTTGCCTTTGTAAGGCTCTGGTTTACGCCAAGCACGAATATTTGCGGCGACTTGACCGACAAGTTGCTCGTCAATGCCTTCCACGATAACCGAAGTCTGCTTGGGTGCCGTTACCGTCACACCCTCTGGAACTTGGAAGATCACATCATGCGACAGCCCCAGGTTCAGCTTCAGGTTGTTGCCTTCCATTGCAGCACGGTAGCCAACGCCGTTGATCTCAAGTTCTTTCTTGAAGCCTTCGGTGACGCCGGTGACAAGGTTTGCGACCATCGTGCGGCTCATGCCCCACTGTTGACGGGCGCGTTTGGACTTGCCGCGTGGTTCGATGCTGACGGCACCGTCTGCGACTGTGATTGTCACATCATCCGTGGCTGTGAACTCACGCGTACCTTTTGGGCCTTTGACCGAAACGGTCTGCCCGGACACGGAAGCCTCAACACCGGAGGGAAGCGCGACTGGTTTTTTACCAATACGAGACATATGTCCCTCCTTAGAAGACTGTGCAGAGCACTTCGCCGCCGACATTGGCAGCGCGTGCATTTGCGTCCGACATCACACCTTTTGGTGTGCTGACAATCGACACGCCGAGGCCCTGACGGACAACGGGAATGTCTTTGGTGCCCATATAGACGCGGCGACCGGGCTTAGAGACCCGCTTCAGCTCACGAATAACAGGCGTACCTTCATAATACTTCAGCTCAATGCTCAAAGCGGGGTGGCCGTCTTTGCCCGTGGTTTTCTCATAGCCACGGATATAGCCTTCGTCTTTGAGCACATCGAGAACCCAAGCACGCAGTTTGGACGCTGGTGTTTCCACCGTGGCTTTGCCGCGCAATTGCGAGTTCCGGATACGGGTGAGCATATCTGCGATAGGATCGTTCATACTATACCCTCCTTACCAGCTTGACTTAACCATGCCGGGAATCTGGCCGTTCGAGCCAAGTTCCCGCAGCGCGATCCGGGACACCTTCAGCTTACGGTAGTAAGCGTGTGGGCGGCCGGTCAGCTGGCAGCGGTTGTGAAGACGGGTCGCGGATGAGTTCCGCGGCAGTTCAGCCAGTTTCAGACGCGCTTTGAAACGCTCTTCCATGGGCTTGTCCTTGTCATTCGCGATAGCCAACAGGGCAGCGCGTTTAGCAGCATATTTCTTTACGAGCCGCTGACGCTTCTTTTCGCGTTCGACCATTGCTTTTTTAGCCATGTCTGTATTCCTTTCCGCGGATCAGCTGTTGAAGGGCATGTTGAAAGCTTTCAACAGCGCCTTGGCTTCCGCGTCAGTCGGTGCGGTTGTGCAGATTACGATATCGAGGCCCCAGTTCTCATCGATTTTGTCGAAATCGATTTCAGGGAAAACCATATGTTCCTTCAGGCCCATGGCATAGTTGCCGCGACCATCAAAGCTTTTGCCGGACACGCCGCGGAAGTCACGGACGCGCGGCAATGCAATCGTGATCAGGCGGTCAAGGAATTCATACATACGGTCGCCGCGCAAGGTCACTTTGGCGCCAAGCGGCATGTCTTCACGTACCCGGAAACCCGCGATTGATTTCTTCGCACGTGTTACCATAGCCTTTTGACCCGCAATTGCGGTCAGATCGGCAGCAGCACCGGCAGCTTTCTTGCTGTCTTTGACGCTTTCAGCACCAGCACCGATGTTCAGAACAATTTTGTCCAGACCCGGGATCTGCATATCGTTTTTGTAACTGAACTCTTCCTTCATCGCCTTGCGGACAGATTCAGCATAAAGCGTTTTCAGGCGTGGGGTATAATTTGCATCGTCAAGCATCAGATCACATCCCCTGTTGTCTTGGCGTAACGAACCTTCTTGTCGCCATCCATTTTGAAACCAACGCGGGTGGCTTTGCCATTTGCATCCACCAGAGCCAGATTGCTCAGCTGGATCGGCATCGCCTTGGGTTGACGCCCACCCTGATCATTTTGGCTTTGTTTAACGTGGCGGATCGCAATGTTGATCCCGTCAACGACAGCTTTACCGGCCTGCGGCATGACTTGGGTGATTTCACCCTGCTTGCCTTTATCCTTGCCAGTCAGAACGACGACCTTGTCGCCTTTTTTCAGTTTAGCAGCCATCTTACAGCACCTCCGGGGCGAGCGAGATGATTTTCATGAAGCTCTTTGCGCGCAACTCACGAACCACTGGCCCAAAAATACGGGTGCCGATCGGCTCATTATTGTTGTTCAATATAACGGCAGCGTTGCGATCAAAGCGGATCGCTGTGCCGTCTTCGCGGCGAACTTCCTTAGCGGTGCGTACCACGACGGCTTTACGCACATCGCCTTTCTTTACGCGGCCGCGTGGGATGGCTTCTTTCACCGACACGACGATAACGTCGCCAACGGAAGCGTATTTACGCTTTGAACCACCCAAAACCTTGATGCACTGAACACGACGTGCGCCGCTATTGTCAGCTACATCCAGATTGGTCTGCATCTGGATCATGTGATGTCTCCCGACCTTTGGGGACGCCTTCGCGCCCCAGGGTTTCGTTAGACTGAGGGGTTATGCGTCTGCGACGATAACCTCCCAGCGTTTGGTTTTCGACTTGGGCGCGCATTCCTGAATGCGCACCTGATCGCCGACGTTAAATGTATTGTTCTCATCGTGAGCCCGGTATTTCTTGGACTTACGAACGGTTTTCTGAAGCAATGGATGCTTGAAGCGACGCTCGACAGAAACTGTCACAGTCTGGGCGTTCTGGTTGCTGGTAACGGTGCCTGTCAGGATACGTTTGGGCATCTATCAAGCCTCCGTTTTCGCGGCTTCAGCAGCCTTTTGGTTCAGAATGGTTTTCACACGTGCAGCATCCCGGCGGACCGAACGCATACGTGCAGTATTTTCAAGCTGGCCAGTAGCCTGCTGGAAGCGAAGGTTAAACGCCTCTTTTTTCAGGCTCGCCAGCTCTTCATTTAGCTGGTCCGCGGTCTTATCGCGCAGTTCGTTGGCATTCATAGCCAGTTCCTTTCAACATCATTGGAAGGCCGCCAGAAGCGTCACCCTGATTCCAGTGGAGTGTATGATAGAAGGGTCGTTTAGGCCCCTAGATAGTATAAAGCAAGAGGTTTCTTTCCCATTCCCATAGATACCATCCGAAGGACGCAATCCTCGTTGCATTGTCCACTCGCCCTTGCAGATTTGCTGCGTTATGATTGTAGCATGTCCAACATAAAATCGCTCTTCGTCACCCGCCTTTATCACGCCAAGCTCTCGGAGCATGGGCCGCTTGATCCGTCCGAACTTGACGCCGCCTGTCTGTCCATCGCTGAAGATGATGAAGCCGGGCAAATATGGTGTGAGAAAAACGGATACCCTGGCTATACCTCTTATGCGTCCCTCGCAGATTTGCCTTGGCGTTTCCCGATTTTTGCAGATCTGGTGAAGGTTCTGGACGCCCATGTGGCAAAGTTTGCTGAGGATTTGCAGTTTGATCTGGGCGAGAAGGCTTTGACGCTGGACAGTCTCTGGGTCAACATCCTGCCGGAAGGCGGCATCCATACCTCGCATATTCATCCGCACTCGGTGATCTCGGGGACAACTTATGTAGCAATGCCAGAGGGAGCGAGCGCAATCAAATTCGAAGATCCCCGTTCCGGGTTGATGATGGCCGCCCCGACCCGCCTACAGGACGCACGCGAGGAAATGCGGTCCTTTGTCTATGTAGCGCCTGAGGTTGGCGACGTGCTGCTTTGGGAAAGCTGGCTGCGGCATGAGGTGCCGATGAATATGAGTGAGGAGGAGAGAATTAGTGTCTCGTTTAACTACGGCTGGTCGTGAAATAATCAACCGCGAACTATCGCTTGGCAGTTCACACCAGGTTTTCATCAAACCAAACCCTCAGATCTTCAAAACCTAAGTCTCCTACTGCGACCTTCACAACAAGATCATCAATTGGCGCATTGTCAGGTACAGCCAATCTGTATCCACTACGTTCAATCAATAGTTCCACGAGAATCCATGCGGTGCGCTTATTTCCATCTACGAAACCATGGTTCCCAACCATACCGTGCAATAAAGCCGCCGATTTCGCAGCTATTCCGCGATGATAGCCGGAATACGGTCTAGCAATCGCAGATTGAATAAAGTGAGGCTGCTTGCCCACCAATAGCTAAAGCCGCGTCATGCGCCGTTATGGCATCAGCGAGCGCAAGCCTGTAATGTTTCTTACCGATCTGCCAGCCTCTTTAGGGCGTCGTTGCGTCGGGACGATACTTCCTTCACTATGGCAGCGGTTTGGGGACCACCCTTGTAAATTTTCTTGTTGGTCCCGACAGACACAAAACGCCCAGTTTTTGCACTGCGTGTGATCCAACCGCCTCTCACCGTTGTTTTCTTAGCCTGTGCCGACATTATTTACATCCCATTCGCCTGTGGAACGTCGCACAACTTTGACTCGATATAGAGGATTTTTGAATCCTATCGGTGGATCGCGTCATGCAATATTGACCTAAACGTCGAGCATTTTTGACCCAGACCGGACCTACATCGCGACCTAGGCCAATGTCGGCAGTGCGGGACTTTGCCGTCATTCGAATTCGAGCCTTCGCCAACGCAGCATAACTTCGCACTCGCAGCGCACATTCTATTGCGATGCAGCTCTTGTCGCCGTTGCGGATGAAGTGGATGGCTCCTGCTCCACCCGGCGTCGCAATGCGCCATAATGCAGGTGTCGAAATCTGCTTTTGAGAGGAGCCACCCAATGCAAGTAAAAACCATAGGACTGGATCTGGCCAAGAATGTTTTTCAGGTTCACGGAGTTTCTGTGACTGGCGACAAGGTCTTCAACAAGAAGATCAAACGCGCAAAACTGTTAGAGTTCTTTGAGGGCCTACCGCCTTGTGTGGTCGGTATGGAAGCCTGCGGTTCGGCCCATCATTGGGGCCGTGAACTTCGCAAGTTAGGGCACGATGTCCGTTTGATGCCAGCAACTTACGTCAAGCCATATGTCAAACGCGGAAAGACCGACGCAGTGGATGCAGAGGCAATCTGCGAAGCGGTTGGCCGCCCGACGATGAGATTTGTTGAGATCAAGACCGAAGACCAGCCAGCTCTTTTGACCGCCCACCGCACGCGCGAACTCATCGTCCGCCAGAGAACCCAGGTCTCAAACATGATACGGGGGATGCTGCGTGAGTTTGGCTATGTTCTCCCAACCGGGGTTGAGGCTGTGGCCCGCTTTTCCAAAAGCCACCTGGACGGTGATCAACCTAAAATTCCCGAACTGGCGAACGGGGTTCTCGGCACCTTGTGTTATCAACTCCTTGGGCTCAGCGCCCGAATTGAAGGCTTTTCCAAGTTGATCGAGAGCCATGCTCGGCGAGATGCCAACGCACGCCGACTGATGCAGGTGCCTGGGATTGGTCCAATTACGGCGTCGGCCATCGTGGCGACCGTCGGCGACGCCAAACAGTTCAAAACCGGACGAGATCTGGCCGCTTGGCTGGGCTTAACCCCGCTCAACAAGTCCAGTGGCGGCAAAGAGAGGCTTGGGCGGATTACCAAGAAAGGTGATCATTACCTCAGGAAACTTCTTATCGTTGGCATGACATCGCGCGCATTGATGGCAAAACTCCATCCCGAGAAAGTCGATATCTGGACAGCGAGGATGCTCGCTGGAAAGCCGGTTCGACTTGCAACAGTTGCCATGGCAAACAAAACCGCGCGCGTGATCTGGGCAATGTTGACGAGACAGGAGAATTACCGGCAGCCGGTCACCTGATCGGGACACCTGCCAGAGATGCAAGGCGCATGACGTGATGATGCGGACTAAGTCAACCAAGAGCGAGGACACTCCGGGAATGACGTTGGCCCTCGAAGGCCGTGAAGCCGATTGGAACCTCGCTTGCGGAAATCATCAAGGCCAGTGGCAGATCACCACATGAACAGGCCGGACAGACGACTGTACTGATTAAACGCCGCAATAAACGTCAAAAATGTCTTGCAATGCAGGAGCCATCCACAGAAGTCATTCACTGGGGGCGACTTGGCCCGAACCCAAACCGCGCTTTCAGGACAGCCAGTTTACCGGATAGGTCTGGATCATCACGCTGACCAACGCCGTAGTGCGTATCTCGATGGATGGACGGGGCCGACACTTGGACAACATCTTCACCGAACGTCTGTGTCGTAGCTTGGGCCACAGACTTAGGGTCAGGACCCATTGATTTCCGCTTGTCTGCGTGATTCACAGTTCGGAAAACGAGCGGTGAACATTTCTGATCTTTTCTGGCTGACGGATGCGCAGATGGCGCGTCTTGAGCTCTTCTTACCGAAGTCCCACGGCAAGCCTCGCGTCGATGATCGGCGTGTGTTGAGTGGGATTATCTTCATCAATCGCAATGGCTTACGCTGGCGCGATGCGCCCACTGCCTATGGGCCGCATAAGACGCTTTACAACCGTTGGAAGCGCTGGAGTGATAAAGGTATCTTTGCACAAATCATGGTGGGCCTAGCTGCTGACCACGGCGAGACGAAGACCGTGATGATTGACGCAACCTACCTAAAAGCACATCGGACAGCGACCAGCATGGGCGTGAAAAAGGGGGCGTGGACGTCTGATCGGTCGCACCAAGGGTGGCATGAACACCAAACTGCACGCCATCTGCGACAGTCAGGGCCGACCGCTGAACCTGTTCGTCACGGCTGGACAAGTCAGTGACTACATCGGCGCGCGGGCATTGCTGAGCAGTCTGCCGAAGGTCGATTGGCTGCTCGGCGACAGGGGCTATGACGCCGATTGGTTCAGAGAAGCGTTGCAAGACAAAGGGATACGGCCCTGCATCCCCGGTCGAAAGCAGCGCAAAACGACCGTGAGATACGATAGGCGGCGATACAAGCGACGTAACCGGATCGAGATCAGGTTCGGCAGACTGAAGGACTGGCGGCGCGTGGCAACGCGATACAACAGATGTCCAAGGGTCTTTCTGTCGGCCATCGGCCTCGCCGCCCTCGTCATCTACTGGCTATTGGTCCTGACCCTAGCGGTTTGATCCTGATACGATCAGTGACATTTAAAGAATGCTTTCCCGTTTGCACCGACTTTCTGTTTGTTAATCGGACAAAAGTAGAGCAGACGGGATATTCTGATAGCAGACCGGGCGCAGGAAGCGGCGGATGGACAGTGTTCCGACTGACGTTGCGCCAAAATTGGTTGAGGCCGGATAAGGGCCGCCGTGGACCATTGCATCGCTGACTTCTACGCCGGTGGGGAAGCCATTGGCCAGAAGGCGACCAGCCTTGCGTTCCAAAATGGGCAACAGCTCGGCGGCGATATCTTTATCCTCGTCACTCATATGCAAGGTGCAGGTCAGCTGTCCTTTCAGGTCTCTGGCAACGGCGACCATCTGGGCAAGGTCCGCAACCCGCACGATCAAGCCAAGCGGGCCAAAAACTTCTTCTGCCAGGTGCTCGTTGGCTAGAAACACATCGCCAGTTGTCTCTAACAAGGTAGCATTTGCGGCGCGTTCAGGGTTCGCCGTCGCATGGAGTTTCTTTACGCCTGATACATCGCCCATTGCGTTGCATCCTCGGGAGTAGGTGTCGGCAATTTGGCTGGTCAGCATCGTTTGGCTGTCCGTCGCCGCCAATGCTTTTCGGGTCGCATCAGTGAATATGTCTGCGTCTGCCCCGTCCAACATGACGACGATGCCGGGATTGGTGCAGAACTGCCCTGCCCCCATAGTAAGAGAGCCCGCCCACCCGGCGCCAATCTCTTTGGCACGGGCTGACATCGCATGGGGCAGCAAAAACATAGGATTAACCGAGCCTAGTTCACCAAAGAACGGGATTGGCTCGGGCCGTGCAGCACATAAATCGAACAGCGCGCGCCCACCGGCCAATGATCCGGTAAAGCCAACCGCCTTAATAAGCGGATGTTGAACCAATGCGGCGCCGGTTGCATTGGTGTTGCCGTGAATGATCGCGAAAATGCCGGACGGCATCGCCTTTTTGGTGATAGCGGTGTGAATGGCCTCACCCACAATCTCTGTCGTGCCGGGATGGGCCGCATGACCTTTGACAATAACCGGACACCCGGCGGCCAATGCGGCCGCGGTATCCCCGCCAGCGGTTGAAAACGCCAAAGGAAAGTTCGATGCGCCGAAGACGGCAACCGGACCTATAGGGCGTTGCACAAGCACAAGATCGGGCCGGGGTAGGGGCGCGCGGTCGGGTAGCGCTTCGTCATGCCGGCGGTCGAGGTAATCGCCCGCGCGAATATGATTCGCAAAGAGACGTAGCTGGCCTGTGGTGCGCGCCCGTTCGCCTTCAAGACGTGCCGCAGGTAGGCCGGTTTCAGAAACCCCGATCGAGGTAATCTGCGGGCCGCGTGCCTCGATTTCATCCGCAATGAGATCAAGGAGGTCTGCACGCGCCTCGCGGGTCGTGTATCCGAATTCGTCAAAAGCATCCTCGGCGGCGGCGCATGCCAAATCTACATGGTCATCTGATCCGACCGACACATCATGGGCGTCGCCCGTTGCTGGGTCAGAGCGGAACGTCTCTGTCCCGGCAATCCAGTCCCCTGCAATCAGATGCTTGCCATGCAGATCATATGCTGTATCGGTCATTGGTCTTTCCACTTCACACGTTTGATCTGAAGGATTTCGATCTTTTCCCATACGCCTTCGCGGGCGTAAATTTCGGTTTCAAGATAGGCGTCCAGTGCCTTTCGGTCTTCGAACTCGCACAGCACAACTGATCCGGTCATCGTGTCGTCGTCATCCAGTATCGCGCCACCGTCAATGATGCGCCCATCGGCCTTCATCACGTGGATGTTTGCCATGTGGGCGTCGCGGGTTGCCAGCCGTTTGGCCAATGCGTCGGGTGCGTCGCGGCAAATCAGGGCAAATTGCATCAGTCGCGCCCCGCAACCACAGGCGGCTTCATGTGAAAACCCCTGCTTTCGTAGTCAAAATCATGCAGCTTGTTGATAGGCGCTGACTTGTCGACCGGGCTGGCGTAATAGGCGCGAATTTCGCGGATACGGGTGATGTCGTCATTAAAGATATACCACTCGTCGCCCCGCAGAGCCTCATCAACCGCAGTTTTCCAGTGGGTCCACTCGATCACGCCCTCACGGCCATCAGCGGCACAAAGCACCTTCTCAATCGTCCATTTGGAACCCAAGTTCTCCACGCACCACACCCAGCCATCCGCAATCGCCTCTGCAGATCGCCAAGGTGCGCCCGGCAATCCCGGCGGGAAATAATGAACACCGTCTGGGGTGAAACAATCGATCAAGCCTTGTCGGTCAGCGGCATTGCACATGTCAAAATAGTGCCGGATCAACGCTTCGGCCTTTGCAGATGGGCTTGTCGTGGTGCTCATGCGCTTTTCCAGTCTTCGTATTCGGCTAATGTCGCTGCATCGGCAGGATAAGTGCCCCAAAGCGGTGCGCCGCCCTCGATTTTGGTGAGCAGGAAGGCTTCGCGCTGCTCTTGCTCCAATGCGTCATCGGCAACATCAGCGGCGATGGCGCGCGGGATCACTGTGACCCCATCTGCATCCCCCACAATGATGTCACCGGGGTAAACCGCGACCTCTGCACAGCCGATGGGTTCCTGCATCCCGATGGCGCGGTGATAGGCCGGGCGGGTCGAGGCGGTATTTGCGCGGGCATAGGCGGGAAACGGCATTTCGCCGATTTCGGTGCCGTCGCGCCACGCCCCATCCGTGATGGCCGCAACCACACCCTTTTTCATCATGCGGGTCATCAGCATGTTTCCCGCCGAGGCCGCGCGCGTATCGCCCCGGCTGTCAATCACCAGGACCTGCCCGGCGGCGATGGCTTCAACGGCTTCCCATTGCAGATTTTCTTCACCGCGTTTCTTCAGATCCCCAAGATCCCAGTCCTTATCTTCTCGCGATGGAATGAACCGCAAGGTGAAGGCCTCGCCCGCAAAACGGCCGGTTTCTTTGCTCATGGGGCTCAGGCCGACCAGAAATTGCTGGCGATAGCCACGCCGGAACAATTGCGTGGTCAACGTTCCCTGACCGCATCTTTTGAGCTTTTCCAGTGTCTCGGGGGTAATCTCGGTCATGTATTGTCCTCGGAAGTGTCAATCAAAGGGGTGTTTAGAGAGAGCCGCAGAATCCGGCCCGACAAAGGGGCCAGTGCGATTTCGGCGGCTGACAGGCCAATCCGGTCAGAGCCGACAAACAGCCCGTTATCAAAAGTGGCAAGTGCGGTGGGGTCAGGGACAGGCAGCAGGTGAGGTGTGATGTGTCCATCTTGCAAGATGTCCACGCGCCATGTGCCTGATCGCGCAACTGCCAGCGCACCGTTCGGAAGGGCGACTATTGCAGCAACAGGGCCGTGCAATTCGATCACCTTGCCGGACGCAATCAATGTCGTGCCCTTGATCCATGCAGGGGCGGCGTCATACAGGCATAATGGTGTTTCAGGTGACCTGTCTTCTGCCAGTGTCGTCCATTGCCCACCAATCAGATGAAAAACACTGGTGCCAGCACCGACAATGATGCTGCCATCAGGCAAGGCCAACAGCGCGTCTGCCCCATCAGGTAGGCCGGTTGCAACTGGCACAGGATCGCCGCCAGCCGTATCGGTGCGCAACAAGGTGCCGCCTGTCAGCAAGAATACTGTCCGCCCAGAGATTGCAGCTGCATCAATTGGGTCGACGAGCGTCAAAAGGGTTTGGGCATCACTGCCTTCGACACGCAAAATGCGGCCGCCGGGGCCATCAATGGCTGTGTAGCTGTGACCTGTGATGTCATCAGGAAATATCGCAGAGATTGCAAAAGCGCGCACCGGGTCCGCCTTGCCGTCCGTCGGCACATCGACGGTTTGGACAAATGAACTTGCGATATCGCGCGCGACACGGGCAATTTCGGCGGCAATTTCGGACCGGCGCGCTTGCGGCATGCGATGCGCAGGGCCAGAGACGGAAATGGCAGCAATCGCCATACCATCCGGACCGAGAACAGGCACGGAAACGCAAGCCACGTCGCCTATGATCTCTTCGTCATCAAGTGCAAAACCACGCATCGCACACAGATCGATATCGGCAACCAGCGTTTCTAACGTGGTGTGAGTCGCATCTGTAAAACGCTCCAGCGTAAGCCCGCGCAGAAGGTCGTCGCGGTCTTTGCTGGGCAACCCGGACAACAACGCTTTACCAAGCGCAGTGCAATGCAGCGGTTTCAATGCACCGACATTGCCTGTGATGGTGCCGTCATCGATGCCGGACCATCGGGCAATTGTTTGCTGGGCGGATCCAGAAAGAACACCTAGATTAACAACCTCACCAAAGATGTTTGCCACTTGGCGCAACGGGCGGTTTGCCACCGCGATCAGATCGGTATGACGCGCCACTGCTGCCGCCAGCTCAGTGAATCTTGGGCCAAGGGCGTAGGCGTGGTCCCGCGGGTCTTGCAAGATCATGCCGCGTGCCTGAAGTGCAGCCAAGATTCGATAAAGGGTTGGTCGTGGATACCCTGTGCCCTTCATGATGTCAGCGAATTTCGGGCGGCTGCGCCCGGCAGCAATGACATCAATGACATCCAACGCCTTTGTCAGAAGCGCCGTACCAGGAACGTTGCCGCTTTCCACTTCTTCCAGCTTAGATTTCAATGGAATACCCCTTCTGGCTGTGTCTCACAAAATGGACAATCTGCAATTTTGTCCACCCTCATTTCTCACATATTGAACTAACATACAAGATTTTGCTTGATAGACACAGAAAAATTCGAATTAATGGGCGTCACATGTTGATCAAGCGCTGCGTTGACAGTTTCTTGTATCATATTATGGACAGGGAGGAACACATGTCTATCATCTCATTTCTGCGCGGCGGTGCCATCGCGCTCGCACTGACAGCCGGGGCGGCACAGGCCGCCGACTACACACTTCGCATCGGATCGGTTCAGGCCGAAGGTGACCCCGTTATCCTTGGGTTCGAGAAATTTAAGGAACTGGTCGAGGCCGGAACAGGCGGCGTTGTTGAAGTACAAGTTTTCGCAAATGGGGCACTGGGCAACACGCAAGATCTGATGGATCAGGCGCAGGCGGGGGCCAATGTCGCCTCCTTTACCGATGCTGCGCGACTGGCCGCCTTCACCCCCCAAATGGGGATCATCGGCGCGCCTTACGTCTTTGCGGACTATGCCGAGGCCGACAAGTTCACCTCGTCCGAAGTCTTTGACGGTTGGGCCACACAGTTGCAGCAGGACAGCGGTTTTGTGACGCTGGCCTTTAACTGGTATCAAGGTCCACGCTACTTGCTGACCAAAAAGCCGATCAATTCGCGCGCTGACATGGAAGGGGTTCGTATCCGCACACCGGGCGCGCCTGCATGGGTCGCAGCGGGTGAAGCACTTGGTGGCACCGTAACGCCGCTTGCCTGGGCGGAAATATATTCATCGCTGCAACTGGGTGCCATTGACGCCGCAGAGGCGCATCCGGCAGGCATCGTAGGTATGAAATTCTATGAGGTCGTCGATCATCTGACAAAAACGGCTCATATCCAACTCATCACCGGCATCGTCGTAGGTGACAGCTGGTGGGCCGAAGTTCCCGAAGAGCATCAAGTAGTCTTGCGGGAAGCTGCGATAGAGGCAGGGCGTTACATGTCTGGTCTGGTGAATGATCAGATCGAGGCGGACCTGAAAGTGATCGCGGACGGGGGCGTCGAAATCCATGAGATCGACACAACTGAATTCCGCGCCGCCGCCGCCGAGAAGATGGAAGGTCTTGGTCTGACTGATGCTTACAAACAAGTTCAGGCTGTTCTGGCCAAGTAAAACGACGTGCTATCAATGGGGGCGGCTTTTCGCCCCCTTTTGGGTTTGAGGGCATCAACATGGCGCTATACAAGGCGTTTCGCGCGGCAGAAGTATGGATAACCCTGGCGGTACTTTGTGCCGTATTATTGCTGATTTGCTGGGCCACTATCACACGTTACCTGGGCGTTCCCAACGTGTGGTCTATTGAGGTGACGCAAGCATTGTTCGCATGGCTTTGCCTGCTGAGCGCATCGGTTGCCTTCCGCAGCAACAGCCATTTCTCGGTGGATGTAATGGCCGGTTGGGTTGGACCAGAATACGAACGGCACCTGAATGTGTTTCGCTATGCGATTATTCTGGTGCTCCTCGCAGGCTTGTTCTGGGTGGCGCTGGACTATGTCGAACTGGCCAACCGCCGAAAGCTTCCTTTATCTGGTATCCGGTTTAGCTGGGTTGCTGCATCCTTTCCTGCGGCCTGCTTTCTGATGGGGCTGACCTGTCTGGAACGCATCTCTTCGGCACTTGGCAGGGACCCCAACACATGATCTTGCTTGGTGTTGCCCTGTTTTGTGTTGCCCTTTTGATCGGGCTGCCAATTTCATTCGCGCTTCTTCTTGCCAGTGTGCCGACCTTTCTGACGGGTGAATACCTGCCGGCCTCCATTGCTGTGCAAAAGATGGTGGGGTCCACGCAATCCTTCCCGCTTATGGCGATCCCGTTTTTTGTCGTCGCGGGCAACGTGATGACGGCGTCCGGTATCGCCGGACGGTTGGTTGAGTTCAGCCGTGTGCTGGTCGGCTGGCTTGCTGGAGGGCTTGCGCAGATTTCCATTGTGCTGAGCCTTCTGATGGGCGGTATCTCTGGTTCTGCGGTGGCAGACACTGCGATGCAGTCACGCCTGCTGGGCGGGCCGATGATTGCGCGTGGCTATGCGCCGGGTTACGCAGCAGCAGTTATTGCCTATTCATCCATCATAACGGCCACCATCCCCCCGTCTATTGGGCTCATCGTGTTTGGTTTCATTGCCAATGTCTCAATCGGACGGCTCTTGCTGGCGGGCATCATCCCGGGCGTAATCCTGACAGTCGCGTTGATGGCATGGACAGGCTATTCTGCGCGCCGTCGTGGCTACGTTGCAGAAGGTGAGCATCCCCCGAAACTACGAGAGGTCCTGCACGCAGGGCGTAAGGCAATCTGGGCCTTGCTGTTTCCACTGATCCTTGTGATCGGGTTCCGTTTTGGCTTTTTCACGGCCACGGAAGCCGGGGCCTTTGTCATCTTCTATGCCATAGTGGTTGGGTTTGTTTTTCATAAGGATTTAACGCTCGACGGGCTGAGAAAGGCGCTGGAACAATCGCTGTCGGATATCGGGATGATCATGCTTATCATCATCATGGCCGCAGTGCTGGGCCATGTCATTGTGCTGGAACAGGCACCGACCGCCGTGGCAAACGCGCTGGCCCATCTTACCGAGAGTCCGACCGGAACACTGTTGCTGGTTCTGGGCTTTCTGGTCATCGCCGGGGCCGTGATGGAGGCGACGGTGAATGTTTTATTGCTGACGCCGCTTTTTCTTCCGGTGTTGGCTGGGCAGGGTCATGACCCGATCCATTTCGGCGTTCTGATGGTCACGATCATCACCATGGGCGGAAATACACCGCCGATTGGCGTGGGGATGTTCACCGTTTGCGGGATGTTGAACGTGCCGCTGCGCGATTACGTGCGCGAGAGCCTTCCATTTTTTCTTGTCATGCTGGCCGTGTTCTTTCTTCTGGCGTTGCTGCCGGAGGTGATCCTGTGGCTGCCTAATATGGTGATGGGCTGATGCGGATTGTTGTTACAGGCGCGAATGGCGAAGTCGGGACCGGTCTTCGGCCATATCTGCGCGGAAATCACGAACTGGTGTTGGTGGCCCGTCAAGATCCGTCAGACCCGGCGCCGGGTGAAACCTGGCTGCGCGCAGATATCAATGATGCCCACAGCATGGCCCAAGCGATGAAGGGGGCAGACGCAGTTCTGCATCTGGCTGCGGCACATGGCTATGACATCTCGTTTGAGGACACGATCCAAGCGAATTACCGAGGCACCATTGCGGTCTATGATGCGGCCATTGCGGCTGGCGCAAAGCATTTGATCTTCGCCAGTACAAACCATGGCTGGGGCTTTCGCAAAGCGGCGGAGGCCCCTCTGAATGAGGTCGCCCAACCGGCGGCTGACGGGTGGTACGGCATTTCAAAGCTGTGGGGCGAAGCTGTTACAGGTTACTACGCCGAAGCCTACGGCGTGCACGGAACCTCGCTTCGGATTGGTCATATGAATGATCACGTCCCCTCGGTTCGGCAGGGTCGGATGTGGGTATCGTTTCGCGATTTTGCCAGCCTTCTTGATCTGCTCTTGGCCAAGCCCGCGCACGGCCATAGGGTTTTGTGGACGACCGCCAGTTGCGATGACCCGCTATTCGACAATTCCGCGGCACTTGCATTGGGATGGCAGCCGCAGGATGCACCGGCAGACAATATGCCATCGGATATTGTCCAAAATAACCCCGGTCCGCGCGATGATCTGGGGGGGCCGTTTGCCTCGACCAACCGCAAGGCAGGATCATGAAGATTACATCTATCGAGACCATTTTGCTGTCGATTCCCTTTGATGACGGTGGCGCTGCAGGGACTGGCATCACACCAACGGCCTGGGACAAGCTGGAAATGGCGCTGATCCGCATCGACACTGATGTAGGTTTGACGGGCTGGGGCGAAGGCTTTGGCTACTTTGTGACACCCGCAACAAAGGCGGTCATCGACCGTCTGATCGCCCCGGTGCTGGTCGGCTCTGAATTGGATAATCCGCAGGCCACGTGCGATATGTTACAACGCAAGCTGGCGCTGTTCGGGCGGCACGGCATCACCATGTTCGCCATTTCCGGTGTAGACATTGCACTGTGGGATTTGCACGCCAAAGCAGTCGGCAAGCCACTTAGTGAAATGCTGGGCGGTGCGGGGCGGCAGGCAATTCCGGCCTACGCAAGCCTTGTTCGATATGGTGCGCCCGATCTTGCCGCGCGTATGGCGATCAAAGCCGCAAGTGAAGGCTGGGACATCCTGAAACTGCATGAAATCGACATGCCCGCGATTGAGACCTGCTGTGATGCTGTACCAAACGCCCGCCTCATCGTTGACGTGAACTGCGCATGGTCACTTGAACAGGCTCGCGTCAACCTGCACCGGCTGGCCGAACGTGATGTCATGTGGCTTGAAGAACCAATTTTCCCGCCAGAGGATGCGACTGCCCTTGCGACGTTGAAGGGAACAGTGCCGATTGCGGCTGGCGAAAACCTGTGTACGGCATTTGGATTTAGCCCGCATCTGGCCGCCGGATCGATTGACCATCCCCAACCCTCCGTTACCAAAGTTGGTGGCATCACCGAGTTTCTGCGTGTGGCCAAGGCAGCCCGCGCCAGTGGTCTGACTCTTATGCCCCATTCGCCCTATTTCGGACCGGGCTGGCATGCCACGCTACACCTCGCGGCAGCTGATCCCGGCATCGCGCTTGTGGAGCAGCTTTGGGTCAAGCCCGAGGCGCTACCGGACCCTGCAACACCTCTCGGAAAAGATGGCGTTATCAAAGTGCCAAACAGTCTAGGCTTGGGGTTTGAGCCAGATATGGACATCATAGCCCGATACCGGATCTGAGCGTCATTATAGCGCTACGCTTGAACGCTGGGCACGAAACGGCCTTTCCTCATCATCTATCGAAAGCGGGCGTTCAAGCAATGTGTCTAAAGGTCGGTTTTGTCCGCGACCTGTGAGTTGCCCTGACAAACCTCGCTACGCGATGTTCGAATGGCCGAGTTTGAAGCCGCGCTGCGGCACGCCAGACTGAGCACTTGCGGAAATTTCCGCGCTGCGAGCGCATGCAGCAAAGAATAAAGACTTCCGTTGTGGGCTCTTTTGAGTCCTTCGCAGCGATCTGCGCGAATGACCGATGTTTAGTTTTTTTGATTTTGGGTCACTCCAGTGACGTGAAGGTCAAAGTCATCTGACGTTCGACATCACCAAACGCAAAACCCCCGCCGATCTCTCCGCGGGGGTTCTTAATTCTTATGTGGGCACTGCTCTCGCCGCATACGCGTCGCGTTAAAGCGCGACGTTTACCAATCTTCCCGAACTACAACCCGTGTTTTCACAGGTAGTTTCATCGCAGCCAGACGCAGGGCCTCGCGGGCGACGCTATCGGCAACGCCATCGATCTCGAACATCATGCGGCCCGGCTTCACTTTGCAGGCCCAGAAATCGACGGAACCTTTACCTTTACCCATCCGAACTTCGACAGGTTTCGAGGTCACCGGGGTGTCTGGGAAAATCCGGATCCAAACCCGGCCCTGACGTTTCATGTGACGGGTCATGGCACGACGTGCAGCCTCGATCTGGCGTGCAGTGACGCGCTCAGGCTCTGTCGCTTTCAGACCGTAGGAGCCGAAGTTCAGGGTAGAGCCACCTTTGGCCTCGCCCTTGATACGACCCTTATGGATCTTGCGAAATTTTGTACGCTTTGGTTGAAGCATTTGTCTTCTCCCTTAACGACGGCCGCCAGCGCCGCGCGGCGTTGGTCCGTCCTGGAGTTCCTGCGCACGACGATCCCGCGCGGCTGGATCATGTTCCATGATCTCGCCCTTGAAGATCCACGTCTTGATGCCAATGATGCCATAGGCAGTCATCGCTTCTGCATGCGCGTAATCAATATCGGCCCGCAACGTGTGCAGCGGCACACGGCCTTCGCGATACCACTCTGTCCGTGCAATCTCGGCACCGCCCAGACGACCCGCAACATTCACACGAATGCCCAAGGCCCCCATGCGCATGGCGTTTTGCACAGCGCGCTTCATAGCACGGCGGAAGGACACACGACGTTCCAGCTGTTGCGCGATACTTTCCCCCACAAGGGCTGCATCAAGCTCTGGCTTGCGAACTTCAACGATGTTCAAGTGCAATTCACTATCGGTGAAGTTTGCAACTTTACGACGCAGAGTTTCGATATCAGCGCCTTTTTTGCCGATGATTACACCCGGACGTGCCGTGTGGATCGTAACGCGGCACTTCTTGTGTGGACGCTCGATAATAACGCGGCTGATGCCTGCTTGCTTGCACTCATCTTTGATGAATTCACGGATTTTGATATCTTCCAGAAGAAGATCGCCGAAATCTTTGCTATCTGCATACCAGCGGCTGTCCCAGGTGCGATTGACCTGCAGGCGCATGCCGATTGGATTAACCTTCTGACCCATTAGGCTTGCTCCTCAACTTGGCGGACTTTGATCGTCAGTTCCGAGAATGGCTTGACGATTTTGCCGAACCGTCCACGAGCCCGCGGGCGACCGCGTTTCATTGTCAGGTTCTTGCCGACATAGGCCTCAGCCACAATCAGCTCATCCACATCAAGGTTATGGTTGTTTTCTGCATTGGCAATTGCGGATTGAAGACATTTCTTCACATCATCCGAGATCCGTTTTTTCGAGAAGGTGAGGTCGGCCAAAGCCTTGTCCACTTTCTTTCCACGGATCAGTTGCGCAACCAGATTCAGTTTCTGCGGGGAAGTGCGAAGCATACGCAGTTTTGCCATAGCTTCGTTATCTGCCACGCGGCGGGGATTCTTGTCCTTGCCCATGACTTACTTCCTTTTCGCTTTTTTATCAGCCGCATGACCGTAATAAGTCCGCGTTGGGCTGTATTCACCGAATTTCTGACCGATCATATCTTCGGACACATTTACCGGGATATGTTTACGGCCATTGTAGACGCCAAAAGTAAGACCTACGAATTGCGGCAAGATTGTAGAGCGGCGCGACCAGATCTTGATAACCTCGTTACGTCCGGATTCCTTGGAGGCTTCGGCCTTCTTGAGCACATAGGCGTCAACGAACGGGCCTTTCCATACTGAGCGAGACATAATCTAGCGCCCCTTCTTCTTAGCGTGACGCGAGCGGATGATCAGCTTCTGCGACGCTTTGTTCTTGTTCCGGGTGCGGGCACCCTTGGTGGGCTTGCCCCAAGGCGAAACCGGGTGACGACCACCAGATGTCCGGCCTTCACCACCACCATGGGGGTGATCTACCGGGTTCATAACCACACCACGTACAGAGGGGCGGATGCCCTTGTGGCGGTTGCGACCGGCTTTCCCGAAATTCTGGTTCGAATTGTCTGGGTTCGACACGGCACCCACGGTGCACATGCATTCCTGACGGACCAGCCGCAGCTCGCCCGAGGACAGGCGGATCTGAGCGTAGCCACCGTCACGACCAACGAACTGGGCGTATGTGCCAGCGGCGCGTGCGATCTGACCGCCTTTGCCGGGCTTGAGTTCGATGTTGTGAACGATTGTCCCGATGGGCAGGCCCGAGAACGGCATCGCATTGCCTGGCTTCACGTCAGCCTTGGCAGATGCCACAACCTTGTCACCAACGCCAAGGCGTTGAGGCGCGAGGATATAGGCCTGCTCACCATCTTCATATTTCACCAGTGCGATAAACGCAGTCCGGTTCGGGTCATATTCAATACGCTCGACGGTCGCTGTGACGTCCATCTTGGTGCGCTTGAAATCAACGATACGGTAAAGACGCTTCGCGCCCCCACCTTTGCGACGCATCGTGATCCGTCCGGTGTTGTTCCGTCCGCCATTCTTCGTAAGACCTTCCGTGAGGGCCTTAACAGGGCGACCTTTCCAAAGCTCCGAACGGTCGATCAGAACCAACCCACGTTGGCCTGGCGTCGTCGGCTTATACGACTTGAGTGCCATGCTTTCTGTCTTCCGTTAGCTATGCGGCGAGACGTTGCCCGCCTATGTAGAGTATAGGGCCCCAAAGGTCCCCGGTTTGATGTTCCTGAGAACAACAGCGAAGCCCCGGACGAATCCGGGGCCTATACCGATGAGGGTGTTTAGGAGAGGTGGCGGTGAGGGTCAAGGGGGTGCCCCAAACTGAAAAGCCTACTTAACCTGAAAAATCGACAGACAGGCTGCCGATTGATATTATTCCAGTGGGGACAGCATATACCCCACAAATATTAATTAATTTTTTGAGAGGCACTTATGGGTTGGAGAGGGACAATGCGCTCCGTTGCAGCAGCGGCACGGCGCATGGAAAAAGAGGCCGAAAGGCGACATAAACAGACCGTGAAACAGCAGATCGCAGCAGACGCAGCAGACGCCGTCGCAAATTGGGAAAACTACATAGAAGAATTATTATCTGTGCACGTCAGTCAAACCGCCAGAATCGATTGGCATCAAATACTCGTGGAACAGAAACCAAAAAAACCAACGAAACAAAGTCATAACTATTACGCCGCCCTTGCTAAGTTAAGTGCGTTCAAGCCCAATCTGTTTGATAAACTGCTCGGCAACTCAGTGCAGAAAATGGCCCGGTTGGAGAACGAATTGGAGACAGCCAAAGCTAAGGACGAGCGAAAATATCAAAAGGCGTTAGACGCATATGATATCACGTTAACTGAATACGACTCAGATCGCGCGCTGGCAGAACGACTAATCGCCGGTGATCACAACGCGATTCAAGAAGTCGTCAAAGAGATGCAAACACTTTCCAAAACTGATCTAATCGGGTCGACAGTCGAATTCATGATTGCCGACAATTATGTTCATGCGCGTCCGATGGTGCACTCGGATGAAATCATCCCGAATTTCCGCCGGAAACAACTTGCAAGTGGGAAATTATCTGAGTCGAAGATGCCTGTAGGTCAGTTCAACAAGCTATATCAAGATTATGTGTCGAGCGTAGCGCTAAAAGTGGCTGGGGATCTTTTTCAAATCCTTCCAATGGATGAGGTTTATGTGACATGCATGTCCAAAATGCTTAATTCCGCAACAGGCCACAAAGAGGCTACTGCAATACTATCGACACAATTCGTCAGGAGTACGTTTTCCCATCTTAACTTGGCTAACGTCGATCCTTCAAACTCCCTAAAAAATTTCAATCATGCAATGAAGTTCAATCGCACAAAGGGTTTCTCGCCAATCGAACCACTAGGACGAGATGCTGAAATAGATACTCGAACTTGAATTAACAACGAAATGCAGCCAGACCCGGGGGGCGATCTAACGGGCATTCATATCTCCTTTATGCCCGCCATTCACATCTTGCATACAAGCAACTCACCAAACCCAACCTGATCGCCAACCCGTCAAACCGTAGGTTTGCCTCCGGCAAAACGGGCAGTCTGGCGATGCGCGGCGCCTGGCCTGCGGCTTGATTTCGCGCCGGGGCTTCAAAACCACCCGTTAACCTTTCCCCACCGCACGCACCGTTAACCCCGTCAATTGGCATACAGGTGTCATACGGAAGTCCGACAAATGTCCGACGCAAATCCGACCGCGATTTTCCCAGCAAAATAAGCGTTAACCCCTGAGCCGCAGCCGAATTGAGATTTCCCGCCTTTTGACACCGCACGCACCGTTAACCCTTCCAAAGAAAAACCCCGACCGCTTACGCCGCCGGGGTTTCCAAATGTTGTACCGTGCAGGTCTCCCCGCACCCGGGGGATCACAGACCAGTAGACACGTCGATCGTATTGCCCTCTTCGAGGGTCACATATGCCTTCTTAACATCCTTGCGCTTGCCGAGTTGACCCCGGAACCGCTTGGACTTGCCTTTGGTGATCGTCGTGTTGACCGCTTTCACCTTCACACCAAAGAGGTTCTCAACCGCCTCTTTGATCATCGGTTTATTCGCATCGATTGCCACCTCGAACACAACTGCATTGGCTTCAGACGCCATAGTTGCTTTCTCGGTAATGATCGGCTTGCGGATCACGTCGTAATGTTCAGCCTTCGTGCTCATTTCAGACGAGCCTCCAGTGCTTCGAGACCAGCTTTGGTGATTACCAAAGTGTCGCGTTTCAGGATGTCATAGACGTTCGCGCCCTGACTTGGCAGAATGTCCAGACCAGCGATATTGCGTGCGGCTTGAGCGAAGTCAGTATTCACCTCAACCCCATCAATGATCAAAGCGCGCTTCCAGCCCAATTCTTTGACCTGCGCGGCCAGAGCTTTGGTTTTCACGTCTTTGATCGCGATGTCGTCCAGAATGACCAACTCACCCGCTGTTGCTTTCGCAGAAAGCGCGTGCATCAGGCCCAGCTTGCGGACCTTCTTGGGCAGGTCATGGCCGTGGCTGCGCGGGGTCGGGCCTTTGTATACACCACCACCGCGGAAGATCGGCGCAGACCGTGCGCCGTGACGTGCGCCGCCGGTGCCCTTCTGACGATAGATCTTCTTGGTCGAATAGCTCACCTCAGAACGTGTCTTGACCTTGTGGGTGCCAGCTTGCGCGTTGTTACGCTGCCAGCGGACCACCCGGTGCAGAATGTCCGCACGTGGCTCCAGGCCGAAGATGGCGTCAGGCAGCTCAACCGAGCCAGCTTTCTTGCCATCAAGTTTGATTGCATCAGCTTTCATCGGACGCATCTCCTTCTGGGGCGGCATCTTCCGCCGGTGCCTCATTTGCAGCTTCAGCTTCTGCAGCTTCAAGCGCTGCTTGTTCTGCCTCGGCAGCAGCTTGTGCAGCGGCTTCGGCTTCCGCAGCGGCAGCAGCAGCAGCTTCTTCAGCGGCTTTCGCAGCTTCCTTGGCAGCAGACGCCAGACCAGCAGGGTAGATTACATTTTCGGACAATGGTTTTTTCACCGCGTCCTTCACCGTAACCCAACCACCTTTGGAACCGGGAACCGCGCCTTTGATCATGATCAAGCCGCGTTCCACATCAGTTTTCACAACCTGAAGGTTTTGCGTGGTAACACGGGCAGCGCCCATATGACCGGCCATCTTCTTGCCTTTAAACACCTTGCCCGGATCCTGACACTGGCCTGTGGAACCGTGCGAACGGTGGCTGATCGAGACACCATGCGTCGCGCGCAACCCGCCAAAGTTGTGCCGCTTCATGGCGCCGGCAAAACCTTTACCAATTGACGTGCCAGCAACATCCACGAACTGACCTTCAAAATAATGGGCCGCGATGATTTCTTCGCCAACAGGGATAAGATTTTCCTCAGCAACGCGGAATTCCGCAATCTTGCGTTTGGGTTCAACCTTTGCTGTCGCAAAATGACCGCGCATCGCTTTTGATGTGCGTTTCGCTTTCGCCGTGCCTGCGCCAAGCTGAACGGCGGTATAACCGTCCTTCTCTTGCGTGCGTTGAGCCACGACTTCAAGTTTATCCAGTTGAAGAACCGTCACAGGAACCTGCTTACCGTCTTCCATAAAAAGGCGGGTCATACCGACCTTTTTTGCAATTACACCAGAGCGCAACATTGTCAGCCGCCCTCCTTAAACAGAAATCTGGACGTCAACACCGGCCGCCAGGTCGAGCTTCATCAGCGCGTCCACAGTTTGGGGTGTTGGGTCGATGATGTCCAAAAGACGCTTATGTGTGCGAATCTCGAACTGATCACGGGATTTCTTGTCCACGTGGGGACCACGTAGAACAGTGAATTTCTCGATCTTGTTTGGCAGAGGGATCGGTCCACGCACATCAGCGCCTGTGCGCTTTGCGGTATTCACGATTTCCTGTGTGCTTGCATCCAAGACACGGTAATCAAACGCCTTGAGGCGAATGCGAATATTTTGGCTTTGTGCCATCTCAGTGTTCCCTTGTTTCGGGATTTGAACGGAGAGGAGGAGCGTCGCTTATCGACCCCCCTCATCGCGTCTATATTTGTTGTTTGGACGGGGACACGATTTTTCGCAGAAAAATCACCCATCCAAGGCAGTCCCAGGAACCACTAATGGTCCCTGAGTTTCGTAGGGCGTGTTTCAAATTACTCCGTAATCTTGGAAACAACCCCTGCGCCCACGGTGCGGCCGCCTTCACGGATCGCGAAGCGCAGGCCTTGCTCCATCGCAATCGGCGCGATCAGCTCGACATTGAACTTCAGGTTGTCGCCAGGCATCACCATCTCGGTGCCGCTTGGCAGCTCAACCGTGCCCGTCACATCCGTGGTCCGGAAGTAGAATTGAGGGCGGTAGTTGGCAAAGAACGGCGTATGACGGCCACCTTCTTCTTTCGTCAGGATGTAGGCCTCGGCCTCAAACTTCGTGTGCGGCTTCACAGAGCCCGGCTTACACAGAACCTGCCCACGCTCAACGCCCTCACGGTCAATACCACGAAGAAGCGCGCCGATATTATCGCCGGCTTCACCACGGTCCAACAGCTTGCGGAACATCTCAACACCTGTGCAGGTCGTCTTCGACGTGTCGCGGATACCCACGATCTCGATCTCGTCGCCCACATTGATCACGCCACGCTCGACGCGGCCCGTCACAACAGTCCCACGACCGGAAATCGAGAACACGTCCTCGATCGGCATCAGGAACGGCTGGTCCACAGCGCGCTCGGGCGTGTCGATATACTCATCCACAGCGGCCATCAGCTCTTTGATCTTCTCTTCACCAATCTCAGGCTTGTTGCCTTCCATCGCCGCCAAAGCGGAGCCCGCAATGATCGGGATATCGTCGCCTGGATAATCGTAGCTGGACAGCAGCTCGCGGATTTCCATTTCCACCAGCTCCAGAAGCTCTTCGTCGTCAACCTGGTCCACCTTGTTCATGAACACGACCATCTTCGGGATGCCAACCTGGCGGCCCAGCAAGATGTGCTCACGAGTCTGAGGCATCGGGCCATCAGCGGCATTCACCACGAGGATCGCGCCATCCATCTGAGCCGCACCGGTGATCATGTTTTTCACATAGTCGGCGTGGCCGGGGCAGTCCACATGCGCATAGTGACGCGCGTCGGTCTCGTATTCCACATGCGCCGTCGAGATCGTGATCCCGCGCGCTTTCTCTTCAGGCGCACCGTCAATCTGGTCATAGGCCTTGAAGTCGCCAAAATACTTCGTAATCGCAGCCGTCAGAGTCGTCTTGCCATGGTCAACATGACCAATCGTGCCAATGTTAACATGCGGTTTATTACGTTCAAACTTTTCCTTAGCCATGATGGCCTCCTTGCTATTGGGTGCCGGGCTGAAGTCCGGCTTACGGGTTGGGGCGGGCGGTGAAATCCGCCCCGCCGTTTATGCGAACTTTGCTTGGATCTCATCCGATATGTTGCTTGGTACCGGTTCGTAATGGTCGAACTGCATCGTAAAGTTTGCGCGACCAGATGACATGGACCGCAAAGTGTTGATGTAGCCGAACATATTGGCCAGAGGCACAAAGGCGTCGATGGCAATTGCATTGCCGCGCGAGTCCTGACCCTGAACCTGACCACGACGGGATGTCAGATCGCCAATGATACCGCCAGTATATTCATCCGGCGTAATGACCTCGACCTTCATGATCGGCTCAAGCAACTTGGCACCAGCTTTGCGCATACCTTCGCGCATCGCCATACGGGCCGCGATCTCAAACGCCAGAACGCTGGAGTCCACATCGTGGAACTTGCCGTCGATCAGAGCAACCTTGAAGTCAATCACCGGGAAGCCAGCCAGCGGGCCGCTGTCCATCACCGAATTGATACCCTTTTCAACACCAGGAATATATTCCTTCGGCACGGACCCACCGACAATGCGAGATTCAAACGAATACCCTTCGCCGGGTTCTGTTGGGCTGATGATCATCTTCACTTCAGCAAACTGACCAGAACCACCTGATTGCTTCTTATGCGTATAAGTGTGCTCGACCTCATGACCGATAGTTTCACGATAAGCCACTTGTGGCGCACCGATATTGGCTTCCACTTTAAACTCACGCTTCAGACGATCCACGAGGATGTCGAGGTGAAGTTCGCCCATACCCTTCATGATAGTCTGGCCGCTTTCTAGGTCAGTTTCCACACGGAAGGACGGGTCTTCGGCAGCCAAACGCTGCAAGCCTTGCGACATTTTCTCTTGGTCATTCTTTGTCTTTGGCTCTACCGCAATCTCGATCACAGGATCAGGGAAGGTCATCGTTTCAAGTACGACGGGGTCTTTCTCATCACACAGTGTATCACCAGTTGTGGTGTCTTTCAGACCTGCAAGCGCGATAATATCGCCCGCAAATGCCTCTTCGATTTCTTCGCGGTTGATGGAGTGCATCATCATCATCCGACCAACACGCTCTTTCTTGCCCTTGGTCGAGTTCAGCATGGAGCCGCCCTTGTTCAAGGTGCCAGAATAAATGCGCGTAAAGGTCAGAGACCCAACAAATGGGTCATTCATGATTTTGAACGCCAGACCAGAAAACGCCATATTGTCGTCGGCACGACGTGGAATATCGCGTGTTTCTGTCTCGTCGCCAGGCTTGAAGCCCATGTAGTCGACCACGTCCAGCGGGCTGGGCAGATAGTCGATCACGGCGTTGAGCAGTGGCTGAACACCTTTGTTCTTGAACGCGGAGCCTCCCAGAACGGGCACAAACGCCATCTCAAGTGTACCCTTGCGGAGCAATTTGCGCAGGGTTGCAACGTCAGGTTCATTACCTTCAAGATATTCCATCATTGCGTCGTCGTCCATTTCGACGGCCGCTTCGATCATCTTGCCGCGCCATTCTTCAGCCATATCTTTCAGGCTGTCGCGGATCGGCGCTTTGACCCAAGATGCGCCAAGGTCTTCACCCTGCCATAGCCATTCTTCCATGGTCACAAGGTCAATCAGACCTTCCAGCTCGGTCTCTGCGCCAATTGGAATACCCACAGGCACAGCAGTCGCACCGGTGCGATCTTCGATCATATTGACGCAGTTAAAGAAGTCCGCGCCGATCTTGTCCATTTTGTTGACGAAAACAATGCGTGGAACTTTGTAGCGGTCAGCCTGACGCCATACGGTTTCAGTTTGCGGCTCAACACCGGCATTGGCATCAAGAACACAAACAGCCCCATCAAGAACCGCCAGAGAACGCTCAACTTCAATGGTGAAGTCCACGTGGCCGGGGGTGTCGATGATGTTCAGGCGGTGCTTTGGCGTGTCAGCGGTCTGGCCATCTTCGGTGCGTTCCCAGAAGGTGGTGGTCGCAGCCGAGGTGATAGTGATCCCGCGTTCCTGTTCCTGCTCCATCCAGTCCATGGTGGCCGCGCCATCATGCACTTCGCCAATATTGTGGGATTTACCCGTGTAATACAGAATCCGCTCCGAGCAGGTTGTCTTGCCTGCGTCGATGTGAGCCATGATCCCAAAGTTGCGATACAGGTCGAGGGGATATTCGCGTGCCATTGGTCTGCTCTTTCCTCAGAATTACCAGCGGTAATGGCTGAACGCTTTGTTCGCGTCGGCCATTTTGTGAGTGTCTTCGCGCTTTTTGACGGCTGCGCCACGGGAATTAACCGCGTCCATCAGCTCACCAGCCAGGCGTTCTTCCATTGTATTTTCGTTGCGCGAACGGGCCGCTTTGATCAACCAGCGGATCGCCAGTGCTTCGCGACGCTCAGGGCGCACTTCAACAGGCACCTGGTAAGTCGCACCACCAACACGGCGCGAGCGCACTTCGACAGATGGTTTGATCAACTCAAGCGCTTCGTGGAACACCTCCACAGGTGCTTTCTTCAGCTTGTCTTCAACGCGATCAAAAGCGTTGTATACGATGCGTTCGGCGGCGGATTTCTTGCCATCGATCATAAGGTTGTTCATGAATTTTGTCAGGACCTTATCGCCAAATTTGGCGTCGGGCAGGACTTCGCGTTTTTCTGCGGCGTGACGACGTGACATCTATGCTTTCCCTTACTTCGGACGCTTCGCGCCGTATTTCGAACGACGCTGCTTACGGTCTTTGACGCCCTGCGTATCCAGGACACCGCGCAGGATATGATACCGCACACCGGGAAGGTCTTTTACGCGGCCGCCACGGATCAGAACAACAGAGTGTTCCTGAAGATTGTGGCTTTCACCGGGAATGTAGCTGATCACCTCAAAGCCATTGGTCAGCCGCACCTTGGCAACCTTCCGCATGGCCGAGTTCGGCTTCTTCGGTGTCGTTGTATAAACACGGGTGCATACGCCACGCTTTTGCGGGCACTGTTCCAAGTGCTGCGACTTGGAAACTTTACGTTTTGGCTGACGCGGTTTGCGTATCAGCTGTTGGATCGTCGGCATTGAGGACTTTCCCCTTCGTTGCAACTTCATATGGGGCGCGCGTCCCCGTTTCATTTTTCTTGCGTCTCACGCGTCCGCAAAACACAAAGACCCGCAACGGTTTACCCTACCTGGGATCCGCGCGGTGGAATTTCAGAGGATCGGGGCGATATTGGCCCGGATCGTGACCACTTCAAATTTTGAACATCAAGGTAAGATAACCTACCTGAGTGCGCGCGTAATAGGAGGAGTCGCAGGAGGTGTCAACAGCCGTTGCGGTCAAGACATCATTAGATTGAGATACAAACGTCGAAGGCGCTTCCTGCGATACATCTCGTTTGTATTACACCAGCCAAGGCAATGCTGTGAGTGGATTATCATAACGTCCTAGAAAACGGAGGCTGTTATGGTGAAGCACTATATGCTAAAAGCGCCTCCTAATCTCATGGATAAGACTGAACTTCGCAGCAGATGTTGATATGGTACTAAGAACTTTCCAGGCGCTGAGTAACAGTGCGTTTGAAATCGCGGCAGACTCACCCTCGGGCACGCCGGGCGGTCCAATACTTAACAACGCCAATAATGCCGACGGTACAATTTTTGTCTTTCAAGGCGGCGGGCGCCAAAACGTAACGCTTGATGATACAGCTGGTGATCCCGATATTTTCGAGGATGGCCAAGCTGCGGGGCATACTATCACCGATGGGGCTGGGTTAGTTGCAAATGGAAATTCTGTCGAATCCGAGTCTGTCATATTCATCCGCGAACTTGATGATGCTGGGAATGAAATCGGCGATCCAATCCGGCTTACGATATTTTCGCAAAATGGTGATTTCACCGATGTCTGGGGCTTTGCAGCGGATGATTTTCTAAAACCTGGTGTCAGATACGTAAAAACAAGTGGGTCGAATGCGGGCGGCTCGAGCTACGACGATTTCGTACCATGCTTTGCTGCGGGTACATCCATCCGAACGGTCGGTGGCTTCACTGTCGTTGAGGATATTAAAGTCGGTGATGAAATTTGGACGAGAGACGGCGGCATGGCTGTTGTCCGCTGGGTTGGATCAAAGTCTGTTGCCGCAGAGGGAAATCTTGCCCCGATTGAATTTGCTACAGGTATTCTAGGGAACTCCGCACCTTTGACGGTTTCGCCACAGCACCGAATGCTGGTTGGCGGCGCAGGGTCAGAGCTTTTGTTCTCTGCTGAAAGCGTTCTGATCCCAGCCAAACATCTTGTGGGGCTTGAAGGCGTTACACGCAAAACCGGCGGCAACGTCGAATATTACCATATTATGTTTGACCGGCATGAGATCATCGAAGCAAATGGAGCCCTAAGTGAAAGCTTCTTTGCAGGAGATATGGCGATCAGTGCGCTTGATGGTGCCACCCGCAAGGAACTTATGGAATTATTTCCCGATATCAGCACAACGGATCACCAGACAGCTCTGCCATGTTTAACGGCCTCAGATGCATCGGTCATGCGGGATTACATGGCGAAAACCAGTTAAGCAGATAGAATATCAATGGGGCTGGTCCGGCTTTGCCGCGCCAGCCCTTCGTTCGCGGTAGAGCGTGAATGCGCCGGTTCCCACAACGATTGCCGACCCAACTAAAGTCAAGGCTTCCGGCCATTCTTTGAAGATGGCCACCCCAAGGATCAGCGCAACCAACAAGCTGGAATAGCGAAACGGAGCGACAAACCCGATCTCGCCAACACGCATGGCTGCTACGCTGAAGATATACCCGCCAATTACGAAGACAGTTGCCCCGCCAAGTTGTAGCGCAGCTGGCAAGCTGATCGGCTGCCAGTCCACGATAAACAAGCCAATACCAGACAATAAAGTCACCCCAATTCCCGCTGACATAGCGACAAGGATCGTCGGCACATCCTGCGACATACGCCGCGCAGCAAGGTCGCGCACTGTCACACAGGCTACTGCGGCAAGCGCATAAAGCGAGTAAACCGTAAAACCCTCACCTCCCGGTCGTATGATCAACATAACACCCACAAAGCCGATGAAGATCGCTATAAGCCTACGCCAACCAACAATCTCACCTAGAAATAGGGCAGCAGCCAACGTAACGGTCAGAGGCAGTGCCTGAATAATGGCTGTTACATTCGCCAATGGCATATTGAACAAAGCTGTTATGAAAAAATACGCTGCGCCAACTTCAACCGCTGTACGCAACAGGACAAGTTTCTTGTCCCGGCTGGAAATGCGTATCCGGAACAACCCTTGTAACAAGGCCAACGCAAAAAGGAACAAAACAACCCCGACAGAGCGGATGAATAACGCCTGAAACAGCGGCAATTCGTCGGACAGAGCCTTCATACAGGCATCATTGACCGTAAAGGCCGTCATCGATCCCAACATGAAGATCGCGCCGCGTGCATTATCTGTCAAAAGCTTCATACGCCTTCGCAATATCAGCCAGTTTACAGACAAACCAGTGCCATAAAATTATCGGGCCCAGATCACAGTTCTGACGCTGTTTCGTGGAAACTTCAGATCATGGAATAAACGGATGGTGATGAGTATGCTGGACAAGTTGTCGATAGATCAAACCATGGATCAGGTGTCCGGTTTCGTTTCCGGAACGAAGGTTATCACCAATCACGGTCAGGTTGCAGTTGAAGACCTTCAACCGAATGACGCGATCCTAACTCGTGATCGCGGGTTTCAAGCTTTACGCGCCATCCGGAAAACGCAAGTTGCAGCAGAAGAATCTGCAAATGGATGCAAACAAAAGACCGGTCGTATTCCCGGCAGATAGCCTGACAAATTTTGCCCCTCTAACAGTCTCTCCCTTGCATGGGGTCATGTTGAAAAACCCAAAAGCAAGTGAGGTCGCTGGTAGAAATGAGGTTTTAGTGCCCGCCCAAAGCGCTGTAGGACACAAGGGGATACATCTTGGAACTAATGATCAGGATGTCACCTATATCGACCTGCTTTTCGATCATCATGAGATTATTCACGCTCAAGGGTGTTGGGTCGCCAGCATGTATAGTGAACATTACCTAACCAATGACACAGCGCAGTGGTTCATCACGGATGAGATGGAGCTTGACGATCTGCGCCACACCGGTCCGGTTCGGCCGATTTTGCCCGCCAGCGATGCCCATGCATTACTGGGCGGCTCTGCCATGTCCACGCGATATGTCGCGTGATCACACACCCATAAGATCATCGTAGGATTGCACAAACCCTTGTGACAGTGCGTCCGAGATCTCATTGTGATCCATACGGTGCGTTATACCCTGAATATAAGGCGTACTGTCATTGTCCGAATGAATGGTGCGAATATAGGTAGGGGATGTTGCATCCGAGAACGTATCGATGAACTGCGGTATTAAGCGATGATTTCTTCGGTAGATGTTCTGAGAACTTTCAATCGGCGTGACCAAAGCCGTCCCAACGCTTGGCGGTGTTCTTTCGCACGCATCGAATACTTCATTTCCCTCGGCTGATCTACGGAGGTAAAAACCCCTGTTAAATGAAAGTGCGACAGGTTTTCCCATGGAAAGATCATGGGTCTGCTCGGCGCGTATTCTAAGCCGTTCGATATAATAGCGGTCCACCGCATCATCATCCAACCGAAATGTTGTGCGGTGCGTCCAGCCATCTTTATCAACCTTGTTGAAAGCCGATCTCATGGCCGCATAATGCCGTTTTTGTGGTTGGGTCAGAAGGCGACCATCCTTAAGCTGGCCAAGATGATCCCGCAGCCTGTCTTTGGCCCACTTAGGAAGGGAATTGCCTGTCAGAATCAAGCAGGTGAAGTTCGGGTCTTTCTGCCCTTTCAAAGCAGGCATACACATAGTCTCGAACAGGTGAAACCGCCTCTCTAGCCGGTCTGTGTCACAGAGAAATTCTTCGGTCTCGGCAGCCGTAGCAAACGCCTTGGCGAACCCATCTTCCGAAGCGTAGGAAAACCGGATCAGTCCGGTTATTTGATTTCTAAAACCCTGCTGCATCTTCGCCTTCTACGTTGTGCGTCTGTTTGCAAGTAGACTACCCTGAAATGCAAAAAGCCCCACCTTTTCAGGCAGGGCTTTTAATTTTTGTTCAATCAAGTTTATTCGTCGTTGGATTCTGGCGTTTCGACCATCAGGTCAGCATCCATACCCGCCGGTTCTTCCGCCGGCGCGGCCAAGGCAAGGGCGGCTTCTGCCTCCGCCTTGCGTGCTTCAATAACGACATTATCCCGCTCAGCGGCAATGCGGCGCATTTTCTGCGTTGCCCCACCTGTACCAGCCGGGATCAGACGACCAACAATGACGTTCTCTTTCAGGCCAATCAGCTTGTCACGTTTGCCCATGGTAGAGGCTTCGGTAAGTACGCGGGTTGTTTCCTGGAAAGACGCAGCCGAAATAAACGAACGAGTTTGCAGCGAAGCCTTGGTGATGCCCAGTAGGATAGGCTCACCCGTTGCGGGATCACCACCTTTGGAAATCGCTTTCTCATTCGCGGCATCAAACTCGGCCTTATCTACATGTTCACCTTTGAGCAAAGTGGTCGTTCCAGAAGACTGGATTTCCCACTTTTGCAGCATCTGCCGCACGATCACTTCGATATGCTTATCGTTGATCTTCACACCTTGCAGACGGTAGACGTCCTGAACCTCGTCGATCATGTAATCGGCTAGGGCTTCAACACCCATAATGGCAAGAATATCATGGGGTGCAGGGTTGCCGTCCATGATGTAATCACCCTTCTGAACAAAGTCGCCTTCGGCCACGGGGATGTGTTTCCCCTTTGGCACCATATATTCGACCTTCTCCATCGACTCATCGGCAGGCTCAATCGCGATCCGACGCTTGTTCTTGTAGTCCTTGCCGAAGCGCACATAGCCATCGATTTCCGCAATGATTGCGTGATCTTTGGGACGACGTGCCTCAAAGAGTTCGGCCACACGCGGTAGACCCCCGGTAATGTCCTTTGTCTTCGCACCTTCCCGTGGGATACGTGCAACTACATCACCCGCTTTGATCTCTTGACCATCTTCGATCGACAAAATCGCGTCCACGGACATAGGATAAGTCGCAGGGTTGCCATTCTCCAAGCGCACCGGTTCGCCATCCGTACCCTCGATGATAATCTCGGGCTTAAGGTCATTGCCTTTCGGAGCTGCGCGCCAGTCGACCACGATCTTCTGGGTCATGCCGGTTGCATCATCCGTCTCGTCACGTACAGCAATCCCGCTGATCAGATCGACGAACTTCGCTTTACCGTCCTTCTCGGCGATGATCGGCAGAGTATAGGGGTCCCACTCAAACAGCTTATCGCCACGGGCGACTTTCGCCTTGTCCTTGACATGCAGCTTGGAGCCATAGCCGATCTTGTGCCGTGCCCGTTCCACACCGTTTTCGTCGGTGATGGTCAGTTGCATATTACGTCCCATGACGACCTGTTCGCCCATCTGGTTTTCCAGAATATTGGCGTTTTCGAAGATAACTTTACCTTCTTGGCTGGCTTCAAGGAACGATTGTTGGCCACCTTGCGCAACACCGCCGATGTGGAAGGTCCGCATCGTCAGCTGCGTGCCGGGTTCACCGATGGATTGTGCGGCAATGATACCGACCGCTTCACCGGTATTAACCAACGTACCACGGGCAAGATCGCGACCGTAACACATTGCGCAGACACCTTCTTCAGCCTCACAGGTCAGCGGACTACGCATCTTGGCGGTTGGAATATCTGCCTCATCAATGGCATCTGCAGTCCGCTCATCAATCAACTCACCACGGGCGACCAGAACCTCATCCGTGCCAGGGATCAGAATGTCCTCAGCCGCTGTGCGACCTAGAAGGCGTTCACCGATGGAAGCGACTACCTCACCATCATTCACCGCAGCCGAGGCGTTGATGAAATTGTCGGTCCCACAATCGTGCATCCGCACGATGCAATCCTGTGCAACATCAACAAGACGGCGAGTCAGATAACCGGAGTTTGCCGTTTTCAGCGCCGTATCCGACAGACCTTTGCGGGCCCCGTGGGTGGAGTTGAAGTATTCGAGAACGGTCAGACCTTCCTTGAAGTTTGAGATGATCGGCGTCTCGATGATCTCGCCGTTTGGCTTGGCCATCAGACCGCGCATGCCCCCCAACTGCTTCATCTGTGTGACCGAGCCACGCGCACCGGAATGGGCCATCATATAGACCGAGTTTGGTTCTTTCTCGGACCCGTCCTCATCGCGACCGGTTGACGAAATATTCGCCATCATCGCATCGGTGACTTGATCATTACATTTCGACCAGGCGTCGATGACCTTGTTATACTTCTCGCCCTGAGTGATCAGGCCATCCATATATTGCTGCTCGAACTCTTTAACCTGTTCGCGCGTGCCATCAACGATGGGCCATTTGGTGTCAGGGATCAGCATGTCATCCTTGCCAAAGCTGATGCCAGCCTTGAACGCTTCACGGAAACCCATGGTCATGATCTGGTCGCAGAAAATGACGGATTCTTTCTGACCACAATAACGGTAAACAGTATCAATGACCTGCTGCACTTCCTTTTTGCGCAGCAGTCGGTTGACCAGGCTAAACGGAGCTTTTGTATTCAGAGGCAAAAGTGCCCCAAGACGCACGCGACCTGGCGTGGTCTCGAAACGCTGATAAACTTCATTGCCTTCCTCATCAATCTGCTTCATCCGCGCAATGATTTTGGCGTGCAGATGCACTTCGCCTGCATCAAGCGCGTGCTGAACCTCTTCCTCGTTGGCGAAGATCATACCTTCGCCTTGCATGCCTTCGCGTTCGAGAGAGATATAGTAGAGGCCAAGGATCATATCCTGCGACGGCACGATAATTGGCGCGCCGTTCGCGGGCGAAAGCACGTTATTCGTGGACATCATCAGGACACGCGCTTCCAATTGCGCCTCAAGGCTCAGCGGAACGTGGACAGCCATCTGGTCGCCGTCAAAGTCAGCGTTAAAGGCCGAACAGACCAGTGGGTGCAGCTGGATGGCCTTGCCTTCGATCAGAACCGGCTCAAACGCCTGAATGCCAAGACGGTGCAGCGTCGGTGCACGGTTCAGCATAACAGGGTGTTCACGGATCACCTCATCAAGGATATCCCAAACCTCTGGACGCTCTTTTTCGACAAGCTTCTTCGCCTGCTTCACGGTAGAAGACAGCCCCTTCGCCTCAAGTCGCGAGTAGATGAACGGTTTGAACAGCTCCAACGCCATCTTTTTGGGCAGGCCACATTGATGTAGCTTCAACTCAGGACCCGTCACGATGACTGAACGGCCAGAGAAGTCGACGCGTTTCCCCAGAAGGTTCTGACGGAAGCGGCCTTGCTTACCTTTGAGCATGTCCGACAGGGATTTCAGAGGGCGCTTGTTGGCGCCAGTAATGGTCCGACCACGGCGACCGTTATCGAACAGCGCATCAACAGATTCCTGCAACATCCGTTTTTCGTTACGTACAATAATGTCGGGCGCACGCAGCTCAATCAGCCGTTTCAGGCGATTGTTCCGGTTGATTACACGGCGGTAGAGGTCGTTCAGGTCGGATGTCGCAAAGCGACCGCCATCCAGCGGCACCAGCGGGCGCAATTCTGGCGGGATCACAGGGATCACGGTCAGCACCATCCATTCCGGGCGGTTGCCGGACTCAAGGAAGTTCTCGACCAGTTTCAAGCGCTTGATGATCTTCTTGGGTTTAAGTTCACCCGTCGCTTCTTTCAGATCTTCACGGAGCTGGTCAGCCTCGGATTCCAGATCAATCGCCGCCAACATTTCGCGGATCGCTTCTGCACCGATATTGGCCGTGAACGCATCCATGCCGTAGGCGTCCTGCGCGTCGAGATATTCTTCTTCGCTCATCAACTGGCCGTAAACCAGATCAGTCAAGCCGGGCTCGATTACCACGTAATTCTCAAAGTAGAGAATGCGTTCGAGATCGCGCAACGTCATGTCCAGCATCAAGCCGATGCGGCTTGGCAACGACTTAAGGAACCAGATATGCGCCACGGGCGAGGCCAGTTCGATATGCCCCATACGCTCACGACGGACCTTTTGCAGCGTGACTTCGACACCGCATTTTTCGCAGACAACGCCGCGATATTTCATCCGCTTATATTTGCCGCACAGACATTCATAATCTTTGATCGGGCCAAAGATACGCGCGCAGAACAGACCGTCACGCTCGGGTTTGAAGGTCCGGTAGTTGATGGTCTCGGGCTTTTTGATTTCACCGTAAGACCACGAGAGAATCCGCTCCGGCGAGGCCAAGGAAACCTTGATCTCATCAAAGGTCTTTGGCGCTTGAAGCGGGTTAAATGGGTTTGTTGTTAGTTCCTGGTTCATTTTGCGTCCTTACATTTCAGGGGATGGGATGGGAGTGAGCCTGTAAGGCTCATTCACCCTCCTCCGCATCCAGGAGTTCCATGTTGAGGCCGAGACCCCGGACTTCTTTCACAAGCACGTTGAACGATTCTGGCACGCCAGCCTCGAAATTGTCCTCGCCTTTGACGATCGACTCGTAGACTTTCGTCCGGCCCGCAACATCGTCTGACTTTACAGTCAGCATCTCTTGCAGCGTGTAAGCCGCGCCGTAGGCTTCCAGTGCCCAGACCTCCATCTCGCCGAAACGCTGGCCGCCGAATTGGGCTTTACCACCCAGAGGTTGCTGCGTGACAAGGCTGTAAGGCCCGGTGGAACGTGCGTGGATTTTGTCGTCCACAAGGTGGTGCAGCTTCAGCAAGTACTTCACACCGACCGTCACAGGACGCGCGAATTGCTCACCTGTGCGGCCATCGTAAAGGGTCGACTGACCAGATGTGTCAAAGCCCGCTTTCTGAAGCGCCTCATTCACATCGGCTTCTTTCGCACCATCGAAGACAGGCGTTGCGATCGGCACACCGCGACGCACGGCCTCGGCGCTTTCGATCATGTCGTCCTCACGCATATTGGCGAAAGCTTCCTTATAAGTATCTGCACCGTAGGCATGTTCCAGTGCATCGCGCACTGGTTGACTGTCGCCAGAACGGCGGAACTCATCCAGAGCATCGTCGATTTTCAGACCAAGACCGCGCGCGGCCCAACCCATATGAGTTTCCAAGATCTGACCCACGTTCATGCGCGACGGCACACCAAGCGGGTTCAGACAGAAATCGACAGGCGTTCCGTCCTCAAGGAAGGGCATGTCCTCCATCGGAACAACTTTGGAGATAACCCCTTTGTTGCCGTGACGGCCCGCCATTTTGTCGCCCGGTTGCAGTTTGCGCTTCACCGCGACAAAGACTTTGACCATCTTCATCACGCCCGGGGGCAGGTCGTCGCCGCGGCGGACTTTTTCGACCTTATCCTCGAACCGCGCCTCAAGGACACGTTTCTGCGCCTCATATTGTGCGTTCAATGCTTCGACAGCAGCAGCTTCGGTTTCTTCAGCAAGGGCAAGTTGCCACCACTGACCTCGGCTGAGCGTTTCCAGAAGCTCTGGCGTGATCTCGGCATTGGAAGGGACGCCCTTTGGACCTTTGACCGCTTTCTTGCCAATGATCATGCCTTGCAGACGCGCATAGATGTTGCGGTCCAGAATGGCCATCTCATCATCACGGTCACGGGCCAGACGTTCAACTTCTTCGCGTTCGATTTGCAGCGAACGCTCGTCCTTCTCAACGCCATGCCGGTTGAAAAGGCGAACCTCAACGACTGTACCGAAATCACCCGGCTTCACCCGCAACGAGGTATCACGCACGTCAGACGCTTTCTCACCAAAGATGGCGCGCAGAAGCTTTTCCTCCGGTGTCATCGGGCTTTCGCCTTTTGGCGTGATCTTACCAACCAGAATGTCACCCGGTTCTACGTCTGCACCGATATAAACGATGCCCGCCTCATCAAGGTTGCGCAGCGCTTCTTCCCCGACATTCGGGATGTCACGGGTGATTTCCTCGGGCCCAAGCTTCGTATCACGGGCGGCGACTTCGAATTCCTCAATATGGATCGAGGTGAAGACGTCGTCACGTGCGATGCGTTCAGAAATCAGGATCGAGTCTTCATAGTTGTAGCCGTTCCAAGGCATGAACGCGACGAGCACGTTTTTACCCAATGCCAGTTCGCCCATATCCGTCGAAGGACCATCAGCGATCACCTGACCAGCCGTCACGACGTCACCTACTTTCACCAAAGGCTTCTGGTTAATACAGGTATTCTGGTTGGACCGCTGGAACTTGCGCAGGCCATAGATGTCCACGCCCGGATCGCCCGGCTCAAGATCATCTGTCACGCGCACAACGATACGGGTGGCATCAACCTGGTCGATGATACCACCGCGCGCGGCTTGGATTGCAGCACCAGAGTCGGTGGCAACGACACCCTCGATCCCTGTGCCCACATAAGGCGCGTCAGCTTGAAGAAGCGGCACAGCTTGACGTTGCATGTTAGAGCCCATCAATGCGCGGTTCGCATCGTCATTCTCAAGGAACGGAATAAGCGAGGCTGCAACCGAGACGAGCTGCTTGGGCGATACGTCGATTAGATCGACATTTGCGTTAGATTGCAGCATGTATTCGCCGGATTGACGTGTTGAGACGAGATCGTTCTTGAACCGCCCCTTGTCATCCAGTTGCGCGTTGGCCTGAGCTACCGTGTGACGCATCTCTTCCGTAGCGGACATATAGTGGACCTCATCAGTCACTTGGCCGTCAACCACTTTACGATATGGTGTCTCGATGAAGCCGTATTTGTTTACGCGGGCGAACGTGGCCAGCGAGTTTATCAGACCAATGTTTGGTCCTTCCGGTGTCTCAATCGGACACATGCGACCGTAATGGGTCGGATGCACGTCGCGCACTTCAAAGCCCGCACGCTCACGTGTAAGACCACCCGGTCCAAGCGCCGACAAACGGCGTTTATGCGTGACTTCCGACAGAGGGTTGGTCTGATCCATGAACTGCGACAACTGCGAGGAGCCGAAGAACTCACGAACAGCCGCAGCGGCCGGTTTCGCGTTGATCAGGTCTTGCGGCATCACTGTGTCGATCTCGACACTGGACATACGCTCCTTGATCGCACGTTCCATCCGAAGAAGACCAACACGGTATTGGTTTTCCATCAATTCACCAACGGAACGGACCCGGCGGTTGCCGAGGTGGTCGATATCGTCAATATCACCACGGCCATCGCGCAGTTCCACTAGCGCCTTGATGCAGGAAACTATATCTTCCTTACGCAGCGTGCGCACCGTGTCTTCGGCATCCAGGTCAAGACGCATATTCATCTTCACGCGACCGACCGCAGACAAGTCATAGCGTTCCGCGTCAAAGAAAAGCGTATCAAACAAGGCAGATGCACTTTCGACTGTGGGCGGCTCACCCGGACGCATGACCCGGTAGATATCCATCAGTGCGGTGTCGCGGCCAAAGTTCTTGTCAACTGCGACAGTGTTACGGATGTAAGGGCCGACATTAATATTATCGATGTCAAGCACCGGAATATCCGTCACACCATTGTCAAGAAGCGTCTTCAGAGTGCCGCCAACAACCTCTTCATTCTTATCCAGTTCCCAAGTCAGCTCATCCCCAGCTTCGACCCAGATTTCACCAGTTTCTTCGTTGATAATATCCTTAGCAACGAAGCGACCTATAATGCCGTCGAACGGCAAGAGAATTTCCTGGACTTTGCCTTCATCAATTAGTTTTTTGACAGCACGTGGCGTGACCTTCTTACCAGCCTCAGCAATTACTTTGCCGGTTTTGGCGTCGATTATATCCGCTACAGGCTTGGTACCTTTGATCCGCTCCGGGAAGAACTTTGTAGACCAACCGCCCTTTTTGACTTGCTTGAAATCAACAGTATCGTAATAGGCATCCATGATGCCTTCCTGATCAAGACCCAACGCATAAAGCAAAGTCGAGACAGGCAGTTTGCGACGGCGGTCAATGCGCGCGAATACAATATCCTTAGCGTCGAATTCAAAATCCAGCCAGCTCCCGCGATAGGGAATGATGCGGCAGGCAAAAAGAAGTTTGCCCGAAGAATGCGTTTTACCTTTGTCATGGTCAAAGAACACACCCGGGGAGCGGTGCATCTGGGATACGATCACGCGCTCGGTGCCGTTCACGATGAACGTCCCGTTCGGGGTCATCAGGGGCATATCACCCATGAAGACGTCTTGCTCTTTTATGTCTTTGACCGACTTTGCACCGGTATCTTCATCAATATCAAATACGATGAGTCGCAGCGTCACTTTCAGCGGCGCGCTGTAGGTCATGTCGCGTTGCTGACATTCCTCAACATCGTATTTTGGTTCCTCCAGCTCGTATTTCACGAACTCCAGAATGGCGGTTTCGTTGAAATCCTTAATCGGAAATACGGATTGGAACACGCCTTTGATGCCCTCTCCGTCCAACGGTTGCAGTTGGTCACCCGATTTCAGGAAAAGATCGTAAGAAGACTTCTGGACCTCAATAAGATTTGGCATCTCCAGCACTTCGCGGATTTTGCCGAAATATTTGCGAATGCGTTTCTGACCTACAAATGTCTGAGCCATGCTCGGTGTCGCCTTTCAGTTTCCTTGGACGCAGCACCCCGGGGCCGGGTGCCGCACCACTTGGATCAAAGGGTAGTTGGTTCAATACCTGCACACCGTCCCACGAGTATGCTCCCGAACCATTTACCACACCTTAGAGAACGCCCTATTCGGGAAGGCCCTCTCTGAGACGCGGAAGGCCGGACCCGAAATATCTCGGGTCCAGCCAGTTTGCGAGGGTCGCAGGCAAGCCTGCGCCCGAATTACTTGAGTTCGACTTCAGCGCCAGCTGCTTCCAGCTTGGCTTTCAGGTCTTCTGCTTCAGCCTTGTCGACGCCTTCTTTGACAGCTTTGCCGCCAGCTTCGACCAGATCTTTTGCTTCTTTGAGGCCCAGGCCAGTGATGCCGCGGACTTCTTTGATGACGTTGATTTTCTGAGCGCCAGCAGCAACCAGGATCACGTCAAATTCAGTTTTCTCTTCAGCAGCTTCGCCACCGTCGCCACCACCAGGACCAGCCATCATCACCGCGCCGCCAGCTGCGGGCTCGATGCCATACTCGTCTTTGAGGATGGTTTTCAGTTCTTGTGCTTCGAGAAGGGTCAGACCAACAATCTCTTCTGCAAGTTTTTTCAGATCAGCCATTATACTGTTTCCGTTCTATTAAGATGTGTTCCAACGCGAGGTTTTGTAACCCACGGAGGTCTCATAAGGTTTACGCTGCGCGCTCCTCGATGGTGCTAAGAATGCTTGCCACGTTCGAAGCAGGGGCGCCAATCGCGCCGGCGATGTTCGAAGCAGGGGCCCCAATACAACCCGCGATAGAAGCAATGAGCTCCTCGCGGCTTGGCATGGCAGCCACGGCTTTAACACCAGCGACGTCTAACGCGTTGTCGCCCATGGCCCCACCAAGGATCTGCAACTTGTCGTTGCCCTTGGCATAGTCGTTCACCACTTTCGCGGCGGCGACAGGGTCCTCGGAATAGGCGAGAACGGTCATACCCGAGAGGTAATCAGCGATGCTTGCGCAGGGCTTTCCCTCAAGAGCGATTTTGGCGAGCCTGTTCTTGGCGACGCGTACAGACCCGCCCGCTTCACGCATTTGCGCGCGCAGGTCCTGCATCTCAGCAACCGTGAGACCTTCGTAATGGCTTACAACCACAACGCCAGAGCTTTCAAAGATTTGACCGAGTTCCTCGACCACTTTCTCTTTCTGGGCTCTATCCACAGTTTCACTCCAATTATGGAGGGTTTCCCCTCCGGCTCAGTTTAACCCCGAATTTTCTGCGAAAATTCGAAGCATCGGGTCCAATTCAGGGTCCCGAGGCCAAAATCACCCGAAGAAAATCCTCGGAAGTCTGTCTCGTTTCCCATCTCAGGAAGGACTTAGCGGTGTTGCCACCTGCCCTCCGTCTCGGACAGAACGAGGCCTTGCAGCCTCGCTAGATGCACCGGATCGCTCCGACACAAATTCTTAATTGCCCGTGGCATTATCCACGGAGATTGAAATGCCAGGTCCCATTGTCGAACTGACAACGATCTTCTTCATGTAGCTGCCTTTCGAGCCGGATGGCTTCGCCTTGGACACAGCACCCACAAACGCACGCACATTCTCAACCAGCTTGGCTTCGTCAAAAGATGCTTTGCCAATGCCGGCATGAACAACGCCGGCTTTTTCGACCTTGAACTGCACTTCGCCACCTTTAGCCGCTTCAACAGCCGCTTTGACATCCATAGTCACCGTACCAACCTTCGGGTTCGGCATCAGGTTGCGCGGGCCAAGCACTTTACCCAGACGACCAACAATCGGCATCATGTCAGGTGTGGCAATGCAGCGGTCAAAGTCAATTTTGCCGCTTTGTACAATTTCCATCAGGTCTTCTGCACCTACAACATCTGCACCAGCAGCTTTGGCTTCTTCGGCTTTCGCGTCACGTGCAAAAACAGCCACACGCATGGTTTTACCCGTACCGTTAGGTAGTGCCACCACGCCCCGGACCATCTGATCCGCGTGCCGTGGGTCAACCCCAAGGTTCATCGCGATCTCGACCGTTTCGTCAAACTTGGCCTTTGCATTGTTTTTGACCAGCGCAACAGCTTCTTCAACTGTGACGTCTTTTTTGCCAGCGAATTGCTCACGCGCGGCGGTTGTGCGTTTTCCGTATTTAGCCATTACTTCACCTCGATGCCCATAGAGCGGGCAGAGCCCAAGATGATCTGCATTGCGCCTTCGATGTTATTTGCATTCAGATCCTTCATCTTCGCCTCAGCAATTTCACGGACTTGTGCTGCTGTCACGTGACCCACAACTTCGCGGGACGGCGTTTGTGCACCGGACTTCAGCTTGGCCGCTTTCTTCAAGAAGTAAGACGCAGGCGGCGTCTTGATATCCATCGAGAACGATTTGTCCTGATAGTAGGTGATCACCGTTGGGCAAGGGGCGCCGGGCTCCATGTCCGCAGTCTTGGCATTGAATGCCTTGCAGAATTCCATGATGTTTATCCCGCGCTGACCCAATGCAGGGCCGACTGGGGGCGATGGGTTGGCTTGACCTGCAGGAACCTGCAGCTTCATCGTACCAGCGATTTTCTTGGCCATGTGGCCTCTCCTTTTTTCAACTCCCCCGACAACGCGTCATCAGGGCTTTGGTTGTGTGGTCCGGTCCACCGCACGCGTGCGGCTTGCCTCCCACATGATCATCAGGTCTGTTTTGAAACCTGAGTGTATTCCAGTTCAACCGGGGTCGCCCGGCCAAAGATTGAGACCGTTACCTTCAGGCGCTGGTTCTCATCGTCCACTTCCTCAACCATGCCAGAGAAGCCCTCAAACGGCCCATCCGTCACAGAAACATTCTCGCCAATGTCGAAAATGATTGTCGAACGTGGCGCTTCCTGCCCTTCTTCGACGCGGTTCAAAATCGCATTCACTTCTGCATCGCGCATCGGCATTGGCTTGCCTTGCGGACCTAGAAAGCCGGTCACGCGGTTGATGGAATTGATCAAGTGATACCCCTGATCCGACATCTCCATCCGCACCAGAACATATCCAGGCATGAAGCGGCGTTCTGCAGTTACTTTCTTGTTTCGGCGCACCTCAATAACCTCTTCGGTCGGCACCAATACTTCCTCGATCTCATCCTCGAGACCATTTTCCACGACGGCTTGGCGAATCTGTTCCGCAATGCGTTTTTCGAAATTTGAAAGCACGCTGACCGAATACCACCGTTTTGCCATCTTATCTCGACCTTTGCCTTGCCCGACCCATGCGGTCGAAATTACCAATTATTCCAATGAGTTATAGAAAACCCACCGAAACGAAAACAGCGCGCACCCCGAATCGATACGCGCCATTTCATGTGTTGCTGCGTGCTTTACTCGCCAAACTCCATGAATTCAAGAGGTTCAGCGTAAAAATCACGCCCATCACGGAATAAATCAGAACAGCCCGAATATACCGTTCAGCCCGGACCTGATCCCTAAATCAACCATTGAGAAGAAGAACGCAGCAACAGCTGCCATGATGAAAACCATAATGGTTGTCAGCACAACTTCACGCCGGGTTGGCCAGACGACCTTACTCACCTCGGCACGAACCTGCTGAATAAACTGAACCGGGTTGGTTTTTGCCATGATCATAACCTTGGGTAGACGATTGCACTTTCAGATACGGATAGGGCAAGGGCTTTGCAAGGCTTTTGGTGTTTATTCTTCCTTCAGATATTCAAATTGCTCCAGAACCATGGCCCAATAAGTTCGTCCCTGCTCATCCGCACCATCCAAAACCGCATCGACCTGTGTCCCATGGCCGGGGATGCCTGTATCGACCAAACTAACTGGCGCTTTTTTGCGGGCAGCCCGTGCTAGTCCAATTTCTACAGAAACCCTATCAACAATATCATCTTTTGTTCCGTTAAACATCAAACAAGGAGGTGCATCAGAAGTAACCCGCCATGGCTGAACAATAGCAGACGCTATGGCAACAACAGCATCAGGGCGTGAAGTTTTCATATGCAAATTATACGGTGGAAAAGCTGATCCCAGAGCTGCAATACCCCCCGCAGACACCCCAATCATACCAACATTGCGTGTTAAAAGATTGAACCGATCACTTTCGACCCAAATATATTCGACAGCATTGCTTAGATCTTTAACAGCCGCTGCATACTCAAATCCATAAAGGCTTACAGGCAAATTCACCTTAAGATTTTTTGTGCGCAGAATATACTCGTTAATACATTGCTGATCCTCAGAACTAAACAGCTCTGGTCCCACACCTAGGCGATAACTGACAGATGCCATGGCAAAACCCGCATCAGTGAAACGCTGGGCAAATCGTACTGCATCCTCATCCGAGCGAGAACCGCTTTTGAAACCACCCGAATGCACATAGATGATACAAGCATAAGGTTGCTCTGCGTCAGGGAGATACATATCCAGCGCTAGGTCTTGCGCTTTATCGTACACAATATCAGGGATACATTTCATAGGTCTTAGATAGGACCTTAGGCTTAAGAAGCTGTCAATGGCAGGGGCTGAGGGACTCGAACCCACGACCCTCGGTTTTGGAGACCGATGCTCTACCAACTGAGCTAAGCCCCTGCAATTATCCAACGCTGCTTACGAAAGCCTTGGGCGCTTTGCAAGAGAACATATCGTCTTCAGTTCGAGATTGAGCCCCTCAACCAATCTTCATGGCTTTTATTGGCGCGGTAAACCCGATAGAATTGAACTTAGTGCATCAATTTGTTCATCAGACAATATTGAGGTATCAGCGCCAATGCCATTCGCACCTGTTTGCGCGTAAATTGGTGTGGCCAAAATCCCAAAAGAAATAGTCAGCGATACTATTATAGTTTTCATCTTACTTTCCTTAGTCATGACCTCGACACCTATGGGTCAGGGTCGGACGTGTTATGCAACAGAACTGTAATTGGCCCATCAACACAAAAGTTAAAGGCACGTTAACATCACTCTCGGTCACGTGAATTTGCGCTTCATAAACCAAGAAGCAACTAGCATATTATTTTGAAAATTTTTTGTAACAATAATAAAGGCATAGACACCATTATTTGACTTCACACCATCACTAGATATGTGAGGTCTAAAACTGCACAAGCGTTGTGCATATTTGTCAAAGAACCTTAAATTAAAGGGCTGCCAACAGGCAGCCCCTCATCGCGTCTATATTTGTTGTTTGGACGGGGACACGATTTTTCGCAGAAAAATCACCCATCCAAGGCAGTCCCAGGAACCACTAATGGTCCCTGAGTTTCGTAGGGCGTGTTTCAAATTACTCCGTAATCTTGGAAACAACCCCTGCGCCCACGGTGCGGCCGCCTTCACGGATCGCGAAGCGCAGGCCTTGCTCCATCGCAATCGGCGCGATCAGCTCGACATTGAACTTCAGGTTGTCGCCAGGCATCACCATCTCGGTGCCGCTTGGCAGCTCAACCGTGCCCGTCACATCCGTGGTCCGGAAGTAGAATTGAGGGCGGTAGTTGGCAAAGAACGGCGTATGACGGCCACCTTCTTCTTTCGTCAGGATGTAGGCCTCGGCCTCAAACTTCGTGTGCGGCTTCACAGAGCCCGGCTTACACAGAACCTGCCCACGCTCAACGCCCTCACGGTCAATACCACGAAGAAGCGCGCCGATATTATCGCCGGCTTCACCACGGTCCAACAGCTTGCGGAACATCTCAACACCTGTGCAGGTCGTCTTCGACGTGTCGCGGATACCCACGATCTCGATCTCGTCGCCCACATTGATCACGCCACGCTCGACGCGGCCCGTCACAACAGTCCCACGACCGGAAATCGAGAACACGTCCTCGATCGGCATCAGGAACGGCTGGTCCACAGCGCGCTCGGGCGTGTCGATATACTCATCCACAGCGGCCATCAGCTCTTTGATCTTCTCTTCACCAATCTCAGGCTTGTTGCCTTCCATCGCCGCCAAAGCGGAGCCCGCAATGATCGGGATATCGTCGCCTGGATAATCGTAGCTGGACAGCAGCTCGCGGATTTCCATTTCCACCAGCTCCAGAAGCTCTTCGTCGTCAACCTGGTCCACCTTGTTCATGAACACGACCATCTTCGGGATGCCAACCTGGCGGCCCAGCAAGATGTGCTCACGAGTCTGAGGCATCGGGCCATCAGCGGCATTCACCACGAGGATCGCGCCATCCATCTGAGCCGCACCGGTGATCATGTTTTTCACATAGTCGGCGTGGCCGGGGCAGTCCACATGCGCATAGTGACGCGCGTCGGTCTCGTATTCCACATGCGCCGTCGAGATCGTGATCCCGCGCGCTTTCTCTTCAGGCGCACCGTCAATCTGGTCATAGGCCTTGAAGTCGCCAAAATACTTCGTAATCGCAGCCGTCAGAGTCGTCTTGCCATGGTCAACATGACCAATCGTGCCAATGTTAACATGCGGTTTATTACGTTCAAACTTTTCCTTAGCCATTTCCTGGGCGCCTTATGATTATGGGGACATCACAGCCCCGATTTCACATCGCGGGCTTCCTATGCAGGAATGACAGGAAAATCAAGCGCCAGTTGGGGCTTGCACTGTCCAAAACGGGTTTCTTTGAATGTACGACTCTGGTTTTATGAATGCCTAGTCAAATCTGTTATTGCGCGGAAAACCATACGGAGGGCGTTTCCCAACGCCAGCTCGCTTGCCAAGCCAGTCAGACATATCGGGTTCATGACGCGTTTTTCCACCGCCCATCGACCAAGACAGCCCCTCATCCCAGCTGAATGTCGTAATATCTGACAACCCACCATCCAGTTCGAGCGCACCTTGTTTGCCTCGAGCTTTATTATATTTCTGAATACGTACACCTTTGCCACGGGTCATCTCGGGCAATTCCGCAGCTGGGAAGACAAGAAGTTTCCCGTTCTGACTAACAACAGCCACATGATCGCCTGTCACAGGGCGACATACTGCAGCGCGAACATCATCCTTTACATTCAGGACCTGCTTGCCACTGCGAGTCTGCGCAACGGTATCAGCTTCCGGAACGATAAACCCGTCACCAGCGGTCGAGGCGACCAGCAGCTTACGCTCTGGGTCATGCATGAACAGGTCGACGATTTCGGCTTCATTTGGCAAATCAACCATCAGACGCAGCGGTTCGCCCATACCGCGCCCACCCGGCAAGTTGGCAGCGGACAAAGTGTAGAATCGGCCATTTGAGCCAAAGACCAGAATACGATCGGTTGTCTCGGCATGGAAAATGAAACGACCTTCATCGCCGTCCTTGAATTTCAATGCGGAATCTAGTGCGATATGCCCCTTCATCGCCCGGATCCAACCCATTTTGGAACAGACAACCGTGATCGGTTCACGGTCAATCATGGCCTCCATCGGGACGTCTTCTATCTCGACCGCTTCAGCAAACATTGTACGTCGGGCGCCGCCTTCCGCATCTTTTCCAAAGATTTTGCGAACCTCGCGCAGCTGCTCGGCAATACGTTTCCATTGCAGGTCTTCATTTTCCAAAAGGTCTTCCAGCTCTGCCCGTTCAAGCATCAGATCATCGCGTTCACGGCGCAGTTCCATCTCTTCAAGGCGACGCAGAGACCGCAAGCGCATGTTAAGGATCGCATCAACCTGCACATCAGTCAAAGACGTATCATCCCCTGCTTTGGCGGGCGGAATGTAATCTGCCTCAGAAGTAGCGCGACGATGATCTTTCCCCCAATCCTCGAACATAAGTGCGGATTTTGGATCATCGTCGTACCGGATAATATCAATCACACGGTCAAGATTCAGGAATGCAATGATAAACCCTTCCAGAACCTCCAGCCGGTGATCAATCTTGTCGAGCCGGTATTTCGACCTGCGCTGTAAAACGTCCCGGCGATGATCAAGAAAAGCGCTCAAAACTTCTTTGAGCGAACAGACTTTCGGAGTCCGTCCGTCAATCAATACGTTCATATTAAGTGAGAACCGCACTTCCAGGTCAGAGCTGCGGAACATCATGCCCATCAAAACCTCTGGCGCAACATTGCGAGACCGAGGCTCCAGCACCACGCGCACATCATCAGCTGACTCGTCACGAATATCCGCAAGAATAGGGATTTTCTTGGTCTGGATAAGCTCTGCGATCTTCTCGATGAGCTTGGATTTCTGTACCTGGTACGGAATTTCGCTCACAACGATCTGCCATTGGCCCCGCCCCAGGTCTTCGACCTCGTATTTGGACCGTAGGCGGAAAGATCCACGTCCAGTGCGATACGCCTCGGCGATGTTTTCACGCGGCTCGACTATAATGCCGCCAGTGGGAAAATCCGGGCCGGGAACATGGTCAAGCAAAGTCTCGTCGCGGGCATTTGGCGCTTTGATCAGATGCAAACAAGCGTTGCAAAGTTCTTCAATATTATGAGGCGGGATGTTGGTCGCCATACCGACCGCGATGCCGGAAGCACCGTTAGCTAAGAGATTTGGGAAGGTCGCTGGAAGAACAACCGGTTCGGTTAGGCGGCCGTCGTAATTGTCACGGAAGTCGACCGCATTCTCATTGAGACCTTCCAAAAGCGCCTCAGCGGCAGCGGTCATACGCGCTTCGGTGTAGCGGCTGGCAGCGGGGTTGTCGCCATCGACATTCCCAAAGTTGCCCTGACCGTTCACAAGCGGATAGCGGACATTAAAATCCTGCGCCAGACGCGCCATCGCATCATAGATCGCGGCATCGCCATGGGGATGGAAATCCCCCATTGTGTCGCCAGAAATCTTAGCCGATTTCAGGAATTTACCATCAGCCGACAGGCCCAACCTACTCATCGCATAAAGGATACGCCGGTGTACCGGCTTCAACCCATCCCGCGCATCCGGCAAGGCCCTGTGCATGATCGTGCTAAGCGCATAGGTCAAATACCGCTCGCCAATTGCGCGGCGCAACGGTTCCGCCACATCAGCAGGCTTCATATTGGGGTCATCAGTCAAATCGGACATAGATCATGTGTAGCCAAGCTAGCTGACAGCGTAAAGCGCTCAACGGGGACAAGTTACGATTCTTTCCCCCTGAACCACCGGGTCGCGCACCCTAATTTATAGATGTGTGAAATCTTGGGGCAGATTATGAAGGAAAAACTAATCTTTGCGCTTTGTTCCATAGCGTATGTGCTATTTTTATTATTCAAGGTTGAAGAGGTGGGCCAGAAACCTGTGCCGCTCTCTCAAGTTATGAGCGCGGCCCCTGTAGAACTGGTTGAGGTGATCATAAAACCAATGCCTCCAATAGAACGCCCAACCGACCTTATTCCTGTAAATGCGAAACCCCCGAAAATGTCTCGGTTATGACATTGGATGGCGCGCCTATTGCATCTGTTGCGCCCAAGGTGACAGTTGCCCTGCATCCTGATGTTTCGGATCGCGTGGAAGTCTTTTGGAAGGTAACAGGTGCGCGTGTCAATCTGCGGGCGGGTGCGTCCACTTCGGATGAAGTCGTGGCGCAACTGGATGCGACTGATAGTGTGAAACTTTTGGAAAAAATGTCAGAAAGCTGGGCCTATGTTATGGTGCCGCAAACGGGAATCAAAGGCTACATCCACACAGATTTCATTGCCCCGCTTGATGATTGAACATCTTTGGCCAAGCTGTTTGCATCCAAACCATAGTTCCAATAGCCAGTGGGCATGGCTCAGAAATCAATCCTCATCACCGGATGTTCGTCCGGTATCGGTTATGACGCGGCACATGCGTTAAAAGCGCGTGGCTGGCGAGTATTTGCAACGTGCCGATCTGAAGCAGACTGCGAAAGACTGCGGGATGAGGGGCTGGAAAGCTTTGTTCTGGATTACGAGGACACCGCATCTATCACAACCGCTGTTCAGGAATGCTTGTTGCGCACTGGTGGCACGCTGCATGCGGTTTTCAATAATGGGGCCTACGGCATCCCCGGCGCGGTCGAAGATTTGCCCACAGATGCGTTGCGCGCCATTTTTGAAACGAACCTGTTCGGCTACCATGAACTGACCCGACAGGTAATCCCGGTCATGCGGGCGCAAGGGCATGGGCGTATCCTAAACTGCTCTTCCGTTCTTGGGCTGGCTGTCCTGCGGTGGCGCGGGGCCTATAACGCGACCAAATTCGCCATGGAAGGGCTGACCGACACGCTTAGGCTGGAGATGCGTGAAACGCCTATCAAAGTGATATTGATAGAACCCGGCCCCATTACCAGCAAAATTCGTGAGAACTCGATCCCGCATTTTGAGAAATGGATTGACTGGAAAGCTTCGCCCCGTGCCGCTGATTATAAAAAAAGTCTGTTGAAGCGTCTTTATGAAAGCGGTGGACCGGACAAATTTGAACTGCCGGCCAGTGCTGTTAGCAAGAAACTGATACACGCGTTGGAACATAATAATCCAAAGCCGCGCTATTATGTGACCACACCAACCTATATCATGGGGGCGCTACGCCGTATCCTGCCGACCCGCGCTATGGATTGGGTACTATCACGCATATAAAAGGTCGCATTTCGCTGCAATCCTTCTAGATGCAGTCCTGACAGTGGAAACAAGGATCAGACCATGGCCAACGACCCGCTCTTTATCGTCGCAGCACTTGCCTGTTTCGCGGTTCTGGTGATCTTGATGATCGGCATAGGTGGTTTCGCAAAAGGCGGCGATTTCAATCGCAAACATGCCAACAAGATCATGCGCTACCGCATTATTGGACAGGGAGTCGCCATCGCGCTGATTCTGATCTTCGTATTTTTCCGCCGTATGGGAGGGGCATAATATGGTTGTTCTAAGCAAAATCTATACCAAAACCGGCGATGCCGGCGAAACCGCGCTTGGCAATGGCGCGCGAATTGCAAAACATTCCATGCGTGTCACCGCATATGGAACTGTAGATGAGGCGAACGCAACTGTGGGCCTTGCCCGCCTGCATGCATCAGGGGGTATGGACGCCCGGCTTGCCAGTATTCAGAATGATCTTTTCGACCTTGGCGCTGACCTCTGCCGCCCCGAGATGGAAAAGGACGCTGAAGCCGAATATCCGCCTCTGCGAATGGCACCGTCTCAAGTTGAACGCCTTGAGGCTGAAATCGATGAGATGAATGATGCATTGGAGCCATTACGTTCATTTATCCTGCCGGGCGGATCTGCGCTGGCGGCCAATCTGCATCTGTGTCGCACTGTGTCACGGCGCGCTGAGCGGTTAACTGTTGAGCTGGCAACAATGGAAGAGGTCAACACATCAGCCGTAAAATATCTCAACCGCCTGTCCGACTGGTTCTTCGTGGCTGCGCGCATTGCGAATAACGATGGCAATGACGATGTTCTATGGGTGCCGGGGGCAAACCGTTAGAAACCACTTGATATGCTGAGATGTTTCGTACATCAAAACTTTAAAAATGAAAAAATGGGCGAAAATTTCAAGAACACGACGTCATAATGCAACCGGGTGTCGATTTTATCCTGTTTTCCATGTAAGGGCTCCGCTAAGTGGAAGGCCACTATATTCAGTGCGCTGGTATCAGCGCTAAAGAACAAGGGAGATACCGCCGATGAAGGTCCTCGTACCAGTCAAGCGCGTGATCGATTATAATGTGAAAGTTCGCGTCAAAGCGGATGGCAGCGGTGTCGATCTTGCAAATGTCAAAATGTCCATGAACCCTTTTGACGAAATTGCCGTGGAAGAGGCGATCCGCCTGAAAGAATCTGGTAAAGCAGAAGAAGTGGTTGCGGTTTCCATCGGCGTAAAGCAAGCGCAGGAAACCTTGCGCACAGCGTTGGCCATGGGCGCAGACAGAGCTATTCTTATTGTGGCAACAGAAGATGTTCACAATGATATCGAACCACTAACCGTTGCCAAACTGCTCAAAGCTGTGGTTGATGAAGAACAACCCGGTCTTGTTCTGTGCGGCAAGCAGGCGATCGACAATGACATGAACGCGACGGGTCAGATGCTGGCCGCCTTAATGGGGTGGAGCCAGGCAACCTTTGCCTCAGAGTTGGATATTGACGGCGACAAGGCAGTTGTGACGCGTGAGGTCGATGGTGGATTGCAGAAAATCAGTGTGGCCATGCCAACGGTTGTGACCGTTGATCTACGCCTGAATGAGCCACGCTATGCATCGCTTCCAAATATCATGAAAGCCAAGAAAAAGCCGTTGGATGAGAAAACACCGGCAGACTACGGCGTGGATGCGACTGCTCGGCTGCAAATTGTGAAGACAGAAGAGCCGGAGGCCCGCAAAGCTGGTATCAAAGTTGGCTCGGTAGAAGAACTTGTGACAAAACTCAAAGATGAAGCGGGGGTAATCTGATGGCTGTTCTTCTTCTGGCAGAAGTCACCGATGGTGAGCTGAATATGGATGCAACGGCCAAGGCGGTCACTGCGGCCAGAATTTTGGGCGATGTAACTGTCCTGTGTACGGGCGCATCCTGCAGCGCGGCAGCTCAGACGACGACCAAAATTGACGGCGTATCGAAGGTGCTATGCGCTGAAGACCCATTGTATGGGCATCGGCTGGCCGAGCCTGTGGCGGATCTGGTTGTATCTTTGGCAGGTGAATATTCGCATATTGTCGCTCCGGCGACGACTGACGCGAAAAACATTTTGCCCCGCATCGCCGCTCTTTTAGATGTTATGGTGATCTCTGATGTCTCCGGAATTGTTGATGCAGACACGTTTGAGCGACCGATCTATGCAGGCAACGCCATCCAGACGGTTAAATCATCTGACACCAAAAAAGTCGTCTCTGTCCGCACATCTACATTTGATGCGGCGGGGAACGGCGGCAGCGCTTCGGTTGAAAATATCGCTGCAGCAACCAACCCCGGCCTGAGCGAATGGGTCGAGGACAAAGTTGCGGAAAATGATCGGCCAGAGCTGACATCGGCAGGTATCGTCGTGTCAGGTGGGCGTGGTGTCGGATCGGAAGATGACTTCGCGATGATCGAGAAACTGGCTGACAAGCTAGGCGCGGCTGTAGGCGCGTCCCGTGCGGCGGTTGATTCAGGCTATGCACCGAATGATTGGCAAGTGGGCCAAACCGGCAAAGTGGTTGCACCGGATCTTTATATTGCTGTTGGGATTTCAGGAGCCATTCAGCACTTGGCCGGAATGAAAGACTCCAAGATCATCGTTGCAATCAACAAAGATGAAGAAGCACCTATCTTTCAGGTTGCCGATTACGGTCTTGTTGCAGACCTTTTTACAGCTGTACCGGAACTTATTGAAAAACTCTGACAAGAGCTGTTACGTTTAATTTTAAAGGCCCGCTATGATGCGGGCCTTTTTCATCTGCATGTTTTCGCAATTATATCCGAAACCTAGCTACTGCTTTTCGGCCTGCCCCTACAGAACGCTTTCCAGTTTTTCGGCAATCAACATATGAACATCCGGCCCATACAGCTCCTTGGCTGATCCGGCCTCAAGAGCTGGAAAAAGCATGCCATCTGTCCCCTGAACCAGCAATTCAGGCGGGACATTGACCTCCACCACTTCGGTTACGAGTGGGCGCATATACTCGATCATATCCCGTTCGATAAATAACGGGTTCGCCCCCGTAGATATATCATCTGTCTGATCCCCGTCATCCGTCACCCATAGCAGCGCGGTGCGCCCATCGATCTTTTTCAACATCTGCTCCATACGGCAGGCCCAAGCACATTTTAGCTCTGCCTCAACAACAGCAAACCGTTCCGGCGAGAGATCCTTCAAGGCCTTCAGCATATGCCGCGTGAAGGAAAACTCGGAAAAATCCACGTCTCGATATATTGTTTGCAATAGGCCGGAAGCTTTCAGAAACCTGTCATTGCGCCGTGGATGGACCGAGTAGAAACGGTTTGACATATTTTGCGCGCCTAAGACCTGAATAACCGTGGTTCTGGCTTTCCCACATAATTCCAGAATACTGGGTTCATTCATGAAAGCATCAACACCGGCATTCACAGCGCCAAAATTTGCACAAGGGATGCCCAAACGCGTTTCTAGTAAAAAAGGAAAAGGCGTCTCGACATATTTTCCATATGTTTCAGTCCCGCCAAGAAATGCGTGATAGTAGCCCTTCAGCGATCGCTTTGGTCCGCGGAACAGAAGTTTTGACGCGCCGTAGCGACACTGATGATAGTCAATTGGGCTTTCACCCGGTCTTTCATAGGCCATTATCCCACCTTTCTGCGACTTACCCGAAGCCACGATACCGGCAAGCCCTTGCCAAAAAGCTAAACGCGGTATTTGCATAAATTTTTATGGGTTTCGCCCCCTTGCGCCTTGCGTTTGGCGCGGCATATCCTCTGCATGATTTCAGCACAAAGGCAGAGATAATGGAGATCGCAAAAGTCGGCGTTGTTGGCGCAGGACAGATGGGAAACGGGATCGCTCATGTATTGGCTTTGGCCAAGTATGATGTAATTCTGAATGATGTCTCTCAGGACGCGCTTTCTGCAGCGCTCAGTCAGATTGAACAGAATCTCGACCGGCAATTATCGCGAGGCAAGATTTCAGAAGACGAAAAAGCGCAAGCGCTTGGAAAAATATCCACCACGTTGAAGTTGCCAGAGCTTGGGGCAACAGACCTTATCATTGAGGCGGCAACTGAACGTGAGACCGTGAAAACGGCAATTTTCGAGGATTTGCTGCCGCATCTTCAGCCCCACACGATCCTGACGTCGAACACATCTTCGATCTCTATAACGCGCTTGGCCTCGCGCACCGACAGACCGGAAAAATTCATGGGATTTCATTTTATGAACCCGGTGCCGATCATGCAGTTGGTCGAACTGATCCGGGGAATTGCAACAGATGAACCGACCTATAATAGCTGCCTTGGTGTGGTGGAAAAGTTAGGCAAAACCGCCGCCTCTGCCGAGGATTTTCCCGCTTTCATAGTAAACCGCATCCTCATGCCCATGATTAACGAGGCGGTTTATACGCTGTATGAAGGGGTCGGGTCGGTTGCCTCGATTGATAGCTCCATGAAACTTGGGGCAAATCACCCTATGGGGCCGCTTGAGTTGGCAGATTTTATCGGACTTGATACCTGTCTGGCGATCATGAATGTGCTGCATGACGGGCTGGCCGATACAAAATACCGCCCCTGCCCGCTGCTGACAAAATATGTTGAGGCTGGTTGGCTCGGACGTAAGACAGATCGCGGTTTCTATGACTACCGACAAGACCCCCCAGTACCAACGCGGTAAATAGCATTTTTGGGTGCAGGTTAAGCCTGATCTTTCAAGGCTAACGTCCGCTCGCGCAACCAAGCGACAAAGCCACGCGGATTGCTGGCCCATGATTTGATCTCTTCCGCCGTGAAAGGATGACCAACGATGGGTGCTTGCGGCTTATTGAGCGCATGGCGCACTTCGTAGATCAGCAGGCTTTGCCGTAAGGTGGGGGAAATCTGATTTGCCATCTGATACCAGCGTGAATTCTGGCCCTGAAAGAAGATGGGAACCACAGTCGCATCAGATCGTTGGATCATTTTCGCCGTAAACGGGTTCCAATCAGCCTCAATCGCAGACCCGAAATATGTTTCTGATGCAGCCACAACCCCGGATGGGAAAAGAACAATCACCCCATCATTTCCCAGATGTTCCATCGCCTTTCGGCGCATCTCAAGGTTTTGCTTTAAAGCGTCTTCTTCATGAAGAAACGGAACAGGTATCATAAATTGATCAATGGCGTTGACGCCGGTTAGCAGAGACCTGGTCAGGATCTTGTAATCCGTGCGCACGCGACCAATCAGTTCAGCCAGAACCATACCATCTACAAGCCCATGCGGATGGTTTGCGACTATAATCACAGGTCCAGTTTTCGGGATACGGTCCAGTTGTTCCTGTGGGGTCAGCAGGTCTATGCCCATAACCGTCAGAGCATCTTCCCAAAACCCCTGACCAAATCGCACGCCACCCTTTTCGAATTTGCGGATCAGGCGAAGCAATACATACTTACCGGTCAACCATTCAATCACCCGGATCGTGTTAGCTTTCCATGGATTGGTGAACGTGTTGGCATAGGACAAGTTGCGCTTGTCATAGGGTACATATTCCGGGTGCCCCTCTTCCACATCAGCGGCAGAGGTCATCTCGGCGGCTTTGACCGTATCGCGGCTCAAACCGGCTCACCAAAGCGGTCGGAGATCAGATCGTTCAAAGCTCTTATCAACGCGTCGGCATCATCACCATCAGTTGTGACCTTGATTGACGATCCACGCGATGCGGCAAGCATCAATAGACCCATAATACTGTCACCGGACACATCCATTCCATCTTTCGACACTGTTGCCTTAGCCTGGAACTGTTCAACCACTTCTACAAACTTCGCCGAGGCGCGGGCATGCAGCCCTTTTTCATTGATAATCTCGAATTGACCTTCAGCCATTTCCGGCCAATCCGTTAAAGCTATTTATGTATTTTCGACCGGCTTGCATGGCAGAGTCAACGGCTTGTCCAACCTCCAGGCTGCGACATTTGGCAAGTTTGATCAGCATCGGAAGGTTTGCTCCGTAAAGGATGCGGCGATTGTCCGGATTACAGGCGCGCAAGGACAGATTGGACGGAGATCCGCCAAACATATCCGTCACCACAACCACCCCCTGCCCTTCATCTACAGCATCAGCGGCGGCGCAAATCTCGTCCTGCTTGATTGTGCGGTCATGATCTTCTTCAATAGTGATCGCACGAATACCCGATTGCTTGCCAACCACATGTTCAATGGCGGCAAGGTATTCCTTTGCCAGCCCACCATGTGCCACGATTACAATCCCAATCACCGTTTATGCACCCTGCGTCACAGCGGTCTCACCCAATCCCCGCCGCTCAAGTTCCCGATGTCTTATAGATACCTGCCAGCCCTTGTTTGCAAGGGCCTTGCCCAACATTTCCGCAACGGCAACCGACCTGTGTTGCCCCCCAGTACAGCCAAACCCGATTGCAAGATAGGATTTGCCTTCCTCCTTATAGGCGGGCAGTAGAAATTCCGACAAATCCTGAACCCGAGCGAAAAAAGCGTCAAATCTTGAGTCAGAAGTCACGAAGTCCACAACTTCTGCCTTACGTCCATCAAAACCGCGTAAATCATGCTGCCAATGGGGATTATTCAGGAAGCGGCAGTCAAACACCATATCCACCCCACGAGGCATACCCCGTTTATAGGAAAACGACTGAACCGATACAGCCATTTGGACCGGCTGAGATTCCGAAAACCACGTTTCAAGCTCTGCTCTAAGATCATGAGGGCTTAGAGCAGACGTATCGATTAGAAAATCCGCCCGCGTGCGGATTGCAGCCAGCACGTCTTTCTCGCGCAAAATACCATCCAAAGGGGTATCATCGCGCGCCATAGGATGTTTGCGGCGTGTCTCGGAATACCGCCGGATCAGAACCTCATCGCGCGCGTCCAAATACAAAACCTGGCTCTGGACCATGTCATTTGCCACTAAGCTATCCAAAAGTTCAGTCAGGGCAGAGGTGCTGAAGTCCCTATTACGCACATCTACCCCTAGCGCCAAAGGGCTGCTGAGGGGTGGGCCATCCAGAACGCGCGGAATTAGGGATAGCGGCAGGTTATCAATCGTTTCAAACCCCATATCTTCCAAGGCATGAAACGCAGTGGACCGCCCTGCCCCGGACGGGCCACTTACCAACACCAGCCTGTGCAATGGATTTACTGGATGGACCAAAGCGCGTTCCTTCGATTTACTCACCACATGTTCCTTTAAGGTAGTGAAAAATTGCCGAAGGGAAATGCGAAGCCTCAACTTTGTGAAGTAGCGGTAACTTGTGCCCCGAAACATTACCATAGCGCTGCTGCGGCAAACGCTCTGTTTCGGTCTGCCCCATATCGATCAGTAGGACCAAAGGGGCCGGATCGCCCATTAGAACATTCAGCAACCCAATACCTCGCGCTTCAATTTGGGCTGGAAGCGTTTCAGGCCTTCGAGCCCAAAGAGCGCCGTTCTTGTCAAACAAGACAACCTGATCATCAGAAATCAACCTTGCGCCCAAGGCCATAACTTGCAGTGCTAGCGCAGACTTCCCGCTACCAGATGGCCCGGTAATCAGCGCAGCCCTTCCTTTAAAAGCTATGGCTGTCCCATGATATGCGGTTGCCACGGTAAAGTTACCTGTTAGGTGGGCAAGCCAACAACAAACCGTGCCCCCAAAGGTTCCGATGTGATATCCGCGTTGGTCGGACGGATGTTTTCGGCCCAGATCACACCATCATGGGCTTCGATAATCTGCTTTGAAATCGCAAGACCTAGCCCTGAATGGTTTCCAAACTGCTGCTCTGGTCGTTCAGAATAGAATCGGTTGAACACTTTACCCAATGCCTGATCCGGAATACCCGGCCCTGTATCTTCGACGACGACAAGAACGCGGTTGTTACGACGCCGCGCCCAGATTCGCACAGCATCTCCATCCTCACAAAAAGACGTCGCGTTGGTGATCAGATTGACAAAAACCTGCGCGAGACGGGCTTCTAGCCCATGTATGACAATAGGCTCATTCGGGATGTCCTTGACGAACTCCACACCTTTTTCTGAAGCCTGCTGCCCCAGATACTCACTTAGGTTATGGAGCATCTTCATAAGGTCGAAAGGTTCTTCTTCTTCCTTAACCAATTCACTATCAAGCCGGGAGGCATTCGAGATGTCGCTGACCAGACGGTCAAGACGTCGCACATCATGTTCTATCACCTCCAGAAGACGGCTCCGCTGCTCAGCTGTTTTGGCGACATGCATAGTACCCACCGCCGATCTGAGCGAGGCCAGCGGATTCTTGATCTCATGCGCAACATCCGCAGCAAATTGTTCGTTTGATTCAATCCGCTCATACAGAGCTGACACCATACCGCGCATAGCACCGGATAGACGTCCGATCTCATCCGGGCGCGCTGTCAGGTCCGGGATACGCACGCGGCCTGTACTGATACGTCCGGAATGCTTCTCGCGCCCAAGCTCAGCTGCTGCGGCCAAATCGGACAAGGGATTGGCAATCGTACTGGCCAGCACCAGTGATAACCCGATAGAAACCAGCATGGCGATTACGAACATCTGCAGAACCTGCTCACGCTCATAGCGTACAAGCTGGTCAATCTGCCCTGCGATGGTCGTCAACGCAATGACGCCAACGGTTGAGCCACTGTGTTGAATGGGCGTTACAACCGAGAAGATACTGCGCCCGGTTTCATCCAAGCCGGTCTGGACCCGGGTTTCGCCTGCAAGCGCTGCCTGTAAAAGTTTTCTGGCATCCTGCTCTCCCGAGGTCGCTGCATCTGGTAGGTCGCCAGACCCCACCGCGCCAGCCAGCGACTCCCAAACCGAGTTTAGAAAGCTGGTAATCAATGTCGTGCGGCCCTCGGGCTGCAACGCTTCAGCCCCTTCCAAAACGGGTCTTTCCTGACCTTCGGTGGTCGCAACAAGCGCTTCGGACGAGGAAAAAATATAAAGATCTATGCCGGGTGCTATATCCAGCTTTGACAAGGTTGTCGCCAGATCAATACTGAAACCGTTATTATCGAGATCAACAGGAACACCGTCTGGCAGCCTTGCCTCAAAAACGTCAGCTATCAATTCAGCTTCGGCAACAAGACCGGCTTCGCGCTGCGTAACCAGACTGTCCCGAAATGGATTTAAGAACAGAACACCTGCAACCAGAACAATCAGAGCCATCAGGTTGAATGTGATGATCTTGCGAGCCAAAGGAGAACTGTTCAGCGAAATATAACTTCGCTGTGCTCGCTTGGTCCTCAGCTCCGTTTCGACTGCATCTTCGGACGCGGTCCAGTCTTCGCCCATAACCAAGTCTGCAGTGTTTGCCGGTTTCCCGTCTGCCACGGCTATCCTCGACGCTATGGTCCTACGACCCAAATTTGTTTCAACTGATGTTGGCCAGTTACAGCGCTCAATTTACTCTTCGTTATATCTGTAGCCAATACCATATAGTGTCTCAATCGCCGAAAAGTTATCATCGGCTGTGCGCATCTTCTTCCGCAGACGCTTGATATGACTGTCGATAGTGCGATCATCCACATAAACCTGATCATCATAGGCTACATCCATCAGCTGATCGCGGCTTTTTACAAACCCCGGTCTCTGCGCAAGAGCCTGAAGCAGCAGAAACTCTGTTACGGTCAGCGATACATCCCTACCCTTCCAGACAACGGTGTGGCGCAGCGGATCCATTGTTAGATCACCCCGAACCATAACCTGACTGACATCAGGCTCTGCGCCTGCGTCATCCTTTGCGACAGCTTCCTTGCGCCGCAGAAGCGCGCGGATACGTTCCACAAGAAGGCGCTGCGAAAAAGGTTTACGCACGTAATCATCTGCACCCATACGAAGACCCAGAACTTCGTCAATCTCATCATCCTTTGAAGTCAGGAAAATGACAGGTATCTCACTTTTTTGACGCAAACGCTGTAACAGATCCATGCCGTCCATGCGTGGCATCTTGATATCCAGCACAGCCATATCGGGCATCTTGCGCGTAAAAGCATCAAGCGCGGATTGACCGTCATTATAGGTTTCCACTTCAAAACCTTCGGCTTCAAGTGTCATCTGAACCGAAGTCAAAATGTTTCTGTCGTCATCCACCAATGCAATTCTGGACATAGGTATTCCCTCATACTGCACGTTATTTATTTTACCCACACTCTCAGGCTTCGGATGCCGAGAATCAATGAAATTGTTCCGAATCGCCCCCTAATAACGGTTTATTTCAACACTTCACCATGAGAGTTTGACTAAATTGCCGCAGTTCGCGCCCATGATAACGCTAACTGCCTGTACTCTGCCGGTTCCCACTCAAATCTCACATTGGTATATATAGTGTAACTTCTCCGTCGGAGTAGTGCGCACGACCCAGATCTTTCGTGCGGTTCAGGACCAGCGGGATCAGACCACCGCACTGGAGCTTTGCAAATGACACACGGACGCGTAAATCCAACACATACGTTGGAAACTCAGGGGATTCATGGGTTGGGGGACGTGTTTTACAACTATCTGGAACCTGCTCTTATTGAACAGGCACTGATCCGCTCCGAGGGGACACTTGGAAAAGGTGGTACATTCCTTGTGACAACCGGAAAGCACACCGGGCGATCACCGAACGACAAATTCGTCGTGCGCACCCCCGATACTGAAGAAAACATCTGGTGGGAAAACAACGCCGCGATGGCCCCGGATGCGTTTGATCAGCTACACGACGATATGCTCGCCCATATGAAAGGCCGCGATTTCTTTGTGCAGGATTTATTCGGCGGTGCTGATCCGGCTCATCGCCTCAATGTGCGTGTTGTGACCGAACTTGCATGGCATGGCCTTTTTATCCGCCATCTTCTACGTCGTCCCGACGACAGTGAGCTGGCCACCTTCGTACCTGACTTCACGATTATCAACTGTCCCAGCTTCAAAGCCGATCCGAACCGTCACGGCTGCCGCTCAGACACTGTCGTTGCTCTGAACCTTCACAAGAAAATGGTTCTGATTGGTGGCACAGCTTATGCGGGCGAGAACAAGAAATCCGTCTTCACCCTGCTGAACTATCTGCTGCCCGAAAAAGGTATCATGCCGATGCACTGCTCTGCCAACCATGCGCCTGGCAATCCTGCGGATACAGCCATCTTCTTCGGCCTATCAGGAACAGGTAAAACGACTTTGTCGGCTGAGCCATCACGCACCCTGATCGGCGATGATGAGCATGGTTGGTCTGATCGAGGTGCATTCAATTTTGAAGGTGGCTGCTACGCGAAGACAATCAATCTGAGTGCCGAGGCAGAACCCGAAATCTACGCGACCACTGAAAAATTCGGTACAGTCATCGAAAACATGGTATTTGATCAGGACACCAAAGAGCTCGACTTCAAAGATGATAGCCTGACCGCTAATATGCGCTGCGCATATCCGCTACACTACATTTCAAATGCGTCTGACACAGCACTTGGTGGCCATCCGAAAAACATCATAATGTTGACCTGTGATGCGTTTGGCGTGCTGCCCCCCATTGCGCGACTGACGCCTGCGCAGGCGATGTATCATTTCCTATCAGGCTTCACGTCCAAAGTGGCTGGTACAGAACGTGGCGTGACCGAACCTGAGCCGACATTCTCGACCTGCTTCGGTGCGCCCTTCATGCCACGCAGACCCGAGGTCTACGGTAAGCTGTTGCAACAGAAGATTGCCAAGCATGGCTCAACCTGCTGGTTGGTCAATACAGGCTGGACCGGCGGGGCCTATGGCACCGGATCGCGGATGCCGATTAGGGCGACACGTGCATTGCTATCCGCAGCGCTTGACGGATCCCTGAAAGATGCTTCGTTCCGCAAAGACCCTAATTTCGGATTTGAAGTTCCAACATCCGTAGAAGGTGTCGCCGATATCCTGCTTGACCCGCGCCGCACATGGGAAGAGCCCCTGACCTATGATACGCAAGCCGCAAAACTGGTGCAGATGTTTGCGGACAACTTTGCACAATACGTGCCTTATATTGACAATGATGTGAAAGACGCAGCGATTGGCTAATCATCTGGTGCGGTTTTGGCCATTTGTCTTTCTTACAGCGGCTTGCGTCGTTGCGGGAACGCTTTGGGCAAAAACGTCGGAACCTTACTTCGATCCTGATGTAATGATAGATCTGGAGTACGGCCTGATATGTCCGGATAGTGCGCACCGCAAAGTCCCGGCACCGGATACGGTTCTGGGCTACATCAAACAACGGGATCAACCGCAGCACATCGTTGTAAACACCCAGATCGTTCCGATGATCCGGGGCATAGGGTTTGGCATTAGAATACGCACAACTGGACCCGTGTTCGAGGATGCAACCGTAATCATCCAACATCCCGCCTTTCCAGACAGCAATGCAACACGCGAAAGCTGGAACTCGGGTTTTGGGCCGGAAAACGCCTCGCTCAACTTCTTTACCTTCGAATTCCCATTCGAAGAAGTCACAGGCACGTGGACGCTTGAGGCAAAAGCAGAAGGCAAAACGCTCTATCGAGTGTCCTTTGAAGTTGTCGAACCTGCAACTGTGCCGCATCTGGCCAATATATGTGCGGGCACCGTGATCAGTTAGGTCCCGATCAAACCGCGCCGGATCAGATTTGCCCCAGCCAGCAACAACACAACCAAAGTCATACGTTTGAAGAGCTTCTGATCAATCCGGTCCTGCAATTTAAACCCAAGCCAGATGCCCAGAACAGCGGGCGGCAACATCGCAAATGATAGTGGCAATGTCTCCCACCGCAAAACACCCGATTGCAGATGTGCAAAGAAAAGCACGAGCGCGCCCAGCCCATAAATCGTCCCCTGCACCCGCATCTGATCCACTTTTGGCGTATTGATTGCTGTCAGATAGGTCACGGTCGGTGGGCCCCATACCCCTGATACGCCGCCAATACTTCCTGCGAAAGCACCAACCCCAGCCTCCAGCAGACGTGAGTTGTGATCGAATTTCGGCTGCCATCCACTCAGCAAGATAAATGAGAAGAAGATTACCGGCACCCCGATGATTAGGAACAGCGCATTAATCGAAACCAGCGGCACCAATTGCGCCGAGATCACCAAAAACACCGCGCCAACACCCAGAAACAAGCTAAATTTCTTGATTGAACCTATGGCTTCCCGCGGACCTTGCCGCAGCGCCTGCATTCCATTGGTAACAACAGTCGGGATGATCAACCCTGCCAAAGCCAACTCTGGCGACATGAATGTGCTAAGGCCTGAAATCAGGATCATAGGCATGGCAAAACCGACAAGCCCTTTCACAACACCAGCGAATACTGCAATCAGTATTGCGAACGCGAAGGTCAGAGGGGTCAGGATCGAGAATATAAACTCCATCTTTTCCTCTTATCTCGTACTGCGCCCGTCTGCATTTGGAAAATCGCTGCGACACTTTTGTTCAATTACATTATCTCAAAAGAATTATTATTGCGCTGCACTTGCGAAAGGATTATTTCCTAGGGAAACCTGTTATAGAGGAGAGGATTCGACCGATGGCCCATGACGGACAAGAAATGCCTTTTGAAACCGCTGACGCCCCGATCATTCCCGAGCTTTTGAATTTGACTGCGCAGGCAATTGCACCTGTCGAAGCTGTACTTGCACGTGCAACTGATATTTTACGCGAAAAAGTTATCCATAATGGCCGTGTTTCAGGTAATTTGATCGAAAAGCATCAAACCGCTGCCCATGGTCTTGCATGGCTTGCCACGTACACCGAGGCGCTGCGCCAGATGCAAAATTGGGCCGAAGGTCTGCAATCCAATGGCAAATTTGGTGAGATCGAACAGCTGCTCCATCAGATCGCTTTTGGTGAATATCTCTGGCAGCTTTATGGTGGTATCCCCATGTCCCAAGGCGAAATGCTGCGCTTGCAAGATATTGGGCTGACCCAAGACGACCAGCGCGGGATGATGAGCCCTGCCATCATGACGCTTACACAATCCGGTAATACCCAAGCCGCCCGCACACGCCTTGTCGCGCTGATGCAAGAGCAGTCGGCCAACATCACTGTCGGCGTCTCCGGCCTTGATGACGAGCTGGAGATGATCCGCGAACAATTCCGCCGGTTTGCGATCGAAAAAGTGGAACCTTACGCTCATGACTGGCACTTAAACGATGATTTGATCCCGATGGAGATCATCGAAGAGCTTGCAGAAATGGGTGTATTCGGCCTGACCATCCCCGAGGAATATGATGGCTTTGGTCTGTCCAAAGCATCAATGGTCGTTGTGTCAGAAGAGCTGTCGCGTGGTTATATTGGCGTGGGTTCCCTTGGCACGCGCTCGGAAATCGCTGCCGAACTGATCCTGTGCGGCGGCACCGATGCGCAAAAGGCAAAATGGCTGCCAAAGCTCGCATCTGCCGAAACTCTGCCCACTGCTGTCTTTACGGAACCCAATACTGGTTCTGACCTCGGGGCTTTGCGGACGCGCGCGGTAAAAGATGGCGACGATTACAAAGTGACTGGCAACAAAACCTGGATCACACACGCCGCGCGCACTCAGATCATGACCCTTCTGGCCCGCACCGACCCGTCGACAGACAACTACAAAGGTTTGTCCATGTTCATCGCCGAAAAGACCCCCGGTGACGACGCCAACCCTTTCCCCACTGACGGCATGACCGGCGGTGAGATTGAGGTACTGGGTTATCGCGGAATGAAAGAGTACGAGCTGGCCTTCGATAATTTTCACGTCAAGGGCGAGAACCTCTTGGGTGGCGCGGAAGGTCAGGGCTTCAAGCAACTGATGCAAACCTTCGAATCTGCCCGCATCCAAACCGCCGCGCGTGCAGTGGGTGTCGCCCAATCTGCGCTAGACATGGGTATGCAATACGCACAGGACCGCAAGCAGTTCGGCAAATCACTGATCAACTTCCCTCGCGTCTCGGGCAAACTGGCTATGATGGCAGTAGAAATCATGGTGGCCCGTCAGCTGACCTATTTCTCGGCCAATGAGAAAGACAATGACCGTCGCTGTGATCTGGAGGCTGGAATGGCCAAGCTATTGGGCGCACGTGTGGCATGGGCCTGTGCCGACAATGCGCTGCAAATTCATGGCGGCAACGGTTTTGCGCTGGAATATAAAATCAGCCGCGTCCTATGTGACGCACGCATCCTGAATATCTTCGAGGGGGCCGCCGAAATACAAGCCCAAGTGATAGCACGGCGGCTTTTGGGCTAAGGTTTTCATGTATTCAGGCGCGGGAAATGTGCCTTGTCTGTGCTTCTGGACCGCAGCTACGCTAAACGCGTTAATCCGGTACGGACAGCGCCAAGGTTCGGCTGATCTGAGCCTGCGTCTCGCCACTTTCCTCGACCCAAGTGTTAAAGGCTGCCTGCACCTTCTTTTGTACGGTTTTGGACGTTGCAGCGCCGTCAATCACGCCCGCCATATTTAGCGCCGCGACAACTGAGTTCGACAGAATGAATGTATCATAGCCAAGCATCCGTAGCCCATATTGCCCGGTCATCCCACCCAAACGCGCGCCTCTTCTCTTTAGAAGATCGAACAGGCCTACCGTATCGCTGACCGGCCAATTGCCAAGATATGTCGCAGCAGAACCATGTTCTCGCGCCAGATCACTCAGAAAAATCGCATTGTCACGCACGGACAATATCTTGGCGCCGTTGCGCACAATAGCTTTATTGGACAAGTGGCTATCAAGGTCTTCCTCGTTCATGAAAGCATTGCGTGCAATGTCGAAGCCATGAAAGGCCGCCTCGAAACCGGACCATTTATTCTCGATCACTGTCCAGTTGAAGCCGGCAGAAAACACGCGTTTGGTGAATTGCGACAGAATGCGATCATCGGTTTGTTCGGCCAGTTTGACAGCGAGCGTTTGCGGCAATTGCGCATCAAGATCACCATGGCGCGATAGGGCAATTTCCCGAATTTCTGCAAATGTCTTCATGTCGTCTTCCGTATTGCTTCGACCAGTCTTTGTCGCGCTGCAGGTAGGGGCCTGTCACCAAATTGAGAGGCCATCCGGTTTGCCAGAAAGAACCCGGTCGTTGTCAGCGCCTCATTCAAGCCATCCTGAGAGCCGTCTCCAACCCCGCGCAGACAACCCGGCAATGGCAGAAGCTTATCGGCCCATTCCCCGGCCCCTTGCCTTGAGACAGCCCGGCCCGATTTAGGCGAGACGTAAATCAGGTCCTGGGTGGCCCCAGTCACAGCGCAGGAGCTAAAATCCAGCCCGAACCCCATATCTTCCAGCAGCGCCAGTTCCCATTCCAGATACGAAAGCGGCCATGCAGGATCGGCCCCAAGGCGATCAAACAGATCCAGAGAGCGAATGTAAAGTTCCGGGTGTGGATCGCGTTCAGGCAAGGCAAAGCTAAGCAACCCACAGATCGCGTTCAGCCCGGCCAGCGCCGTGCGGTCATTCATCACTTGCGCAGCGCAGGATTTTAAAGGCTCCACCGTGAATGCACCCAGATGATCCTCCAGCCGCGCGCGCCAGGTTACGTCAAGCTGCGCGCCGGGCTGCAATATGGGCGCCAGTTTACGCGAAGCCCCGCCCCGCACCACACCCGCATGGCGACCACGGTCTTGCGTGAACACTTCGATGATCGCTGCATTTTCTCCATGGCGACGCACAGCCAGAAGAACGCCTTCAGATCGCCATTCCATTACGTCAGCCCCGGCTCATCCAACAGATGACGACCCGCCTTATCTTCAACCTCGATCACCCAGAGATCCGGATCAAAGGACCGCTGCCGTGCCAGGGCATCATCCACTTCAGCCTCCGGTCCATCTGCCAGAACGACCCAAGCCCGTTCCCCGGACATCAGGTCGAACGACCGCTGATAGGCCACGGCTTGCCCATCCAGAGTATTCACCTTGATCAAAACGGCGCCCGCGGTGACATCCCCTTTCGATACAACAAAAGCCGGAATTTCCAACAGCCGCAAGCGCGCCAGATAGGCCTGCGTCCAAAATTCTGATGTCAACCTTGGCATCATGGTCCCCTTTTTAAGGGGGAGGAATTTGAGAAAGGGGTAAGTCCCAAAACCCTCAATTCCCGTCCTTAAAATCGAGCCCCATCTCCGAATATCGCTCACTTTCCTCCAGCCAATTTGGCCGTACTTTCACCTGCAGGAACAAATGAACCTTTCGGCCGAGAAACTCGGTCAGCTCCTCGCGTGCAGCCTTGCCCACTGCTTTGATCGTCTCCCCCTTGTTGCCCAATACAATGCCTTTATGGCCGTCGCGCACCACATAGATAATTTGCTCAATCCGAGCCGAGCCATCAGATTTTTCCTCCCAGGTCTCGGTCTCGACGGTCATCTGGTAGGGCAGTTCCTGATGCAATCGCAACGTCAGTTTTTCCCGAGTCATTTCCCCAGCAATCATGCGCATTGGTAAGTCCGCAATCTGGTCCTCCGGGTAGAGCCACGGACCAAGGGGCATTTGCGAGGCGAGCCAAGCGCGTAATGTATCCACCCCGTACCCCTTTTCCGCCGAGATCATGAAGGTCTCGACAAAAGGAAACCGCTCGTTCAACTGCTCAGTAAGCCCGAGCAACACATCGGATTTCACGCGGTCAATCTTGTTGATCGCCAGTGCCACCTTGGCATTGCCAACCCGTTCGCTCAGCCCGTCAAGAATGGCTGCCACGCCATCGGTGATCCCGCGATGCGCCTCGACCAGCAACACAACCACATCCGCATCAGACGCCCCCGACCAAGCGGCCGCCACCATGGCACGGTCCAGGCGACGACGCGGTTTGAACAAACCCGGTGTATCCACAAACACCAGCTGTGCCTGCCCTTCCATTGCAACGCCACGAATGCGCGCGCGCGTGGTCTGCACCTTATGGGTTACGATGGATACTTTAGCGCCAACCATCCTGTTGAGAAGCGTTGACTTGCCCGCATTCGGCTCCCCAATCAGGGCGATGAACCCCGCGCGTTTTTGCTCTGTCATATCCCTAACCTTCGCAACAAAAGCTTCGCTGCCCCTTGTTCTGCCTGCCGTTTTGACCCCGCGCACGCCTCTGCGCTTTCGCCGGACTGCAACCGCACCACCACAGTGAATTGAGGGGCATGGTCAGGGCCTTCTCGGCTAATGATCTCGTATGTAGGCGGGTCTTGTCGTTTGGATTGAGCAAATTCCTGAAGCGATGTCTTGGAATCTCTTGCATCTGTTTCGACATCCCGGATGCGGTCCCCCCAAAGCCTAAGGATCAAGCCCCGCGCCTGATCAAACCCGCCGTCCATATAAACCGCCGCAATGACCGCCTCCATGGCATCGCCTAGCAAAGCTTCCTTTCGGCGCCCACCAGAAACCATTTCCGATTTTCCCAACCTCAGAACATCGCCCACACCAATAGTGCGAGCAATCTCGGCGCATGTTTCTTTCCGAACCAATGCGTTGAACCGCGGAGCCAGAACACCTTCGCTTGCGTCAGCGTCATGCGACAATAAAGCCTCTGCCATCACAAGGCCCAGTATCCTGTCACCCAGGAACTCCAGCCGTTGATTGTCGGGGCGTATGGCGGATGAAATGGACGCATGGGTGAGCGCCCGTATTAAAAGCTCGGTATCAGAAAAATCATAGCCTATACGCTTACAGAACGCCCTAAGCTCAGCGGATAGTTTCATCTGACCCACCGTAAAAACCGGCCTTTTTCGCCGACAAGGGATAGAACGATCAGATCAATCCTGCCGATAAGGTTTTCCATCGGGATCATACCGGGACCACCAACACCATGTGAGAAACGGCTGTCTAACGAATTGTCGCGATTATCACCAAGCACAAAGAAATATCCTTCCGGTATCTCAAAAACAGGGGTGTTATCACCCGCCTGCCCATCAAGGATATTCAGTACATGATAGGCCCGCGCATCAGGCAGGGTTTCAATCATACGAGGTTTTTCACAAATATCGCCAAGCCCCACCGGACCATTGGAACACGCCAGATAGCCGTTTTCCAGAATATAGGTTTCTGTAAAAAGACCATCGGGCGTTTGCACGACAGCCCTGTCATTGAGGTGTAGAGTGCCATCTTTCATTTGCACCCGGTCCCCTGGCAAACCGATCACCCGTTTGGCAAAGAAATGGAGTTCTTCGGGGGTGCGGAAAATCACGACATCACCACGTTGAGGCAAATCCCCAAAAGGGCCAGTATCCCCATCGCAAAACCCCAACCCGCACATCAACGCGGGGAAGCCATAAACCGCACGGTTGACGAACAGGTAGTCCCCAACCAGAAGGGTTGGCTTCATAGACCCGTCAGGAATCCAGAATGGCCTGTATATGACAATCGACAGAAAGGTCATCACCGCAATCGGGGCAAACAGCGCCAGTAACAACTTTTCACCAAGCGGCGTCATCGAAAACCTTATCTAATCGTCTTGAGAAAACGGTTATCACGCCATTTTCCGAATTGCAGCAGAGTTTTGCCCGCCGATGACATCAGGATGAGATCCACCCTGCCTAGAATACTTTCGGGCCTTACATATCCAATTCCGTCGACATTCCGGCGAAATCGGGAGTCCAATGCAACGTCACGGTTGTCGCCCATAACAAAGTAAAATCCGTTTGGCACTAAAAATTCGTCCGTATCATCACCTTCTGAACCCTCGATCAAATCCAGAGTAATATGCCCTCTGCGATCACCAAGACTCTCTATAAACTGAGTTTGTTCGCATCTTTCTTCAGCATTTACAGGCGCGTTTGAGCAAACAGGCAATATCTCATCAGGGCCCTGCGGTTCATATTTATCAAGCCGATAGGAAAACTCATTCTTTGGCTGAGCTGTGCCATTTATATGCAGGATACCATCCTTCATCTGTACCCGGTCGCCCGGCAAACCCACAATACGCATGGCGGAAAGCTGATCCGTAACAGGATGAGGAAACAGGACACTATCCCCCAGCGCCGGTGCCACGCCGAGCCAGCTTTTCAGCCCATCACAAAAACCAGATGTACAGGATGCCTCGTCTATGCTGTAGGCCAACCTGTTCACAATTGTCAGATCTCCGGGCATCAATGTCGGGGTCATTGCCGGTGATCGGATAACAACCGGCTTATAGATAAAAGCAAGCGCGGCGATTGCCAAAAGGCTTAGTGAAAATACTGTCGTTAGTATCGCCTTCAACAGCTTTTTCATTCAACTGCCTTAAAGAAGCGATCACCCCGCCAAGTCCAAAAATACAGCATACGTCGTCCAGCCGAGGAAAATACGATCCGATCTGCCCGACCCAGCAAGTTCTCAAAAGGAACAAAGCCAACGCCTCCCGCTGATTGCGCAAAGCGCGAGTCCGTAGAATTGTCACGGTTATCGCCCATAAAGAAGAAATTACCTTCGGGCACAGTGAAAATAGGGGTGTTATCCCCCGGTCCACTATTTCGAACATTCAGAATGGAATGCCCTTCGGCGCCTTCAAGTGCTTCAGTACGGCGTGTTTTCACACATTCCGCGCCAATGGCAACCGCGCCGTTGGAGCATTGTGGAAACCCACCAACGGGTCCCTGTGGTTCGTAAACCTCGATAAAATCAGAGACTTCTATCTGCTTTTGCGCCTCGCCATTCAGAAATAACACACCGTTCTTCATCTGCACTTTATCACCCGGCAGACCAATCAGACGTTTGATATAGTCCTGACCACTGGTCGGATGCCGAAAGACAATCACGTCACCGCGTTCAGGCTCAGTTCCCAAGATGCGGCCAGAGACCGGGCAGATGCCAAACGGACAGGAATATTTCGAATACCCATAAGCCATCTTGTTGACGAACAGGAAATCGCCCACCAGCAGCGTATCCTTCATTGATCCGGACGGTATCCAGAAAGGTTGGAAGAACAGCGTGCGAAAGACACCCGCGATCAGCAGCGCATAGACCACTGTTTTGACGGTTTCCATAATACTGTTCGGGCTTTCTTCGCTGCTGCTCGCCATTTTGGCCTCTTTTCTGAAATATGGATGCTAAATGCGGATTGGTATGGGCGGTGTCAAGCTGAGAGGTTACTCAATTGGTCGCGCTTCGATCACAACAAAGGCCTGCGCCCATGGGTGATCATCTGTCAGGGTAACATGGATAATGGCCTCATGGCCTTCGGGGGTCATCTCGACAAGGCGTTCTGCGGCCCAGCCTGTCACGGCCATAACAGGTTGGCCGCTGCGCAGGTTACTGACGGCCATGTCTTTCCATGAAATCCCCATGCGCAGGCCCGTTCCCAATGCCTTTGAGCACGCTTCCTTCGCCGCCCAGCGCTTGGCGTAGGTGCCTGCTGTATCTTTGCGACGTTCCGCTTTGCGCTGTTCGACCTCGGTGAACACCCTGTTGCGGAAACGATCACCAAAACGGTCGAGCGTGCCTTGGATACGCTCTATATTAGCGAGATCCGTGCCTATGCCGAGGATCAAGGGGGTAGCCTTGCTGTCAAAATCTTCAGCCCAGCGGCACCGAACAGACCCGCGAAGGTGATGCCAATCCAGCGATACCATCGACGATAGAACGCCATAGCGCGCGGCACTGAGAACAGTATCGCATATCCCGCATAGATCGCGACACCCAATGCGCCGCAAAGTGCGACAACCACCATAACCAGCGGGTCGGAAGCATCACCGGGAAGGCCGATGGAAATCACAGCAAGCCATGCAAAGACTGCTTTGGGGTTGGACAGGTTCAAAGCGATCCCGCGCAGAAATGAGCGGCGCATTGAAGAGCGCGCATGCGATTGCGATGCGCCCGTCGGACCAGAAAATGCACCACGCGCCGAGAGATAGGCAAGCCATAGCAGGTACAGCCCCCCAACGATTTTCAACGCAACCATTGCCGGGGCGAAGCCGATGATCAACATGCCGACCCCAAGCCCCGCCAATATGCCCCAAAAGATAAGCCAAGGCCAAAGGCCAAACCTGACCTGCGGCCCTTTGACAAAGACACATGCGCCACGCCAAGTGTCGCAGGGCCGGGCGACGCTGCCGCAATCAGGAATGCCACCAGCGAGGTGGCTATTGGCAAAACAAGCTCACTCATCCGCAGGCCTCATCCATCAGACGGCGCATCTCTGTGATGGCCGGGGTGAGGCCGCGGAAAATGGCCTCACCGATTAGAAAGTGACCGATATTCAATTCAATCACCTCGGGAAAAGCAGCAACTGGCTGAACGGTGTCATAGGTCAAACCGTGACCCGCATGAACTTCAAGTCCCAAAGAATGTGCGAAAACGGCCATATCGCGCAGCTTTTCAAGTTCGACATCGCGAACGTCAAAACGTCCTTCGGCATAGGCATCACAATACGCGCCTGTATGCAGTTCGACCACTTGCGCGCCGATACGGGCGGCGGCCTCAATCTGCTTTTGATCCGCTGCAATAAAAATGGACACCCGGCACCCGGCATCCCGCAAGGGCGCGATATAATGGGCAAGGCTGTTTTCCTCGCGTGCGACCTCAAGCCCGCCTTCGGTTGTCCTTTCCTCACGTCGTTCGGGCACGATGCACACAGCATGGGGTTTATGACGCAAAGCGATTTGCTGCATTTCAGGCGTTGCGGCCATCTCGAAATTCAGAGGTACAGACAGCGTCTGCATCAGCGCATCAATGTCTGTATCTGTAATATGGCGACGATCCTCGCGCAGGTGGGCCGTAATGCCATCGGCCCCTGCGTCTTCCGCCAGTTTTGCAGCACGCACCGGGTCCGGTACGGCCCCACCCCGCGCGTTCCGAACGGTGGCAACGTGGTCGATATTCACCCCAAGTCGCAGTTTCTGCACTTCAGACATTGCACCCTCTCTTTACTCATCCCGGTCAAGGGCATCGTTTCGTAACTGCGACGACACTGCAAGCTGTCTTCATTCGCTGGGTGTACTGCGATTGGCTTTTTTCAGAGCTTTCTTTTCTTTGATCTCAACCAGCTTGGCTTTCAGACGACCTTTGCGGCGTTTCTGATAAGCCGTAATCAGGGGTAGGCTAAGGTAATAACAAATAATGCCACAGATAATTCCGGGAATGATACCGCCAATCATATAGGGAAAGAAAATCTCGTCATAAAATCTGGACAGACGCATCCAATCTGACTTGTCGTCAGTAAACAAGGCCATGAAGTTATCGCGCAGGTCACGACCAGCACCAGAGAAACGATGGCCCAGAGAGGGGATGATGTCATCATCCAACTTGGTGCCCAGCATGAAATGTCCTGTTTTCAGGGACACGATACCGATCGGCAAATATGTCAATGGGTTGCCAAAAAACGTCGCCATTAATGAGGCAAGAATATTGCCACGTGTCAGTTTTGACAAAATCGCAGCAATAACAAAATGCATCCCGTAAAAGGGCGTGAACGTAGTAAATACACCGATGAATATGCCCCGGGCAATCCGTTCGGGACTGTCGGGCAAACGATTTAACCTATGTCCGACATAATACGCCGCACGCGTCCAACCGCCTTGCGGCCAGATCAAATGCCAAAGCCATAAAGCCCAAGATTTTGGTGTGCGGCGTTTAAACACCAATAGTCTTCCCTAATCCTTGTGGCCGTGAACACGCAGGCCATACTCATTACGGTTTACAGCTTATATCCCTATGCCGATCAATCGAGGCAACATCACTATCTGCTTCGATTGCTGTTGTCACAGCGTGAAGGTGTTCCGCGTCTCTTACATCCACATCAATCAAAATACGGAAATAGTCCGGTTTGCGATCAATGAAATGCATGTCCGAGATATTGGCCTTCTGCTCGCCGATCAATGTGCAAATGCGTCCGAGCACCCCAAAATTATTTCCGATGGTGACATTGAGTGTCACTGCGTTGTTCGCGGCATGTCTGCCTGCGTTCCAGTGCAGGTCAACCCAGCGATCAGGTTGATCGTCAAGTTCCACCAAAGCCTCGCAGGCAATCGCATGGACGAAAACACCTGCTCCTTTGTATTTGATGCCAACAATGCGTTCACCCGGCACGGGCTGACAACATGGCGCGCGTTTGACGCTGAACCCATCGGGAAGGCCAATCACGGATTTCTGCGCGTCAACCTCGTCCTCGTCATGGCGATCCGCCAAATCCGGGTAGAGCACGCCCACAACTTCGCGTGCCGACAGCTCGGTTGAGCCTACGAACTCCAGAAGCTGCGCAATATTTTCAAGGCGAAGTTCCTTGGCTGCTGTCTTCAGGGCCTTGTCGGTGGCCTTCTTGCCCACATGTTCAAAGGCCACGCGGGTCAGTTCGCGACCCAGCTTGATGAACCGGTCGCGGTCTTCTTCGCGCAGAGATTTGCGGATCGCGGACCTGGCACGGCCGGTAATGGCGATATCCATCCATGTAGGTTGTGGGCGCTGACCTTCGGCCGTGATGATTTCCACCGACTGCCCATTGCGCAACCGAGTCCACAGCGGAACGCGCATACCGTCCACCTTGGCCCCGACGCAGGAATGTCCGATGCGGGTGTGGATAATATAGGCAAAATCCAGAGGCGTTGCCCCGCGCGGCAACTTCACCACCTCACCCTTCGGGGTAAAGCAGAAGACCTGATCGGAATACATCTCAAGCTTCACGTGCTCTAGAAATTCATCATGATCCTCGGCCTGCTCAAAGCGTTCGGTCATGTTGGAAATCCACGTTGCCGGGTCCACAGCAAACGGGTTTTCAACCCGTACCCCGTCACGGTAAGACCAGTGAGCGGCGACACCGGCCTCGGCCACCTCGTTCATCTGGCGCGTTCTGATCTGCACCTCAACGCGCTTGCCATCACGACCCGAGACCGTTGTGTGGATCGAGCGATAGCCGTTTGATTTTGGCTGGCTGATATAATCCTTGAAACGCCCGGGAACAGATCGCCACCGCTGATGGATCGCCCCTAACACGCGGTAACAATCTTCCTCGGACTTCGTGATCACACGAAACCCGTAGATATCGGACAGGCGTGAAAAACCCTGCTTCTTTTCTTCCATTTTGCGCCAGATCGAATAGGGCTTCTTCGCACGCCCGAAAACATCAGCCTCAACAGCTGCCTGAGCGAGTTCGGCTTGAATATCCTCGGTAATTTTTGGAACCAGATTGCCTGTCTCTTTCTGCAGAGTGATGAACCGGCGAATAATCGACGCGCGCGCTTCGGGGTTCAGCACACGGAAGGACAAATCCTCCAGTTCTTCGCGCATCCAATGCATACCCATCCGGCCTGCCAGCGGAGCGTAGATATCCATCGTCTCGCGCGATTTCTGAACCTGCTTTTCCGGGCGCATGTGTTTGATCGTGCGCATATTGTGCAGACGGTCTGCAAGTTTGACCAGAATGACCCGCAAATCCTTTGACATGGCCATGAAAAGCTTGCGGAAATTCTCGGCCTGCTTGGTTTCAGTCGAGCTGAGTTGCAGGTTGGTCAGCTTGGTCACGCCATCTACCAGTTCGGCGATTTCCTTGCCAAAGCGCTTTTCGATCTCGGCATAGGTGGATTTGGTGTCTTCAATCGTGTCGTGCAAAAGCGCTGTGATGATCGTTGCATCATCCAACCGCTGTTCTGTCAAAAGCGCGGCCACTTCGGCCGGGTGCGTGAAATAGGGCTTCCCAGAATGGCGCTTTTGCCCCTTGTGCATAAGCGCGCCATAATCATAGGCCTTCCGGATCAGGTCTTCGTTGGTTTTCGGATTGTAGGTGCGGACCAGCGAAATCAGATCATCAACATCAATCATATTCGATGGTCCATCGCCGTGGCGGCTTTACCTCGGTTCTTGCGCTTCCATCAGCGCACGAAGGAGCTTTTCTTCCGACATATCATCGTCTGCAGGTTTGTCTTGCTCAACCCCCATAAGAAGCGCCATTGCGTCTTCTTCTGGCTCATCAACTTCAATCTGGGTCTGGTTGCTTTCAATCATCCGCTCACACAGATCATCAGCAGCTTGCGTTTCGTCCGCAATTTCACGCAAGGACACAACAGGGTTTTTGTCGTTATCGCGATCAACGGTCACGGCAGAGCCCGCAGAAATTTCGCGCGCGCGGTGCGCAGCGAGCATAACAAGCTCAAAACGGTTCGGAACTTTGTCAACGCAATCTTCAACCGTCACACGGGCCATCAGGAGACTCCAGTCATCATCAGGGAATATCAGACGCTTTACCTAAGACTTCGCAAAGCGCTTGACAACAGGAAAATGATACGAAAACGACGCTTACAAAGGCCGAATTTCACTTTTCTCGGCCTTTGGACGAGCATTCAACATGTCACGGACACTCAAACCCAAGATCGGGTGGCGCCAATCCGGGGCGATGTCATGCAACGGCACCAGAACAAAGGAACGATCCTGCAATCGTGGATGCGGCAGGATCAGCTGGTCCGGGGTCTCCTGCATCTGATCCTTAAGGGGCAGGTTCATCCAGTAAGACAGGCTGGCGTGATCCGGCAGAACCAGATCGTCATAGGCGATCAGATCAATATCTAATGTACGCGGCCCCCAACGCGTATCGCGCTTACGTTCGAATTGTTGTTCGATCTCGTGCAAAAATGACAACAAGCCTGTCGGTGACAGACAGGTTTCAACACGCAAAGCAGCGTTCACATAGTCGTGACCGCTGCCCGCTGGAAACGCAGGTGTCTTATAAAATAGACTAATTGAGGCGACATGAACCGAATCACTTGATATCGCCTTACATGTGCTTTGGATTATGTCATATGGCGTATAATTGCGTAACGTAGCGTTACTTCCAAGCGCAACATAGCCTATTGCGGACAGTTCGAGGCATTCTCTGGGTTGCGGCACCAGCGTTTTCCCTTATCTTCCCTATGTGGCCTTGCACCCCCCACTCACACTCACGGTACACTCGACGCAAGGCTCATACCGGAAGGAAATTTTATGTTCTATAAAGACGAACGGTTGGCGCTGTTCATTGATGGGTCAAACCTTTACGCCGCCGCCAAGTCTTTGGGGTTTGATATTGACTACAAGCTCCTCAGGCACGAATTTATGCGGCGTGGCAAGATGCTTCGCGCATTTTACTATACGGCACTTCTTGAAAATGACGACTATTCCCCAATTCGTCCGCTGGTTGATTGGTTGCATTATAACGGCTTCACCATGGTCACAAAGCCCGCCAAGGAATACACCGACCGCGATGGACGCCGGAAAGTGAAAGGCAATATGGATATCGAACTGACGGTTGACGCTATGGAACTTGCGCCATTCGTTGATCATATTGTCCTGTTTTCGGGCGATGGTGATTTCCGTCCTCTGATTGAGTCGATTCAACGAAAGGGCGTTCGGGTCTCAGTGGTTTCGACTATTAGGTCAAATCCACCGATGATTTCAGATGAATTACGCAGACAAGCAGATAATTTCATTGAACTTGATGAACTGCGTGATGTTATTGGCCGCCCCCCACGCGAAGGCGAGCCCGGACAAGCCGACATGGCCGAGCATGTCGACTGACACTAATTGCCCCGATGAGATAATCACCGGGGCACCCTAACCCTTACTCTACAGCCGCTCTGGACGTTGCCCGTTCAAATGATTACCTGTTGGGCAATCTCGGAGCGTTTCATGACCAAACCAGCCTTGACCATTTATCTTGCTGCCCCGCGTGGGTTTTGTGCAGGCGTAGACCGTGCGATCAAGATCGTTGAAATGGCATTGGAAAAATGGGGCGCGCCCGTCTATGTGCGTCATGAAATCGTTCATAACAAATTCGTCGTGGATTCCTTACGGGATAAAGGGGCTACCTTTGTCGAAGAACTGGAAGAATGCCCCGATGATCGTCCCGTCATTTTTTCGGCCCACGGTGTTCCAAAAGCTGTTCCGGCAGAGGCGGCAAAGCGCGAGATGATCTATGTCGATGCCACCTGCCCGCTTGTCTCCAAGGTGCATATCGAAGCTGAACGGCATCACCAGAACGGCTTGCAGATGGTGATGATCGGCCATGATGGCCATCCGGAAACCGTTGGGACGATGGGCCAGCTGCCAGAAGGCGAAGTGCTGTTGGTTGAAACCGTGGATGATGTTGCAAAGATCACCCCACGCGACCCTGCAAAACTGGCCTTCATTACACAGACGACCCTGTCGGTGGATGACACAGCAGATATCGTCGCAGCACTACAGGCACGGTTCCCTGCGATCATTGGGCCGCATAAGGAAGACATCTGTTACGCAACCACCAACCGTCAGGAAGCCGTGAAAGCCATGGCTGCGCGCACCTCGGCCATGTTGGTCATTGGTGCGCCTAATTCATCGAACTCCAAACGCCTGGTCGAAGTTGGGACCAAAGCGGGATGCAGCTATGCGCAACTGGTACAACGCGCAAAAGACATAGACTGGCGCGCGTTGGAAGGGATCGACAGTATTGGCATCACTGCTGGCGCCTCGGCCCCCGAAGTGCTGATCAACGAAGTCATCGATGCCTTCCGTGCCCGTTTTGAAACTACGGTTGAGATTGTGGAAACGGCTGTCGAGAACGTGGAATTCAAAGTTCCCCGCGTGCTGCGAGAGACTGCATGAGCGACCCCGAGACCATTGCCATCTATGACGCACGAAGCGAGGATTATCTCAAACTTGGTTCTGACACGCCTGATCAGGATATGTCCGCCTTTCTGAACGCCCTGCCGCAGCAGTCCCACGTTCTTGATCTTGGTTGCGGGCCGGGACGGTCCGCCGCGCAATTGGCTAAAGCAGGCCACAAAGTGGATGCATGGGACGCCTCTGGCGAAATGGTCACTCTGGCGGAGCGGCACCCAGGTGTAAAGGTGACGCAAGCGCAGTTTGATACTCTGACTGTCACCGGCTTTTATGATGGCATCTGGGCCAATTTCAGCCTGTTACATGCGCCGAAATCAGAATTCCCGCGCCACCTTGATGCAATCCACAATGCGCTGAAGACAGATGGTATTTTTCATATCGGTATGAAGACTGGCACTGACGAGGCGCGTGATAAAATTGGCCGCTTTTATGCGTATTACACGGAAGACGAGTTACGAACCTTGCTAAGCGCTGCAGGCTTTCGTGTTGCGACATCACGCACCGGAATTGATGCCGGTCTAAGCGGTGAGGACGCACCTTGGGTAACGATGTTAGCCTATGCCTGAGTTATTCGCCTATACGGATGGAGCGTGTTCAGGCAATCCGGGACCAGGCGGCTGGGGCGCGTTGCTGATTGCGTGGGACGGTGACACCGTGTTGAAAGAACGCGCGTTGAAAGGCGGCGCGGCAGAGACGACGAATAACCGTATGGAGCTTCTGGCCGCAATAAATGCGCTTGAAGCACTTGACCGTGCCTCACAACTGACTGTGGTTACAGACAGCGCCTATGTGAAGGACGGGATCACAAAATGGATTCACGGCTGGAAGGCCAAGGGTTGGAAGAAAAAGGGCGGGAAATCAAGAACCTCGACTTGTGGAAACGGCTTGATCAGGCCCGCGCACGTCATGATGTGACTTGGGAATGGGTCAAAGGTCACGCGGGCCATCCCGAAAATGAGCGGGCCGATGAATTGGCCCGCGCCGGGATGGCCCCATTTAAAGGATAGACCGTAACCCCTTATCTCAGATCAATGGCTGTAGCTCTTGATCTCACCACTTTCCAGACGCGCTTTGTAGGATAACATTTCTGCCTTCACGATCGGTGCAAGGAAATACAGACCCAAGATGTTCGGAACACAGATCAGGAAGACCAGCGCATCTGAAATGTCGAGGATCGGGCCAAGCTGAACCATGCAGCCGATAGCCACGAATGCGCAAAACACCAGCTTGTAGATCATCTGGCCTGTCTGACCCTCGCCGAACAGGTAAGTCCAGCCTTTGAGCCCATAATATGACCATGAGATCATCGTGGAGAATGCAAACAGCAATGCCCCCAATGCCAAAGGTATCGGGAACCAGCTGATTTGGCGCTCAAAAGCGGCAGAGGTCATCGCAACCCCTGTTGCCTCCCCAGCGAAAGTTGGGTCCGCGACCTGACTGGTACCAATCACAAGCGCAGTGATGGTACATATCACGATTGTATCAATGAACGGCTCCAGCAGGGACACGTAGCCTTCGGTCACGGGATGAGGCGTGCGAACCGCCGCATGCGCGATAGACGCAGAACCAATACCCGCCTCGTTTGAGAAAACTGCACGCTGGAAGCCAATAATCAACGCACCAATCGCGCCACCTTGAACACCTGCACCGGTAAAGGCACCTTCAAAAATATTCCCAATGGCTTGCGGGATAGACGCATAGTTCATCAGAATGACGATTATCGCAAACACGCAGTAGAAGATCGCCATGAAGGGCACGATTTTCTCGGTGACGCGAGCAATAGACTTAATTCCGCCAATGATGACGGCAAAGACAACCGCGGCCAGAATAAGGCCTACTAACCAACCCAAACCGTCCAAACCACCGCCTGCAACTGTATTAAGCTGCACATATGCCTGATTAGACTGGAACATATTACCAATACCTAATGCACCAATGAAGATACCGACGGCATAGAATGTCCCCATATATTTACCGAACGTCGCCATACCACGTTCTTCGAAGCCCTTTCGCATATAATACATGGGCCCACCAGAAACGGAGCTATCTGGGTTCTCATTGCGGTACTTCACGCCCAATGTGCATTCCACGAATTTTGTCGACATACCAAGAAATCCGGCCACGATGAGCCAGAAAGTGGCACCCGCACCGCCAATCGTGACAGCGACAGCCACACCACCGATATTCCCGATGCCAACTGTACCCGATACAGCCGTTGCCAGAGCCTGAAAATGGGACACCTCACCAGGGCTATCCGGATCTGCATAGTCACCTCGAACAAGTCGGATGGCATGTCCAAAACCAGTGATATTCACAAATTTCATGTAGAATGTGAAGAAGATCGCGCCGATTACCAGCCAGAGAACAACAAGGGGAAGCTGTGCCCCGAACACTGGTATCTTGAAGAAAACGATACTGCCAATCAGCGAGGCGACCGGCTCTGTTAAATCGTTGATCGTTTCATCAATATTTGCATATGCGGGTAAGCTAAGCGCAAAGAGCGACAAGATGGCTGTCAAAACGTGTTTCATATCTGGCCCCTACTGATGCTGTTTTATTGATCTTAGTTTTGAATTTATGGAACGACGACGACCGGCACTGGCGAGGTCTGGATCAGGCTTCCAGCTACGCTGCCAAAGATTAGAGTTTTGATTCCGGATTGGCCACGGCGCCCGATTACAATCTGTGCGACATCATGCTTCTTGGCGAGTTTTATCAGGATTTCCGCTGGCGGACCATGTTGAACGATGGTCTCACACTCTACTCCATCTGCTTTTAGCGCAGCTGAGGCAGGTTGCACGATACTGGACGTCGCTTTTTCAATCTCTTGCTCGCGGCGCATGTGCCGTTCTGCATTTTCTTCAGGCGTATTGAAAGAGTAAGGGGACCATTCGATAACATAGGCCACGATCAGCTTCGCCCCGCCTAATTTTGCCCGTTCTCTAGCGTAGTTCATGGCGCGTTCTCCGCCGGGGCTACCATCGATTGCGACCAGTACGGAATTTGACATCGGGTTCCTTTCTGTCTTTTACGACACTATGTGCGAACGGCATGGACTAGAAGAAAGCAAGTCTCTGATGAAGAGCTCACAAGCATTGTTGCTGTATTAGCCTGTTTCATTGCCTACATTTTACCACTTTGTCTATTTTAGCAACAAATTTAGAACAGGCATGCTTTGACATCCCTTGATCGTAGATTTGAAGTGCTGGCATATCAGTGTTTCAAAACGACCAGATACTTACGCGTAATTATCTATTTTCGATAATGAGTCAGGTAGAGTAATACGAACGCCAATCGCGTTAATAATCACATCTGCGCACGGTGAGCCAAAGCTGATACCCAGTATTGAACGAAGTATGAAGAACGCAACAATATCGCCGATATAAATGGTGATTAAAATAATATAACCGTTGTGAGTGAACACAGATTTTTCAGAAATTTACCCTACGACTTCGGCTATCCACGATGAGCCAAATAAGGCGAAAAGGCCATTCTCACCCCCCTATTACTGCGCCAACCGGCAGCGGTGTGCCTCGTATGAAGTCATCTGCATCCTGTGCCGATTTACCGGCCCGCTGCGCGCGCAGTATTTTCACACCACCTTCGCCGCAGGCAATCTGAAACCCGTCGATGACTTGCCCCGGAGTACCGGATACATCAACTACCTTACTGCTGAGCAGCTTGATCCGATCAGTCCCCAGCATGGTCCACGCGCCCGGAAAAGGCGACAACCCGCGGATCAGACGATCAACCTCAACCGCGGGGCGTGACCAGTCGATGCGTGCCTCAGCCTTGTCTATCTTTTCTGCGTATGTGACCCCTTCGTTCGGTTGAGGAACTGGCGTGAGAACATCCAGTTTCTGCAAAGCCTCAATGATCGCTTCTGCGCCAAGGCCTGACAGGCGATCATGCAAAACACCGGTTGTATCGCTGCTATGGATTGGGGTGCATTTTTCCAGCAAAACGGGGCCAGTATCTAACCCGGCTTCCATTTGCATAATGCAGATACCAGTTTGCGTATCCCCGGCCATGATTGCGCGGTGGATCGGCGCAGCACCCCGCCAGCGTGGCAGTAACGAAGCATGAATATTCAGGCACCCATACTTTGGTGCATCCAGAACTGCTTGTGGCAAAATCAGACCATAAGCCACGACCATCGCGATGTCTGCATCCAGAGCAGTGAACTCTGCTTGGGCCTCGGCAGTCTTGAGTGAAATCGGATAGCGTACCGGCAGACCTAACGCCTGGGCCCGCGCCTGCACCGGGGATGGACGATCCTTTTTGCCGCGACCCGCAGGACGCGGAGGTTGAGAATATACCGCCACGATCTCATGATGTTTAGCCAGTGCATCTAGTACGGGTACTGAAAATTCTGGCGTCCCCATGAAGACTACTCGCATCTATATGCCTCCGATATGTAGGTCATCGCGCAATCTTTCTTGCTTTTTTCAAAAGCATATCCCGCTTCACACGGCCCAAATGATCGAAATACATCTTGCCGGCCAAATGATCGATCTGATGCTGTACCGAGGTCGCCCAGAGGCCCACGAAGTCCCGTTCCTCGGTTTCGTCTTCCACGTTCAAAAACCGGACTGTCACCGCGCGCGGGCGTTCTATCTTCGCAGATACACCTGGCAAACAGGGCGAAGCTTCCTCATGGGCGCGCATGTGCGCCGAGGCATGTAGTATTTCAGGGTTTGCCATGCGTATGACTTGGCCACGCTCAGTGGAGGCATCAACCACAGCAAGGCGTTGCATCACACCAAGCTGTGTTGCGGCAAGGCCCACGCCGGGCATGGCTTCCATGACAGCGATCATGTTATCCCAAACGGCGTGTTCAACCTCGGTAATTGCGGTCACATTCGTTGCGGTCTGTCGCAGGCGCTTGTCAGGCCAAAGCAGAACCTTACGCATCAGTCTGCAACCGCGTGATCAAGGATCAAACGCCCGTCAAGGTGATCCATTTCATGACAGATACAGGCGGCGGCGAAGCCTTCGAACCGACCCGATTGTTTTGCGCCGCCAATGCCCTGCCACGCCACCTCGACCCATTCGGGTCGTGCAATACGACGCGACACATCGGCAATCGACAGGCATGCTTCGTCATTCGCCTGTTGGCCACCAGAGGATAAAATCACCGGGTTGAATATGACCTGTGGAGTCATCTGGCCTTCTTTCCATGTGGTATCCATCACGAAAAGCTGCTCCAACAGCCCAACTTGCGGTGCCGCCAATCCACGGCCCGGAGCCCCATACATCGTTTCGAACATTGCCTCGACGAAAGACCCAATACCGCTATGAAATTCAGTGAACGGAGCGCAAATCTCGCGCAGGCGCAGATCCGGGTGTTGGAGAATTTCCAGCGTCAAGACCGCGCCCGTTCCCGTTTCAACTTGACCATCTTGCGGGTGATCATTTGTCGTTTCAACGGACGCAGGTAATCGATGAACAGCTTACCGTTCAGGTGGTCGATCTCGTGCTGCACACAGGTCGCCCAAAGCCCGTCGAAATCCTGTTCCTTAAGATTGCCGTCCCTGTCCAGCCAGCGCACACTGACCTCGGCCGGGCGCTCAACATCGGCATATTGGTCGGGTATCGACAGACAGCCTTCTTCATAGGTGTTCGTCTCGTCTGACGCGGCAATAACTTCCGGGTTGAACATGATTGTAGGTTGAGGCGCGGCACCTTCTTCCTTGATGCAATCCAGAACAATCAACCGGTTCAGCACACCAATCTGAGGTGCGGCCAACCCAATGCCCGGCGCATCATACATTGTTGCCAGCATATCGTCAGCCAGCGCCCGCAGCTCGTCCGAGATGTCGGCAACGGGGTCTGCAACTTTTTTAAGGCGCGGGTCGGGATGGATCAGGATCGGACGTATCATGGGCTTTAGATAGCCTTTCTTGTATCGCCTCACAAGATTATCAAAAAGTAACCTTGGCGTTGTATTCTCGATCTGCCTAAGTGTTGGAGTGGTCCCAGTTATTCAGACAATTTTGCAGCGTCTCTAAGGTATATCCGGTTAAGGTTTCGTGCTGCGCATCGTTGCTCTAAGCCCGCTGAGTACGCGTCGTCTGACGTTAACTGATCAAGCGGTGAATCATGGCGTTTAGTTTTGTAGAAGGCAATCCATTCCTTGATGACACGGCGAGCTTCGAAGCCGTCGCTGATCTCCGAGTAGCGGCGTATGCTAGGTACGGGCCGCTTCGAACGCCGCCCAGGCAATTTCAAATGCTTCAAAATCGAACCCATCTTTGCGCGCTGGATTCAATATCAGCTTTTCAGTGGCAAGCAGGTGGTGAATAGCGGTTTCCAGATCTGGAATCACCTCGGGCGGAATAACTAGTGCGCCGTGGCGATCAGCATGCACCAGATCTCCGTTATCAATTTGCAGACCAAACACTGTTACCAGCGTGCCGATCTCTTTCACATGTACAAACCCGTGGCTGGGGCCGATGGAACCGGCCACAACCGCGAATCCATCCGGAAGATCACCAAGGTCGCGCATCACGCCGTTGGTCAGTGCGCCAGACAGGCCAAAGCCTTTGTGAACCGTTGTGTTTATCTCGCCCCAGTAGGCACCAATGCAATTGGGAAAGTCGATATCTTCCACCACTGCAAGGGCCGGACGTGGACCCTCGGCCATGTGGCGGTAGTAGTCCATACGTCGGGATTTGATCACCTCGGCTGACTCATCTGGTGGCAAGACAGCCGCAATCTTTGCCGTGCGGGCATACCCGACCATAGCGGGCGCATCAGGATGCGACGCAAGCATTGTGCCACGCGTAAAGGCATTGAAACCACGCTTGCCCTGCGCCACTTCAATGGCATTACAAACAGTTGGCGTGTCGACCTGTTTCAGCAGGGTCAGCAGAGTATCATTCATTTAAGTCTCCAACCGCTGGGCAAGCGTTGCGTTGATGATGCTGGGAATACGAGCCAGCGACGTCATTTGACCAGCGCCGCGCCTTCAGACAAGGCAGCAAGCTTGGCATAGGCGATATCAGGATCGATCGCGCCAAAACCCGCAAAGGTTCCAAAGCCGCAATCGGACCCAGCGATGACACGATCCGCACCGGCGATGCTGACAAAGCGTTCTATACGTTGGGCGACCAGTTCAGGGTGCTCTACGAAATTGGTTGTGGTATCGACCACGCCGGGCACCAGAACCTTGTCATCAGGGATGTCGTCTTTGCGGTCGCGGAAGGTGGCCCATTCGTGACCATGACGCGGGTTTGAGGTCTCAAACAGCACATAGCGCGCCTTGGTTGCCATCAGCGTGTCGAACATCTTGGACATAGGGATATCGCAGCAATGCGGCCCTTCGTAATTGCCCCAGCAAATATGCACCCGCACCTTATCAGCAGGCACATCTGACAGCGCGTGGTTCAGCGCTTCGACATGCATGTTTGCGACCTTCACAAACTCATCATCCGAGAGATCCGTAAAAAGCATGTGCCGCGACAGGGCAAGGTCGGGGCAGTCCAGTTGCAAATCCAGTCCCGAGGCGACGATGGTTTCATATTCCGCCTTCATCGCATCCGCTAAAGCGGCCAGATAAGCTGCGCGCGATTTGTAATAATCGTTCTGCAAGAAAAGAGAGATCACACCGGGGCTGGCTGCGTTCATAAAGCCACGTTTTGCCCCATGTTCAGCCATTGCCGCTTTGAGGTTAGCGATATCTTTTTCCAGCTCTCCCTGCCCTTTTGAGCGCACTTCGTCCACACACATAGGGCGCGCGTATTGCGGGGTTCCGCCATCATTGGCAAGACGCTGAAGAAACCCCGGAAACATCTTGAGGTCCGCGGGTGCATTACGTGGGCTATCGCCGCCAAACCCAGTGTATCGGTCTTTGACATAGGTGGCATAAGATATCTTGGACGTCTCGCCGTCCGAGACGATATCAACACCTGCCTCGATTTGTTTGCGCACAGCGTCCGATACTGCCGCAGTCATACAGGCATCAAATTCTGCCGGGTCGTAGGGGTTTCATTTTCGCGAGCAAAGATGAAATCCACCACGTCCTGACCGCGTGGTAAGGAGCCCGCATGGGTTGTTTTGATAAGCGCCATTAGGGGGATCCTTCCAAGATTTAATTGCCGGCCCAGGTCAGCCCTGCCGGATCGTTGGTTGTGGTGACACGGTACAGGCTTGCCTCACCGGTCATCGATGGCGCAAGCGCGTGGGCCTCACCGGGGTTGATCAGGCAGGTATCACCGGGATTTAATATGGTTTCGCCACCTTGCCAACGCAGTTTCCAATGGCCGCGCATGGGCATCAGAACTGTCGGCTTGTCGTGTGCATACATTTCGTCAGGGATTGAGCCACGGGTCAGCAGCTCGACCTCAAACCCCGGCTTGTCACGCAACAGGGCAGTCTCGCCGATTACTTTGGCAGGTTTGTTGCGCGCGAGCGCCATCAAATCCCAATAGCGGGCGACATAACCTCGAACCACGTTCTCGACCGGCACTTCGGGATATGCTTTCAATTCATCTTCGGACAAAGCTGGCATCGGGCCCACGCCATCCGGCAGGGTTTCGCCCTTCTTGTTGTCGTAAAGCGTGCCATTTTCACCAAGCACCAGCCCATGGTCCCGGGCTTCTTCGATGACCTGCGGCACCCATGTCACGCCGCCCCCTGCGTCATCGCCGCCCAGAATAGCCATGATCATCCCGTAATCGGTGCCGATATTCTCAAAGCCGCGGAAAATCCCTGTTGGGATGTTGAAAATATCGCCTTCCTCAGCGACGAATTCGCCCGCTGTTCCATAACGGCCCCAGAAAAACCTCCAGCGGCCTTTCAGAACAAAAAACACCTCTGCTGTAGTGTGGGAATGCAGCGAGTTGCGGCATTTCGGCGGTTGCCCCGCCGCCCCGATGTTAAACCCGATCTGGTCTGTGATATGCACATGCTGGTCAGGGCTTTCGCTGACACCGCCGCCAATGATAGTGAAGTTTTCCTTCTGGTCCGACCCCGGCGTATGGGCATCGATGAAAGCAGTTTTGCAGGGTTTTAGATCGCCATAGCGAACGATGCGGTCTTGGATATTGCTCATCTTGTGTCTCCTTTGAATTGGGTCTGTCTGGTTCAAACCCATCCACCCGGAGGACGGTTGTTTAGCCGCCGCGCACGCAAAGAGGCACGGTAGGCATGAAACATCCGCGTTGACTGACTTGCGTCAAGATATGTGGCCTGTGTCGTCACTAATCATTCACCTGTATGCATGAAGATCTGTTTCCAGATCGAAACATGATCAAACAGCGTCCATTCGCGGCGCAGCCCATAGGGGCCAAATTCGGCATGGGTAAAGCCCATCACATAGACATCGGCCCCGGTTGGCTGGCCAAACATACCCCAGCCATCATGCTTGCCGTGCAGGCTCCACCGGATCGCAGCGCGGGGCGACAGCATCGAATCTTCGCGGCCAATCTGGTGTTCGATGCTAAATTTCGCGTTGGGCAGAGATGCGCGCAGGCCCATCCACAATTTCTCTGTATCGGCCCAGGAATGTACAGTTGTGGACGCCGGGTGTTCGGTCTGGACCGCACGATCATATTCGGCGCGGATCACGGCGAAATCCTTGTCCATTATCCGGGTCAGAATATCGGCCAAATGGACACCCCAGTCATTGTCATTACCGTGGCCTTTATACGGGCCTTCCACATCAACCGCAGGGCTGAACGGTTTCACACAGGTACCCGGCCCACCTTCGCGGCGGATCAGGTCATGGGCAAATTCTTTCGGGTCCATCCCCAGCTGTTTCACAATCCCAGCCGTGTCGCGGATCAGCCATTCGTCATTGATCTGATCATTGATCACCGCGCAATCAGCAATCGCGCGAACTATAAACCGTTTGCCTGTCGGTGGGCCGAAATACCCCCCACCGGTATGCGTACCCATGGTCAGCAGGCGGTGCGACGACAAAAACCCGTCATTTTCATTGCCGGACCAGATCACATCCTCGCCGGTCAGCTCCCGATCCGGAAATTCGGCCAATGTTGCCAATGTACCATTTATGGTGCGCTGATTGCCGATCGAGACACCTTCGGGAAATCGCACCGGAATATCAGGCGCATAATAATGGTTCAGCGTAGCGACGCCACGATCTTCCCATATCTCGCGGGTTATTTTCAGAATATAATCCGGAATGTCGGTGAATTTTGGGTTGAAGCCCTTCATGTGTTCCATCCTTCTGGAATACGCGAGGATCCGCGTAGGATCAGTGGCCCATCAATAGCGATACGACGCGGCTGTGATTGGTTATCTTCGATCTGGTTCATTAAAATATCCACGGTCTCGGCCACCATGCGATTGGCCGGTTGTCGCACGGTCGTCAGATTATAGGCGGGCCAGCTTGCGGCCGGTACGTCATCAAAACCAACCACAGACACATCACCGGGAACATTTAGGCCAAGCTCAAAGCGCATCGTATCCATGACCGCCAAAGCCATGTGATCATTGGCGACAAACACCGCGTCAGGCGGGTCAGCAGCAAACATGACGCGTGTGGCCTCAGCGGCCTTTTCCATAATGAAATCCCCTTGGCCACGGGCATGCAATGTAACACCGGCCTCTGCTAGTGCCGCAATAAACCCCGCCTCGCGGTCGCGCTGTGTCGAAGCACCTTCCCACCCGGCAATATGCGCGATCTTGCGGTGCCCGGCGGCCAAAAGCAACTCAGCCACCTTGCGTCCGCCTGCATAATTGTCCGAGGTGACTGTAGACATGTTCGGATCGTCCTGACTCCGGTTGAATAGCACCATCCGCACACCTGCGGCACGGCAGCGTTCTGACAGGTTAGACGACATGGAAACCGAAGCTGCGATAATACCATCCACCTGATAATCAAGGATTTCCTCGACCACCACATCGATATTTTCGGCGTTCTGTTCAGCCAAGAAAATCAGCACATGATAGCCGCGTTTCTGCAATGCGTTTGACAACTTCTCCAGCGCTTCAGGATAGAACTGGTTTTCCAGATAACCTACAACCAACCCGATGATACGACTTTTGCCCGACACCATGGCTCGGGCCAAGACATTGGGCCGGTAGCCCAGCTCTTCTGCCGCTTCGCGCACTTTTTTGACAGTCTTTTTCGAGGCTGATGCCCCCGGCGTAAATACCCTGCTGACCGCCGATTGGCTGACACCGGCGCGCTCGGCGACTTGTTGGGATGTGACTTTGATTAAGTTCATTACCTGGCCCACACGCCATGAATTCGCGCGCGTTCCCCGTTCAACCGGCACGCATGGTTTGCAGGCAAGGTCATTCTGCGGCTCCTACAGGAAATGGAACGCGACCCGGAACGCGAGATTGGTTAGCCTCTCGCAATCGGGCAAACACATCTACGCCCAACTGTGCATAAACATGCAGCAGGTCAACCAAGACCCAGTTTTCACGGATACGCGGGCCCTCAACACGCCAAAAATCAAGACTGCGCATGGTGATCTTTTGTCCCGCAGGCGCAATGCCAAGCCAACCGTCACCGGTTACAGTCATCTGCATATTGGGCCAACCGGTCACGGCAACGTAATTCCCTTCTGCAAAGAAATGCGAGCTTGCTGTGCTGCTGGTGTCGTTTTTGCGATCCGGCAGTGCGTTCAAAAACGGAATTTGGTGCCAGGTGCGAAATCCTGCAATGCCGCGCGCAGTGCCGATGCCTGCCGGGCCATACCAGTTCATGCGCGGATGCCAGAAGCGCTCTGCCTGCATAATCTCGGGCCCGCCTTCCGATGGGTGGCGCGACAGATGCGTGAGCATATCGATCACGAGGTCATGACTGGCTTGACTGGTGGTCGTATCATGATCTGACAAACCATCCTGTGTCATAGGTCCTGGCACACAGAACTCGCGTCCAAGACTGGGCGACATAGGCCATGCTCCGGCCTGCATCATCAGCTCTGGCAAATCCCAGATCGCCTGCATGTCGACCACTTTATCGCCATCAAAATGGAAAAATTCGTGAAACCGGATATGCGCCAGATGCCCGGTTGGGGGGATGTCAAGAAAAGGGGCAACAAACGTGCCCATATAATGCCCCATGCAGCCGACCCATTGCGCACCTGTCCCATCATCGCCTGACAATATGATCAGATCGCGACGCTCCAGATCAGGCATCGCCTCAAAAAGCGGCGCATATGCACGGTCGTATAGGGCCGCACCCGGCATATCGCCGAACGGATGCCCAAGATGCACATTTGCGTCTTCAGACAAAAGTTCTGCCATTGCCCAGCGCACGCCGGCTTCGGAAAACTCCGCCATTGCGGCCCTCAGAGGGGCCAATTGTTGTTTCACTTGGGCGGACGCTGACATCACTCGGCAGCCTCGCCATAGGGGACGTTTTGTCTGCCATAACGACGCACGCGCAGATTACATTGTTCGGCATGACCTACGAACCCTTCAAGCAGGCAAAGGCGTGACCCGTAAGCGCCGACCTTTGCAGCGGCCTCATCCGTTGTGATCTTTTGGTAGCTGTGTGTTTTTAGATACTTGCCAACCCAAAGCCCGCCCGTATAGCGACCGGCCTTTTTCGTGGGCAACGTATGGTTGGTGCCAATCACTTTGTCACCGTTAGATACGTTGGTGCGGGGCCCAAGGAAAAGCGCGCCATAACAGGTCATGTTTTCAAGGAACCAATCATCGCGATCAGTCATCACCTGCACGTGTTCGGACGCGATGTCATCGGCCACGGCCAACATCTCTTCATATGTATCACATACGATAACCTCGCCATAATCTTCCCAACTCACACGGGCGGTGCCAGCGGTGGGCAAGATATCAAGAATACGGTCAACTTCCGTAAGTGTGTTCTCGGCCAGTTTGCGCGAATTGGTTACCAGCACAGCGGGTGAGTTATAGCCATGTTCGGCCTGTCCAAGCAGGTCGGTGGCACACATTTCGGCATCGACGGTTTCGTCTGCAATGACCATAGTTTCGGTGGGACCCGCAAAGAGATCAATGCCGACGCGGCCAAAGAGCTGCCGCTTGGCTTCGGCCACGAAGGCATTCCCGGGGCCAACCAGCAGGTGAACGGGTTTAATGGTATCTGTGCCTAATGCCATGGCTCCGACGGCCTGAATACCGCCAAGGACGTAAATCTCATGCGCACCACCCAGATGCATCGCGGCGATTACGGCAGGGTTGGGTTCGCCGTTAAAGGGTGGAGTGCAGGCGATGATGCGTGGCACACCCGCGACCTTAGCCGTAGCAACCGACATATGGGCCGAGGCGACCATGGGGAACTTGCCGCCAGGCACATAGCAACCAACGGATTGTACGGGGATATTCTTGTGACCAAGGATCACACCGGGCAAGGTCTCGACCTCGATATCCAGCATGCTGTCACGCTGGGCTTGCGCAAAATTGACCACCTGTTTCTGCGCAAACTTGATGTCTTCAAGGTCACGCGGACTAACCTTGGCAATCAGCGCGTCGATCTCACCTTGTGTGAGCCGATAGCTGTCGCGATCATAGCCGTCGAACTTGTTTGCCAGCTCTCGCACGGCGGCATCACCACGGGTTTCAATATCCTTGAGGGTCGCGGCCACAACCGATGCAGCTTTTTCATCGTCCTCGGCACGATCTGCGTCGGGTTTGCCACGTTTGAGGTGTGTGATTGCCATGTGCCTGTCCTCATTTATTGCGGTCGTAAGGTGTCGTCGTAAAGTGTCTCTGTCGCGCTGGTCATTGTTTCTCAGCCCATCTCGTCGAAAAGATGGGCACTAAGCTGAGGTGCTGCATATGCGCACATCTCCAACTCCCTTTGGGTCATCCTTTGACCGCACCGGCAGTCAGGCCGCCTACAATCTGGCGCTGAAAGAACATGACCAGAATGAACAGGGGCGCAGTGGCAGATACAACGGCTGCTACAGCGAACATCACATTGCCCTCGGTCTGGGTGGTGCCTAGGAAGCTGGCGATTTTGGGCACCATTGTGTGGTTCTCTTTCGTCAGAAGCATCGAGGTCACAGCAAAATCATTATAGGCCAGAAGGAAGCTGAAGAGCCCCGTAGTGATGACACCTGGCCACATCACCGGAATAATCACGTTGCGAAAAGCCTGAAACTGGGTGCAACCATCAACCTTTGCGCTTTCATCCAGCTCTTTCGGGATGTTTTGGAAAAACGAATGCAGCATCCAAAGCGTAAAGGGCTGGTTGATCGCCACCAGAACGATGATCGTGGTGGGAAGGATACCCCAGAGGTTCCATTCGAAGAAAGGCAGCAAATACCCTGCGACCAGTGTGATCGGCGGCATGGCGCGAAAGATCAACGCGATGATCAACAGCCAGAACGTATAGCGATACGCAGAGCGTGACAGGGCGTACCCTCCGAGTGTCCCGAAGGTCAGCGATATCGTCACAACAAAGAAGCAGACAATCATGGTGTTGATCGCAGCGCGCCAGAATTCTTCTTGTATCCACGCGCCCTCATATCCTGCATCGGTAAAGGGAGATCCATAAATGGCGTTGGTACGTTCGCCCGTCAGGGCATTGGTCCAATCGGCGATCGAGAAGAAGTCGATCTCGACCTTGAACGACCCCCAAAGCGTCCAAAGGAACGGGAACGCCGCCATGATCAGCCAGATCACCACAAAGGTTGTCGATGTTGCGCGCAGCCCAAAGGGCATCTTTTGTGCTTTGCTGGCCATGTCAGGTCTTTCCTTTGAAGTCATGCCAAGTGCGCACCAGAACCGGTGACAGCAGGATGGCCACGCCAATGATGGTCAAAACCGAGGTGGCAGAGGCCGCCGACAATTGCCGGGTCTCGCCACCGAGGTCGTTAAAGATGATCCAACTGAGCGAGGTCGCATGCGCCTCGGCGCTAAAGCCTACAACAGGTTCAAAGACACGGAAGTTATCCATCAACTGTATAAGCGCCACAAACGTCACCAATGGCATAAGATGCGGTACAACGACATATCGCACCTGCTGCCAACGGGCTGCACCGTCGATCTGAGCGCTCTCCAACTGATCTTTCGGCAAGGTTTGCAGACCTGCATAAAAGACGACAAAGGCAAACGGCGCGGAGTGCCAAACCCCGTAAACAATCAGCATGATCCATGTCAGCCCGGTAGACGCCTTAAGCGACAGGCCGGGGTCATTGGCCAGCCATTGCAAAGTGGACCCCAGAATGCCGCGACTGTCCACCATCCAAAAGAGGATAAGAGACCCGATAAGCGGCGTCACGATCATTGGCAGAAGGGAAAAGAAGATCACCAGCCCCTTGAGGTGACGGTGAAGCGAATTTACGGCTAGCGCGATCATCAGGCCAAGTATGATTAGAAGCGGAGTAACCGTGAACGTATAAGTCAGCGTGAACGCCATCGCCCGGTAAAAGGGCAGATTGCCAAGGCGATTGAAAAATGCCCCCAGACTGTCCGAATTACGCCATGCTTGCGCAACCTCCGTCACGGCCAGATGGCCGCGATCAAGATAGATATCAAGTCCCACAAATTTACCAACAGGCTTGGCTGAGCGCAGAGCCTCGGTCGCCTCCTGATCAACTGCCGTTTCTTCTGTGCAGCCAAAGGGGCCACAATTTTCAGTCACCACGAGCACCGCATCATGGGGTGTGTGCATGGATTGGGTAATCACTGACACAATCGGGAAGGCGATGAACAGCAGCATCGCCAACCCTGTGGGAAGAAAGAACCAGAAGAAAGTGCGATGTTTCATGGATCAAGTTCGCAATTCGTTGAAAGAAAAGGCATCTGGCCTTGGTTTAATCGACCAGACTGCGATGACTTACTGCAAAAAGCCCTTTTCTTTGGCTGCGGCAGTATAGGCCGCTTCGACGTCAGCCAGCGCTTGCTCGGCGCTTTCTTTGCCTTGCATGAAATCAACAATTTCCGCACCGAGAGCTGTGTGAAGCAACCCAATGTAGGGCAGCATCGGATAGGGCTTGGCTTTCATGGTTACGGCTTCGAATACACCAGCGGCCGCCGGGGTTGGTTCGTACCCCTCCACTAACCATACGGCGAGGCTAGCCTTTTCATCATCCAGCTCAGCAGGGGAAATACCATTCGACATGGCCAGGAAGGTCGCTGCCGCATCTTCATCCGAGATGTTCTTGGCCACGGTCCAGCCATCCCACCACAGCGTTGTGGCCGGAATACTGCCGCCGCCAACAGTCATTGGGCCAGCCAATGTTGTATTTTTCACCACTGCTTCGGTTGATTGCTCGGGGTCTGTCAATGGCCCCATCCGCGAACCCCACATGTTCATCATCGCGACATTGCCGGCTTTCCATTCTGCTGACGTCGCGTTGGAGTCATGGGTCAAATAATCCGGGTTCATATACTCCGAAAGCGCCTTCATCATTTCTAGTGCAGCAACACCGGCTTCATTATTAATCGAAACCTCCGCTGTACCTGATTTGAAAAACTCACCACCATAGCCCAGATACATGTTGTTGAATTCCTGAGCGAGGTTCCAGCCAGCTTGATATGCGCCGCCAAGCGGATATTCCAATATGCCCTTCTCACGGATCACTTCCGCCCCGGCCAACATATCTTCGTAGGTTTTCGGCGGTTCAAGCCCTGCCTCAGCCAACACATCGGCACGATAAACCAGATGCTGTGCATTCGCCATGAAAGCCACAGCCATCACTTTCCCGCCAACCGTGATTAGCTGATTGGCTTGCAAATCCGCACCATGTTCAGCGATAAGATCATCCAGAGGACGAATAACATCTTCGTTCATCAGCGCTGCGATCGAGCTGTTGGCAATAATCGCAGTGGTGTATTCTGCCGGATTGCCTGTCATACCGGCCACGTTGATCTTCTGGTGGTCGGCGGTCAGGTTGGCGCTCACTTCACCACCTGTACATTCTTTTGCACCATCTGCGACGGAATGGATTGCAGGAAACTCATTTCCCACAATGCTGACGCGGCCCGAGATCTGACAATCTGCCAGAGCCGATCCCGCCATCATAACCAGCCCACTGGCCAAAGCTACATGTTTTAGAAACATATCGTCTCTCTCCCTGTTTGGTTGGATGCGCCTTCGAAGCTTGCACCCTGTTGACCCGCAAGGCGGGAAATTGCAGAGGCGTCAGCCCCCAATGCGTGCCCCTGTTTCGGTATCGAAAAGGTGGCAATGATCTTTGTGAACGCGGATCGACACCGTCTCGTCGATCTCTGCGCGAAAAGTCTTGTCGGCTTTGACGCTGACCAATGCGCCACTAATACGGACCGACACCATGGTAGCATCACCCAATAATTCCATTGTGTAGATCGGAGCGTTGATTTCACCGCCGTCTCCCACCACGCTTACATCTTCTGCGCGAAACCCCAGTGTGGCCTTACCATCAGCGCCGTTGAGGCCAGAAATTTCAGTGTTCTTTGCCCGGAAAACCCCATCTTTCAGCTCACCATCGATAAGGTTCATCGCCGGGCTTCCGATAAAGCTTGCAACGAAGGCGTTGGCGGGCGTGTCGTAAATCTCGGTCGGGCTACCGACCTGTTGCACCACACCTTGTTTCATCACCACAACGCGGTCAGCCAGTGTCATCGCCTCGATCTGGTCATGGGTCACGTAGATTGTGGTCACAGCAAGCTCGTGGCTAAGGTTTTTGATCTGCGCACGGGTCGAGACACGAAGCTTGGCATCAAGGTTTGACAGCGGCTCATCCATCAAAAACACATTGGGCTCACGCACAATCGCACGCGCCAAAGCCACACGCTGACGCTGACCACCTGATAATTCAGCAGGCTTGCGATGCAGGAAGTCATCCAGTTCGACCATTGCACTGGCGCGCCGCACTTTTGCGTCATGGGTGCTTGGGTCAATGCCGCGCACTTTTAGAGGAAAGCGGATATTTTCATAGACATTCATGTTTGGGTAAAGAGCATAGCTTTGGAAGACCATGGCCACATCACGGTCTTTCGGCTCAAGGTCATTGACCCGCGCGCCATCCACCAGAATGTCCCCTTCGGTTGCGTCTTCAAGCCCCGCAATCATGCGCATCGTGGTTGTCTTGCCGCAGCCAGACGGCCCCAGAAGAACCAGAAATTCCTTGTCAGCAATGGTTAGATCGAAATTGTCGACGCCGACAAATGTTCCCCAGCGCTTTGAGAGATTGCGCAGTTGAATTTCGGCCATAGGTCCCCCAGACGCAATTACTTGCATACGCTTGCAAAATACTAGACGCGGCTCTGTCGTTTTGGCAAGGTAATTTTGCAAACTTATGCAAGGGCTTCCATAAGGTGGGCGAATAGATGAACAGGAACGAGCAGGATTTTCAGGCAGAAAAACAACTGGTTCGGGAGTATTTTAGCCAGCTTATCGCTTCACCTGCAAGTGAGTTGGAGCACGTACAAAACCGCTTCATAGCATCTGATTATCTGTGGCGTGGCTTTCATCCGTTTCATGAGATTCGCTGCGCCCATAAGGTGGCAACGCAGTTCTGGCAGCCGCTTAAAACCTCCCTTAGTCACCTACAGCGGCGTATGGATGTCTTTATGGCCGGGGCGAACACAATCGAGGATCAAGGGGGCATTTGGGTCGTGTCCATGGGGCATCTTATGGGCCTGTTTGATGAGCCTTGGTTGGGCATTCCACCCACCGGAAAGATCGCCATGCTGCCCTATTGTGACTTTCATCGGGTCGAGAACGGTAAAATCACCGAAACAGCGGTGTATTTCGATATCCCGCATCTGATGATGCAGGCAGGGCTACACCCCTTTCCGCCGCAAACTGCAGCGCATTTGGTACAACCCGGGCCAATGACGCATGGGGGCTTGATGTTTGACACTCAAGATCCTGCAGAGGGACGTAAAACATTGGCTGCAATTGACCACATGGTCGAGGACATCAAAACATGGCGCGGCGGGGTCAAGGAACCTCTGGTCGATGAGTTGCGACGCAGTTGGAACGAGGACATGATCTGGTGGGGACCTGCCGGGATCGGCGCAACCTACACAATCGAACGGTATGCCAAGCAACATTCAAGCCCGTTCCGCGCAGGTATGACCAACCGGACTTTCAATGGCCATATCTGCCGAATTGCCGAGGGGCATTTCGGCGGTTTCTTCGGCTGGCCCAACCTGACACTGACGCCTTCAGGCGGCTTCATGGGCATGCCCGCCACCAATACGCCTGGAGATATGCGGGTGATCGATATCTACCGCCGCGACGGTGGCAAGCTGTCCGAGAACTGGGTCTTCATCGACCTTTTGCATTTCTGGAATATGCAAGGCATCGATATCCTGTCCCGCATAACTGGCATAGCTGCGGGACAGGAAACCGGTGCGCAAGGGGCTGTCGTATGATCGATGCCCATTATCAACTTTGGGGTTTGTCGGCGGTAGCGCGTTGTAGGTGTTTGTATTTCCACCTTGCCGACCCACACTTAGCCAACCCTATCGTGAACCTCAGAGTTCGAAACGAACAAAGGCAACCTCTGACATCGAAAACTTGAATTTAGAAAACAAGCATTGACAGGTTAGAGAGCAAAATAGGCTGAAATCAGGCAACCAGCCGCTGTATCGCGATGAAATGCGTAATCTTGTCGTTTGTGTAGCGCACCGGGCGAAAATCGCATTCGTGTACGAACAGGGACCCATCTGTGCGGTAATTGGTGATCTGAATCAATCCCGCCTCACCATTGGCAATCAGTTGACGGAACTTTTCAACTGCTAGCGGTTCTGTCTCCGGGCCTTGCAGGAAAGACAGGTTTCTTCCGATAGCTTCATGCGGCGGATATCCGGTATGCGCTTCGAAGGCATCGGAAACGAACACCACTGGCGTACCGCTTTCTGCGGGGCACACGACCGATGACAGAAGCCTAGTTTCGTCCATGGCGTCCTGCCCAACAGCGTGTTCAAGAAAGCCGTCAATATGTGATGCTTCATAGCAAACATTGCTCGAAAGAGACCGGAACTAAACCGCGACAAGTCCAAATGACGTAAACTGGGAACCTTGATCGGTATTCATAATCTCCGACGGGCCGAGCCTCTGGATGGCTACATTCACCGCATCGACGCGAGACCCTGCCTCCAGCATGTCCGAGATGCGCCATGCTAGAACATTTCGCAAGTGCATTTCAGTGCGGGGGAATGCGCCACCGTCCTCAATTTCAGGGCTGGACAGGATAAACTCATCTTGCCCCATACTGCTCGTTGCAAGCATAGTGAAGACCGCAGTCGTTGTGCATATAGCCTAAACCTGTTTCATCGACAGAATTCGCCCGTCGCCAACACGCCGTTATTGGTGACGGTTTTCGTTGTGAACGCATAGCACCCAGCCTTATCAGTGGGTGCATAGCGGATATAATAGGCCTCGCCCTTGTAGGTGTAATCCATGCTACGCGACCCGTCGGGGGTTTGCGTGAACACTAGGCCTTCTACACCGCCACGCGGCGGGCGACCGGGTTCGGCACCGCCGCCACCAACCGCAGACAAGGGGCGCACACGGGGCAGAGCGTCAAAATCAGGCACTTCGCCCATCAAGCATTGCACGATGTAGGGCGCATCGGGGGAGGTGTGATAGCGGTAGCCAAAGGTCTGGTCCGGCTGGCCATTGCACAGGTCAAGATCACCGTCGGCAATCGCGGTACCGTCCGGGTTTGCATCGCCATAGATTGGGAAACCATCGAAGGCCCAACCGATGATCGCGGCATCGCCTGCATTTTCCATCTGTTCAATCATGCAGGTCGGTTTGGCATGGTAGTGGTAATCGTCGCCGCGTCCGGCATGTCCACCGCAGGTATCAAGCTGGCCGGTCTGGATCGTATCGTGATGGACCTGATGGTGGGCGAGATCGGCCTGGCTCATCTCGCCGCCGGCGGTGTAATCATAGATTGGCACGCCATTCACGGCGACGCCAAGGGCGGCATCCCGGGTCAAAGGCATAGTCCCGAGGGTTGGGTCCAGAATGATCGGTGCGCCATACTCCGCGGGGACTGGCACCTGTTCGTTCGTGCCGACAATCCCTGTCATCAATTCGTGGTCGGGATAGGTGTCCGATTGCAGCGTGGCATGGCTATCAGTGCAGGTCACAGTAACCTCCGCAGCGAAGCCCGCATCAGCGACAGACGCCGCAACCGCCGCACAATGGTCCTCGTGGGTAGTTGCGAATGTGGGCACGGTGATCAAGGCGAGCATTGTGATGGCAATCGGTTTGCATAGTGTCATAACGAGACGTCCTTACGCTATGTTATTCGACTATTAAGCGGCAAAGCACCGTGTTGCTTTGCTCAAGATCCGGGCCCCAAATCAATTCGGCCTCGTCCACCCAACTGATTTGTTCGTAACCGCCCTTTGGATCCACCTCGCGAGCGGAATAGACGTTTGCTTGCGGCCAGTCAGAGGCGTCATAACCCGCCAAATCCCAACCCTTGGGTTCGTCTGACGCCTCAAAAGTGCAGGCACCTTCGCCCGCAACCGGGTTTGCATCACCTTCGCAGGATTTATCGTGCGGAGCGGAATGAATGACGAGGCACCGCCAGTTGTCATCGCTCACCACGACCGTCTCGCCCGAAGCGTCCATGATCTGCAAGATTACGCCGCCGTCACCCATCTGCTGACGATTGCTTCCGATGTATTCAAGGCCGCTATCGTTTTCTTTGAAATCTTTGGCAACGAGACCGATCACAAAGGGGCGCTCTGCCTCGAACGTGAAGCTTTCCGCGTTGAAAGATCGCTCAGTGGTGATCGATACGCTGTCTTCGGCGACTTGCGTGCCGTCGATGCGCATTTCGAACCAGTTGTCGGCCCAGACGTCAGCGGAAAGGGTTTCGGCTGAGAGGGTCGTTGTGGTTATGACGAGGAAAGTAAGCATAGCGATAACACGTTTCATTGCGTGATCCTTTTGATTGACCTCAGGCCTTAAACGCACAGGCTTTGGCATTCCGTCGCGTACAAACGCAGCTATTGGAATTGCGGCTAAAGCGTGCTGGGGGAACAAGGCGTAAACCAGAAAGCGGTGGGCCGTGGGTTAATCGCTTTGCCCAACACTTCGCGAACTACATTCGTCGGCGCCCATCACCGCTGAATAACAAGGGGCACCTAGACGAAGTTGTCATCACGATCTGCAGCACCAAGCATTGGCTGTGAAGCGCAATCAGTACGGCTGGTGATGTTCTCGATATTCTCGTGCAAACACGCTGAAAGGCAAAGGCGGTTCACGTATCGCTCACACTCTGAGAAAAAGGTAGGATGCAGCGCGCTAACTGTACGCACTGCACTTCTGCTTAATTCGTGGCGAAGCAATAAAACAATCCGTCACCGCCTGTGCCGCGCAGGTCTTCCAGACCGCAGCCCCGCGATGGATGCGCTGCAATCCATGATGTAGGATCATCCCCGCCGCCGGTGCGGTCGTGATGCCCAACCATCGCGGAGCCATCGCTTGCGTTGCTGGTCCAATCCATACAGGCGTTCCCTTCAAGGACACCATCAGCGTTCGAGCCTGTCAGAATGTCATGCCTGTTCGGATCGTCGCCCCGCCCATTGATAACCGCGCCCGTTTCGCTCAGTGCTGTGTCCTTGTTAAGGTTGTTGGCCGCAGCATCCTGCAGCTCATCCACCGAATTAGCGACAACCACACCATTGGCGTTGACCCATGGGCCAGTACCGATGCGATCGCGCGCGTTCTCGGTGCTGGAGGACAGATAGGCAGCCCAGGTTTGGCCGCTGACACCCGCTGCGTCAGCCAAGGCGGCACAATGGGCGTCCGCGCCCGCCAGCCCGCCAAGGTTCGCACCATCGCCCGGATTTTCGCTCGTAATGAAAAAGCTCATCGCGTCTTGTGCCTGCGCAGATGTCGCTAAGCCCGTACAGCAAACTACTGCCATTAAAATTAGTCTTCGCATTGTTAGGTCTCCCTAGTGGTTGCCCGCCCTTTAGGACGGCTTGTAAATCCATGTGGCCAAAGTCGGGTCGGCATCAGCGCAAGCGGCCACAGTCAAGTCGCGTGACATGAATGGGCCAGCGGAACGACTTTGCGCCTGTACGACGCCAGCAAATGGCAGCGTCACGAGGGCAAGAACAAGTCCTGTCATGAATACGGCAGCGTAGGTCTTGAAACCTGACATTGGTTCTTCGTCTTCCATCTCGTCCCTCTCCAGATTGGCCGGGCTATATCTATCGCGTTTCGTCATAAAGCATCTCTTGTCTATTAAACGGGAACCGTTGCGCTTTCCGTCGAAAATTTCCAGGCGTTGCTAGCCCGTCCACCCCGGAACATGCTAAAGGTGACATTGTCGCTGGCAGCAACCAACGGTTGCTTCTGCCGGGGAATCTTATTCTCTCGAACAACTGAAATGCTTAAAGCAGCTCTTTCAGGACTGCGACGCGACCATTGAGACAGGCTGTGTTGTTTTGCTAAGCGAGCTTTTTTGGCTCATCGTTGTCCTTGAAAGGATACGAGATGAGAACGAATGTGAGGCAGACTTCACCGATTTCATAAAAACCCGGGCGAATGGCGACCTCAAGTTTGACTATCCAGACCATAATCGCGCAGAGAGTCTATTTTCGATATGGCATTTATTGAGTCTTCATATCAATATTCAAAGTTGCAAGCGGTCAGGATGTGATGCCTACGCAAGTTGCAATGTCCGTCGACGTTCGCAAAGCAAAGACCCGCGAAGGTCTTGGCGAGATTAGGTGTTAGACTGCTTCTGGGCTTTCAACGAACATTGCGTGGATCATGACGGAGGTGTTCGGACATGCCGTTGCCGTAGTGCGGCGCGGTGTTAAAATATCGGGCGCCTGCGTCTCAGACAGTCGATAGGACGTCATATCCTCGTTGATACTGACGGATTTGAACAATCAGGCGATGCGGGCGTATCCAAAGGACAATTTGTGTTTAGAGGTCAGCATAACTATCCCGCGCTATGGCAGCCCGGCTCGGGGCGCGTTTGGGTTTTGTAGGTCAGGACAAATTCGGTGTGGCCGAGGTCTTCGGACGCGGATGTCTCTCCCGCCGCTAACCCGACCAGCTTTTTGTAAATCTCGTCGCCCACCTCATCCAGCGTCGCCGCGCCGTGCAGGATGCGGCCCGCATTGACGTCCATATCGTCGGCCATCTTAGCGTAGGTGTCGGGATTGGCGCAGACCTTGATCACCGGAGAAATCGCGGATCCAACGACCGATCCGCGCCCTGTTACAAAGATAATGGCATGCGCCCCGCACGAGATCAGCTCAACAATCTCAGCGGTGTCATTGATGTTGGGAAAACCGAATTTCGGCTGCCCTTCTGGCACCACATCCAGCAAATATAACCCGCTTGTCTCAGCGGTTTGCGCCGGGCGGAGAATGCCGCTTATCTGGCTGTCGCCCGACTTGGCATAGGCACCGAGCGACTTTTCCTCAATCGTCGACAACCCACCCGTGGCGTTGCCTTGCGAGAACGACCCATAGCCCATGGCAGCATAAAAGCGCGCGGCCTTTTCGACCGTTTCGACCAGATCGGCTTTCAGCGCAGGCGGCGCGGCGCGGGTCGCCATGATATGCTCGCAGCCAATCAGTTCCCCCGTTTCCTCAAAGATGCAGGTGGCCCCTTCTGATACCAGTCGATCAAACGCGCGGCCCGCTGCCGGGTTGCCCGTCAGGCCCGAGGTTCCGTCCGATCCGCCGCAAATCGTGCCGATGACCAATTCTGAGGTGTCCATAGGAACCCGAGGCGTGGATGCAATATGTTCTAGCGTCTGACGCACCCACGCACGGCCCGCGTCAATTGCTTTGCGCGTGCCGCCCGTATCTTGGATAGTAATCAGGTTCACCGGCCGCCCCGAGGCCTCAATGGCGCGGAACAAATCAGCCTTGCGGAAATTCTCACAGCCAAGCGACACCAACTGCACCGCGCCCACATTGGGATGGGTACAAAGCGCCTCCATCATGTCCTGCCCGTAAATACTGGGAAAGCAGCCCGAAAAGCCGATGACCTGCACGTCTGCGTCCGAAAATGGCCGCGCGATTTTGGTGCAGACGTGATGCGCGCATTCGACCAAATAGGCCACCAGCACCTTGTTGCGGATGCCCTTGCGCCCATCTGCGCGTAGCCATCCTGTCATCTGCAGGGTCATGTTTGGCACCCTTCCATGTCTTCAATCACGGTGTAGCGGCTTTCGACATTGTGCAAATGTACATGCGCTCCGGGCGCGATATCGCATGACGCGATACCGATCGGCGCGCCATATTTGATAATATCAGATCCTTGCGAAATCGCGCAAATCGCCAGCTTGTGTCCCATACTTAGATCGCAAGGCAGCGACATAGATTCGCCGTCAAGCTGGGCCTGTGCACCTTTGGACCCGTCTTGGGCCAGCACCGCCACGTTGTCGTTCTTATGCAGGCGCAAAAGCCGCAGAGACGGATGATTTTCAATAGCGCTCATGCTGGTTTCAACCTCTAAATGTACAGTTTGCAAAAAAAACAATTGACGGCAAGGGAAAATATTTTTTACTCATAACGAACATTTCGTGGTGTGCATGAGGGGATGGCATGACCAATACGATGCAAAATCAGCCAGTTCTGGAAGCGCGCGGCATTTCCAAACATTACGGCGGCATTGTCGCGTTGGATAACGTCGACCTGACGCTCCACGAGGGCGAGGTTCTGGCTGTTGTCGGTGACAATGGGGCGGGCAAATCGACGCTGATCAAAGCGCTGACTGGGGCCATTCCTCGCACGTCAGGCGTTATTCGATTTGACGGCAAAGAAGCGCATATCGAGACCCCATCAGACGCTAAAGCTGCTGGGATCGAGACCGTGTATCAGGACCTCGCTCTGGTCAACGAGCTGTCTATTACCAAAAACGTCTTTCTGGGCCGCGAAATTTTGCGCGATGATTGGCTGGGCCGGGTCTTTGGCGTGCTCGATTTCAAAAAAATGGATGCAGAAATTCGCGCGCTGCTTGCCAAGCTGGACGTGCGCATCGCGGATATCTACCGCGAGGCGGAAGCATTCTCCGGCGGACAACGGCAGGCCGTAGCGCTGTCGAAAACCGTAATGTTTGGCAAACGCGTTGCCATTCTGGACGAGCCGACAGCAGCACTTGGGGTACGCGAAAGCAAGATGGCGATGAACCTTGTCCGCTCACTTAAAGATCACGGGCTGTCAGTGATCATGATTACACATAACATGCAACATGTGCTGAATTATTGCGACCGCGTGATGGTGTTGCGGCTCGGCAAACTGGTTGCGGAGCGGGATGTGAAGGACGTCGATGGCGACACTCTGGTCGGCCTGATTACCGGGGCCACAGGCGCGCAGGTGACAGCTTGAGCCAGAACAGCCAAACCGCCATGTCGAACCCTGGTGTCTCTGCGGGCAGCTTTGAGGTGCTCAAACATAACTTTATGCAGATCTGGCAAGTGCTGGCGGCGCTGGCAATCATCTATCTGTTCTTCATCATCATGTCCCCGCCTTTCCGCAGCTTTGAAACTCTGCTGTCGATCTTCGCGCAGGCTTCAATTCTGGCCATTCTCGCCTGCGGGACCACGATTGTGCTTATCTCTGGCGGGTTAGACCTATCGGTGGGCTCAATTTTTGCGGTGGTTGGTGTGTCAGTTGGGATTTTCATGGCCGAATGGGGGCTGCACCCTGCGGTCGCGGTCTTGCTGGGACTTGGTATCGGCGCAGCCCTAGGCGCGCTTAATGGCACCATTCAGGTCATTACCAAAGTGCCAGCCTTCATCGTCACGTTAGGTGGCTTGACCGCTTATAAAGGGCTTGCCGAAATTTTGGCCAGCGGCCGGGACCTGTCACGCTTCCCCGAAGCGTTCAAGTTCCTTGGCACGGGCAACACCGTCCCGGTTCTGATCATGTTCGCCGCTGCACTTCTGACCGGCTTGTTTCTGACCAAAACCCGGCTTGGCAACCGTGCCTTTGCCATTGGCGGCAACGAAGAGGTCGCAAGGCTTGCCGGTGTTCCCATCGCAAAAAGCCGCATCTATTACTACATGCTGGGCGGGTTGCTGGCGGGGCTGGCGGCGATTATTGAGGTGTCAAAGCTGAATTTTGCCATGCCCGCGCGCGGCCAAAGCTACGAGCTTTACGCAATTGCCGCCGTCGTCATCGGCGGCACCAGCCTGTTTGGCGGGCGCGGCGGGGTCGGCAAAACGCTTTTGGGCATGTTGATCATGCAAACCATCCTTGTCGGGCTGTCCTATATGGGCGTCGGCACATCATACCAACGCATCGCAATCGGAGCCATTATCATCATGGCCGTCTATTGGGATGTCTGGCGAAAATCCACGCGGTGAAAAACACCCGTGCTTGACCGCCCGAGACCCGGGCAAAAATTGAAAAACTGGGAGGACTATATGACTTTTAACCTGAAAACCGCAGTGGCTACAGCCGCTCTTGCCGTAGGCCTTGGCACTGCCGCAATCGCCGAAGATATGCGCATCGCCTACACGGGTTATTCTACTGACAACACATTCTGGATCGGGGTCGCCACAGCCGCCGCTGCAGAAGCCGAAGAGCAAGGCGTTGAGTTTATTGATATGACAGCTTCGTCGCCTGATGCGGCAGCCCAAAAGGACGCCGTAGACCGCGCCATTGATATGGGTGTGGACGGCATTATCATTGGATCAGTAGACAACCGCGCCTTTGACGCCTCGCTTGACAATGCCGCAGCCAAAGGCATCCCGGTTGTGGCCGTGGATACCGCGATCGACCACAGCCATGTCTCCAGCCTTGTGCAAACGGACAACTTGGCTGCTGCAGGGATTGCGGGTGAATATATAGTCGGTCAACTCGGTGGCGAAGGCTCCGTGCTGATCCTTGGCGGGTCCGCCGGGCACCAGACCGGCAATGCACGGCGCGATGGCGTTCTGACCGCGGCTGAAGCTGCCGGACACGAGGTGATTTTCCAGATTTGCGATTGGCAAGACGCTTGTGCGTTTGAGACGACGACCAACTTCCTGCAATCCAACCCTGATATCAAGGCGGTGTTCTCCGCATGGGATCCCGGTGCGCTCGCTGCGGTGTCAGCGTCCAAGGCGCTTGGCAAGCTGGACGGGCTAGTGGTCGTGGGATTTGACGGCAACCCCGCCAATCTTGTGGCCATTGAAGAAGGCGAACAATCGGCCACCATCAAACAAGATAATACCCGGATGGGGATCGAGTCGGTGCAAAACCTGCTCAACATCATCAAGGGCGAAAGCGCCCCAGCCGTAGTCCCAATCGACGGCATCTTAATCACCGCCGATAACGTCGCTGAATTCAAGTAAACCAACATCCCTGCGGGCGATAATAGTTACCGCCCGCAGGATCTTTCGCTAAAGGTCTTCTATGCAATCGCTTGTCATCGACCAAATCGGACATACCGAATTTCGAGACATCGAGGCTCCTGTGCCCGGTCCTGGCGAAGTGTTGCTTGATGTGCATAATGTCGGGCTTTGCGGCAGTGATCTGAACACATTCAATGGCCTCAACCCGCTGGTCGAGCTGCCGCGTATACCTGGTCATGAGATCGGCGGCGTAATCGCGGCCGTTGGGCCAGATGTGCCCGCAGAATTCACCATAGGCCAAAGCGCCATCGTGATCCCCTACACCACCTGCGGCACCTGTCCGTCTTGCAGGCAGGGGCGTGTCAACGCCTGCCAGTTCAACAAAACGCTTGGCGTCCAGCAGGATGGCGGGCTGTGTCGGCAGATCGTGCTGAAGACAGATCAGCTGATCCTCAACAACACTCTGCCGCCTACGCATATGGCACTGGTCGAGCCACTATCCGTCGGCTTTCACGCCGTATCGCGCGGGCGAGTTGGAGCTACAGATACGGTTCTGGTTTTAGGCGGCGGGATGATTGGCGTCGGGGCTATTCTTGGTGCGCTTGCGCAGGGTGCAAAGGTAATTGTCAGCGAGGTCTCGCACCTCAAAGCAGACACCCTCGCAACCCTTGGCGTCGATGCCGTTATCAATCCGACCCGCACCGATCTGACGTCCGAAATTGATCGCCTGACCAATGGCGCCGGAGCGGATGTCATCATCGAGGCCGTAGGTCTCCCCGCCACATTCCGCGTTGCCATCGACCTCGCCCCGTTTTCGGGCCGTGTGGTCTATGTCGGCTACGCCAAAGCCGAAGTCAGCTATGACACCAAGTTCTTCAACCTCAAGGAGCTTGATATCATGGGTTCTCGCAACGCCACACGCACCGACTTTGAAGCGGTTATCGCCTATCTTGCGCAGCATACCCCAATTGGCGAGCGACTTATTTCCAAGACCTTCACTTGGGCGGATGCGGATCAGGCGCTTAGGTATTGGACCGATCACCGAGACGAGATTTTCAAGATCATGATTGATATGAGGGTCACTGCATGAGCTTGCAGGACATTTATGGACTGGACGGAAAGCGCGCCTTGGTCACAGGCGGCGGCACAGGGTTGGGCCGCGCGATTGCGTCTTGTTTGGTGCGAAGCGGCGCACAGGTTATAATTGCCGGGCGTCGCGCCGATGTGCTTGATCGCGCCGCCGCAGAGATCGGACATGGCTGTCAGACAGCGTCTCTTGATCTGGCCAATACCGACAGCATTAAAACTTTCGAAGACCGGCTCGGTCCCATCGACATTCTTGTCAACAACGCTGGCAACACGCTCAAAAAACCTTTTGAAGAACAGTCTTTAGAAGAGTTCGATCAGGTATTTGACGTGCATGTGCGCGGCGCGTTGGAGCTGAGCCGCCATGTGATCCGCCGGATGCTGGCCGAAGATCGCAGCGGCACCGTGCAGTTCCTGTCCTCTATGACCGCGTTTATCGGCCAGCCGATGGTTGCGGGCTATACGATCTCAAAGACCGCGATCAATGGCGTCGTGCGCGGCTTGTCGGCCGAATTTGCAGCCCGTGGTATCCGGGTCAACGGCGTGGCTCCCGGCTGGATCGACACCGATATTTACCGCAACGCCACCAAAGACGATCCGGTGCGGCAGCAAAAGATCATGAGCCGTATCCCAATGGGCCACCTAGGTCAGCCCGACGATATTGGCTGGTGCTGCGCCTACCTCGCCTCGCCTGCTGCGAAATACATCAATGGGCAGGTCGTGCTGGTCGATGGTGGCGGCGCAACTGGATTTTGAACAAGGATCCTTCTCACATGAACGAAATAGATTTTGAGCAAATTCGCACCGAGCTTTTCACCGCTGTTATCGGTGACGTGTTGGATGCAATGGGGTATCGACATCAATTCCTACCGGCGGGTCTTGCGCCTTTGACGCCGGGCACGCGATTGGTGGGCCGTGCCATGCCGGTTCTGGAAATCAAAGCCTCCGCGGGGCCTGGGCGGGGCCCGCTATCTGACAAAGCGTTTGGAATCATGTTCGAGGCCCTTGATGACATGCAACCGGGAGAGATCTACATCACCTCAGGGCAACATCTTAACTGCGCGCTCTGGGGTGGCTTGATGTCCACGCGGGCGCAGCATCTCAATGCTGCCGGGGCTATTCTTGATGGCTATGTGCGCGATACCGCCGAGATCCGAAACCTCGGCTTCCCGGTGTTTTCACGCGGGGCCTATGCGCAGGATCAGGGCGTTCGGGGCAAAGTCGTCGACTACCGCATGCCGTTGCAAATCGGTCAGGTCATGATCGCCAATGGCGATTTGATCGTCGCAGATGATGAGGGCGTCTTGATCGTGCCAAACGCGGTCGAACATGAAGTGATCCAAGCCGCCCATGAAAAGGTACATACAGAAAATAAGGTCGCCACAGCCATTCGCGCCGGGATGAGCACAAGAGAGGCGTTTGACACATTTGGCGTCATGTAGCGCCGCATGTTATTGGTACAGCGCCAACAGAACACCGACTGAAAGCGATGGACCATGTCCCGAAGCAGCAGCATCTATAAGGAAAGTTACAACCGGGCGCTTGATCTGATTTGCGAAACAGATGCGCAAGGCGACCTTCCAACTGAGGTGGCTTTGTCACAGAAATGGAACATTAGCCGAACCACCGTGCGCAGCATTCTGAGCGGCCTTCAAGACACCGGCCTTATCCAGTGGTCAGGCCGGTCAAAAAAGATTTTGCGCAAACCTCGCCGCAACGAATACTTCCCGAAGGACGAAACTGCGTCCAATGCTGACAGACTGTCCTCGTTGTTCATGGAATATATTTTCGCAGGCGAACTCGCCCCCGGCGCCACGTTGAACGAAAGCGAATTAGCAAAATATTTCGGTGTCAGCTCAACCGTCGTTCGCGAATTTCTGATCCGCTTCTCGCGCTTTGGTCTTATTGAGAAAAACCTAACCGGCATTGGGTCCTGAATGGCTTCACCCGGGACTTCGCCGATGAGCTGTTTGCCGTGCGGGAAATGTTTGAACGGAAGGCTTTCAGAACCTTCCTCGCAGCCGGGAGTGCCGCGCATCAAGAGGCGATTGCTCTCAAATACGAGCACTTAACCATATTGGACAACATTGAGCAGGATTACTTGCTGTTTCCTCGGTTAGATGAAAAGTTACACCGGATCTGGATCGACGGATATGGCAACCGTTTCGTTCGCGACTTCTTTGAGCTGATCTCGCTGGTCTTTCACTACCATTACCGCTGGAACAAACTGGACGAGATGGAGCGCAATCGCGATGCAGCCCACCAACATCTGAAAATTATCACTGCCCTCGAAACCGATCAATTGTCGGAAGCAGAGCTCTTGTTTCTTGAACACTTGTCCCATGCGAAAGAAACACTGATCGCTTCTGTTTCGTGGGTGCCCACAAAATAACGCCAAACCCGGATTGTGGGTCTGGGTGTTTAGTCCCGGCACTTGGTAGATCAGATTTATGATGAATCGCTCTGGTTCTTATGTCCATATTTTGTAGATGTATTCGTAAGGCGTTAACCTGCTGAGTGTCTTCAAGCGACGTGCAAAATTATAGGCATCCAAGAAATCGCTGAGATGGCTGCAAAGCTGATCGTGGGTGTCTTAGTAATACCGTTTCACCGTGGCATTCTTGATTGTCCGGCTCATCCGCTCGACCTGAACTGAACTGGTCCCAGAAAATCAGACAGTCATCTAAGGTATATCCTGGACCTTTGAAGGGATACGAAGACAGCAAAGCGCCGGAAGTTTACAGATCAGTTTAAGGCTAAAGTGGCATTGGAAGCGCTGCGTGGTGACAAGACCGTGCAGGAGATCGCTGTATTACCGCTCTGACAGCGTGCATGGTCGTGGCGCTGCCATGATAAACTTGGCCCATAATGCTTCCTTCCAGTCCAACGAACGGATCACACCATCAAAACCTGGGATCAAAACACCTAGGGTGTGGTTCTGATGTTGCAACCGCCTAATGACGGACCGGCTTCGTCAGAACATGGACATACCCTCGACCATTCTAGAAACCCTGTTCAAAAGTTGCACATAGAAATGGGGCCAGACAAAGAAATAAACAGGACACTTGAGTGATTTAAAGGCTCTCGGCAAGGCGTAGTACAGATCATAGACCTGTGTTTAACCTGCTAATGTCATACTAAGTATCTTACGTATATCTGACAATCCTTTGCCTCAAAATCTTGCTATAAATTAACTCAGGAGGTGCAGTATGGACAATTCAGTATCCGAGCGTACACGATCGCTCAATCAGCCAGTAAAACAAAATGAAACACAAACGCTGAGCGATAGCGACCCTGATGGCAAGATTTCGTTGGATTCTGTCAGTTCGCGGCCTACCAAGAAACAAGGCACTGTTCTGAACGAAGCTACGACAAGTTCTGACGAAACGGACGATCAAGAGGCTGAAGAAGCTGGGGACATCGTCGTAGAAGCAGTCAAGGATGATATTCGGGATCCCAAGTCCCGCAATGAAATCGCCACATCTCTAGATGGAAAACGCGCGCATGAGCGTAGCCCTGACCAAGTAGAGGCGGTGGAAGACACCTTTGAAGAGATTGAGGACCAGAAATTACTTGATGTCGATGTCGTTGCGACCAAGCCTGAAAAGGAAACAACAATCGTTAGCGAAAATAACCGTAAGCGCTCTATTAGTCTCGAAGCAAATGAGAAATCACGCTTGGTTGAAATGGATGATGGTAAAAAGGTTTTGGTAATTAACAGTAATATATCGAAGAGCGAAATCCTAGACGAAACCGTTGATACTCTTTCGGGAATAATTGCTGAGACGGCACAAGAACAAGGCGTTAATATTCTGGCAGAGTTCTGGGCAGCTTTCCGAACTACACGACTAAGACGCGTGCGCCGCCATCTGGTAACTTTTGCAAAAGGATACGGATCCTACCTGTTGCTCAACACCTCTACACTGAATGTTAGTGCACACGATCCAGAAGATGAAAAGAAGATCAGGTCAGAATTGTAGCGCGGGCAGCCTGGATATGGCCGAGCCGCGCTAAAGATCGTCCTTTGAGAAGTTGAAACTCACGCGAAAGGGGACGATTTTCGAGCAATTCCACTGTAATCAACAAATCAACAACTCGTTCTGAATTTCTCTTACGAAACATAGCCTTTGACAAAAGTTTGATCGTTTCAGGAAACTCTGGACGTATATAATCGGATAACTCAAGCATATGGATTGCTAGATCAATACGTCCATAAAGCAAATGGACCGAGGCGATCTGGTTGAGTAAATTTGCGTCTTCAGTAGCTTCTTGCTTTTTATCTTGTATCGAAGTTTGGAGTTTCATCCGACGGCTCCAACAGTCTTGAGCAAATGCACATGTTCAAACATTCTTGCCAATTGAGCTAACTCTGCAAAACCCTGGCGAGCTGCAATGTTGTTAGATTGATTAACCTCACTTTCACGCCGGATCACCAATGATGCAATACGGTAGCCAAGTTCCGATGTAGAAGAACGCGATAGTTCATCTATTGTTTTCCGTGACACTTCATCAAGAGCAGTGCTGTTAAGTGACAAAATATCACCAAGCGCCATTTCCGGCGGCTTACGCACAACAGACATCAGTGTGATTAATTGTTCCTGGGCGAATATATCAAGAGGAACGGCAACATTGGCGCTCCGGTCAATTCGATCACTGATATTGGATCTGTCGACGTGCTGTGGTGCACTACTGCTTTGAATTCGAGATTTGTCGTTTATGCGATCCATGAGGTTTCTCAATACTTTATTTCGATTTTTTCACCATCGCGTTCGACAGTGATCAGATTGGCTTCGATGCGCTCAAGGCGCCAACCCACGGCAATCTCTTCACCGATGCGGACCTCGCGTCCATTCATCTGGCGCACATAGCTCGGTTCAGCGATTCGTACCAACGAGATTGGTGGCATCTCGTCTAATCCAGGTTTAAATGAGATTTGGGCTACAACCCTTGCGGGAATTGGTTGACTGTCGATCCATTTTTGAACCGAACGCCATTCCTGAGTTTTCACGGCTGGAAGTGTGCCCACCACAAAAACGGATTTTTGATCTTCGACATATTCCACAGTCACGTAACCCGCCAGTTTCTCCTCAATGAGCTGCGCATCCAGAGCTTTCAGTGCCAAAGAAATCTCTGGCGTTTCTTTTTTTGAATGGCCTGCAACTAATGGTCGTGAGGGGTCGGAAACACGTTCCAGCCGATAGGAGGGAGTCTTGGGCAATAGAATACCCCATGGTACAGCGAAGAGGCCCAAAGCAATAGCGGAAATAACTCCTATCCGTTTAATTCTTTGAGCGACTTTTCGTACAGCGGAGGGCGCGCTTCGATTTGTTGATACAGGCACCGTATTGGCACCTAGCGCGAGTTCAATTCCGCCGATTTCCATTTTGATAGGGAGTCTGTAGGATCTACTTTGGGAACCCTTGGGAATCTCCGTTCCATCAATGACGACCGCGCCTTCTATTGCTTCAGCAATCGCAACATCGCCAAAGACTGATCGTGCGAAGTGTAAGCGAGCGTGATTTGGCATGACATCGGGGTCAATGATCAAAACGTTATCGTCGGCACCGCTTCCTACCAGAACGTCGTTGTCTTTCACCATCCTAGAAACAGGGGTGCTGCCTGGGTAAGTGACTGACATATTGATTTCAGGGGCAGATACGCTAGGCAATAGCCTATTGCCCATAGTACGCACGCGATCAGCGAGAATGTCTTTGTGTACTTCGATTGGTGCGAGCATGTAACCTCGCTTATCCGCGCAAAAGCTGAGTTATGTCTTGCTGCAATCTCTGCGCGATCTTCCAAGCGACCTGATAATTTGTCAAATCCAGATACAGCGCTTTCACTCGTTCCTCGACGTGCTGCGTTTGGGCCTCAAAGCTCTGCTGCTCTGTTGTGCGATTCTGCACGCCGGGTCGGTCAACATCAGATACGATATCTGCCTTGACTTCGCCAACCAAGCCAGCGCTCTGATCGGAAACTGCTTTGCGGGCGATGCTCATGGGTTTTTCTGCATGGGGTGCATCCACCATACGCTGCATCGCCCGTTCAGCTAGGCTCTCAAGGTTTATATTCTGGTTTTGCTCTTGCGAGGCTGTTCCGGTCATATTGTAAAGATCGTGCGACGGTTTCCCGCTGCTCTCAACCGATCCAATCGCGTCAACAGCCGCAATAACTTCTGACATTGATAAACCCTCTTTGATAGTTCTTCGCAAAAAAGAAATACGCGTCTATTTCTCGCGCTCTTGTAGTTCTTCGATGGCTTGTTCGGTCAGAAACATTCCCATCACCACCTCTAGTTCGAGATTACCATTTCCTTCGGCTTCTGCGGCGTCCGCAGCTATTGGGTCCGTTGTCGCCACACCTTCTGTTGCGGCGCCGGTTGCTGATACTGCCATTTTCATACTCCTTTTCAAATGGTGCGATAATGTCCATTAAAGTTGGTTAAGATTTAGAGTGCACTGACAGCGGGCCCCACACCTGCCTCCTTTGGTACGTAAAAGATTACGTAGAGCGTGACGAATCACGTAGCTTTTGCGGACTTAACTCCGCAATATTTCCAGTGCTTCGGGGTGTAATCGATACGACCATTTCAGGGCGTCACCCGGGAGAGCTGAATGCAAAATAATTCACAATATATAATGGCGGCGTTTCGTGGACTTTCTTCAGGTCTAATTTGTAATCTTATTCTTGGCGGAGCCGTTGTATACGCTCAATCTAACATAGACCTAGCTACCATATCCGGGACCGAAGCAAAGCAATCGATTTTTGATGCTGCCTCTGGAGATGTCGATGTTTTTCAGAAGAACCATGAATATAAGGTAATCTCGCAACGCATTCGAGATTTTCTAGAAACCTTTTCTAAAGATGCAAATTTTAGCGTCAGAATATCTGATCACGTGAATGGTGTCCTTCATCGTTTCTTGGTGTCTGGAAAAATAGATAATGTCCTGGATGCGGTGTCGCAACACGCCTCACTGAACTGGTTTCGCTTTAACGGCGTTATTTATGTTGCTGATCAAACAGAGGTCATAACGCGATTAGTACGATTGGGTGATTTGCCACCCCATTTAGCAATGAAAGCACTTGAGCAGTCCGGGCTGGTGCTTGAGAAACATCCAATTTCAGTTACAGCGGACGGCGTAGCGCTTGTCCTTACGGGACCCCCTACATTTCTGGCATTCGCAGAAGCAGTCATAGAATCAGTGCCGTCTCCAAGGAAAGCAACTGAGCGCAAAGTAATCGTCCGTCGTGCTGGAGTCGTTTCAGAATGAGGTGGACTATCAGATTACGTAAGAATTTACGTATCACACGTGAAGTTAGATCATGAATTGCGCAGGAGACTAACAAAACACAAACAGCCATAGTTCAATTTAGGAAAGGATCAAACTTAATGATTAACTTTAATCACCTAGCTCGCCGACTTGCAGACGTCTCCCAACGTCAGCAGCAAGCGTTAGAAAGTCTTGAAACACGTCAGTTTTCTCAATCAGTAGAAACGGCATTAGAGAGGCTTGATAAAAAGCTGAGCGCTATGGAAAGCAAATTAAGTAAATCCGTCCCATCCTTGATGATGTCGAAAGACTTCAAAGGGATATCAATGAACGCGTTTCGATCACCGCAACAGACATTGCAATCATTAGATACGCGTTTTCAACCTGCCGAAACGATCCGGCAATCACCATTGGCGAAAGCCAATACCATAGAAGAGAGGACTAATACTATGGCAGAAACCCAGCTAGCATCAGGCGCGAGCTCCACATCCACTGCGGATGCGGCGGCAAACGACGACGCGATCAAAGGTCGCGCCAATGCATTGTATGTAGCAATGGCCGAAAAGCAAATGGACTTTAAAGAGTCCACTGAGCCAAATAAGGTCACACAACAGCTGGCAGGTAAGGTCTAAACCCAGCTGATTTCAATATCAGGAGGCGCCTCTTGGCGCCTCCTTTTTTGCTTTGGGAGAAAACAGTGTTTAGAAAAGATCTCATTCTTGTAGCGTTGCTCGTTATGATACTTGCACTAATGATTGTGCCGCTCTCCCAACAAATTATTGATGTCCTTCTAGCCATCAATATGTCCCTAGCGGTTGTTTTGCTAGTAGTATCAATATATCTGAAACATCCCTCAGATTTTTCTACGTTCCCATCTGTTATTCTCATCGGAACAGCGTTTCGGTTAGCTCTGTCCATCGGCACTACCCGTTTGATACTGTCTGAAGCTGATGCAGGACAAATCATCGAAACATTTGGTGATTTTGTAGTAGCCGGAAGTGTCGCAATTGGGCTCGTTATCTTTTTGATCATTACTGTTGTGCAATTTCTCGTTGTAACCAAAGGGGCGGAACGTGTTGCTGAAGTTGGTGCAAGATTTGCGCTTGATGCGCTGCCCGGCAAGCAAATGAGCATTGATGCTGATATTCGCGCCGGCACCATTAGTCAGGAAGAGGGTGCCAGTAGACGCAGACGACTTGACAAAGACAGCCAGTTCTTTGGCGCAATGGATGGCGCGATGAAATTTGTTAAGGGCGATGCGATCGCAGGATTGATCATTATTGTGATCAACCTTGTTGGCGGTGTTGCTGTAGGACTGAGCTTACACAACTATAGTTTCGGGGAAGCCGTTTCAGTCTATTCGCTGCTTACAATTGGAGACGGGTTAGTCGCGCAGATACCGGCTTTGATGATGTCTCTTTGCGCGGGTGTCATAGTCACTCGCGTTGCCAATGTAGAGAATTCCGATTTGGGTTCTGATATTGCTTCTGAGCTGGCAGCAGACGCAAGGGTGCCTGGTGTTGCCGCTTTAATCGTTTTCGGGATGGGTCTGGTGCCCGGATTTCCGTTGATTATTTTCGCGTCTGCGTCGGTTGTACTTGTCATCGTTTGGATGCTATTGCGCAGGCTTTCTGTAAAGGACGATCAGAAAAGCGATACCGAGGAAGGTGCTGAAGCTTCTGATGACGCGACATCAACACCTGCAATTGACGGCGAGGCAATTGCCGATGTCAGTACTGATATTGAGCGATCCAAGCGGTTCAAGTTTCTTTTGGGGTCAGATGTTGACAGTGAAGTCGGAGCCGACCTTTTGCAGCAGGCCATGGACAAATTGTTTGATCGGTTGAGAGAGATGCGAGGGGTGGCCTTTCCGTCAATCTCTGTGGAAATATCAAATATCGTTGACCCCCGCGATTGTATAGTCGTGCTGGATGAGGTTCCGCTACGCAGTATCACGCTGTTTGAAAATTTTGTCCTCGCGAAATGCGGGGTAGAATATGTTGATCTTATTGGCTGTCCAGAAACCGACAGTATAGAAGTTCACTGGCCACTTTTCGAGGCCAGATGGTTCCCCACAGAATATCGGAACGAGTTGCTCGACCTTGGTGCTGAACTACCCGATATGCTGACATGTCTCGCTGAAATGGCCTTCAGGCTCTACGAACAAAATCTTGGCTCACTCTTCTCAAATCGGGAGTTCGATATATTTATTGAGGAGTCCCGCGCAATTAATTCCGAAGGGATCGACAAACTTGAAGCCGACCTTGAACGATCCGGTCTCTTTCAAGTTATTCGCTACCTCGTCGAAGACGGGATCCCACTGCGTCCTCGTAACCTGTTGATTGACTCGATGATCTATTGGTCACAAGTCAACGAAGGGGGAAGTGCAGTTTTGATTTCGGAATGTCTGCGTGGCTCTATGAAACGCCAGCTTTGTCATATGATCGCAGGACCATCAAACACTATGGGTGTCGCGATTGTAGACCCGGCCCTCGAAGCTATGGCACGTCAATCAGTCGCCGACGCGAAAAGGTCAGGCAATCTTGCGTCACTTGACGGTTTAATGTTCGATGTCGAATTAGCAGATGCGATTGTCAACCAATTTCGTGATCTAATCAATCGTGACGAATTTGAAAGTCAACAGATGGTAATTCTGACTGCGACCGATATTCGTCGGCGTCTGCGCAATTTCCTCGCTGCAAATGACATACACTTGCCGGTTTTGGCCGCACATGAGATATCTGCGGATGTAATAACATGTCCTGTCGATCTTATTAAATTGCCAAGTAGCGCAATCGATCAGGCCTTAGCTGAAGATCAATTTGAAACAGCTTAACAGCGGGATGGAATCGCGCCTTACCTGGCCATTAACCCACTGGTCCTGATTGGGACCATTAGTCGTAGAGTCTGTGTTGTTTGTTGCGTTGCGGTAAAAACCGGCTGTGCGGAACCTTTGTCGAGCTTAAGCAAGGCCGGTCGGATGGAGTGCAGCCTGTTGACCCAGCCCCGTTAAATCAAGCCACTTGGGTGTTAGTAATCCGTAAGCGGAGGCCTGATCCCACGATGATCAGTGGATCGCTTTTTTCGGCTTCCACCGTTTAGCGAGCTTGAGCACTTCGAAGCGCAGTTCATCTGCTGGTGGCGTGCTTGGGTCGAACGAACCGCCATACCATTCCTTGAGACCTTCGTGTTCGGGATGTTTGGCATCAGTCATCGCCCCGAGGAATTCTTCGTATCCGGGGAAGCCGCCGACGTCTTCTGGCGGGCATCGGCCTGAGATGTCTGTCAGGCGCGGATAGAGATCGCCTGGTTTGGGATCGGTGAACTCCCCGATTTGCAGCCTGTGTTCCCAGCTATCGCCGAAGTCGTAGATGTAGCGGATGCTGCGCGCACCGGTGTCTGTCAGTACTTCGGCCAGGGTGGTTTTGTTGGCAGGCAGGTCATCACCGCCAAAGTCCGGATCGGGTAGCCCCCAAGTCGCGCCCTCTGCCTCGAACATATACAGATGCGAGTTTGTCCAACCCATAGCGGCCTGCAGCGTCAGGTGCAGGCGGTCGAGGCGGATGTCGACGGGTACCTGCAGGGTGCGGGTGACGGCGGGTTCGATGTATTCAAGGATGACCTTGATTTCGATGATGCTCATGACTGCTCCTCTGCCGACATGCCCGATTGTAATTCCATGGCAGCAGCGCGTCGATATCGGATTGTTTATGTCCGTTCACAATGGCTGAGAGCGTGTCGGTCAGATAGGCATACGGATCGACGTCGTTGAGCTTGCAAGTCTCGATCAGGGAGGCGATGACGCCCCAGTTTGCTGCTCCGGCGTCATGGCCAGCGAAGAGTGCGTTTTTGCGGTTCAAGGCAATGGGCCGGATCGTCCGCTCCACGGCGTTGCTATCCATTTCGACACGCCCATCATCAAGGAACAGCACCAAGCCGCTCCAGTATTTTGCAATGTATTTGAGTGCCTCGCCCAAAGGTGCTTTGGAGGAGACGCGGGCGCGGTAGGCCGTCACCCAAGCTTCAAATGCAGCTATCAATGGTGCTGATCGCTCTTGCCGTGCCACCATTCGGGCCTCGGCGGCCAAGCCCCGAATATCCTTTTCGATGCGGTAGAGGGTGGCGATCTGCTTCAGCCCCTCTTCTGCGATGGGCGCGATGCCGGATTGTGCAACCTCATGCAGTTTGCGCCGTGCGTGGGCCCAGCAGTAGGCCAATGCGACATTGTCATCCATGCGTTTGAGCAAGCGGTTATAGCCTGCATAGCCGTCTACTTGGAGGATGCCCGAGAAGCCTTTCAGAATGTCATCTGCATATTGCCCGGACCGCCCCGGCGCATAAGTAAAGGCAACACCGGGCGGGGCCGCGCCACCCCACGGTCGATCATCGCGGGCCAGCGCCCAAAAATATCCAGTCTTCGTTTTGCGTCTGCCAGGCTCAAGCACCGGGGCGCGGGTCTCGTCCATGAACAGCTTCGATGATCCTTTGAGATCGGCGATCAGCGCATCGAACACAGGCCGCAACTCGTAGGCCACCTTCCCAATCCATCCCGCAAGGGTAGACCGGTCCAGATCAATGCCTTGGCGGCTATAGATCTGGGCCTGACGATACAGGGGCAGATGATCTGCATATTTGCTGACCAGCACATGCGCTACCGTGGCCTCTGTCGGCATACCGCCGGGAATGAGGCGAGTCGGTGCCGGTGCTTGGACGACGCCGTTCGTGCAGGACCGGCAGGCATACTTTGGGCGGCGAGTAACAATGACCCGGAACTGCGCAGGAATGATGTCGAGGCGTTCGGACACGTCCTCACCAATCACATGGCGCTCGGCCCCGCAGCCGCAGATTGTGCTGTCGGGCGCAATCACCTCTTCGATGCGTGGCAGATGTTTGGGGAGCGACCCGCGATTGGTCTTACGCGGCTTTGCCGTGGACGGCGCAGGCGGATCGGGTCCGTATACCGTCCTGGGTTCTGGAGCGCGTAGCCATACACTGAAGCCCCATCGACCAACCCCAGCGGATCTGCTTGGATATACCTTCCCGTGGTTGGGTCATAATCCCGCATCCAGTTTTGGTGCAGACCGGATTCCAGTTGGAACCACTGCCCCGGGAAGCGCAGGTTGATGGCCTCGCCGAACGACGTCTGCACGCCTCCGAATGGCAAATAGCTGGCGGTCCAGACCTGAACTCCCGCGTCATTGGTCGCAAACACGGGCCGCCCGATGTGATCGGTGCGGACGTAATAAACCCGCCCATCCAGATGTATTCCCAGATCAGGGTCGTGCTTAGCTTTTGCATCGACACAATCTACTGACTTAAAAGAAACACTTTTTGGTTAGTTCAATTGGGACGCCATAGATTTTACAAGTTTGGTAAGCTCACCATCCTCAAATCCACTATGAACCCAGCTTGGAAGATCGCAGGTCAACCCCCAGTCATCGTCCAAGAATAGAGCATCTGTTATATACCTCCATAGGTCTAATAGCATGGTGTGGTATTTGAAACTGCGACTTAGGTTATTCTTAGTATGGTACGTAAACTTGCGATTGGTAATCCCCACGTTCCAATCAATTTTGCTGATATCGTCTACTGGTACTAATCTATCTGACCAACCCAAAAAAACGCGATCATCAGGGGTTGAAAAAACTACGAATATACCTTCGGGATATTTGGCATAAACGCCAGCAGCCTCCAAGAGACATTCATTTTTGCTTGATATGTGGAAGGAAAGATTTTCCACATCAATATAACAGCCAATCGCATGTCCACCAATACTCACACTCTCGTCAAAGGGAATAAGGCAGACCGTATTATTGGGTTCCACAATCACATCCATCCTCGTCATTCCAAAGTCCACCTAGCAAGCCACCCAACAATCCGCCTCCGTATGGTGTTGAGGGATGCCTGAAAGGTTGAAGACCATTCAAAAATCGATTTGTATCCGTAAGCGACTTAGTTGGATCTGCGTGCTTAATTGGATCAAACTTCGGCCCAAGCTTGTCCCCGTATTTTCCCAAGTTCCGGCGATAAATGGCATCTCGGAACGGCCGTGGAGTTGCCTCTTTCAAACGAGCTCCAAGACGCCTTCTTAGAGCATGCGCGGCTCTTGGTGATAATCCTTTTTCAAGCCCTCTCCTCAAGGCACTATTGTATGCATGCCTTATGGCGCCTGCCCCTTTCAACAAGCCACCAGCTCCTCCGCCCAAAGCGCCTGTTACTGTCGAGAACCCTATTTCATATGGATTGTAGCATCTAAAATCCAACCCGTGTTGCAAATATTGGTCGAGTAACGCCAAACCGAGCCCGATACCCAGGCCGATACATACCCCACCACATGCAAACTCCCCTCTCGGATCTGTATACCGTCCTGGGTTCTGCAGCGCATAGCCATACACTGAAGCCCCATCGACCAACCCCAGCGGATCTGCTTGGATATACCTTCCCGTGGTTGGGTCATAATCCCGCATCCAGTTTTGGTGGAGGCCGGATTCCAGTTGGAACCACTGCCACGGGAAGCGGAGGTTTAGGGCGTCTCCGAAGGACGTCTGCACGCCTCCGAATGGCAAATAGCTCGCTGTCCAGACCTGCACGCCCGCGTCATTGGTTGCGAAGACAGGCCGCCCAATATGATCGGTGCGGACAAAGTACACCTCTCCGCCCTCAACCACGGCGACAGCACGCCCATCCATCCAGATATATTCGCGGATCAGGGTGCTGGTGCCTGCCACCGGATCATAGAGATACTCCGCGATCCGATTGCCGTCCGGGTCGTAGATGTTGTGGATCGTCTGGCCCCTTGCGTCAAGCGATGGATATAAACGCATGCGTGAGTCGCTACCGATCAAAAATTTCTAACGCAGAATGGAAATAACGTCTTAAATGCGGATTAACCGCCCAAAGATCTTTTCTTGCTCTAAAAGATGGATCATTCCATACTCCTTCAAGAAAGTGAGTTACCAGCTGATCGATGTACGGAGTGTCTGCTTTACTAAGAAAATCTTCAATTTCTTGCCAAAAAAATACTTGTAGCTCGCTGGATTCAGCACCCAAATCCTCCATAAGTGCTAACGGGACAGACAGTTCAAAAAGCGCTTCCCCCAAAGAATGATAACCGGAATCCATTTTTATTGGTTGGTCCGCCTCTATACAACTTAAGAGATACGAAAGACACCATCTGGCATGGCCTATGTTTAGCGTAAGTCCATTGACATAGGTTACAAGCTGACTTGTTGTTAATATATCGTATACATCGCAGCGTAGTGCCAATGCATTCGAATTCATACATTTATTAAGAAGATCCAGCGACACATTTTTGCGACTGATCTGACGTTCCAATTCCACTTGTAAGTTTTCTAGCATTCTGAAGCCTCACTAGCCTTGAAGGTCAGGATTGTAGCCCGGCATATACCAAGATGGATCGCCAAATAATAAGGGGAAACTGGGTAACCTCGGTTTTAGTGACGCGCCGCATTTCCTGCACGCTTTATTGACTCTTGCAGCACAACGAGCCCAAGCTCCCTGCAAATCTCTTATTTCTGCGGCATGTCTATTGGTTCCCTTAAATTTGTCGAATGCAACATGGGATCCAATCATTCTACTCAAAACCCAGAGCTTCCCGGAAGCAGCGGCGCAACTATCATTTGCATTGCATCGCGTCTTTGTTCCTTTCGGAGGATGATAAGGTCCACCTCTTTGATGACCAGTTTTTGGGTTAATTGACTGCTCGCCTCTCGGATCAATATACCGCCCCGGGTTTTGCATCGCATAGCCATACACGCTGGCCCCATCAACCAGACCTAGCGGGTCCGCCTGAATGTACCTCCCAGTCGTTGGGTCATAATCCCGCATCCAGTTTTGGTGGAGGCCGCTTTCGAGTTGGAACCATTGGCCGGGGAAGCGAAGGTTGATAGCATCTCCAAAGGACGTCTGAACACCACCGAAGGGCAGATAGCTGGCGCTCCAGACTTGGACGCCATCCCCATCGGTCGCAAACACCGGGCGGCCTATGTGGTCGGTGCGCACGAAGAACACCTCACCGTCCTCGACCACCGCCATCGCAATCCCGTCCATCCAGATATATTCGCGCAGCAATGTAGAACTTTGCGCCACCGAGTCATAGAGATACTCCGCAATCCGATTGCCATCGAGGTCGTAGATATTGTGGATCGTCTGGCCCTCTTGCGTCAGGCGACGGATTACCTGCTGGCCGAGGGAGTTGTAGATATATTCCGCCTGCACCACCCCATCAATCGAGAAAGCCGACATCCGACCCGCGGCGTTATAAGCGTAGCCATAGCCACCGCCGCTGCGGTTGTCATAGGTGACATTGCTCAGCTAATATAAACTTAACTTTAGCTCTTAGAGTATTTTTGTAATAGAATATTTACTATTACTGAAACCGTAGCAGGTATCCAGAACGTAGTCAGAATGGCAAATGGAATTGTAAATAAATACTCAATTGGAATAAGACCACCGCTATTACGCTAAGCCATCATCTACTTGATAATAATAAGAAAATATAATATGTAATCAGTACTGAACCAGTACTGATTATGGAAAGAAAGTCTATACGAATTCTTTGTAAATACAAATTCATTACATACATCCAAACAAGGTGTGCAACTAAAAAAACACCAAGAAAGGCAAATCTATTAAAATATTTTCGATGCAAAAAAAGGTTCTTCCAATTCAACGCCCTCCTTGTGGAATATTTCTAGGGTCAGGACCCATTGATCCAACCCTATACAGGCACCTAACGAAGATCTATTATTTTAGAGCTTTTCCCTTCCCTTTTAAGTTCGGCATAGTCGTCTTCATACTCAGAGTACCACCCTAAGTTTTCTATAATTTCCCTATACGAATTTGCGGATAAAAAAAACTGGCGAGTCTCATCCTCTTGCCAAACACTATCACCGTTGATCCACCAATCTGGGTGCTCCTCTAGATAACAAAAAAGCCTCTCTTTGAGCTCCTCGACAGATCGCTTCGCCTCTTCCTTCAATTCCATATCCAAAAGAAATTTCTGTTGATAAAAGAGCCTTCTCCACCAAGTCGTCTTATGTAGCTCAATCTTTAAAACGCTATATTCAAATCCATCTATGTCCAAAATACGAATGTCATCAACGTAACCCTTATTAACGTTCAAAACGCTCAATCCATTAAACAGGGAATAGTCACTACAACTGCCCACGAACTGTCGATGCATAACGACAAAAGGTAGTTTCAGTTTTCGCAATCGCATCCCAACAACCATCCTGCTGCGGCTCCACCATACAAAGCACCTTCTGCCCCCAGAAGCCATGTGGGAGTTCCATGGAGCCAGCGACCGAAGGGGCCGAATCTGTTGGCCCTCCCCTCGAATTGGCCGTGTACTCTGTTGTGCGTCGTGCGATCTAGAGTTTTCAAATTCCACCAACCATTTTTCCAACTACGGGGGTGCCCCTTGTCTGCACGGACAATACCATGATGCGAAATGTTTGAAGAAGGCTTATTCTGAGATTGCTTAAAAGCTTTACTTACATCGCTCCACTTTAGCTTACCGACGCCTCGAAATCCATATTTCGCAGCATTCAGGTATCCTCCGCCAAACGCTCCGGCTGCGCCGGCCAAACCAACCCCCGCCCAATTGATACACTTCCACTCCCCGCCAGTCCGCCAGTGTTCTTCCGCAAGTGCGAGCCCCACAGACAGCGCTATACCTCCAGCAATAGCAAGAGGAACCGCCTCCCCCGTGGGATCAGTATACCGTCCCGGGTTCTGCAACGCATAGCCATAAACACTCGCTCCATCGACTAGCCCCAAAGGATCGGCTTGGATGTACCTCCCTGCCGTTGGATCATAGTCTCTCATCCAATTCTGGTGGAGGCCGGACTCCAGTTGGAACCACTGGCCGGGAAATCTCAGGTTGATGGTGTCTCCAAACGAGGTCTGCACACCGCCAAATGGTAAATAACTGGCGCTCCACACCTGCACGCCATCCCCGTCCGTCGCAAACACGGGTCGTCCGATGTGGTCGGTGCGCACGAAGAACACCTGCCCGCCCTCAACCACGGCGACAGCACGACCGTCCATCCAGATATATTCGCGCAGCAATGTAGAACTCTGCGCCACCGGATCATAGAGATACTCCGCAATCCGATTGCCATCGAGGTCGTAGATATTGTGGATCGTCTGGCCCTCTTGCGTCAGGCGCCGGATCACCTGCTGGCCGAGGGAGTTGTAGACATATTCCGCCTGCACCACCCCATCAATCGAGAAAGCCGACATCCGACCCGCGGCGTTATAGGCGTAGCCATAGCCACCACCGCTGCGGTTGTCATAGGTAACATTGCCCGCCGCGTCATGAGTGAAGGTGCGCGTGTGGCCGCCTGCCTCGGCAATGCTGGCCAGCCGGTTATCCGTCGGCCCGTAGCTGTAAAGGTCCGTGTCGAACTGCATCGGGTCAAGCTCCTGAGCGTAGGACAGACTGACCGCATAATAGGTCGCGGGGCCGTTAAGGTTAACGACCAGCGGCTCGGACAGGTTGTTCTGCGTGGCAAACGTGTTGCTTGCAGTTTCGATGTGGCCGTGCCAGAGCGTTGATCCTCGGTATTCCAGCTGAACTGAACCTTTGGCGTGAAGCCGTCGCGTTCGCTATCGGAATAGGCCCGCGACAGGGTCCCGCCGATCACAAAGCCATTTTGCGGCACGGACATGCCTGCGATGGCGTTGCCCCCGCCCACCGGCGTGGCGGACAGCGCCATGCCAGGCACCGCCCCATCGAGCGGCGCGGTATAGGCCGTGATGTGGCGATGGATGACCGGGGCCGTCCAGGTGACTGTCACATCGGCAGAGGTTCCGAATTGCAGCGGGACGGCCCAGAGCTCTGCATTTTCCAGTGCCAGCCCGCTCAGCCTGTGCAGCCGCGTGGCCGCAACCCCGCCAATGGTAACGCCTGAGATTTCGCTATCGGTTTCCCCTGCCCAGGCAACATTCATCAGGACATGGCGGGTCAGTCCGCCATCATCACCCAGCCACATTGTGGCAGTCTCGCTGGTCACGCCGGTCTGCTCGGCCGCCGGAACATGCTGCGATCGGACGCGTACCTTGGTGACAGCGTCGTTATTTTGCTGGTTGTTCTGGAATTTCGGGTAGCTCTCAGTGGGGATGGTGATCGGGGCATCGTTGTTATAGCGCCCAACCCCTTTGGTGATGCGAAGCCCGTCGATGTAGCCGCGCCAAGGCTTGGTGTCGCCTATAGCCAAAGCACCTGCGTTGGTTCCTACCTTGAAATCTGCCCAGCCGGTTTCTTTGCCTTCCATCACCCCATTCACGAAGAGGCGGATGACATCCCCATTTCGGGAAATTGCAAAATGGAATGGTTCTGCGCCAAGGTTCGTGGTGCCCTCAACATATCTGTATTGTCGGTTAAATCCAACCACGGGGCCAGCGAGCGTAAACTTGACGTGGCTTCTCATCCACCCCAATCCGGGACGATTGCCCGAATATCCCATTGTTACAAACCAATTTCCTTCTTCGCCTTCGGAGGTCCCTAGTATTCTGGGATTACTATAATTGCCGCTAGTATAGAATGGCCTTTGAGCAAACCCTTCGATGGTGAAGTCGCCGGTGCCAAAGTCAGCTTCCTCCTGCACGCCATAATCAAGATATCCGGCACCACCGTCCATATTCAGGGCCAGTGTTTGCCCCCCATCTGGGCTCCGTCGGTTGACAAAGTGATGGCAGGCTCACTCCATATCGCTGTTGGCGTCCCCATTTGCGCCGGACTTTCATCGTCAAAATCCGTTTCAAAACCTGCAAGATAACTTACCGATGCCCAATGGGGATCAGTCGCATCCCGTGGATGTGGCTCGGTTGGGACGGCGATCGGATCACTGCTGTCATAACGTCCGACCCCCTTCGTGATGCGAAGCTCGTCGATATGACCACGCCAGCGGTCCACTCCAACCCCTGCACCGCTCCAACCCACGTAAAATGGTCCCGACCTCCAGAAATCGAAATCAGTCCAACCCGTTGTCTCAGCTTCCATCACCCCATTGACGAACAGGCGGACCACGTCACCATTCCGAGACACAGCGAAGTGGAAAGGGTCATTGCCCAAATCGCTTGTGCCATAGACAACAGGCCGGCCAGCAACCTCAAAATAGACGCGGTTATTAGGATCTTGTGTGAGCCCAATGCGCCAGGTTCCGTTATTGAACCCGTAGTAGTCGCTTCCCAGTATGGAGTGCCAATCGTATCTGGTGTTCGGCAGTACTTGCGCAAAGCCTTCAATCGTGAAGTCATTCATACCGAAAACAATTCCAGCTTGGAAACCGTAGTCCAGATAGCCTCGATTGCCATTCGTGTTAACGGATAGGCCAAACGCACCAGTTCGTGCCGCCGCTGCCGTGCGTTGTGTCAAGGCGTCTGCGTTTTTCAATGTCGGCGCGCCCAGGCCAGAGAGGCTTTCATCAGCGTAGTCTTGCTCGAAATCAGCGAGGTATCCAACCTTGTTCCAATAGGGGTCACCTGTATTCGGGCCAGAATTACCGGGCTGTTCCACGACAGGGGCAGGCCGTATCGCGCTGGTCGCATAGCGTGTCCGGTTGCCCACACCGTCATATGCAAATGTTTTTGTGCCCTAGGGGCCCGCCGCCAAACCTAACTTATTGTCTGAGGAATAGCTAAAGGATTGGCTGTTCACCTCTGCCAGGTAGTCAACCACATCCAACAGGTTATCCCGAACACTCCAAGTATACCCCATATCTCGCAATGTGAGGCTACCGTTCAAATCTGTCTGACGCGTCAGACGATAGGAGCGGTCGTAAGTCTCGGACAGCGTTGTCCCATCACCATAGTTGAGTGACGTCACCGGCCCGTTGGAAAGGTAGGTCGCATTCGCAATGATCGGCACCGACGCGTCGGGCTGCCCAGTTTCCGGATTCAAAGTGCCAAGGTCTACAGAGAGGTCGGAAATTCTGTCATCACTATCTCTGGCAATCAGAAGTTTATGACCCGACGGATATGTCAACTCAGACAAATTACCTTCGGTATCATAGGTATACTGGGTCGTGTATTGTGCGCCTTCCACGGTGCGTGTCTCAGCTGTCGCATAGCCAAGCTCTGATCCGTATGTCAGAGAAGTCGTGCCGCTTTCGTCACTTACGTTGGCGACCTTGCCGGTTGCCAACGCATCAGCAGAACCCGGCTGGCCGTATGTGAACACCTGATCCTCTGTTGGTGATGCTGGGAAACGTTTGGCGACGAGGCGACCGCCATCATCATATTCATAGCTCGACACAAAACCGCGCCCATCGGTCATCGATGTCACCAAACCACGCAAATTGTAGGTGTAATACATCGTACCGCGGTCGATACTCACCTCGGATAGAAGCTCACCAAAGCCGTTATAGACAAAGCTTGTTTCAATCGCACGGGGGTCTGTATAACGAACAGTCTGGTCGTTTTCATTATGCCCCAACAATGTGGCGAAGCCGCGTTCATCCACTTGGCTCACAACACGGTTCAACGCATCGTAGATTTGAGAGGTGGTGCTCCCGAGACTATCTGTGGTTATCGTTAGGTTGTCTTCGACATCATAGTCGAAATCCGCCGTTTGTCCGCTGGCTCCAAGGGTGCGCATCACACGACCAAGCTCATCGAATTCTGCCTTTGCGAAGAAGCTCTCAATACCGGTGCTATCAGAATATTCGGTTCGGGTGATATTGCCCAAACCATCATATTCGAAGGACGCGACATCCCCGGATGGCGTTGTGGCCTTGCTCATCCGGCGTGCGCCGTCATAGGCGAAAGTCCAAACATTGCCGCGTGTGTTAGTGAAGGATGTCAACAAGCCTGCTTCGTCATAGGTATAGCTGCTAACCCTTGGCGATGCCCCGTCAGGGTCTTGCGCCATCTCCACCATGCGTCCTTCGACATCATAGCTGAAGCTCCAGACAATACCGTCAGGGTTCTGCACGCGCGTCGGCTGGCCCAAGGCGTTATAGGCTGTGTAGCGCGTAACCAACCCGTTTGGATCGGTCATCTCGGCCAATGTTCCGTCGTTATTATAGCTGTACGTGGTCACATCATAGACGCCGGCGGCAGGATCACCGGGGCCATCCATGCTGGTCATAACTTTCAGGCCTGATAGCAGCGTGGTATATGTATAAGTCCAATTACGAACAGCACCGTTTGTTGGGCTTGTCGCCAGAACATCCGTCTGGGAATATGTTTGTACCAGGCCATTTGCATCATAGGTGAAGGTCTCACGCAGATGCGTGGTCTCCCGCGTCAAAGGCAAACGCAGAACAGGATCCCAGGTTGTATTGCGCATCCTGGGCTCTACTCCGTTCACGTCTTCGGTTCGGCTGGTGACAAAACCACGGCTGTCACGTGTATAGGCCGTGACCGCACCATTACGCTCTGTACGTTCCGATACGAGCCCATCTGCATCATAATCCCAGCTCCGATTGCTGCCCAGACAGTTAGAACTGACAACTCCTTCGACCGAGGTAATGCGCCGGTCAGCCCCCACGCCCGTGAAGCTGTACAGCGTCTCTTTGCCCAAAGGATTGATCGTTTGAACGCGACCGTCTTCCAAGCGGTTGAATTCATAACGATCGGCATCCTCCGCATGACCTGTCGCAGCAACCTCACTGATCAAGCCATCCGCAAATCGATATTCAAACAAAGCATAGGGAAAATTTTCTCCGGCTTCATCGAGACGTCCATCCTCAATGGTCAACAGTTTTGGAGGGTACGCCACCCGGTCGTTACCGTAGGTATAGCTGGCCTGAACCTCTTGCGTGCTGGCCACAACATCCTCGATGGTAACAGTGCCGACCGTTGCCCGATATGGCATGTAGGGGTTTTCCTGGTAGGCGTAGCCAAGTCGGACTTCCGCGGGGTCAGGGCTGCGCCGTCATAGTTGGCATCAATCTCCACGCCGGAAATAAGTGACCCGCCGAAGTTTGCAGTAGCCGTTGTCGTCCACTGAAACGCTGCGCGTTGGGTCTTGTTGTCGCTCATCGATAGCAAGCGTCCATCAGCCCCGTATTCAAAAGCGATACTGTAACCATCGGACCAAATGATTTCATCCAGCAAATACATGCCCGTCGCGTCCGGTGTGAAGAATTTCTTCAAACCGCTGCTATTGCCTATCTCAAGCCGGGGCGCTCCTGCCTGCCCGGCATCAGCCATGGTCACCGAATGACCTTTCCTGGTTGGCGCGAAGGAGGCTTTATCGAAGAACAACCGCGTGCCAACACCGTCGGTGTAGATATATTTACCAGCGGAAAGCCCTAGCGTTCCTTCAGTAATCATCTCGCTGTAGTGGAAGCGCCAAATACCTGCAAAACCGTCTTTGGGATCAGCCGTGAGGAAATTTTCTACAAACCGTGAGTCTGATCGGTAATGCCGTGCAATGTGAAACCGGCGGTCCCGAGGCGAGACCCAATCCCAGGCCGTCTCTTCCTTAACAAGTTCAGGGACGCGGGTCGGATTGCTAACCTGAGCAGTATTGTTAGCCCCTACATTGGAACTAGACCTCTCTTGGGCGTCCTTTCTGGAACAGGTTGGCAATTCTTCGGGAAGGCATTTGCCAAGTGTCCGGCTGATTTCATTGCCTTCTTCATCACTAACAACGCAGACAGCTGAAATCGGAACTATGTTGGCATTATCATCCTTACAGTCGCCAGTGCTATCGCTTCTGGGAAGGAAATCATCGTACCAATAACCTTTATAGTAAAGGAATGCGGCTGGACCATCCGTACCGATACGTATTTTCAAGCAAGATTCTTCAGGCGTTGGCGCCTTTGAATCCGCAATAACATTGGTGCCCCACAATGTTTGCTGAGTGTCAGCAGTAGCAAATGATGCTTGAAGTAGAAAAATGATTCCAACGAAAATCTTAATCAAATTACGCACAGCGCATTCCCTTATGAAAATACTTGTAGATTAAAGTAGCGTGCTCACAAAATGAACACACAAAACCGTGATCATAAGAATGCTCAAGTGCAAAATGTAAAAGTACGGTTTCTGCTACTTGACGCAAATTGACCCACCATCTCTAATCTTGCTTCCTGCGAAAAGCGGCGGTTCATTCCGCCCATTCCAAAGGCTGGATTTATAGTTATTATCACGTTTACCGAGGGTCGATTCCGGGGCTCTGATGCATACATCGCCCATGAGCTACAAGCGCCACCGATACCCACCTGAAAATTATCACTCACACAGTCTTGCTTTATGGTCGCTTCAATCTCAGTCTGTGCAGATTGAGGAGATGCTATTGGAGCGCCACGACTTTCTTCCCAAATAGATCATAACGGGCAAGTTACGCTCCTACAGTACCGCGAAACGCGAGGCAGCACCCAGTTTAGATCATTGGTCACAAAAGGGGTTTAATAATGGAACCGAGAACAGCCACTTGCCATTCCAAAAGCGCGAAAGGGCAATGCAGGGCTTTAGATCACTAGGTGGGCTGCAACAATTCGTCACGGCTCATTACTTTCCTACTCCAATCAACTGTCATTCAGCCATCACGGTCCGATACCGCCAACTTGGCAATACCAGATTTACATCTGAAAGAATTGCTTTTCTTATGTAAAGAGCTTTTGAGGAGGAGGGACCTATGCCGAAATTCGATGCAACCTTTGTTGGCTTCATCACCTTGGACATATCCGGCAGACATGTGGAGGCGCTCCCTGATGGTGGCGGGATCGCGTTTCTGGATGAAATCCGCATCAACCCTGCCGGAACCATTGGTGGCTCTGTGATGAATTGCGCCAAACTTGGTACGCGCACCACGGCCGTGTATTGCGTCGGCGAAGATGAAAAGGGCGACTTCATCCATGACGTTTTTGGGCGCATGGGGATCGACACCTCTTTGGCAATGCGCAGTCCGGATGTGGGGACATCCTCGACGATCCTACCAATCCGGCCCAATGGCGACAGGCCTTGCCTGCATTGTCGCGGTGCGTCTGAAGAGCTGTTCGTGCCGGAAGAGATGTTCGACGATGTTTGCGACACGAAGTTCCTGCATCACGGTGGCACTGGCTTTATCCGGGCCATGGAAAGTGGCCAAAGTGTCAAACTGTTGGCGCACGCCAAGAAGAAAGGTGTGGTCACGACGTTTGACCTGATCGGCCCGCATGAAGGCACCCTTGATCAGCTTAAACCGATGCTCCCGAATATCGACTATTTCATGCCCTCTATCGAAGAGGCGGAGTTCATTTCGGGCCTGACCAATCGCACCGATATTGCACAGTTCTTTATGGATCTTGGTGCCGGGACCTGCATCATCAAAACGGGCGCTGAGGGGTCGTTTATCAAGACCCCCGATACCGAGTTTCAGATGCCCGCTTTCAAGGTGCCGGTATCTGACACAACGGGCTGCGGTGACAGTTATTGCGGTGGTTTCATCGCGGGTCTGAACATGGGGTATGATCTGGAAGCGGCGTGTCGTCTGGGCACAGCAACCTCTGGATTGGTGGCGACGGGCTTGGGCTCTGATGCGGGTGTGGTCGATCTGGAAACGACGCTCGCGTTCATGGAAACTGCCGAAACGCTAATCTAACGCCAGAATTGCTTCGGCAAGGGCATCATCCAGCACCAGCTGAGACACCTGCGCGCCTTTGAGGACAGCACGGGTGGCCTGCGCTTTTTCCGGACCAGAAACCACCATGAAGCCCTGCATCCGCCGGAAATCTTCCCATTCGACGGCAAAAAGCCGGTCATCAAGCGGGCCTTTGATCTGCGCACCTTCCGCATCAAGGAAACGACCTACGACATTACACAAAGCGCCATGCGATTGGTAGTAGGCGACGTCTTCGGGCGTTGCGACTTTGAATTGCACAACATGGGCATCCGTGTTGCACGGGCTGGTAGAGAACACGGTCTTGGTGCAGCTTTTCAATTGCGCCAGCTGCTCTGCGATGATAGTCTCGGACCGCAGACTATCTGCCACCGCTTTGGTGGAGCACACCGCCGGCGCGTTCATATTGATGCAGATGCCGTCAAGGCGGCGGGCAATCTCGGATGTGCAGCGCTCTGAGCTCATGATCAAAGGGTTGGCCATCGAGCCCAGAAGCTGGATCACCTTTAGATGACCTTTGGGCCAATAGGGCACAACCTCGGCCAGAAGTGAGATGGTTTCCCCCCAGGACACGCCCACTATATCTTCAGCCTCAACAAAGTTGAGCAAGAGATGCGCACCGACTTCGCTGACCGCTTTGGTCAGGTCTTTCCCCTGAAGACCGTTTGCCGGCAACACATGAACTTCATCAACGGCAAAGCGGTCTTTCAGAGAATAGCAAAGCTCATTTATGCGCAGGTGATGCGGGTCGAGTTTTATCGCGATCAATCCTCGCTCCTTGGCGGCCCGCAAATAAGCAGCAACAGTGGGGCGCGATATATTCTGCGCGCGCGCCACTTCCCCTTGTGTGAGGCCACGCACGTAGTAAAGCCAGGCCGTTTCAGCGACGATCTCATCTGAAGGCTGCGCGCTGCGGCCTGCCTGTTTCGGCAGAGGGTGCGATGAGGTGAATTTCATTTTGCCATCATAGCTTCGTCGCCCTTTGTCGCAAGCGAGACACCAGGACCATATCTGATGGCCGGAAAAGCAGATACGGGCTGAATTTCCCGGTTGGCCCACTGACCATTTTGACCAAGCTCGCGTGCCATAAGGTCCACCAATTTGCGCGCCTCTTCAAGCCGGGCAATTGCTTCTTGTCGATGTTGCAAATGAACTCTCATAAGACTTTTTACAAAAGCAAAATAGGTTTGACAAAAAGAAAATCATTTGCTGATGTCTTTTTCAAAATTGTGATTGCGAGGATGGTTGATCGCCGATGGCCGACTTCTGGGGAACATACGAATTCAAGGCCGAAAACACGGCCGAGGCTGATGATTGGGCCAAAAGCATTGCGCGTGAGCAAACCATCGAATGTATCGATGAAGCTGTGCCACACGCCTTTATTCTTGATGAAGTGTTGGCCGACGTTGAGATGGTTGAGGATCAAGGGGGTGACATTTACCGCGTCCGCATTCGCTACAACTCCGACATTACGGGGGGCGAGCTGCCCCAGATGATGAATGTGCTTTACGGAAATTCGTCCATCCACGTGGCCGTGCGGCTGGTTGGGGTCGCGTTCTCGCCTGAAGTTGAGGCGATGTTTCCCGGGCCGCAATTCGGGGCTGCGGGGGTGCGTGACATCGTGGGCGGGTCCGGGCCGATGGTCTGCGCCGTGCTCAAGCCAATGGGGCTGACGCCCGAAGAATTGGCTGAACGGGCTTACCAATGCGTGCTGGGCGGGATCGATATGATCAAGGACGATCACAGCCTGGCCATGCAGCACTGGGCACCATTTGAACCCCGTGTCGAGGCCATTGCACAGGCCGTGGCAAAAGCGAATGCAGAGACAGGCAACAAAACGATCTACGCACCGTCGATGCTCTGTCCGGTCGACAAGCTCGAAGAGCGTGCCCGCTTTGCTGTCGACGCCGGTGCAGGGGGTATTTGCTGATGCCGGGGCTGACGGGCTACGATTCCGTTCGGTTTCTGGCTGGCACGCCGGAACTTTCGCGCCCGATCATGTATCACCCGTCAGGCATGGGTTCTTTTACCAATGCTGGCCTCAACGGCCTAAGCCATTCTGTGATGTATGCGATCTATCCGCGCCTGATGGGGGCCGACATTTCGATCTACCCAAGTTTCGGCGGGCGCTACGGTTTTTCCAAAGAACTTTGCATTCAGGTGGCCGAAGATTGCCGCGATCCGAATGGCCCCTTCAAACCCATTCTGCCGTCGCCCGGAGGTGGCATGAAGCTCGAACTCGCGCCCTTGCTTCGCGAGATGTACGGGCCCGACGCGGTGTTCCTTTTTGGAGGCGGAGCGATGCGCTATAAAGACCAGATCGCCAGCGGCATCCGAGAACTTAAAACCGCTCTGACAAGCGGATAAGAAATTCGCTGGCGATCTGGGCCGGATCATGTCGTCAGGTCCGTTTCCGGATGATCTGCAGCGGTTCGTATCAATCCATTTCGCCATCATCGCAAGGTTATTGTTGACTCTAATCAGAGTTTCGAATGTATCTGACTTCCTGAGGGGTTTTTATATTAGTTTATTGAAGGCGTGACTTATGAGTTTTGTTATTCGTGCTGCAGTTGCTGCGCATTTGATACTTCCCATTTTGCTGACCTCCATGGCATCTGCTGAAACCACTGAGCAAGGGCTTGCTCAGATGGACGCGGGTAATGTGTCTGAGGCTGCGGACAGTTTTGCCAAGGCTTATGATGCTGGCGACGCAGACGGTGCGTTTTATCTGGCGCGTTTGTTTGAGCTGGGTCTGGGAACCGAGCAAGACGAAGCGCGGGCAGCGAATTTATATGCGGCGGCGGCCGAGAAGGGCTCGGCCAAGGCGAAGGCCCGTTTGGGCCTGATGTACCACGAGGGGCGGGTGCTGCTGCGCGACTACGCAGAAGGCACGCGGCTGATCTGTGAAGCGGCAGAAGCAGGCGATCCGGATGGGCAGCTGAATTGCGGCTTGGCCTATCGCAGTGGGCGTGGGATTGAGAAAGATGAAGAACTGGGTTTGAAATTCATCCAGACTGCGGCCCTTCAGAACAGTGTTTTAGCGTTGAATGTGCTAGGACAATATTACCTTGGTGAAGGCGACAAGGTAAAGGCAGCAGAGTATCTGCTGAAAGCGGCGGATCAGGGCAATGCACTGGCGATGTACGAATATGCGCGGATCGTCAGCACAAATGAAACTCCGGACAATGCCAAGGCTTACACCTATGCCAGTCTTGCGGCGGTGCGCGGGCTTCCAGCCGCTAGCCAGCTGCTGAACGAGCTTGAGACGCGCATGGCGCCGGAAGATGTTCTGGCAGCGCAGAAAGCAGCGCGCGAATGGACAGAGACCCGTTTGGCCGAGGCACAGTAAATGACCCCGCGCGGTGCTGTGCTGGCATTTGCTTGCACGGCCTTGATGACCGGAACTGCCCAAGCGCAGGCGGCCTGCCTGCCGATCGACCGGATCGAGCTGACCGGCGTGTCGTTGCTGACAGCGGCCGAAGCGCAAACGGCTGTGGCCCCGTATAAAGGGCGCTGCATCGGCATTGAGGATATCAACAAGGCGTTGGAAGCGGTGACGTTGAGCTATGTCGAAAAGGGCTATGTGACAGCGCGGGCTTATCTGCCAGAACAGGATATCTCGGACCGGGTTCTAGATATTACCGTGGTCGAAGGCCGTCTGGCGGGTATTCGTTTTGATGGCGAGGAGAAACCGATTTGGGAAAAGATCGTATTTCCCAAGCAGGTCGGCAAGCCGGTGCAGCTGCGCGAGGTAGAGCAGGGGCTGGATCTGATCCGCTCCATGCCCGCCTATGATGCCCGGATGGAGATCGCTGCTGGCGAGGCCGAGGGAGAGTCGATTATCGATGTCGAGACGGTTGCGCCCAAGAAATGGACCTTGCGGGTTGGGACGAACAACTTTGGTTCACGGATCGATAATCGCAATCCGAGTGACCCCTCGACCCTATCTACTTATAGCGGCACGGTCGATCTGACCTTTGATCATTTGCTGGGTCTGAACGAAAGCTGGCGGCTGGGTCTGTCCCGCGGGACCGAGACCTTTCCATTCGATACATCTGATGGTGATTTTGCCACCCGCCGGACAGAGTTCGGCGTGAAATTCCCTTATGGTCCTTGGGAGTTGAACGCGCGCTATACCTGGTCGAGCTATTTTCTGTCGAGCTTCGGGACAATCAGTTTCATACCCTCTGATGGGGAAACTCAGGAAGCTGCAATCGGACTGTCCCGTGTGATCCATCGCAATCAGGACAGCAAGACGACTTTGGGCGGCACGCTTGAGTGGCGCGAGAATGAAGACCGCGTTGCAGATATTGTGATCGGGGCGTCGAGCCGCACGCTCAGCTCATTCCGGTTTGATCTGGAACATGAGCGGCTTTTCGATAATGCAACGCTGACAGCCCGTGTCGGGCTGGAGCGCGGGTTAAAGCTTTTCGGTGCGGAAGAGATCGAGAATGAGGCCCCCGGCCAGCCCGAAGCGCAGTTTACCCTGATCGATGCCGGGCTGGACTATCGGCGCAACTTCAAACTTGGGGAGCAGGTGCTGAGTTATAACGGCACCCTGCGCGGGCAATGGTCCTTTGACCAGCTTCATGGCAATTACCAGATGAATCTAGGTGGTGTGTCATCGGTGCGCGGCGTGTCGCGCGCACTTTTGTTCGGCGGGCGGGGCGTGTTGTCACGTAATGAGCTTGTCTGGTCTCCGAAGATCAACACCCCGAACTGGCTGGGCCAGATGCAGGTCTATGGCGCGCTTGATGTGGGCCGGATATTTGATGATTTTGCGGCCGTTCCGGGTACATTGTCCGGTGCCGCGTTTGGAGTACGCAGTTTCAGCAATAATCTATCGCTGGATTTGGGTTGGCACCAGGTGCTAAGCTTGCCGGATAACGTTGATGATCCGGGCGGGGAGCTTTTATTTTCAGTCAGCATGCGATTCTGAGGGGAAGTGCAGTGCAGATTAAGTCTATTTTGAATAATATAATTAGCTCGGCCATGATTGCGGCTCTGCTGATCCAGCCGGGTTTTGCACAGACGGTGGTAACGACCCCGGACGGGGTGGATGCGAATGCGACCTCGGCCAATGATGTGCCGATGGTGGTGATACAGACCCCGAACGGTCAGGGCGTTTCCCACAATGTTTTCGGTCAGTTTGATGTCGGCCCCGAAGGGTTGATCCTGAACAACAACGCCACGGGCGGCTTGGTGCAGACCGATCTGGGTGGCCTGATCGTGTCGAACCCGAACCTGAATGGTGGTGCGGCCTCGGTAATCCTGAACGAGGTGACGTCGCCCAACCCCTCGACCCTTGACGGATTTGTCGAGGTCGGTGGTGCGCAGGCGGATGTCATCATCGCCAACCCCTACGGGCTAAGCTGCAATGGTTGCGGTTTCCTTAACACCGGACAACTGACATTGACGACCGGGACGCCGACCTTTCAGGACGACAGCTTCACCGGCGTGTCCGTTGATGACGGTACGATTAGCGTGGGTGATCGTGGCCTTGATGCCAGCAGAGTCACAGCGTTCAACCTGATTTCCCGCCAACTTGTCGTGGATGGGCCGGTGACGGCGGGGGGCCGCATCCGGGTGATCGCGGGCCGCAACGACGTGATCTATGCGACCGGCGAAGTGATAGAGAAGGCCGATGACGGAAGTGCCAAACCGACGCTGGCGATTGACAGTTCGGTTCTGGGCGGGATGTATGCCGGGTCCATCGCCATCACCTCGACCGAGGATGGTGTGGGCGTGCGCGCGCCGCGCAACATGGCTGCAAGCGCTGGCGGTATGACGATCACCGCGGATGGTCGTCTGGTCCTTGGCAGGACGTCTTCATCGGGCAATACAGCTGTGCGGGCACGTGGTCCGGTTATCGTTGAAGAACAGGTCGCGTCACGCGGCGATGTGGCTATCACCAGTCTGGATCGTATTTTTCTGAACACGGGCAGCGTTGTTATTGCTGATCAGGCTCTGGCGCTTGAGGCCGGAGGCGACGTCGGCCTTGGAGCAGGCGCCGAGGCGTCGGGCAGTAGCATTGTTGTGACCACCTCGAACCGGCTTGAGCTGGGCGTGGGTAGCCGTCTGGCCTCGGCCGGATCGGTGAATGTAACCGCTGATTGGCTTGAGAATGAAGGTAATCTGGCTGCCAGCGGTGGCGATTTGCGGCTGGATATAGCCTCTGGGCTGGTGAATACCGGCGTGATTTATGGCGATGGCACAACGGCGATCCGCTCGGACGGGTCAGTGATCAACCGGAACGGGACAATCCTGTCACGCGGCACACTTAGCTTTGGCGGGCTGACCGGCACGGCCTTGGCCAGCCTTGAGAACCGCGACGGTGGCGTAATCGAGACGATCAACGGTGATTTGAATATAGCGGCGGCGACGATCCTGAACACTCGGCCCGATCCGGTAATTGACGGGCTGACAACAAACGGCCCCGATGGGACTGGCAACACTTGCCCGCTCGCGATCTGCGACACGACCAGCTACGACCCGGACGCGGATCTGCCATCGGGAGTGACCGAGGTTGGCGAAGCTTCCCAGATCATCTCGGGCGGGAACATTACCTTGACCGGCACCCGCGCCGAAAACCGCTATTCGCTGATTTCGGCGGCGGGGAACATAATCCTGAACCTGACCGAGCTGGAAAATATCGGTCTTGGTCTGTACGAGCCCGGTGCTGACCCTACGATGCTGACGCAGGTAGGCGCTGTCTTCGGCACGATTGAGGCCGGTGGTGGCATTGCAGGCAATGTCTCGGGTTATATCCGCAATGGTGCAGTCGAGGCCAATCTTGCGACGGCAGGCGGGGCCAGCGGCTCAGTTGACCCGTCTGATCTGGCCTCGGACCTGACCTCAAACGACTTGCTGCTTGTGACCACGGACCCGGATGCGGATTTCCTGATCGAAACCCGCGAAGAGTTCGTGAACCCGGAACTGTTTGTGTCGTCCGACTATTTCCTGCTGGCGGTGGGTCTTGATCCGGAAGAGGCGCAGAAACGTCTGGGTGATGCCTATGCCGAACTGTTGTATATTCGCAAACAGCTGCTGGCGCTTCTGGGCCTGCTGCGATTGGAGCCCGGCATTGATGAGGTCGCGCAAATCAAGGCGATGTATGACAATGCAGTCAATGCCTCGGTTGATCTTGATCTAACGCCGGGTGTGGCCCTGACCCCGCAACAACAAGCTGCGCTGAAAACTGACATCATCTGGCTGGAAGAGGTTCAAGTGGCCGGGCAGACCGTGCTGGCTCCGCGGGTCTATCTGGCGGATACCACCCGCTTTGCTTTGGCCGGTGGTGCCATTCTGCGCGGTGCGGATGTGAACCTGAGCACAGGCACGTTTGACAATGCCGGGACGGTTTTTGCCAGCGGCAATATCTCGATCCGAACGCAGGGCAATTTGACCAGCTCGGGCAGGATCGAAGGCGCGCAAGTGGCGCTGAGCGGCAGCAACGTCCAAATCGCCACTGCTCTGATCCGACGGGGAACAGGCGAACAAGTCTTTGCCGATGGCGCATTCGGGCAGGCCGAAGTGGTGTCGGGTGGTGATCTTGTGATCGCTGCTGCGCAGGATCTGACAATCGCCGGTACAAAGATTGACGCAGGAAACAACGCACAGCTTTTGGCAGGTGGTGATTTGAACATCACAGCCCCTGTTCTAGAGGCGAAGCGCGGCCGATCCTCAGGCAGTAACTACACCAGACGCGAGCAGGTCAGCGCGCTGACATCGTCCATCCGGGCAGGCGGGGATATCGCCTTGATCGCAGAAGGGGCCGCCGGGGTGCTGCTACAGGGCACGGATGTGGGCGCCGGTCGAAGCCTGATGGTCATCGCGCGGCAGGGTGATTTAACGATGGAGGCTGTCGCCAATCTTGCTTTCACCGACAAGGCGCGTAAATCCGGTGGGTTTTTCCGTAAGAAGATCCGCCGCGATCAGGTGTTTGATCTCAGCCATACGCCCGTGCAACTGGAAGCGCAGCAAATCGGGGTCATTGCGTCAGGCGATATTCTGGGACAAGCAACGTCCTTCAACATCCCCGGCACGGCTGAAGCTGCGGCGGGTGATCTGGCTATCCTGTCCGTCAATGCGGGTGTTGCGTTCAGCCATGTGGACAATATTCGGGCCGAACAACGCTACCGCAAGAAGGCATATCTTGGTGGGTTGTTCAAAACCTCAAGCGACCTGAGAACGCTGGTCAGCGATGTGCGCGGCTCCTCCGCTGACATTGCGGGCGATCTGGCGCTGAACTCCGCCGCTGATCTGACCCTGACAGCCGTGAATTATAACATCGGCGGTGCCTTCCGGACCGAGGTAGCTGGCACCACCTTTGTGCTGTCTGCCGTTGAGCTGGCCTATCGATCCATTGTGTCCCATTCCGACAATGGGTTGATTGTAACCGACAAACGCTCGGAAGAGTTCAAAGAAACGGTACAGCACAGCTGGATCAACGCGGCGGGCGGCGTGAATTTCGACCCGACCTCGCAGGTGGTCTTTGCAGGTGTGCGCAACCCGCTTTTGAACAGCGCCCACCCAGGGGCCTGGGTGCAAGACGCCGATGGCCGTCTGGCGATTGCCACAACCTATCTGCGCGATACCGATCCGACTATCAGCCAGACGGACGAAGCCACCACACCCGAAGTCTCCTGGCGCGAGGATACGGCCTGGGCCGAAGGCACGCTGACGCGCACCATGATGGAGCTGCCCGGCGCACAAGACGGTGCTGGCTATGCCTATATCCCCGGATTGGTGGCGCGCGATACGACCACCGTGGTTCCGCTTGAACTGGTCGAGTACCACTTCTCGGAAACCAAACGCTCGGTCTCGCCAGTTGCGATGGCTGTGTTCTCGATTGCGGTCGGTCAATGGGTCGGGCCGTGGCTGCAATCGGCGGGGCTGGTTACGGGCTCGCCTGCATTTGTCACGGGCTTCCTGGAAGGGTCTGCCGCGTCGGTGATCACACAAAGCGTCGCCGGGATTGTTTCTGGAGAGCTCGACCTGGAAGAGCTGCTCAAAAACGCGGCCTTCGCGGGCGTCAGTAAAGGCCTGACCGCGTCTGTGGACTTTGGTAAAATCAGTGGGGCTGGAAAGAACAGCCTGATCAAAAGCATCAAGCGGCTGCCGAATGATCCTGCGTCGATCCTGTCGCCTTATGTGTTGGTGGATGGCGTTGGGGACGCGGTGCTTAAGGCCGGGCTGACCTCGGCGGTCTATGACACATCGTTCAAGGATGCGTTCCGGGACTCGGCCAAGAGCTTCGCGTTGGAGCAAGCCCTTGCAGGCTTTCAGTTCGGCATCGGTGAGCAAGGACTGTCCGAGGGCAGCGCAGAACACGCCATCCTGCACGGCCTGGCAGGCTGTGCCTTCGCCGAAGCCACAGGCGCAGACTGCGCCGCCGGGGCGGCTGCCGCTGTGGCGCAGTCGCTTTATGCGGGGTCTGTACCGGGCACTGGGCCGATTGATGACATAGCAATCCAGAACCGTGCCGAGCTGATCGGCGCGTTTGTTGGTGCGGCGCTCTCGGGTGGCGATGCGGCAAACGTCACCGCTGGTGCCACAACGGCGAAGTCGGGAGTGGTTAACAACTACCTAACGCACCGCGAGGCTTACGCGCGTGAAGCTGCGCGTAAGGCTTTACGTGAGTGTCAGGAAAGCAATTGTAGCGCGGAAGAGCGCCGTATTCTCGAAAGCCAAATTGCAGAACTGAACGCACTTGATAATATGCGTGACCAGCATTTGCGTAATGTTTGTGAGGTGAACTCCACTGGTCCTGCTTGTACGGCTGCAGTTACCGAACTGGCGTATGCCCTTGAATTATACAAAGATCGCGCTGACCCGTTTGGCATTGGTGCTATCTCGGGTAATTTAGAACTTGACTACATTAATGCGCAAATACTGGCGCGTGATCTGGGCTACGGGTCCGAGACGATCCCCGGCGGCATGGTTACGGAGTGGGAGCAAAGCTTCGCATTTCTGGCCGAAAACCCAGAGGCATGGGCGGTTGTTCAGGCGCAGCGTGGTCAAGAGCATGCGCTTATCCTGACCTTGGATACAATGGGGCTTTTGGCTGCCGGGGCGACAGGCTTGCGTGTGTCCCCTGGTCAGCCGCGCGGTGCTCAGGCCGGGACAGCGCTTGGGACAGAGGCAGTAGTTGTTGGTCGATCGCAGTTTGTGCAAAGTGGGCGTATCCAACCTGGAACGACGGTACAGCTGAACCGGAATGTGATTACCCGCAGCGGCGATATTATCCCGGCGGGGTCCATTGTCACCGAGGCCGGGGGTGCCATCAAGATTGTATCGCCGAATGGCACTACGTTTACGGGACGTACTGCAAATGTGGTGTCCAGAACGCAAGTGGCGTTGCCAGCTCCAAATAGAGGAGTTCCAAAACCTGGTGAATACCTAAACGACTTCCAGCCCTCGCCGACACCGTTAGAACTCGTTCAAAATGCGGGGACTCAAGGGAGCAAGACTGCGACTATTAGATATGACCATATCATGGACGGGAACATAAACGGCAGAGGACAAGGAAGCGGTGGGCATTACCTTCGCTCTGATAACATTCGAGTTACAGAGTATACTACTGCGGCAGATGCAAACGGCGTGCGCTCTGGTATGATACAAGTGCGAGACCCCAATACAGGTGGGTGGGTGAATAAGTCTTCTGAGACAACATTTTATCCCGAAACTTGGACGAGACGACAAACCGTTCAGGAAATCGAAGGGGCTTTTGCCAACTCCACACCTATACAAAGCCCTACAGGCGGAGCAGCAAGTCAGTGGCAGGGTGTTTCGCCAAGTGGCGTCCCAATTCGGGGCTACTACACACGACCTGATGGTGGTGCAGCGACAGCATGGCCTGTACAAGGAGGTGGCTGATGATTTCAGGGACGATTGAACCATTTGAGCATGATGGGCAGATACACTTCACTAGTCACAGGCGAGATTTAGGTGGTCGCGTCTTAGCAGAGTGGTTTGACAATGATTTGGTGTCGAAGACGCAATTGATGCGCATAATGGAAACTGTAAATACTGCTTCTAAAGCACCTACCTCGGGAGGGTGGGTTTGGGGTGGGAATGCACATAATGTGTTTGTGTCTAACCAAAACATTTATGTAGAAAATGAGCACGTGGAAACTGATCGGGTCTTTATGACAAAAACTCAATTGTTAACCGCATTGGAAAAATTTCGAGGTTTCTTTGTCAATGAACGCCGTGATGAGTATTTTACGCCCGAAGTCATTGAAGTTGAGTTTGAAGCCGAAGGCGAAGTGGCCGAGAACAAATACCACGAACTCATGGAGTCACAAAACTCATGATGCCACATGCCAAAGGCTGGTTTGTCCGATTAGGTTTGTGATACCCCTTCCTCATAGACCAGCCTCTGCAACGCCTCGGTCACCACCTCCCCCATAGTTTGTTTTGTCTGTGCTGCGTAGATTTTGGCGTCCCAGAGGGTATCTGGGTCGATATTACGGATTGATGTTTTGGTCATGGAGCTGGTCATATCGGTGGGCGTGGGTTAGGTTAAAGCATGAATTTCCTGTGTCAGATCTTACGCTTATGCCTCATCATGTTGCTCTCGGCATTTGGCGCAAACATGGCTCTGGCAGTGCCGTTGGCGGCATCTGACATCACATATTTCCAAGCGGAAACCACACCCCCTACACAAGCCGATGATGTTCACTTTGCCGCACGTGCGCCGCCGTTGGAAGGGCAAGATGTTGCGATCACAGGCGGTGTTACTGTCATGCATGGGCAAGAATCGGCGGGGCTTATGACCCAAGCAACCCCGGCATTCGTTACCGGCTTCCTGGAAGGGTCTGCTGCATCAGTGATCACACAAAGCGTCGCCGGGATTGTTTCTGGAGAGCTCGACCTGGAAGAGCTGCTCAAAAACGCGGCCTTCGCGGGCGTCAGTAAAGGCCTGACCGCGTCTGTGGACTTTGGTAAAATCAGTGGGGCTGGAAAGAACAGCCTGATCAAAAGCATCAAGCGGCTGCCGAATGATCCTGCGTCGATCCTGTCGCCTTATGTGTTGGTGGATGGCGTTGGGGACGCGGTGCTTAAGGCCGGGCTGACCTCGGCGGTCTATGACACATCGTTCAAGGATGCGTTCCGGGACTCGGCCAAGAGCTTCGCGTTGGAGCAAGCCCTTGCAGGCTTTCAGTTCGGCATCGGTGAGCAAGGACTGTCCGAGGGCAGCGCAGAACACGCCATCCTGCACGGCCTGGCAGGCTGTGCCTTCGCCGAAGCCACAGGCGCAGACTGCGCCGCCGGGGCGGCTGCCGCTGTGGCGCAGTCGCTTTATGCGGGGACGTTGGAGGGGGAAGGGCCAGTCAACAGGCAGAAGGCGTTGAATCAAGCCGAGCTGATCGGGGCTTTCGCTGGCGCGTTTGCCTCGGGTGGTAACGCGGAAAACGTCACAGTGGGAGCGACCGCAGCGAAATCGGGTCTAAAAAATAACTACCTCAGCCATTCCGAAAACATTCATGTAGGTTTTTTGAGAGAGCATTGCCTTGGTGGTGATCCTGAGTCCTGTGTTCAGTTAGATGCATTTCGGGAGATCAGTGAGAAGCGTGATCAACAGCTTGAAGATTGTGTTGGTTCAACAAGTTCTACCTGTCGAATGGCACGGGCAGAGGTAAGGCGCGTTGCAGCTGAGCATTTTGAACATATTGCACTTGGAGGTCAGCCTCTCGACCCGCTTTCTCTTGCAATTATGAACTCAGCGATTCAGCAATCCTATCAATACCATGTCGATGGTGACCCAGAGCTTGAGTCCTACACATCTTCTATTGATTCAGGGCTTCTGGATGATCGTCAACGGGAACTACTGAGAGTCGCGAACGCCATGCGTATAGGTAATCGCGATGGTATGGCGGTTGGCGCTGCTGCTATGGCTGGCGGGACTACAACAATAGCACTCTTTCTCGCGCAAGATTTCAGGACGCCTTCTAAGGCTGCCTCTATACGTTCTGCGTCAAGATATGCACCAACCACACCTAGAACATCGACACGATTGCTATGGGGGCGTTGGGGTGATTATCCGAAGCAGATTGTTTTGGGTCCGAATGGCCCACAGGAGTTTGCGGTAATCGGGAATAGGTTATATTCGCAACATGCTGTTGCTCGGATGCAACCGAGTGGGCAAAGGTATTCGTCTGGTCCTCCGGTTGAGGGCATCCGAGCGCCATTAACGGGGCAACCATCTAGATATGTTAACCGACCTGGTATTCAGACTTTTGACGGAAACAGTACAATTCGGGGCCGCTCTATCCCTCCAGCTTATGTTGATAATATCATAGACACTATTATACCAACTCAACCTGTAGCGGGTGGTAATCTATATTATAGATCAGGTAACCTGAATGTGGTTGTGAGTCCTAACGGCCGACGCGTCATCAGTATCTTGGATCAGCACTGATGGCCCTTCCTGGTTACAAGGACGTTTTGGAAATTATCAATCGTTTCCGAAATAGGGAAATAGATTTTACCGAATTTTCTCAGTGGATGCGAGGTGTTTCAACGATCGGGTATGAGCTTGGTTATGAAGGGGATTTTTATGTTGATATGGATAATTGGCTTGAATATATCGAGTATTATTACCCAGACGAAGATCGGTATGATCTTGGCTGTTCGCTTGGCGTATTCATCGAAGATGCGATAATAAACGAGCCACGCCCGCTAAAGTTACCACAAAATAATCGAGTAATTCGAGAGCAATTCCAAAGGAAATAAGTAACGGTGCCACGCCTAATAAATACCGTCCTCGCTGTCTTATTATGCGTGGCATTTTGGGCTAACGCTGCATTTTCCATTCCAAAACATCCGCCCTTGCGCACGGACGCCGCACAAGCCGAGACTTTGCTCAAGAACGCGGCTTTCGCGGGCGTCAGTAAAGGCCTGACCGCGTCTGTGGATTTTGGCAAAATCACCGGGGCTGGGAAGAACAGCCTGATCAAAAGCATCGAGCGCCTGCCAAATGCGCCTCCTGCGATCCTGTCGCCTTATGTATTGGTGGATGGCGTTGGGGACGCGGTGCTTAAGGCCGGGCTGACCTCGGCGGTCTATGACACATCGTTCAAGGATGCGTTCCGGGACTCGGCCAAGAGCTTCGCGTTGGAGCAAGCCCTTGCGGGCGTTCAGTTCGGCATCGGTGAGCAAGGACTGTCCGAGGGCAGCGCAGAACACGCCATCCTGCACGGCCTCGCCGGCTGCGCTTTCGCCGAAGCCTCGGGTGCAGATTGTGCCGCCGGGGCTGCCGCCGCTGTGGCGCAATCGATCTATGCGGGCGGTCTGGACGGTACCAACCTGTCCAACACCCAACAAGCCAACCGCGCCGAACTGATCGGAGCATTTGTCGGCGCCGCGCTCTCAGGTGGCGATGCGGCCAACGTCACAGCGGGTGCCACGACAGCGAAGTCAGGCATACAAAACAATCGCCAGTTGCACGTGACCGAAGTGCAAATGATCCGCGAGAACGCGCAGGCCTATGCCGACCTGCTTGGGATATCGCTGGAAGAGGCAATCGCCCGCCTGACCGCAGAAACCTTGCGCGGTGTTTCAGATGATTTCGACTATCTGGAGGAAGACACTGAAGCTCGCGCTTTCTTGAACTCTCTGCGTGGTGACGGCCCCACCCTCAATGGCCAGACCCTGTTCGGGGTCCTCGACCGCGACGGGGCAGAGTACCGCAACTCTACCATTAATATGTTTGACCTTGGGCAAACCTATGCCGCGTATGATCTGCTGGATCGGGAATCGTTGTCGCAAGGCTCGGCGGTTTATACGGCAGCTGAAGGTGTCGCGTATGATCTGCTGCCATTTGAAGGCACTTATAGCCGCACCGAACTGATCGGATATCTCTGGGCGAACAAGGTTTGGGGGGATGCCTATTCGTCCGAAAGCCATCGAATGTTGCGGGATTATGACTATCAGGACCAGTTGCTTGAGGAGGGGGCCTACGGCTCATTAGCGGAACTTCAGGACGCAGCAATACGGTTTGAAGGTATTGCTGCTGGATTGGGTGTGCGAAGCGGAGCAGCGGTTGTCCATGGCCATCAGGCAGGGCTCGTGTCGTTCGGGGATCTCTGGGGGGATGGGATCAACGACGACGGCACGCTGAACATCATCACTGTCCTTCACGGCCGAAATCTGCAGGCATTGGGCGCAGCTGGGGCCGCAGGCGCGCTGGCGACGAGGGTGAGAGCGGGACAGCCGAGGGTTGGTGGGTCAAATGATGGGCTTGTCATTCCTTCCATTCGGGAGATTCCTACTTGGCGCGGAAGTGGCCCTCGTGATGGTGTCCTTGGTTTGAATAGCAAATCGAAATCCAATTCTGCTCTTCGTAACTTTAATCCAAACGAAGCGGTAGAGTTTGTATTTGACCCAACTACTTCAACTTTCTTGGTCAGGGCTCCTTCAAGTCCAGTTAAGCATTCAATTCTAGCGGATTCGATAGGAGCGCCACGCGATCAAGTAGTTGGCGGGCTTCTCAGTAGAGGACCAAATGGCAAGCTTTCAACGAATGAAGCTTCAGGTCACTTCCATCAAAATTGGACACCCGAACTTCGAACTCAATTTACCGAGACTATGAGGCGTTATGGTTTGGAAATTAACCACAGAGCTGGTCTATGATGGATAAAATAATTGACTCCCAAACTTCTGATCGCACTCTTGGTTTCGATCCTGAAACTCAGTCATGGATAGTAGTCGTAAATGAGGAAAAATATTCAGTTGGCGACGAAAATGATCAGGCAACCCTTGCTGTATTGCCTTTTTTGGAAACACCAATCGCTGAGTTTGAACAAGTTATATCTATTTTTTTACAGGAGAACCCAATGTTAACTTTTCCCTATGCAACCTTTGTTCATGCGGGTTTCAAGCATGGTTCACCCCATTGGACAGAGTGTTCTCTTCATTGGCTTGCTGGATTAAAAAATCTAACTACTTCTGATTTTTCAAAGGAATTGCAAACAGTTATCCGAGAGAAGAAGAGATACAGCCAAAAGATGCGCCATTTAGCAATGAAGCTATTGCATAGGACGTAATCCTATTCAATTTTGGGGAAAGCCCTGCCTGAATATAGAACTGTTTTGGGCAGCAAAATTTGAGAAAGGTGAAAGTTTCAAAGCTTCTTCTACGAACCAAACCTTTTGATTGACCTCATCGGGGGTGCGACCCTAATGGCTTTGTTTATTGACCTTATTGCGCAGGGGTATCCTTATGACCCAAAAATAGTTTCTGGATACTCAGATGTTGAGCTACAACAGATTGAGAAACTTTATGATATTTCTCTGACGGGAGTTTTTGGGCAGTTCTTATCCGAAATGGGAAGGTCAGACGGCGGTCTCATAGGTGATGATCCAATTATTCTATATCGTTCAGCATGGAACGTCAGAGCGCAAATCTTGCACCAAGTTACATTCTTTGGTGACATGCAAAATGCTGGGCATTTTGGCTACCTTAGTGGACAGCCGTTCACCTTTTCTTGCGAAAGTGAAACGCAGCATTTTTTCTTACGGACTTCTTCCGATCTGCCAGATCATGTTTATCGCTATGACGAAAACAACGGGGTTGTAAGCGACACCGGCCTCAGTTTTCTGGAATACATGAAGCAAACAGTGCAGGTGTGGGGCTTAAAAAATACCGTAATATGTCGTGGTGAACTACTGATTATTTGACGTTCACTTTCATTGCTACAAAGTATAGTTTTTTCTCTTTATGGTTGAGTTATGACATTACGCATTCGTATTCTTCTGATGGGCATCTTGCTTCTGGGGCTCACGCCTATGTATGCAAAACCCACCCATGAATATACCGACACCGAAGCCCGCGCCTTCTTGGACAATCTGCGCGGTGACGGGATATCGCTTGATAACCAAAACCTGTTCGCGATATTGGATCGGGGCGGGATCGAATACCAAAACTCTACCATCAATATGTTTGATCTTGGCGAGACCTATGCGGCGTATGATTTGCTGGATCGGGAATCGTTGTCGCAAGGCTCGGCGGTTTATACGGCAGCTGAAGGTGTCGCGTATGATCTGCTGCCATTTGAAGGCACTTATAGCCGCACCGAACTGATCGGAGCTTTCGTTGGGGCCGGACTCTCAAGCGGCAACGCTGACAATGTCACCGCCGGTGCCACAACGGCTAAGTCGGGAGTGATTAACAACTATCTAACTCACCGCGAGGCTTACGCACGTGAAGCTGCGCGCAAGGCATTACGTGAGTGTCAGGAAAGCAATTGTAGCGCGGACGAGCGTCGCATTCTCGAAAGCCAAATTGCTGAGTTGGATGCGCTTGATAGTGTGCGTGACCAGCATTTGCGTAATGTATGCGAGGCGAACTCAACTGGTTCTGCTTGCACCGCAGCGGTTACTGAATTGGCGTATGCCCTTGAATTATACAAGGATCGCGCTGACCCGTTTGGTATTGGTGCCATCGCGGGCAATTTGGAGCTTGATTACATCAATGCGCAAATACTGGCGCGTGATCTGGGCTACGGGTCCGAGACGATCCCCGGCGGTATGGTTGTGGAGTGGGAACAAAGCTTCGCATTTCTGGCCGAAAACCCAGAGGCATGGGCGGTTGTTCAGGCGCAGCGTGGTCAAGAGCATGCGCTTATCCTGACCTTGGATACAATGGGGCTTTTGGCTGCCGGGGCGACAGGCTTGCGTGTGTCCCCTGGTCAGCCGCGCGGTGCTCAGGCCGGGACAGCGCTTGGGACAGAGGCCGCGATTGTTGGCCGGTCGCAATTTGTTCAAAGCGGGCGTATGCAGCCTGGAACGACGGTACAGCTGAACCAGAATGTGATTACCCGTAGCGGTGATATTATACCGGCGGGGTCCATTGTCACCGAGGCCGGGGGTGCCATCAAGATTGTATCGCCGAATGGCACTACGTTTACGGGACGTACTGCAAATGTGGTGTCCAGAACGCAAGTGGCGTTGCCAGCGCCGAATAACGTACCAATCAGAAATAGAGCCGCTGAAAGAGTTACGTGGACGGATGAAGGCGCTAGGTGTTTAGTCCCGGCATGTGGTGGGTCGGATCGACATTGAAGCGTTCCGGTTCGGTTGTCCAGATTTTGCAGATGTATTCGAATGGTGTGAGGCCTTGCAGCGTCTTCAATCGGCGTGCGTAATTGTAGGCTGCAATGAAGTCGGTGACGTGCGTTTCAAGCTGTGAATGTGTGTCATAGTGATATCGCTTGACCGTCGCCTCTTTGATTGTCCGGTTCATGCGTTCAACCTGGCCGTTCGTCCACGGATGGTTCACCTTTGTCAGGCGGTGGTCGATCTCGTGCTCGCGACAAACGCGATCAAAGATGTGCTCGAATGCGGATGTGTCCTGTTTGCGATTGGTGAACTGGATGCCGTTATCCGTCAGGATCGTGTGGATCCTGTATGGCACGGCGGCAATTAGATTGCGCAGGAATTGGGCGGCAATCATCTTGCCCGCCTTCTCATGCAGCTCGACATAGGCAAACTTGGAGGTTCGGTCGATGGCCACGAACAAACGGATCTTCCCCTCTCCAGTGCGTACTTCTGCGATGTCAATGTGGAAATAGCCAATCGGGTAACGTTTGAACTTCTTCTTCGGCTTGTCGCCCTCTTCTTCGGCTTGTCGCCCTCGACATCTGGAAGACGGCTGATCCCATGCCGCTGCAAGCACCGATGCAATGATGATCGGGTGAGATGCGGAATGCTGGGCTGCAGCGCATAGAGACAATCATCCAGAGGCAGCAGCGTGTGCCGCCGGAACGCGACGATGACGGCTTCCTCTTCGATGCTGAGAACCGTGGAATGGGCTTCCTTCGGCCCCATAGCAGCGTCTTGAACGCTGTCACGCTTGCGCCACTTTGCGACGGTCTTGACGTTGATGCCCAGTTCCCGACTCAGCGCCGCGTTCGAAGCTTGCGATCGCTGTATGAGAGCTCGGACGGCGTGCGTGGTCTTGGCGCTCCCGTGAAGAATTTGTCCCATAGTTCACCCTTCTGATGGTCACAAATCAGTAGACCACCACATGCCGGGACTAAACAGCTAGCCAGCTTGTCCGCGTCTTCCTCATTGTGATGCGCCAAGCCCTTCACATATTGCTGCATGACGGTGAGGCGCCTGGTGATGTGGAACCAGTCGAGGATGTGTTCCGAGGCCGGGGCCATATACATAGCCATGTTGATGACGGTGTCACCGCCATCGGTCATTAACGTCACCGGCTGGTTCTCTTGCCATCCCTGATCTTTCAAGACCTTATGCAGTCGACGTTTTGGCTTGGCATCATGGCTTTGCACGAGGCCAAGATACCGGCTCGGCCGATCCGTCGGAATCGATTTTCCCACTGTCACTTCGAAATGTGACTGTCCGCGCTCTCTTGATTTCACATAGCCGCCGTCGATGCCGACCGTGATTGGCCCTTCGGGGTTGGGAAGCTGCGCCCGTTGGAGCGCGCTGGTTTCGATGAAACTGAACCGCTCATCGGCCAGTTCAGCTTCCATACGTGTGGCGGTACGCCCAAGGTGCCTGCGGATCGTATCCGGGCTCAATCGGGCGCTAATCGGCAGAACGTCCTTTATTTGCAGCATCTCTAATATTCTCAGCACCTGGAACAAGCGCTCCCCATACAATAACCAATACTCTGGTAGTTTCCAAAGAGTACTTAATTATTTTATCAAGAGTTTGTTTGAGTTTACTACGATCATCATTTGGGCCACCGCAGTTTCCGTTTCCACCACCAGAACCAGTTCCTTCGGTTGGTGCTGCTTCCCCGTCTGATCCGCTTACATTGAAATTATAAAGAGCGGCCGTAATTGCTGCTGTGAGACCCAAAACGCCTTGATTGACATTATTTTGAGCAAAGGCACCAGCGGCGGCGGAGGCTGCGCCATTTCGAGCAAGACCCAAAGAAGAAAGTCCAGAAGGATCAACAAACGTATAGGGATCATTTTCGACATACGAATATAGATTGAGGTCTCCTGCAATAAATCCAGTTAGATCTCTCGCAATAAACTGGCCCAGCACGGGATCGTAATAGCCGTAGGGCTGCACCAGCGTTCCCTGCGTCTGACCGGTGTCCGCCAGGAACGCGGTCTCGCAGGGTGCGGGGATGTCGCCCAGCAGCGTCTGAAGAACGTCCCGTGGGTCGACGAAGACCTCTTCGCCATTGCCAAGCTCGCTCACCCGGTTCAGTAGCTCAAAGGTTAACGGGTCTGTGGACGAAGCAACCCCTCCGTAGAGAAACTCCACATCGGGCAGCGGCAGCGCTTCAACATCGCCCACCGTCAGGCCAGCGGCGGCCAGCACCACATCACAGGCCCCGAACACCGCATCGGGGTCTTCCTCGGCCACCTCAAACGCCAGCACGATGTCATCATGAGCCAAACGCCAGCATCTGTCATCGGCGAGCTAAAGCTACAGATTAATAACAAAATTAGAGCTGTCAGTATCTCTTAGCAGCTCTATATTCCTCAAAACACGCTCTGAAGAGAATTCAAAGCTAGATTCAGGGTCGTTTCTTGGCGAAATAGATCTTAATACTTCAAAAACTTGACAAACAAAATCTGGTTCTATTTCTTTCCAAAAATCTATCAAACTGGTATCTAGTTTTTGCCAATTCCTGCCTGAAATATTAACAGAGTCCAGCTCCGAAAATATTCGATCAAACGCCATGCTATGTTTGAAAGGCGCTTCTTTATAACTCTTCATTATGTGGTCGAGGACAACCTTTCGGCCAGTTCTTGAAAGTACCGGCCAACAACTCCAAACTAATACATCATGCTTGTGAAAATCAAAACCGTACTGTTCGATAAGCAATATATCAGAGTAATCACCTAGATCATCATCTGAAGCAAGGCTTGAAAAGAACTCCGTATTTTTCTTTAATATCATTTGTTTTTCAGCTTATTCATTAAGGAGAGGGGGAGAGTAAACCAAAACTGCAATTCCCGGCTTGTTGAAACGCATCTTTGATCTGTGTCATATGTCCTGCATCAGAACCACCATGACAAGCAATATCTCGCGCATTACGTGCAAAGCCGAGCTCCCGCCATGCAGCGTAACGAAGGACTCTACCTGCAAGGCCAGTAGATGGAACACATTTCCCCAATGAATTCACTATCGATTGCGCCCTTTCTTTTCGAACTCTAGCTCGGAGACAAGCATCGTTATCATTCGGCCATCTGTTGATTACATCTGTTGTTACGTCCTTATTAGTCACCTCAGGAATGAGTTCAAATCCAGAAATAGCTTGTGAGATTTGCACTAAAAGAAACGAGATACCCGCGCCAACCATTATTTCGGGTCGACGAAGACCTCTTCGCCATTGCCAAGCTCGCTCACCCGGTTCAGTAGCTCAAAGGTTAACGGGTCTGTGGACGAAGCAACCCCTCCGTAGAGAAACTCCACATCGGGCAGCGGCAGCGCTTCAACATCGCCCACCGTCAGGCCAGCGGCGACCAGCACCACATCACAGGCCCCGAACACCGCATCGGGGTCTTCCTCGGCCACCTCAAACGCCAGCACGATGTCATCATGAGCCAGCGGAGTGCGCATCGACGTGTCGTAGATATAGGCCGTCGCCGCCCCACCCCGGACCTTCGCAATCCGGCGGTCCAGTGCATCGTATTGATACTGCGTCACCGCACCATCCGCCGCAGTGTAGCTGATCAGACGGTTCTGGCTGTCATAGGCGTAGGTGTCGTACTTAGTTAGTCGCTAAAACTCTTCATTCGTCTCAACAGAAAATTCCAATTTAGTCTTAGAATCAATATATAACCTTGATCCGCCCGTAAGACTTATAAACAACTCATTTGAGTTATTCTGAGTGACTTTATCGATTTCTTGACCTTGCAGAAACTTTGCAAGCCTTGAGAAAATCTTATCAGAAACAGTCTTTTGGTCGCCCGTCATCCTGTAAATCCTATTCTGATTTTATTTGAATAACAATCATCTGAAGCATTTATACTTGTTTGCAAAAGCTTAGCTCCGGTAGACTAGACTGTCTGAAATTCTGCTTTAGTTACGACAGTGGCATCTTTTTCAAAGGCCTTTACACTTGAAAGTGTTATTGTTTTCGGAAGCTTAGAATTTGATTTTCGCAAACACTGCTCCAGAAAATATTCCGCATATATTTTTAAATAACGGCGATCACCCTCATGTTCAACTTTTTGCAACTCATATCTAAGGAACTTAGCATAGGATTTTTCAGCTTTTCCAAGTAGATTCATTCGATGGAATATATCAGCTTTAAACAAAACAATCTTTGCATCATAAGTCGCGCCAGCATCTATTTTATCTAAAACTTTTAGTGCTTCATCGTATTGGTGCTTATTATAAAGCTTGGACGCTTTTGTGAATCTATACGACATCAGGGCAGCTTTGAAGATGTTCATGGTTTCTAGGCCAGCCCCAAAAGTCGAAGTATCAAAATCTTAAACGCGGTTGCACGGTCAGCAGGTGTTGTTGTATCAGGCTTCCCAATAAATTCATCACTTGGATTAGTTGTTGATGCCGTTGTGTCATTAAGATCGTTAGGATCTTTATCATAACCTAAAAGTATCCACCATGGAACAGGCGGTAACTTGGGAGGCATAGGATCTTCTGGCTCTTCAGGGGGCCCATTGTGCCCAGCTGGTGGAGGATCACCATTTTCCCGCCATTCTTCCTTATCAGAATTGAGAATACTTCCTAGGCCGCTAAGTATCGCACCAATTTGTTGAGCAAGGCCTAACGCACCATTCCCGATCGCTACGATTGGGCCTTCAACAACATTTCCCCCGCTATCTCTACAACCTGGTGATGAAATACACGCAACGCCTAACCCAGTTGTAACGACGCCTGCGTTTAAAGTCCTGTATTCAAGAAAACTTAATCCTGTTGGATCAAGTTTATTGTATGGGTCATTAAAAACATAAGCATAAATGTTTTTATCACCCCCACCAAACCCGATGGGGTCGCGTTGGATGAACTGGCCTAGGGCTGGATCGTAGTGCCGCGCACGGTAGTAAAGTAAGTCGCTCTCGTCATCGACTTCTCGCCCGTGTACCCGTAATGCTGGAACAGGGTGCCCGCAAACTGGGTGCGCGTGCCGAAGGCGTCGTAGTCGTACTCCGCCACAGCAGAGCCCGTCGAGACGTCAACAACCTTGCTGATCGAGCCTTGACGGTCCGAATACATCTCGTAAACGGTCCCGCTGGCGGGCTGATCGCTCCCGGAATATGCCTCAAACCCCAGCGGTTCATCCACGCTGTCGGAATGCACCCAGCGGTGGGTCAGGGTCGTTGTAGCATCAGCCTCACAGCTATCAATCTCAGCACAGAGCAGAGCACCCAGATGTCATCAACTGGAGCGGAGATACGAAAAATACTATTTATAAATATTTATAGATGATGCGCTTTCCAACCGAGGATCTCGGCGATCTTTTATAACTATCAGTATTACCTTAGGAAGTAGGTACATGGCTTGAAAGAAACAAAAGATCGATTTAAATCTTCCTAGAGGCTTGAGCTTTCTATCAAAAAGGTACCTTCTAGTCGGAACGTGATCAGCTTTCCTAAGCCCCTCAAGCACATCGTCCATTCTTGATTCATTATCATCGCCACTACTATCGACATATGCTTGGGCAACTTGCAGCGCAGCGTGAAAGCTGTTTCCCTCAATGAAATCAAAAGCAAAGGCTTTTGCTTCCTTTTCCATTCCCGCCTTGGAAGCGAGCATCCCTAGATTTTGAAGTGTCCCGATATCACGGGAAAAATTTCCTTTCATGATAAAAGTAAAAACATTTTTTAATTGGTTTGGCAAAATATCTTTCCGCCTCAAAGCTTCTGTAGTAATGTTAAATAACTCAGCCGCGCTCAGGAATTTAGGAGCCTCCATATCATTATCTAGTATAGAGTTAAGGTGATTACTAGCAGTCGTCATCGCCGTCTCCTTGCCCATTGTTTTCCTCTTTTGTCTCAAGGTCACGCTTTATTTGCTCTATCCGAGACCTGGTTTCAAAATGCGTATTTGCAGCATCTCTAATATTCTCAGCACCTGGAACAAGCGCTCCCCATACAATAACCAATACTCTGGTAGTTTCCAAAGAGTACTTAATTATTTTATCAAGAGTTTGTTTGAGTTTACTACGATCATCATTTGGGCCACCGCAGTTTCCGTTTCCACCACCAGAACCAGTTCCTTCGGTTGGTGCTGCTTCCCCGTCTGATCCGCTTACATTGAAATTATAAAGAGCGGCCGTAATTGCTGCTGTGAGACCCAAAACGCCTTGATTGACATTATTTTGAGCAAAGGCACCAGCGGCGGCGGAGGCTGCGCCATTTCGAGCAAGACCCAAAGAAGAAAGTCCAGAAGGATCAACAAACGTATAGGGATCATTTTCGACATACGAATATAGATTGAGGTCTCCTGCAATAAATCCAGTTAGATCTCTCGCAATAAACTGGCCTAGGGCTGGATCGTAATACCGCGCACGGTAGTAAAGTAAGTCGCTCTCGTCATCGACCTCCCGGCCCGTGTACCCGTAATGCTGGAACAGGGTGCCCGCAAATTGCGTGCGGCTGCCGAAGGCGTCGTAGTCGTACTCCGCCACAGCAGAGCCCGTCGAGACGTCAACAACCTTGCTGATCGAGCCTTGACGGTCCGAATACATCTCGTAAACGGTCCCGCTGGCGGGCTGATCGCTCCCGGAATACGCCTCAAACCCCAGCGGTTCATCCACGCTGTCGGAATGCACCCAGCGGTGGGTCAGGGTGACTTCGCCAAAGGGTTGACCGGTATCCGCCAGGAACGCGGTCTCGCAGGGTGCGGGGATGTCGCCCAGCAACGTCTGAAGAACGTCCCGTGGGTCGACGAAGACCTCTTCGCCATTGCCAAGCTTGCTCACCCGGTTCAGTAGCTCAAAGGTTAACGGGTCTGTGGACGAAGCAACCCCTCCGTAAAGAAACTCCACATCGGGCAGCGGCAGCGCTTCAACATCGCCCACCGTCAGGCCAGCGGCGGCCAGCACCACATCACAAGCCCCGAACACCGCATCGGGGTCTTCCTCGGCCACCTCAAACGCCAGCACGATGTCATCATGAGCCAGCGGAGTGCGCATCGACGTGTCGTAGATATAGGCCGTCGCCGCCCCGCCCCGGACCTTCGCAATCCGGCGGTCCAGTGCATCGTATTGATACTGCGTCACCGCACCATCCGCCGCAGTGTAGCTGATCAGACGGTTCTGGCTGTTAAGTCATTATGAAAAAAGACCGCCTTGTAACTATTGTTCGTCGCGAAGATTGGCCAGAAACTCGGAAAAACTGCCAAAACATTTTTGGTAGGCGTCCATATTCCCTCTGTTGCCCCACGATAATCTATTATCTCTCACCCATACGGCACCGTAATCATCGTCATTCAGCGAAATACTGATCAAATCTCCAAAGTTGCCACTAGCTATGGGCAGGTGACCGGGCAGATTATTGTCTCTTTGATCCTCAATATTTTCGAGAATATCACATGCTTTTATTGGGTCGTTTAAACAAAAAAATCTGATACATCAAATTCTTCGCCTTTTGGTGTATCAAAAACTAGCGTAATCCAGCGAGCGCCGTTGTATTTCTTTAGAAACTCTATGTATTCGGAAGGAAGGTCTCGCCTCATGGCTTCCCTGATTTTGTCGATATCTTCGTCACCAACAGGGACCGGCTGATCAACCATCTCGAACTTTTTCAATATGTCTAACATCCTTTATCCCTATGATTCTTGACGCCACCATCATGACCTGTTTTTTCATGAGTTTCTCTATCGACAAGCTGCATCGTCTTTCCGTCTTGATGATGATGCCATATAGTATTATTAGGCCTAACTTTAAAGCCCGCCGCTTTATTTGCCCTACGAGCGTCGATGCCACGATTACCAGTCACTGCAATCTCAACCGAGACAATCGCTTCAAAGATAGGATAACCCTTGGCATCAAACGGAACTTTGGTTACTGGATGTTCACCTCCGGCCAACCCGCGGTTTCGGATGGCCTCGGGCAAATCCTCATTATCTACGCATTCATCATCATCTTCCTCACTACCCGACTCAACGGATTGCACAATGTTAAACAATATCAGCGCGGCTCTGATTTGTGCCGCGAGGCCAAGCGTTGGGATGCCTACTGTGCCGGCCGTTTTGGCTGTTTGCTTTGCACTTCCAGCAGAACCGATCAGCCCATCAGCCGTCGCAGCCAAACCACTTGGGTCTGTCCAATTATAGGGGTCGTTCCAAACATAGGCGTAGGTGTTCAGATCACCGGCGGCGAACCCGATGGGGTCGCGTTGGATGAACTGGCCTAGGGCTGGATCATAGTGCTGCGCGCGGCATTAGAGGAAGCGAGGTTAATCGCTAAAATTCTTCTTCCGTTTCAACAGAAAATTCCAATACAGCTTTGGAATCTACATACAATCTTGAGTCATCCAAAAAACTAATACATAATTCATTTGCGTTACTTTGAGAAACTTTATTGATTTCTTTGCCTTTTAAAAATTTTGCTAGCCTTAAAAAAGCCTTGTCAGAAGCAATCTTTTGGTCGCCCGTCATCCCAAACACTCCTACTCCGTTTTCTTTTATCAAACATTTTGCGATTCTTATAAACCTCATAGTGGTCTTTGTGAAGTCGGTCAAAAACCCAGATTTCACCCGTCTTTGGATTAACTTTAGCAGGTGTGCCGCGCACATTTTTAAAGTCAGTTGGATCTGTTTTTGGTGTCGGCTCTCGATTATCATCTGGCTTACAATCCGGATCAGGATTACCAGCCCTACTATCCGTCTTCGCATCATCCTTCTCACCACTACCTGCTTCAACGGATTGCACAATATTAAACAATATCAGCGCAGTTCTGATCTGTGCCGCAAGGCCAAGCGTTGGGGCGCCGACTGTGCCAACCGTTTTGGCTGTTTGCTTTGCACTTTTAGCAGAGCCAGCCCCACCGAGCGCTGCGGTGGTCAAGCCACTGGGGTCTGTCCAATTATAAGGGTCATTCCAGACATAGGCGTAGGTGTTCAGATCACCTGCGGCGAACCCAATCGGGTCGCGTTGGATGAACTGGCCCAGCACGGGATCGTAGTGCCGCGCACGGTAGTAAAGTAAGTCGCTCTCGTCATCGACCTCCCGGCCCGTGTACCCGTAATGCTGGAACAGGGTGCCCGCAAACTGGGTGCGCGTGCCGAAGGCGTCGTAGTCGTACTCCGCCACAGCAGAGCCCGTCGAGACGTCAACAACCTTGCTGATCGAGCCTTGACGGTCCGAATACATCTCGTAAACGGTCCCGCTGGCGGGCTGATCGCTCCCGGAATACGCCTCAAACCCCAGCGGTTCATCCACGCTGTCGGAATGCACCCAGCGGTGGGTCAGGGTGACTTCGCCAAAGGGTTGACCGGTATCCGCCAGGAACGCGGTCTCGCAGGGTGCGGGGATGTCGCCCAGCAACGTCTGAAGAACGTCCCGTGGGTCGACGAAGACCTCTTCGCCATTGCCAAGCTCGCTCACCCGGTTCAGCAGCTCAAAGGTTAACGGGTCTGTGGACGAAGCAACCCCTCCGTAAAGAAACTCCACATCGGGCAGCGGCAGCGCTTCAACATCGCCCACCGTCAGGCCAGCGGCGGCCAGCACCACATCACAGGCCCCGAACACCGCATCGGGGTCTTCCTCGGCCACCTCAAACGCCAGCACGATGTCATCATGAGCCAGCGGAGTGCGCATCGACGTGTCGTAGATATAGGCCGTCGCCGCCCCGCCCCGGACCTTCGCAATCCGGCGGTCCAGTGCATCGTATTGATACTGCGTCACCGCACCATCCGCCGCAGTGTAGCTGATCAGACGGTTCTGGCTGTCATAGGCGTAGCTCTCACCCGCACCGTCCGCCTTTGCGGTCCGGCTGATCCTGTTCCCGCGCGCGTCATAGGCATAGGTGTATGTGTCGTCCTCGGTCAGCTGGTTGTCAGAGTTGCTGTTATAGACGTTTGACAGATGCGCGACGGTGCGGTTGCCCTCCTCGTCGTAGGCATAGTCCTCAACCGGGGTCTGCGTGCCGCCATCGGCCACGGGAATGCCCTCGGCCACCTGCAACAAGCGGTTCAGGTCATCATACGAGATCCCCTTCGACTTCGACGGGTCCAACTGGTCATCAATGCCGGTCAGTTGACCGTCCACATCGTAGCGGTACACCAGATCCGTCAGCGCGATACCGTTCTGCGCATGGCTCAGCGCCGACAACAACCCGTTGGTGTATTCCATCGAGGACGCACGGCCCGAGGTAGAGGTCAGTGACGTCCGACGCCCATACCCGTCATAACCGAAGTCATACTCCGTCCCCCATGGGGCGGTGAGTTTGGTCAGCCGGTCCTCGGGATCATAGGTGTATTGCGTCACGCCGCCCAGGCTGTCGGTCATCGATACCCGACGGTCCAGCGCATCATACGTATAGCGCAACGTCACATCCGGCTGTAGCTCAATGCGGGATGTGGATGCTCTGCTAAGCCGATTGCGACTGTCGTAGTTGAACGACACCCGGCTGTCGTCGTCCAAGGCAGATGTAAGATTACTACGGCGGTCATAAGTGTAACGCAGTATGTTATCGGGCGTTTGCACCCGCTCGCGCCGCGAGAGGCGGTCGTAAAAGGCCCGCTCAACCAGACCATCCTCGCGGGTCAGTCTGATGAGGTTGTCACGCGGGTCATATTCACGCCGCATGGTCTGGCCCAGCGGATTGGTTCGAACCGTCATCCGGTCCAGTCCATCATATTCGAACGCAGTCACACCGCCCCGCCCGTCTGTGACCTGAGCGATATTGTCCCGCAGATCATAGCCAAAGGTTTTGATATAGCCTTCCGGGTCCGTTGTCTGTGTCAGGCGACTGACCGCATCATAGGCATAGAGGTGACGCTCGCTATCCCCGTTGATATGTTCAACGACTTCGCCAGCTTGGTTGTAGAGGCGACGGATTAGTCCCTCGGCAGGGTCGTTCACCGCCGTGAGCCGTTCCACATCGTCATATGTCATCAAAGTGACCAACCCGGTTTCATCCGTGATCGACGTCACATTGCCAACCCCGTCATAGGCATAGCTGGTCAGCCCATCGATTTGAGCGCCGTCAGCGGCTGTCACTTCGACCGTAAGGACGCGGTTGTCGCTGTCATAGCTTCGCTGGATCTGGCGTTCTTCCGGTGTTCCGGCAGCCTCAGCGATGGTCGTTGTATTGCCCCGATCGTCATAGGTCATCTGAGAAATCGACCCGTCGGCATAGGTGATCTGTGACAGGTTCTGTGTCCCGTCATAGGCAAAACGCGTGAAATTAAAGTTCTCATCCCGGCGTGCCAAGATTTTGCCACGGCTGGTATAGCTAAAGGTTCTCTGCCCCCCTTCTGGGTCGGTAATCAGAGTGACCTCTCCAAACGGATCGTATTCATACGTTGTCACGAAGCCCTGAGCATCAGTCATTCGCGTGACTTTATTGAACTGAGGCTCATAAACGTAGCTCATGACACGTTGATCCGGCGACCCAAACGCCTCCACCATCTGGGTAACATTGGCATTACGGTCATAGAGCAGCGTGTCTGTCCGCACCCCGCCTTGCAGTGAGGAACTGGGGCGTTCCAGCAGCTCAACGAGATCGTTCTGATCCCGCTCCATCCGTGTTATGCGCCCAAGCGGATCGGTGACCTGAACCGTCGAGCCGAAGCTGTTCACAATGATCTCGGTCACTTCTCCTTTGCGGTCCGTAACGGTCGTCACGCGATCTTCTGGTGCCACATATGGACGTGGGTTGCTGATAGCACCCCCAAGGCCGTCAACCAGCCCGAGAGATGTCGCAACCTGACTGCGAATGCTCGAACCGTCAGGAAGTGTTGCGCCAAACATTCGGCCTGTTGCGTCATATGAATAAAGAGTTTGATTGCCGTTCAGGTTAATGGTCGATAACAATCGCCCATATTCGTCATATCCGAACATGGCTGTATCACCATCAGGTTCCGTGACACCAGTAAGCTTGCCGTCATCCTGTTCAAAGACTGTTTCCCGACCATCAGGGTAAGTGATCATCGACAGGCGACCGGCTTCTTCATAGGCGAAAGTTGTCACGCCACCAACCTGGTCTGTTATTGTCGCCAAGCGCCCATTTACGTCATATGCAAACTCCCGGCGATTACCCTGCGTATCAACCTCTGCTGTCTGCAGGCCGTTCGCGTCGAAAATGACCTTGTTGCCGTCCTTGTAGCGTCGTTCCCAACCACCGTCATCCAATCGGGTCAGGGTCGAGAATTCGCCGCGACCCGCTGAAAAGTTGTTCCCGGAGGACGGTTTCGAGAAATCGACCGTAACCGAAAATCTTTGGGCCGAGACCAGATCAAGACCGCCATCTCCGTCCACATCAACGGCAATCTGTTCGTCAATAGCGTAGTCAAATAATCCGATCTGTGGCGGCAAGAACTCACCGTTACCCTGACCCTGATAAATCGCTACTTCCGATCCATCTGGTGTTCCGTAGGATATCAGGATGTCATCCAGACCATCACCATTGGCATCTAGCAAGAAAACTGACGAATTCTGTCCAAGCGCCGCAGTCGGTAGCGAATATACAATGGGGTCAGCGAAAAAAGTGTCCGGAAGACGAAGAAACACCTGAATCCCTGCTGATGGCGTGTTCGTGACCACATCATCCAGAGTGTCGCCGTTCAAATCTCCGGTGGCAAAAGCAGACCCCAACCCATTCGGACTTGGACCACCAATGTTCAAACCAAAGAATGCAAAACCACGGTCTCCAGTGTTTTGCAGCGCCTGAACGCCGATCGCCTGCCGGAACATGATATCCACATCGTCATCACCCGTAAGATCCAATGTTTCGACCTGTAAAACATTACCGCCACTGCCACCTGAACGGATGCGCGAGAAAAGCCGGGTTGGATCGCCACCAAAATCAACCCAGACTTGAGGGAACGAACCGAAAAAGCTCTGGGTGTTGCCGCCAACTATCGCGTCTTCGAAGCCGTCCCCATCGACATCCGCGACGTTCAAAGTAGTAAGATTTGCAGGGAAGCCATCTGCACGAACCACATTTTCAAATTCGCCGAACCCTTGATTTACGAGATAGCCCACAATGTTGCTACGCTGCGTACCATAGACAATATCAGGCCATTCATCGCCGTTGTAGTCTATCTCCTTAGCTGAGAACAGGATCGGAGCATAAGTCCCGGTCGTTGGGACAGTCGTAGGCGCTGCCACCTGAACGGATTTGTCTGCTTCTAGGTTGCGGTCACCATAATTGAGAATTGTCCTGACAGAGCCCGTACCACTGTCCCCAAAGATGATATCAAGGTTACCATCTTGATCGACATCCGCGGTGCTGAGCCCCTGTACCCCAACAGCAGGGAAGACGAGCCTTGCGTCTTCGTCGAACTCTGTGAAGCTTTTCTCCGGGTCGAAGGTCGTCACGCTGTCATCGTTGATGATTGCGACCGAACCATCATCATTCTGGACCAGTTTCTGCAACCCGTCGATGGACCAGCCCTGGCCGTAAGGGCTATCAGTCTCGTTCTGGACATAAAGCTCGCCGGTATAGTCACTGGCAACCGTCGAACAGGCATAGCTTGCAGCCGAGTAATAGGTAAACTCATAGCGCCCGGACGACAGCTCGCTTGCATCTACTGACATGGACTGGCGCAGGGTGACCTCTTCGCCGATCAGCGCAGGCGTTGTGCCGCTGGCGGCATTGCGCGGCGTCCAGCTTTTGTCATCCCGCAGGTCAAGCCCACCGATGTCAATCCGGGTTTGCAACGTCTCAGGCAGGCCGGCTGTGTCGGAAATGGACACGTCTCCGGCCACGATCACCGTCGGGTCCGCAGCCGCCGAGTGGTAGGACAAGGCGACCTGTTGCGTGCGGTTGAACGCGCGGTAGCCGGGCAAAACATAGGTTTCGGACAGATCACCCTCAAGCGGGGTCAGGTAGCGGTTCCCCGTTGGCATATCCGCCGACGCCGTCAGGCGCGGGGATTGTGGCAGGAAGGTAAACAGGGTTGAGCTTGGCAAGCTGGCAATTATCCCGCTGACGGTCGTGCCACCCGTGTCCACATTTGCCCGCGCAGTGCGGCCAAAATTGCCTGTCGTTGCATTGGTGCGCCACAGGTTCAGTTGGGCAGGCTCAGGCAGGTTGTCGACATTTGGCGCGCTGATCTGCACGCCTTGTGTGAACACTGCGCCGGGGGCATCCAGAGCGTAGATGTTGCAGGCCTGGGTGTGGACCGGCAGGCCGGGATGTTCAAAGAGCTGTGGCAGTGAGCCGAGGCAGACCTCACCGGTATAAGCACCACCCGCGATGCTCTCGATCGTATCCGCAGCGATGGTGACCCTAACCCCCGATGTAGCCCCGGTCAGCACCGTTTGCACACCTGCCACAACTGGTGCGCAGCTGTCATTGAGGGCCGTCAGCAGGAAGGCTGGCTCCAGATCACGGGTTTGGTTTGCGGTGATGCGGATATCACGCGCGTCCGAGCTGTAACCGCCCGGGCCACCATCGGCGGATGGCTCTATCAGCACAACGTCGCGTGTGCCACTCAGCCCTTCAAAGCTGAAGCTGCCATCAGCTTCGGTGAGTGTCGTCAAGGCCGCATCGCGCAGGCGGACCGGGATATTTGCCAAGGGCGTCTCGACTCCATTGGCAAAATCAGTCGCATCCAGCACGCGGCCCGTGATTGCCGTGTCCCCAAGTGTAGCCGGGATCACTTCGATGGTGATGGTTTGTTCATCCGTTAACACAGTGTCCGAGGCACCAAGGGTCAGGACATAGCTGCCCTCCTGACCTTCCTGAGGCCGGAAGCGCAGCACACCCGTCTCGGCATTTAGCGTCATGCCAGCGGGCAGTGGCAAAGGCCGAGCATAAAAGCTGGGGATATCGCCGCCTGTATCCGTGGCGTCCAGATCCAATGTCAGTTCCAGGCCCACCTCGACGGTGTAAGTGTCCTGCAGCGCGGCCAGTACGGGGGGCGTATTCGACCCGCCGACCGTGATCTCAAGCGTGGCTATGCCCTGCGTCAGCCCGTCAGAGACGGTGACTTGCACGGTGTATTGCCCCGCAGCATCGGGGGTGAAGTTTGCATCGCCGGTGGTGTTCAGGGCGGTAATGTTGGCAGTGCTGCCTGTCGGGGCACTGGCCATGGCGAAGATGTAGCTCAGCGTGTCGCCATCGGGGTCGGTTGACCCGGCAGCGCTCAGGGCAAGCTCGGTGCCGACCGCTGCTGTCGTGGCGCCGCTCAGGGCTGCGACTGGCGCGCGGTTGGGCACCTCCAGCGTCACATTTGTGGGTGGGCTGCTGACCAGGCCGTCAGTAACCGTTAACTCGAACGTATAGCTGCCTTGGCTATCCGGCGTGAAGCTGGCCGTCGGGCCGAACGGGTCGGGGATAGTCGCCGTGGACCCGGTCGGACGCGCCGTGATGACCCAGTTATAGCTCAGCGCATCGCTGTCAGGATCGAACGAGCCGGTGCCGTCCAGCGCCGCAACCGCGCCGACAAAGACCGGGCTGGTGATTGTCGCCACTGCTGTGGGTGCAGAGTTCGTGACCTCAAGCACGATCACCACGGGCTCAGCCGCTAATGTCGCATCCTGTGCGGCCAGTTGGATCAGATAAAACCCTGGGCGATCCGGCACAAAGCTGAGCGTGTCCCCTGCCCGCACCTGCACATCCGGATTTGCCGGATCAATCACCGCAGCACTGTCGTCGGGCCGGGCAATCAGCGCCCAGCCATAGCTCAGCGTATCGCCATTCAGATCAGACGCATAATCAGCGGCATCAAGCGCAACCGCCTGCCCGCCAGAGCTGTTCAGCGCAGCCCCTCGCAGCATGACAGGGCGCAGGTTGCCTGTGCCAACAAATACCGTATCGGGCAAGGATACGCCGCCCGCATCAGACACTACAAGCTGCGAGACGGTGGATAGGAAAGCACCCTGATCCTCTGCCAACGTCAGCTCTGGCAAAGCCAGCGCGGCATCATTCAAAACACCCGGTGCGGCGCCCGTCAGACCCGTCACACCCCAAGTATAGCCGGGCGCCATAGCTTGCGATAGTGTGCCATCCAGTTGCGCCACACCCGCAGCGTTTGCCAAGGCGTCACGCCCGACCTCGGCCACTGGCAGCGGACTACCAGTCTTGATCACATAGGTCGCAGGAACCGAGGCCGTCTGGTCGTCGCGTGCGATCAGCTGCACCACATAAAGCCCCTCGACATCCGGCGTCAGCGCCACGCTTGGGCCCGTCCCCGCGATGGTTGCCAGGCTACCCGCCGGGGCCGAAATCAGCGCCCAGTCATGACTAATCAGATCGCCATCTAGATCATAACTTTGCGTCCCGTCCAGCGCCTGCGCGCTGCCCACGGCAAACGCACCGCTGCTGTCAATCCGCGCCACAGGACGCAGGTTCGCCGCAGGATCCGTGCTGATCAGCACCTGATCCGCACCACTGCGCGACCCATCCGACACAGACAGCGCCACAAGATATTCGCCCACCGTATCCGGGGTCACGGCGCTCAGGCCATCGGCTGTACCCGCATCAATCACAGCCGCACCACCCGCAGGCGCAACAGCTACCCGCAGCACAGGCGTCAGCACATCCACATCCACATCCGTGCTCTGGTGCCCGTCCAGCACCAGCGCCGTCCCAACAGCCCCGCGCAACTGGTCAAACCGGGCTGACGCCACAGGCCCGACAGAGCGTTCAACCGCGCCGCCCTCATCAGCCGTAGGCAATTGCCCCAGCCAGGACCGCTGGTGCAGCTCACCATTGGTCAACTGTACATCGCGCGCAATTACAGAGCCCTCAGACGACCCGGAGAACCCCGTCATCCGCGCATAGGGTGCCAGAATATGACCCATGATCACAGAATTGACGTCGATTGAGGTCGCCTCGTAGAAGTTCCAGATCACGTTCTCGGCCGAACCTGTGCCCCCCAACGGGTTCATCTGGAACCGCCCGGATATGCCCGAGACATTGATGATCACCGTCTCGGACTGGCTGACATCAATGGAATAGCCACCGGTCTGCAAATCCTGCATCCGTGCCTCAACAATGCGGGTGTTCGGACCAAACACAGCCTCAGACGCTACTGCATTCGGGGCACCGCCAAAGCGCTTGTGGTTCTGATCCTGAAGCTGCGCCCGCTCTCCCGTCAGGCTCGCCAGAAACGCTGATTGCGCCTTGAACAGATCAAAATCGAACACTGGCAGATCCGTCGCATTCTCGACGAGAACCCCGTTATTGACGTTGGACTGAACCCGCACCCCAGAGATCTTCGCCACATCGCCCGGCGTCAGATTGATGTTGGAGTTCTGCAGATCGCCGTCGATATACAACTCGTCAAATGCCAGACCATCGGTCTGTGGGCGGAAGCCAAACTGGCCATTGGTCTGTGTGACGGTCGAGCCAATATAGGTCCGCCCTTCCACTTCCTGACGGCCAAAAAACTGCTCTGACACAAGGTTGAACGTGCCCAGCGTCGCCTGCACATCAAGGGTATCAGACGGGTCTTCGCCCGTGACATCAAACTCAAATATCGCAGGCACCGAGACAGCACCATTCGCATCCGTGACGTTTAGCGCCAGCTCAAAGAACCCCGTGCCCTCATAGCTTACCTCCGAGATCGGGGCTGCAGGATCGGCAAAGGACACGTTCGACCCATCCGGGGCCGAGATAACCGACCACGCATAGCTCAGTGCATCGCCATCCACATCGTAGGACGCGGCACCATCCAGCACCAGTTCCAGCGCGTCGGGCAAGCCACGGCCCCGCACCCGGGCCACAGGGGCCGTATTGTCGGTGCTGATCTGAAGCTCGGTCGTGTGCAGAGGGGTCGCAGCGCTGGCATCCGTTGCATCAAACAGCTCAAGCCGGGCCACATAGGTCCCCACCACATCAATCGTCACACGCGGGCGCAAAGCATCCGCTGCGCTGAACTCCGCCACGCTGAGCGCCGGCCGCGAGACCCAGCTCCAAACCGGGCGCAGCGTCGTTACACCATTGGTCACAAACCCATCCGTTGGGTCCAGAACAACCGTCTGCCCAATCACCGTGGCAATCGGCGTCGAAACACCAACAAAACCAGAATCAAGAGCTTGAGAATTTGCAGAGAATGAACAAAGCGAAAAAACCACCGCCAACGACAGGCGGGACATAAATGAAGACACGAAATTCCCCTCAGAAATACACTATAACAAAACCGTGATGCATAATCATCGCATCAAACCAAAGAGCCAGGCAACTCATTAATTAACCCAAAACACGAAACAATCCGTTTCTAAAAATAGTTAACAGCAGAAAAACAAAACAATAGAACCGTTTAATGGAACTGGAAAGCCGGTGGCATTCAACCGGCCAAACCTCATCCTTCGACAAGCTCCGGCTCCATCTCTTCCCAAAGCGCAAAAATTTCCCGTGCGTTCATAGCCTGCGGCATGTCGTAGATTAAGCCTACAACACAGGTATATGCTTTGAACGAATACCATACAGAGGCAATGCCGCAATTCGGTAATCCTACCATACACGACGTATCATGCTGATTGTGTCGAAGACTGTATCAGCCGACACCAGAATATCCCCGGTAAGCTCTGCAGTGGCGCCAATCAATCGGTCGAATGGGTCGCGATGGTGCCATTCCATCAGGCTGGCTCGCAGGCAGATCTCGGCACTCATTGGCGCGATCAGCCCACCTTGTTGACGAAGGTCAGCGGGCAAGCCACCCACGTAAGGTTCCATCTCGGGCCACTTGCCGATCCGTACCTTTTGACCAATTTCGAAAAAGCTAATCGGACTGACCCGAACAATCTCTGCAGCACCAATTGCGTCGCGGGCCGCAGCCGTCAGGCGCGTGTCATCGGTCAGCGTCCAGACCCATGCATGTGTGTCCAGCAGGACGGCAGTCATTACCGCCCTTCCCAGGCATCCAGTTCGGCATCATCCATTGGTTTCAGAAAATCGGGCCCCTGCCCTATCGCAGCGCCATCCAACAGCCCTAGTTTGAAGCCGGACTGTGGTAATGGTACCAGCCGCACAACGGGCTTGGAGCCTTTGGCAATCACGACCTCTTCGCCCGACAGCGCCGCGTCAATAAGCTTGGATAACTGGCTTTTGGCAGTGTGAACGGTGAACTGCATTTACGTTACTCCTTCATTAGCTAACTTAGCTATTTTAGCTCAAGATGTCAATGATGTCTTCTTTTGACTCCTGTTGCATTAATCGGGCTCACCAAGGCTGCTGCTGCCGCTTGACCTAGCCCCCAGAGAGTCCGCCGCATAGGCATAGCCCGAGCACACCAAGGCCAACGACACTAGCCAGTAAAGTACTGGTGTCATCGCAAGGGTTTTTCCGCTAAGGAGCGTTTCGAAAACTTGACTTTTTCATTGTCATGTCCACTTTCTCGCCTTGCTGAGGTGCAACGGGAGCTCGTTTGAGCACTCAGCGGCTCCAGAGCTACAGACGTAATCGCCTGTTGAGGTTGATATGCATCCAGCCCAAGGGGAAACGTGCTTTAGCAAGCCTTGATCGTGCAGTTTTCCAACCCGCCGCAAATGATAAACGGCCTTGTCTATATAAATAGTATTCCAGTAGATGATGGCAGCAATGACAAGGTTGAGCGCCATTGCGCATTTTTGCTGCACATCTGAATGACCGATCATGTATGCGCCCCTGAGAATGGGCAAAATAGCCTTGGCCAGCGTGTGCTCCGCCTCACCTTTACTCAGGCCCGCCTGACATTCCTGCCGGAGCTGTGGGTTTTCCGTCCAATCCATCATGAACAAGGTGCGTTCGATGCGGCCAATTTCGCCAAGAGCTAGGTAAAGGCGATTTTGCTGACGGTAGATCCCCAGTTTTCGCAATAATGCGGAAGGTTTTACGGACCCGTTTTTCACGCTGGCGACCAAACGGACAACATCATCCCAATGACTTAGAATAACTTCCTCGTTTATCAGTTTGCCCATGATAGGCGTTAACCCTTTCCACATACTTGGCTTTCCAAAGCAAGCCAGCCGTCGATCAGGGAAATCCCGCAACCGTGGGGCTAATTTGAGCCCAAGTAGATGGAACAAGGCAAACACGTGGTCCGATACGCCACCGGTATCAACATAATGAGTCAGCGAACTGACCATACCGGCCCGTGGCTGTATCAACCGCCGCAACAAGAGGCCTGACACACGACCACATCCGCCGTGCACTCGGTGAGATCTCCGACAGCAACAAGTATGCGTTTGGTGATATCTTCATTGATATGCTGCGCGACATGCGTGACGAATTGGCGGAACTGGACAGCCGGCTTGTGGGTTACAATCGTCGGATCAAAACCCTCTTCCGCTCGAATGAGATGTGCCAACGCATTAGCCGAATTGAAGGTGTTGGTCCAATCACGGCAACAGCCCTGGTCGCCGCAATCGGTGATAAGTCCTGCTTCAAGAACGGCCGTCAATTTGCGGCTTGGTTGGGATTAGTTCCCAAGCAGCACTCAAGCGGCGGAAAAGCTCGATTGTTCGGTATCAGCAAACGCGGCGACCGGTACTTACGAACATTGCTCATTCATGGTGCGCGAGCTGTGCTCAGCCGCGCTGCCGGGAAAACCGATGCGCGCAGTCAATGGATAGGGCGTATGCGGGAACGACGGCATCCAAACGTGGTGGCTGTTGCGCTAGCTAACAAGAACGCCAGAATTATATGGTCGCCTCTATCAAAAGATCAGGAGTACCGCCCGGCTCATGAGGTGTCATTCAGCTGAAAACCATATCGATAGGCTGACATAAGGAGGGCTATCTGAGGAATATTGCAACATCTGCCAGGAGATGGAAAAGGGTCACACCCGTTGCTTCTCGAACCTGATGTGTGGATCGGCAAGGTCAACATCAATGCCTTAGGGGCGATGAGGGGGAAGCAAGCGGAAATCCATCGGGGCTCGCGGCTACGATATATCGGGCCGCCCTAAGAAGCCGGATATACATCAGCAATCGCGACCTCGAAACCAGAACCAAACAGACCGTTGCAATTAGGCGGGGTCCATATACATCCACACATGAATCAGCGATAGACCCGCCGATCAAAAAAGAGTTTTTCAACAAAATACGCCCCGAGGCACTATCATTGCCGTTCAGATTCTAGACGATGCCAGCAGTTAACAGAAACACAATAGGCAGGTGCCAAAGGCACCGACTTCAACGTTACAAAACCACTAAGCAGGTCAAAGAAATCCGCATCGTCCAAAAACGCTTCGATATTTGAGGTCTACGCGCTTCTGGACGATGCTATGTTGCGAACGATTACGGCGGGACCAAAAGTTTATCTGGGCAGTATTGGTAAGACTGCGCGGCAATGCTAGTGATAATGCTGCGGCAACTCTCCGAAAATACGCATTTGCGCCGCATGGACCGCGTAATCGGAGGCGTCCTAGGCCCAAAATGCGTTTGAGTTGGGTAATACGCCGAAGGTACCAATTCTTTGGTACCAACTGCTAACGACCGCTTCCTACCGGCGCATCGGGCTTTTAAGAAGCGCGGCCTCCTCCGATCCAAAAAATTGGTTCGTCGGGTTAAGGACCAAAGGTCTCAAATCAACAACTTGGACATCTTGAGCGCGTGTAGAGGACAAATTGGCATCCACTGGGACAAGTTGCCCGCAACTCTACAATTCGACAAAATTTGTGGGGCGACACATAGTTTTACCTTTTTAGGGAATAGGTTGCTCTGATTTTAAAGGAAATTTTGAAACCACGACGCACAGGCTTTGCCTTTTGCGACTCGAAGGTTTTCCTTTCGCCCAAAGGCGGTACTGCTCGAAAACTTAGTCTCTGGCATTCAGTCAGCCGCCATCGGGCCCGCAGATTGCATCAAGTTGTTTCAAGACCTCAGCTACTTCGCCTCTGGCGTGGCTGAGACGTCGAGCTATCCGTTCCTCGTGACGACCTGCCAAAACTAGAACAACGTCAAGGACGGTGTCTGAATGCCGCATCAGCTCAATCAGGTTTTCACCAGTTGGACCGTAGGTTTCCGACATCCAGTTTTTAGCTGTTCGTTCGCTTTTTCCTGTCCACCGAGCTGTTACTTTCGCCGCGCGACCAGCGCCGCCCAATTCTTGAGACAGCGCTGAACTGATCGCCTTTCGGTATTCTGAAGCAGAAACCAATCCCTCGCATTCACGATGAAACAAGCTGCCCTTTTTATGAAACATGCTTCCGACCCTCTCCCGTTAAGATTGAGAAAGGAATCGCAGAGTTCCCGTACAGGTTTGCGAATTTGAATAGTGGAGGGCCGCAACATTGAATTGGCCGGAAGACAACAATGAGCAAGGCAGCCCTCGAAAGGCTGCGCAATATGTCCGCATGTCGACTGAGCATCAGCGGTACTCGACCGAAAATCAGGCGGACGCGATTAAGCGATACGCCGATGAGCGCGGCTACCAGATCATTCGAACCTATTCCGATGCCGGAAAGAGCGGTCTACGTATTCAAGGCCGGGCTGGTCTCACCCAATTGATCGAAGACATCGAGGCCGGGCAAACTGCGTTTAAAACAGTTCTGGTCTACGACGTAAGCCGCTGGGGTCGTTTCCAGGACGCCGACGAGAGCGCCTACTACGAGTACGCCTGTAAGCGTGCGGGCATTTCAGTCGAGTATTGCGCCGAGCAATTTGAAAACGATGGCAGTACAATGTCCACCGTCGTCAAGGGCCTAAAGCGGGCGATGGCTGGAGAATACAGTCGAGAACTGTCGCAAAAGGTATTCGCAGGTCAGTCACGCCTGATTGAACTGGGCTACCGCCAAGGTGGTGCGCCGGGTTTTGGCCTGAGACGGATGCTGATTGACGAAGCCGGAAATATGAAAGGCATTCTCTCACGTGGCGAACACAAAAGCATTCAGACGGATCGCGTAACGCTTGTGCCCGGACCTGACGATGAAATCGCTGTTGTGAACCAGATTTTCCGTTGTTTCGTTCGTGATGGTCAATCTGAGGCTGAGATCGCTGCCAATCTGAACGCAAAAGGCCTCAAAACTGATCTAGACCGGGATTGGACACCGTCCGTCGTGCGCCAGCTTCTCTCAAACGAAAAGTACATCGGCAACAACATCTGGAACCGCCATTCCTTCAAACTGAAGAAACGCCATGTCCGCAATGACCCGAACAATTGGGTGCGTGCGGTAGGCGCTTTTGAAGCCATTGTCAGCACTGATCTCTTTGAGGCGGCGCGTGCTATTATCAGCTCAAGGTCTCAACGGCTGTCTGACGAAGCAATGCTTGAAGGCCTCAAAGAGACGCTGGAACAACATGGTTTTCTCTCCGGCTTTGTCATCAATGAAGCGGCGACTTTGCCGTCGAGCGGTGCTTATCAAAGTCGGTTTGGCAGCCTGCTGCGGGCCTACAGCCTTGTCGGTTTCAAACCGGACCGGGATTACCGATACATAGAGATCAACAAACGTCTGCGCGGTATGCACTCAGATCTGATCCGCGACACGGTGTCCGGCGTCGAAGCCGTTGGTGGACAGGTTGATCGAGATCTTCAATCAGACATTCTGACCATCAACGGCGAGTTCACTGTTTCCATTGTCATCGCCCGGTGCATGCAAACCGGCGCAGGTGCGTTTCGATGGAACATTCGTCTCGATACTGGGCGTCTGCCCGACATGACCATCGTCGTCCGGATGGGACAGATGAATGAGTTACCGCTGGACTATTATTTGCTGCCGACCTTTGACATGACCCGACCCAAGCTGCGTCTGGCGGAAAACAACGGCCTGTCGCTCGATGCATACCGCTTCGACGATCTTTCACACTTTTTCGAGATGGCGGCCCGAGCGCCACTTCTGGAGGTCGCGTGATGAACAGCGTCTCTCTCGAACACACGGTGTTGGTTCCGATCGATGCGATCACGGTGGTCAATCCGAGGGTTCGCAACAAGAAGGTTTTCGATGAGATTACCGCCAATATCGCGGAACTGGGCCTGAAACGGCCCATCACCGTCGCGGCGCGCGCGACGGAGCGTGATGGTGAACTGACCTATGAGCTGGTGTGCGGTCAGGGACGTCTGGAAGCTTTCAAAGCCCTTGGTCAGTCGGAAATTCCCGCGATCGTCGTCGATGCCAGCAGTGAAGACTGCCTTGTGATGAGCCTAGTCGAAAACCTGGCTCGCCGTCAGCACCGCTCGCTTGATTTGCTGAGGGATATTCAACGGCTTAAGGACAACGGATATTCTGAGCGAGAGATCGCAGCCAAAACACAGCTGTCCGCCAAATACGTGCAGGGCGTAATCAAGCTCTTGGTAAGCCATGAACATCGCCTATTGCGCGCGGTGGAAAGCGGGAAGATTCCAGTGAGCGTCGCCGTTGATATCGCTGATGCAGATGACGTTGGTGTGCAGACTGTTCTCAGGCAAGCCTATGAGAAGAAGCTCCTGCGTGGCGGGAGACTTTTGCGGGCGAAACGGCTTGTTGAAGCCCGCCAAAAGCATGGTAAGGGCCAGGCCTCGGCAGACCGGGGTTCACGAAAGAGTCTTTCGGTCGAAAGCCTGCTCAAAACCTATGAGAACGATGTCGAACAGAAGAAGGTTCTCCTGCGCAAGGCGCATGCGACGCGCAGCGAGATGCTCTTTCTCACACAATCGTTCAAGACGCTGATGGCCGACGAGAATTTTGTCACGCTCTTGCGGGCAGAAGGGTTGGCAACTCTGCCCAAGACGATTGCTGATCGATTGACACACATGGAGGACGCCTGAAGATGACAACGACAGATGAAGAAAAAATCGTTGCAGCAGCCTTTGAACAGGGACTGCTGACCGTACTGTTTGACCAAATCGCACCCCTCTATGTTGTGACACCGCAAAAGAAGGCCAGCATCAAGTTCAAGCAGATCGCTGCATCAATCCATGACATCGGTCTTGTCGAGCCGATGGTTGTTGCGCGCGATCCAAACAGTTCGGACCAATTCACTTTGCTGGATGGCCATCTGCGCCTTGAGGTTCTTAAGGATGAGGGCAGAACAGATGCACGGTGTCTGGTCTCAACCGACGATGAGGCCTTCACCTACAACAAGCGGATCAATCGTCTTGCAACCATTCAGGAACACAAGATGATCCTGCGTGCATTGTCGTTAGGTGTTCCAGAAGCACGTCTGGCGAGTGCGCTAAACATCAACATCAGGACGCTGAAACAGAAACGTCAGCTTCTCGATGGCATATGTGATGAGGCCGCCGAATTGCTCAAAGACAAGCAGGTTGCCCTGACCGGGTTTCAGATCCTTAAGAAGATGAAACCCCTACGCCAAATTGAAGCGGCACAGTTGATGGTCGCAATGAACAAATACACGATCAACTACGCACGGTCTCTTTTGGCCGCGACACCGGAAAGCCTGCTGCTTTCAGTTGCGACGCCCAAAAAGATCAAAGGCATTTCCCGCGATCAACTCGACTTGATGGAACGTGAATCCGCCAACTTGGAACGCGAAGTGCGCCTCGTTGAAGACAGCTACGGGGTCGACCATCTCGATCTGGTGTTGGCACGCGGATACATCTCGAAACTGATGAGTAACGACCGCGTTACGCGGTATCTGTCCCTACATCACGACGGGTTCTTGCCCGCCTTTGAGAAGATCACTGAGACGGAGGCGTTTGCGTCCTAAGCGGCTTGGTTTGCGAGATAGAACTTGGGGACCCGGACCCATGAAGCGCGGGGACCACAGGAGACGCCGCACTGTGGGGCGGATCAAGTGTGGTGGTGGGAATGGCGGCGACCCCGTCGGGGCCCATCGGGCCGGACCATATGTCTGGCAACTTGTGTCAAACTGTCTGCGCGTGATCTCATATTTTGGGAGCATGCGCAGACAACCCATGGCTGAAATCGTGCGTCATAATGTGAATTCACGCTGAAGTGCAGTTCCTGATATGTCGTTCTATTCCAATCGGTTCTGAATTTCCATCAGCTTGGTCTCGAAGACTTCCGCCGGTGTCCGGTAATTCAAACACTTGCGCGGCGTTGAATTGAGGCGATGGCAAATCGACCTCAAATATCGATTTGTCAGCGCCGTCGGTTCGGTCGATCTGGGGAGATACTTCCGCAACCTGTTGTTCGTGTTCTCGACAGTGCCTTTCTGGTAGGGCGCTTGCGGGTCACAGAACCAAGCATCTGCACCGATCCCAGCTTTGAGGTGCTTCCAGGCCGAAAACTCGGTGCCTCGGTCGAAGGTGATTGATTGATGCGCATCGGCGGGCAGGGGAGCCAAGCCTTGGATCAGGGCTTCCATGATCGGTTTGGACTGGCGATCTTCATTGCGCATCACGACCGCGTATCGGCTGACGCGCTCGACCAGAGAGGTCACGTTCACCTTTCCATGCTCTTTGCGGAACATCATTAAATCGCACTCCCAGTGGCCGAACTCAGCGCGCGCTGCGATGCTCTTGGGCCTGTGTGAAAGGCTTTGCACATCGAAGATATGCGTTCGGTTGTGCCTGCGGTAACCCCGTGGCCTGCGGCGACGGCGATGTTCAGGCAGGTGGCGATAGAACTGCTCATCGCGACCGTCTTTGGAATAGGCGAACCGATAGATCGTCTCGTGGCTAACGCGGATCGGGTGGCGTTCAAGACGCATCCGTCCCGCGATCTGTTCTGGCGACCAGCCGGCCTTGAGCCGATCCTCAATGGCTGCCTTCAGTTCTGGATGGACGATCATTTTACGATGAACTGCACGACGGCGCTCATACATGTCCTGAGCGTTCAAAGCGTAGTAACCGTTTAGCTGTGGCAGTTCCCGGTCATCATAGTGGTTGCGTCGAACGTCTCGGTAGATCGTTGAGACATCGCGGCCCAGACGATCCGCAATCTCAGACATGGACATTTTGGCTTCACGCCACTTTGCGATCTTACGTCGTTCTTCTAAGCTCAGGTGAGAGTAGTGGGTTCCCATTCAATATCCTCCATGCAACATTCTGTTTTGATACAGAATTTGCACTTCGTTTGTGAATCCACCTAACGAAGCGTGAACATCTGCTAAGGAGTGTTATGTTAACCGCCCCTAGGTTGAGCTGAGGCGTAGTGATTTGTGTATTCAAAGACAGTGCAATTGAAGTATTTGGCTCTAGCCAATGGGATTGTGGTTTGGGTTAAGCGCGGCGGCAAGAAGAGCGATAAGGTGGGTATCGTCACCGGCACAGTGAGACATGAATGCTGCGAGAGAAAGTAGTCTGTGGCCCGGCGATCCTCCAACCTCAATAAAACCTTCGCTGTATCGACTGTCTGAAAAGCGTTTTATTATTTGGCGCTCTTGTACAGGCCCATCAGACTCGGCGAGGCCAGTTGATATTCCCTCCTCAAAACCCATGGCAAAGTTGTCGTGATCGCTAGAAAAGTATGAAAAATGATCCGGACAAATCAAAGCATCCAGATCTATGCAGTTTTCTTCGGCCCGTTGAACTAAGGTGTCGACGCCCAACCAATCTCCCTTTTCCTCCCCAACAGTGAACCCGAATAATACAAATCCAGGCGGATCCAGGCCTTCTTGAATTGCAAAACCACGCAATTCAGCTGCCTTTCTCTCCGTATCGTCAAGCGTTTCTTGGTCAATTGTAGATTTCACCTCAAGGATTAATCTGATTCCTTCGAAAGTACACACTGAGTTCAGCCCAAGCTTATCAAGCGCCCAAAACCCACCGATGGATGGATCGTGAAGCACAATATCTAGTTCTCTGCTGTATTCTTTACCCTTAAGTGAAACGGCAAACACGCTAGACGCTAGATTGAAGTTTTTAGGAGCAAATGCTTCTAAAAAGCTTACGACAGCATCCTCCCTTATCTTGCCTTTTGATCCGGGCAACTTGTGACTTGCAGAGAACAGGTAGTCTGCTTTCATCAGGGCTGCGTACCCATCCAGCGCTTTAAAAAGTCTTTTGACCAAGAAACATCCTTTCAACAATTTATGCATCAAGCAGGTCGATGTCATTGCGTAAGTTTTAGCCCATACACCGCAAAACCATGGTAAATCGAAGCGCTCAGATCCTTGGTTAAGAACAAACGTCGAAACATCAACCCAATTAATCGCACGATTTTGCACCCCATGATTATCGCACTCAGGGTGTCATGTTAACCATTTCAGGGACGAATCTCCATGTTAGGCAATGACCGTAGTTGGTCTTCCAATGCCACTAAAATCAGGTCCTCCACTTCTGCAAGACACATGCCGCGCACAAGCGTCAGCTCACTGACCAATTCTTCGATCCGGCCATTGTGAGGACCATGAAGAAACCAGTCGTCGATCTTTCGTATGTCCGGATGATTACGCAGCCCATCCGTTTCACTCTCAAAGTCCAGCGACACCAACCGCCTAAGTAGCGCCGTCCTTCGAATATGATTCCAGCATATCGGCTATCCCGTTTGACTTCATGCGGCGCGCTTCTGCGACCTTAATGACAGCTGCCTCAATCGCATCAGCAGCTCCGGTTGCATAAGCCTCATTCAACATTCTGAACTGCGCCGCCACATCGTTGGCCAACTGCACTGCGCCAATTTCAGGCCCCGATTCATCTTCAAATACAACATCACTTGGTTTGAGGAGATTCCGCTGCGCTAAAAGGACGTTCACGATGACGTCTTCGACCAAACTGAGCCGTAGCCCAAGCCCAAGTGTCAACTCTCTCACAAGTTCTTCGATGCGGCCGTTCCTCGGGCCATTCAGCATCCAATCATCAATTGCGTGACGATCCGGGTGATGAGGCAGTTCGTTCTTGTCGTTTTCAATGTCGTCCATGATGTTCACACCTCTTCCAATGGTGGGGTGATACCCGCCCTCCGCAAACGCCCTTCAAGCCCCTTGCGTTCATAATACAAACTTATCCCATCAGGGGTTTCGATCGGGCAGATACCTTTAGCTTCCAGATGTGAACTAAACGGACCCGATGCCCTACGATAGCGTTTTGAAAGTTGACCCAGTGTCTCAAACTCCGCCTCGAATGCAATCAAGCTCTCACTGCAAATTGCATCCAAGAACTGTCGAGAGCGCGGGTTTCGCAATCGACGCTTTATCAACACGCCGTCGGCAATCAAGAAATTTATTGTTGGGTAGTTCACCCGAAGGCGTCTGGATGCATCCCCTTTTGTGATCCCTGGCATCTCAAATTGAGGAAGCGCCGCCCGCAATTCTGGGAGGTTTATGCGGAGTGCAGCGAGGCCGCGCGTTTCAGCGTCACGGTTTATGTGCGTCAGTTTCCCATCAAGTATCAGCTTAACAATTTGGACAAGGGGACATCTAACGCGCTGGGTAGCGTCGATAAGGGATACCAAATTTTCTCCATCAATTGGCGTTTCCGTGACCCGGGCATTCAGATTTGCCAGCAGCTGTTCCAACTCTTCACGGTCAAACTTTGGAATTTGATCGAGAGCGTCTACGGTGGACGCGATGAAGCCATGATCGCGCAGTTGGTTGAGCACCTCTAAACCCACTCCCAATACCGCTTGAGCCTCAATCGCGTTCAGCCGGGACGCGATCCGGCACCTAAGATCATCGATAGCCTCGGACTTCAGCCCCTCGTGAAGTCGCACTGAATTGTCCGCCATATCCGTGTGTGCCAACCCTTCAGCTAGCAGAATCCGGTTCATTCTATGGCGTTGAATACCCAGTGATTGCCACGCTCCAGAAATTGTGAACACAGCTGGACTTGGGCAGGTTTTACCAAGGACAGTATCCCCTTCCCGAAAAGGATAGGTGCGGAAGATGAAGTCCCGCACCTTGTCGCGTAACATCTCAAAGTCATCACCCATTGACGACGATCGCAGCCATTCAAAGAACGCTCCAAAGTCCGACTGATGCCGCACCGTACGTAGAGCAATTGGACTCACCATCGCCTCCAAAGCTGCATACAATCCGTTCTCCCCGCTTTGCAAAGCCTCAAAGCCAGTTTGACCACCCACGCGCAGATCATCTTCGGTCGCTTCAGATATTCTGCGCTTAGGGCCGTTCTGGATCACAAATCCTAAAACCTCACACAGCCGGGTTGCGACATGCATCGGCAGGCTATCAAGGAATGGGTTGGATGCTGATCCGTCAAGCCGACCCGAAACATAGCCCTCAAACTCGGTAGGTTTATGACTGGCGCAATTGTCCGCCTGAGAATTGATAAACGCCCAGTTTTTGAAGACCTGTCCGAAAAAGTCATAGTTGTGGAGCGTGTGCAGTTCAGGCGGAACGACAACGAGCGCTACGTTGTGCACCGGACACGTCCGGATCGACCAAAAGTGCCATACGACCCGACGGAAAACACCATGTCTGCCGCCATTCTTATGATCTTCTATCAGGCATCGCGGACAGACACGTAGGCGCGAACGAACCAATGACGATCTAGTCGCGTTTTGGCCGCAAACCTCGAACCGGTTTTTATCAACTGTTCGAACGGCCCAACGTTTCATATCCCGTGGGCATGCACCGCCGATCGATGCAATTTTTTCAAAGAGGTCATCGTCACCGCGCACAAAGTCCTGCCAACGAAAACCAAAGTCCAAACAAAGAACGCGAGGCTCCTGCAACCCGCAATATCGCGTCAAACGCGAGACATAGGAGGTTGCCGTTTCAAAGCGCTTAAGTGGGAAAATGAGACGGAAATTTTCTGCCATTTATTCCACTCCAAATTTGGAAAAGTGATCCCAAAACACTTTGCGCGCATCGATGCTCAGATAGTCCGCAGCGACAAAGATGTTGAGAGCTGGCACACAGCCAGCCTTTCGACGAAACGCTTCTGAGAAGTGACGCAATTTCAATACGTCGGCCCGCTCCAGCAGTGCATCTTCCAGAGCAAAGCCAAGCATGGCTATCGTGTTCCCAAACTCATTCGCACCAGCATGGATGAGCCTTGGCACCAGATCATCGAAATCCAAGTCTTCGCTGAGCGAAATTTTAGCCTTTGCGGCATACGCAAACATTATCGCCCGAACTTCCTTAGCGTGCGAAACCCGGCTGATAGCCGGTAGTTTCACCAGATCTACGCGACGTCCGAGTTGCGGGTCAGAGTTTAGCATCTCGAGCAGTTTCGGCGTGCCCGAAAGGATCAGCCCAACGGGCCACGCGTCGTTGTTCAACAGAGTTTTCAGTCTGTCTACGACACCTGCACGAACATTTTCATTTGGACTGGCAATCAAATGCTGCGCTTCATCCAAGTGAATGTAGAAGGTTCTTCGGTTTCTCAGCAGGACGTGAACTTGCCGCCAAATGTCAGATGCATTGTCCCCTTTGCGTACGGACGTATAACCTAGTTTCTCCCGCAGAAGGATTGCCAAACTCTTCATAGTTTCGGAGGCCGGAACGAGAATGCTCAAATAGTCGATTAGTTCATCCCCATCCTTAGCGTGCCTCAAATCTTGGTTTTGCTTAAGGGCGCGCTTAACTAGCCTGGTCTTGCCGCTCCCAGCCGCACCGATGACGGCGATCGCTCTCGCTTCCTCAATGAGATCCAAAGATTGAGCTGCGAGCCGTCTCTGAAGCTGACGATCAAACTGATCAGAGAAGCTGTTATACGGCTCATTGCGAACGAAATCGTGGCGCAATAGAGCAAGACGACGGTGGATGTTCTCGCGATCATTCATCATCCAGTCTCCAGTTCAAAGGCTCGTCTTCGTCGTCGGCATCGCTATCGGTTGTGGGTTCGATTGCGACGGTTGCGCTGCCGCCCCCATTGTCATTTTTGGGCACCGGAACCACGTGGCCAAACAAGTCGTCATCAGGAGGTAAATCGAGGTTTCCAGGTTCTTCAGGATCAATTGACAACCCAAGAAAAAGATCCTCCTCACCACGTGCCAGGCCCGCGGGAGTGACATTGCGCAACAGCGTTGCAAACGTCTTCTGTTCTGCAGCATTGACTTCAGCAATTTTGGCAAGTGCCTCGGCGACAATTGGTTCCCGCAACATGGCTTCGTCGCGGTACTTAAGTCTCAACTCCTTGGCGGCGGCTTGCCATTCATCGTAGGAGACCCCTTCAAAGCATGTCTGAAGTGCCATCGCATGAAACCATTCATCACCAATGCGCACCATCACCCAGCCCAAGTCAGTGAGATCGACCTTTAGATCGACGTGCGTTTGATGGTTATGCAAGTGGAACTGACGAAGCGCTTTGCAGGTGTAATCTATACCGAAGACGCGCACGCCTCGACCTGTCACTTTTCGGTTTAGATGCTTACCAAAGGCGCGACGTCTGGTACGCTCAGGAACATCTGGAACGACGCCTTTTTCTTGCGCAAGCCGTTTCCAGCAATTGTTAGGTGTCTCGCCGCCAAGACCACGATGCGGACGATTGTGGTAGACGTCCACCACGTATAGTGTGAGCATCTGCATCAATGCATCGTCAGTAATGGATGCCATTTCTTCCGATGGGTAATCACCGCGCTCCTTAGGATTGGAAAAGGTACGCCCCGCCAAACCCGGCATAAGATTTGTTCCAAATGTCCCAAAGATCCTTTCCACGTGCGCACGTAATTGCGGCAATCCGCCTGTCGGTGTCTCAGGTGAACCGAGCGCATCAAAAATGGCTGTCCGAAAGTTGTCGTCAACGAATGCTGCCCCTAGATCTGTTGCTATAGTCTTCAGGCCACCGAAATGAGACCAATCAGATGCGCAACCAGCAGCCTTTGCGAGATCGGTCTTGTCGCGCGTGACATCAGCCAACAGCGCGATTGCGTCTTGTGAGTTTGGGGTAACTGCCAGCCGCATGGCGACAACGCAGCGGGTTCCACAATCAATTGCCAAGTAAAGCCAACGACGCCCGCGTGGAAGCGCCGCAAGCTCTTCGGCAGAGAGTTCATCTAACGCACCGCGTTCAGCTAAGATCGAGATGAGATCGACGCACCACTCGTCAATTTCAATACGTTCCATCGGATAGCTCGCATCGATACCTTGTTCGTAAAGCATAAACTCACGGTTTGCAGCTTCGACCCCATATCGCTGAGCATGGGTTGTGTAGGGATCGAGTTTCGAAAGCTCCCGCTCGACTTTTCGTTTGGATGGTACGCGAAGTGGCGGCAAACCCTGGTCTGCCCTTTGGACATTTTCAGCGTCGAATCGCGTTTTAGTATCGTCCGCCACTTGTCGTTTAGATCGTCGGTCGCGTGTTAAATACCTACTGATACAGCTTCCCAAAAGGCGTAGTTCTTCAAGGCTGAAACGGTCCTTCCAGTTGCCCGAGCGAAATGTTCTAGGAACAAGCCCTAAGGGAGAATACCCCGCTTTTTCGTAACGTCGCACCCACTCCAAGAGGGTTCGTGGACAGGGAGGCACCCTAAGTTCTTGCTTCCGACCCGCGCGTTTGGGCACCCAACCGCTCTGAACAGAAACCGCTTGTTTGTTCACGCATTTCTCGATTTCCGACAGCAGTAGCTGGGTCGAAAATTCCGTTCTGGTTAGATGACCCGCCTTCTCCAATTGCAGAAAGATTTCGACGTATGCATAGCGCCATACGACCTCTGATTTCACCTTGTCAGGCAGCATTCCAACCGCGGCGGCAACACCGGTTTTTCGCAGTGCTTGGCGTTCAACGATAAAGAAGTCAGGCTCGAGCGTATTTTCAGGTTTGGCCAACAGTTCGCGGATTTTTTCAAATGTGAAGAATATCCGTGAGTTCGGACGATCTGTACGGGCAAATGAGACGCCACCATCCTTTATGATGGCATCTCGGTAGGTGTGTGGGCTTACAGTCAGCCGCGCAAAGGGAGATATCTGCATCGGGTTTGTCATTGAACAACTCCCCCATTAACAATCGTTTCCATGTCGATTGGCATTGTCCGATCAGCGGACAACAAGCCCTCGTAGATTGCGATGAAAATAGTTCTGAAACTCTGGTCTCCCGCATCTAGAGATTTAGCCAACGCTCCCACAGATGTTGGGAATGACATGGATCGAAGGACGTCTCTGAGCCGTTCGAACGCCATTTCATTCCTGGACCTTGAGAATTCATGGTATCTCTCCGCGTTCAGCGCTTCTCCCTTTGTGAAATCCTGATCCGTTATCAGAACCAAATCATCTGCGAAGTCTCTGGTTATAGCTGCGCGAATGCACTGAAGGTCCCAGACAAAGCCAATGCGTGAAGCGCGCTTTGCGGGCTTCACCGCAATCGCGATGCGTCGACCTGATGACAGGCGGATCAAGAAGTCGCAGAAATGGGTGCGTCGGCGACCTTCTTTGTCCCAGAAAGTTATTGCAGGAGGTTGCTCCCACAGATCGATAAGATCACCGCGAGCCAGCAGCAGGAACAAGACACGCTGTTCCAGCTTGCTTTCAAAGAAAACGACCCTTGGACGCGCCCACCCTGGGAGTTGGACAACAATGCCACCTCGCGAACTGTACTTTGATCGTTTGGCAATCCGTCGCGTTGCGCGGCTGGGGAGCGGCGGCTGGTCACCAGTGCCGTTAAAGATATCATCTTTCATGATGTGTTTTGGACCTTACATGCCATTCAGCCACACAAGGATTCCACCTTCTGCTGAAGTGAAAGTCAGACAAAGGCGTGCAGGGCCGACGCCCGAAAGGACGACGGAACTGTTGACTTTGCATGTGGATCAGGGGAGAAAGGTGGCGTCGGAGATGCTTCGACACCGAAGATTACGGGCCTCGATTGGTTGCAGCCATCGAGGCCTAACTTTTTCCGGAAAGAGCTTTGCTAGTTCATTTTGAGCCCTCCTTTTTCGGATAACGCCGCGGCCATATTTGCTGAGGCTCCTTCCCAACCCTACAATCGATCTCACGGAAATCGATTGGGACGATGAAATCGGTGAAGCTGTCCGCTTCTCGGATTTACAATCGTATTTGGTGGTAAGCTTACCGGCATTGCGCGATGTCGAAAATGAGCTGCGTAACTTCAGAACGTCCCCATTGGTCCGGTTGATTGAAGCATGCGAGATTGACCAAGTAGAGCAGGATGCGTTGATTGCAATTCTTGACACCGCTAACCAACAAATAGAGGGATCAGCTGCAGTAGCAGACATTGCAAACTCTATCGACGCATCCTTCAAGGATGTGTCAGGGCCAGCATTTGAGATGGATGCGACGCTCGGACTTTCCGCCGCAACATTTCAGGCAATCGTTCGCAACCTCAAAATACTGCTTTCCGACTTGGCTATGACGTCTTTTGAACCTGGCCGAAATGGTCTGGGTATGAACAACATTCTGTATATTGCCATTTTGATGGAGTACCTGGAAAGACGGCGTGCTCGCGGGAACTCAGCAGGACAACTCGTACTTGTCGAGGAACCGGAGGCGCACTTGCACCCTCAACTTCAAGCTTCCTTGCTTGTTGCACTGCGATCAAAGGACGTACAAACTCTTCTCACGAGCCACAGTACACAGATAACCTCGCTTGCACCCTTCAACACGCTTATTTCTCTTACCAAACGCGCTGACGCTTCTGTCGTATCGTGCACATTGGCCGCTAACGATCAATTGGATGCAAATGCCATCGCCGATCTTGAGCGGTATCTGGACTCCACAAAAAGCGATTTGCTGTTTGCACGAAAAGTAATGCTTGTTGAAGGGGCCGCTGAGCTTTTTCTTCTCCCGGCGCTTTATGAGGCCGTACATGGCGGGAACCTTGAGCGGGAAGGAATTTCTGTTGTTGCTATTCACGGGGTGCACTTCGATGTATTCACTCGTTTGTTCCGCACAGGAAACCTGGAGAAAAAATGCGCCGTTGTGACTGACGCGGACTTAAGGCCGTCCGACGCAAGCGATGAATTTGATTTGGTTGTAGAAAAGCCGAACCTTGCTGCCCTCCAAGGAGAATTCGTCCGGGTATTTGCTGGCGCAACGACATTCGAGCGTGAGTTGGTGACAGTTGAAACACTGCCAATGCTCATCGAAGCTTGTAGGCAGCTTGGAGCGCCTCAGATCACAGTGCAACTTGAGACCGGTCTCGCTTCTCTTCAAAACGACAATCTGGGACCAGAGATTGAAAGTCAGGTTATTGAGGAGTTAGGAACATCCGTCCTCAATACTGCCAAACGATTTGGTAAAGGTCGGTTCGCGCAGGTCGCAGCGCGCCATGCGCACCTGTGTTCAGGCTTGCCTTCGTACATTCAACAAGCGATTGATTGGCTTCAAGAATGACTGCTTTGACACCGCAACAACGGCAAGCAGTTGAGCACAATGGAAACTTACTCCTCACAGCATGTCCCGGCAGCGGAAAAACGCGGGTCATTATGGCGAAGTTACTATTGCTCGCCGAACAATTGGAAGACACTCCACGCTCGGTTGGTTGTATCACCTATACCAATGCCGCCGTAGAGGAGATTGAAAGTAGGATAAAGCAAAACGGCTCTCAATCGCTACTGGAGCGCTGCGAGATCGCAACGATCCATGCATTCTGCCTACGATTTATCTTAAAGCCCTACTGCTGGCTCATTCCCGAACTGCCCGATGGTTTCAAGGTTTTGACACGTGAAATGAGCCTCTTCGACCGCCTTGTTAGAACGGTCGAAGATGAGATTGGTAGGGCAATACAGTTTCGAACCTTTGAGGACTATGCGTCTTTGCGGGTGGACACAGAGGGCCGAGCCGCAGGCGTTGGTATTGATGGGGGAATTGTCAGCGAGGCCAATGCCGAAAGATATTGGGAGTTGATGCGTCGCAATGGCTACATCGACTTTGCAATGATCCTTTTCTACTCGCTTCGAATTCTACGCGAGCACTCCTTTGTTGGACGTGGTCTTTCAAGCAAGTTTGCTTGGCTCCTTGTAGATGAGTTTCAAGACACAACCGATGTTCAGATTGCAATTCTGGGCGAGTTAGAGCGGCATCTTCGAAGCAGGTTCTTTCTCGTTGGCGACGAAAACCAATCGATCAATGGGTTCGCGGGCGCTCGTCCAGACTTGGGGCAAGCGTTCGCAATCGATGTACAAGCTGAGCAAAACTTGGCTCTCACTGGCAATTTCCGTTGCGCACCTCAGATTGTTAGTCCCGCTGAAGCACTTACACCGCGCATGCCTGCGATGCACTCGGCAGGCGCGGCTGCAAATGTTGCTGGAACCGTCGAATACCGCCACGTCCAGTCTCCCATTGTGGGGATTACTGACTACTTCTTGCCGTTGCTCGAAGCACAAGGAATCCCACTTGGTAAGGCGGCTATCGTCGCTCCTTGGTGGAGGCATTTGATCCCTGTCGCGAGGAGGCTGCGCGAGTTCGATGTGCCGGTCTTTGGACCGGGTGCCCGCCCGTATCAAAGGAGACGACTTTACGCTGTACTAGCCGAGCAACTAGGAGCTGCCGTCGAAGCACAAAATCTGTCACAGCTACCGGGTGTGGAAAAAGCTATCTTTCGGTTAGTTAGCGAAGCAATGGGGCAAACTCGTTTCGATATCTTTTCGTATTCCGGTCGGTGTTCGGCGTTGTCGTTGGTATACGCAGCGCAGCAAAGTGCCATTGATAACCCCGGCGGATTGAGCTGGCTTCGCGCTTCTGCACTGATCGTAGGTGATATCCTTGTGCGCGATGAATGGATCGATCGCGTAACAGCAACCGCGCTTACACACTCGGTTGAAGAAATTGCTGCGGACATGGCGAGGAACGATGTCGATGTTGAAAACTTACAGATCGCCGACCTCGGTCTGTTTGCCAATCCTGACGACGCCTTGAAATTGATTACGCTCCATAACTCTAAAGGACGTGAGTATGAAGCGGTCGCAATCATACACGCAAATGAAGGCAACATTCCGCATTTTGCTGCAAACACGCAGTCTGAGTTCGATGAAGCGCGCCGACTATTCTATGTCGGCATCACGCGGGCCAAGAGGCACCTCATGGTTTTTTCCGACCAAACGCATTATCGAAACGTACCGTCGCGCTTCATTAGAGAAGCTGGTCTCGCATAGCTTGTGAGTATTTGCAAAAGACGGCCACTGGAACATGTTGGGTAGATGTCCGGTTAGAGGAAACTGGCATAGCAATTTATGGTTGCAGCGAAGGTCAGCTTTCCGCCCTCTGTACAAAAGAACTAGGGGACGTCGTCCCCACGCGCCTGCAACACAATTAGACCGGGCCGTGTCCTCGGCTGCGCCTGTGGGCCGCACCAACCCGGTCGAATTGTGTTGCACTTGCTACCCCCAACCCTCGCCGGGAGCAGGTTTTAGAGACGAGCGCCCTGAAGGGCTTCGCTCAAAACCAGTATGAAAGGGAATCCATGACTAACCTCACCACAAAACGGCAATGGAAAGGCTATACGTCGAAAAAGGAAAGAGTCTGTCGCAAAAGGCAGAACTATGTGTCGTCTTACAAAATTCGAAATGGCGCGCTGGGGAGGATTCGAACCCCCGACCCCTTGATTCGTAGTCAAGTACTCTATCCAGCTGAGCTACCAGCGCGCAGGGTAGGCGGGATGTAACCTCAGCCAAAGCTGTTTGCAAGGGCAAATCATTCGGCGGCGCGATCCAATGTCACTGTCTCCTTGGGCAAGCGCAGCACGAACTCTGTGCCAGTCCCATCCGTGCGGACCAGATCAAGCTGCCCGCCATGGCCGCGCACCAGTTCTGCGGCAATCACCAGCCCCAGCCCAGTCCCGCCTTTACGCACGCTACCTTCAAACGGGGTGAACAGGTTTTGTTGCGCTTTAGGTGGCAGGCCCGGCCCGGTATCAGCAACACAAATGTTCCAGTATTTCTCTGTCTCGCCAGCTGAAATAGTGACTTGCCCAGGCTCACCTGTCACCTCGATCGCCTGACGCGCATTACGCACCAGATTGACAAGCACACGGAAGACCTGCTCGCCATCAGCGCGTAACATCATACCGGCGGGAATATCCGTTGTTATGTCTACTTTACCGCTTGATGCCAACTTCTCGCTTTCCACCACATCTTCGACAATCCGTGCCAGAGGCAGGACATTCAGCGACGGTGGTGGCTCCTCGGCCCGGCCAAAGGCCAGCGTACTTTCGCACAGGTTCACAGCACGCGAGAGGGAGTTCACCAGTTTCGGGGCCGAGCGTTTCACAGCCGGGTCCTCGCTCTGCTCCATTCGGTCGGCCAGCAGTGTCGCGGTGGTTAGAATGTTGCGCAGATCATGACTGATCTTGGCAACCGCGCCACCCAGTTGTGCCAAACGTTCTTTTTGCCGCAAAGAACCCGTTAGTTGGGTTTGTAACTGTTCCAGCGCGTCCTCGGCACTGCGCAGCTCGGTAATGCGGGCTTGTGGTGTCATGATCTGGCGGGCATCTTCCGGGGCCTCCGAGTAAGCCTGCATGTTCGCAACCACCCGCTTGATCGGGCGGACCATGAAGCGACGCACGGCCATGAACAGAAGCGCTGCCGAAATAACCGAGATAACGGCTGATAGTATCAGAATACGTTTGCCATACTCGATCATAGACGCCTTGAGCGGTGCTTGTGGCATCGTCACATCAATTAATGATCCGGCTTCACGGGTTGGGGCGCCAACAACCCGGATCACCCCTTCGGAGGGTCCAATCAGTTGCATGAGTGCCCCTTCAATCAGATAAAGCGCTGAGGGTTCACGCAGATCAACCATCGTCGTGACTTCGCCCGGCACAGGGGATGACAGGACCAGCTGGCTCATCGCATCGCGACGTAGCACAACATTATAAACGCCTGCATTGTCTAACAGCTCTTCGGCCAGCTCCGCTGAGATGATCTGTTCTTCAGACGCCAGGACCGACAGGGAAGCAATCTGTGCCTTTTCAAGCCGGTTCTGCAAGTAATCCTGCCGGAACCGCGCGACAGACGGCACGAATATCAGGACTTCTGCCAGCATCACGAAGATGACCGACAGAATGAGGAACCGTCCTGATAAAGAGTTTACGAACATCGCAACCCTTCCCTGTTACATGGTATTACGGCAAATACTTTTGTATCAGCCCAACCACTTTTTTGATCTTATCGCTTTCAAACAGTCTTGGCGAGAAATAGGCACCCGCGGCCCGTTTGTTAACCTCCCCGAGTGTTGGATAAGGCGCGACCATTGCGGCGATCTGGCTCATTTTCATCTTGTTGGCAATCGCAAGCGCCCAAAGGCTGATAAGATCACCTGCACTGGCACCGACAATGGACGCGCCAATGGGACGACCTTTGTAAACCATGACCTTGATCAACCCGGTTGTCTTGCCCTCGGCAATTGCGCGGTCATTTTCATGGAACGGAAAGCGCACGGTTTCAAGGTAGATACCGTATTCCTTACGCGCCTGCGCCTCGGTCATGCCAACCTGCGCCAGTTCAGGATCCGTGTAGGTCGCCCACGGGATATGGTTTTGTTTGGATTTCGAGGGCAGCCCGAACAGGATTGAGCGGATCACAACACCCGCATGATACCCAGCGACATGAGTGAATTGCAGTTGCCCTGCGACATCGCCAATAGCGTAAACCTTCTTGTTGGTCGTGCGTAGGGATGCATCCACTTTGATCCCGCGACGGTCATACTCAATGCCGGCAGCTTCGAGGTTCAGCTTGTCCACATTTGCAGCCCGGCCCACAGCCATCAGCAGATGCGTCCCTTTGAAGACTCGTCCATCCTTGGCCTTTACTGTAATAGCCCCTGCCTTGCCGGTGATTTCCTCGGCCATAGCATCCTCGGCAATCTCCATGCCTTCCTCACGCATACGCTCCAGAACAATGGCAGCCAGCTCGGGATCATCCTTGCCCATAGCCTTCATGCCCTCGATCACTGTGACCTTGGAGCCAAGACGCAAATGCGCCTGCGCCATCTCGATCCCGATAGGGCCACCGCCAACAACCAGCAGATGTTTCGGCAGATCGCGCAAATCCCACAAGGTTTCGTTGGTGAAATAGGGCACCTTGTCCAGCCCCGGAACGGGCGGCACAAACGGAGAAGACCCGGTTGCAATCACAACCCGCCGTGCAGTTATCTGTGTATCACCGGCCTGCACCGTGTTCGCATCAACAAACTGACCGTGTTCCCGGATCACTTGAACGCCCAAGCCTTCAAATCGTTCTTGGCTGTCTACAGGGGCAATCGTCTCTATCACATTATGCACATGGTCCTTGGCTGCCGCATAGTCGACCTTTGGCTTCACATCAGCGACGCCAAACTTTGCGCCATGCCGCAGTGTATGAGCCTGCTTGCCTGCCGCGATCAGCGCCTTAGAGGGAACGCAGCCATAGTTTAAACAATCGCCTCCCATCTTATGGGCTTCCAGCAAAACCACTTTGGCCCCCATCTGCACGGCCCCTGCCGCCACAGATAGCCCGCCAGACCCTGCACCTATGACCAGAAGGTCAGTCTTGATCTTGTTCATGGTTCAAATTCCCTCTTTGCCGCGCAAGGCCTTCAAGACAACAGGCAAAAGTGACAATGCGCACAGGCCAAGCATCGGCAACAAAATATGCGGCTCGAAGATGATCCCCAGATTTGGGGTCTCGCCACGCGCGAATACTTCGCCCAGCCCAGCCCCGACCGACGTATAAACGATAGAACCGGGAATGATCCCGAAGAATGTTGAAATCACGAAGCGGCGCACTGGCACATCAACCAAGGCTGGCACAAGGTTTGCTACAAAGAACGGCACTGCCGGAATGAAACGGATCAGAAACAACATCGACCACTGGTTTTCATCAATCCCGTCTTTGATCTTTTTCACCAGACCTTCACCGGCTTCCATACGTGCGGCCAAACGGTCACCAAACCCAAGCCGCGCGGCCATGAAAATCGCCGTCGCTCCGGTTGTGGCCGCGATGATGTTGTACAAAACACCGGGAAAGGTGGCGAAGAGGAAACCGCCGGTCAGCGTGGCAATCGCAGCACCTGGCAAGCTGAACGCCACAATCATGATATAGATCGCGATGAAGCCCAGAACGGCCAGAATATAATTGGCGTCTCGAAATTCGATGAGAGCCTCACGGTTGTTACTCAGCGTCTCGAAATTCAGATAATCCCGTAAGAAAACAAAGCCCAAAATCGCAGCAATCCCGACGACGATAATGGGAAGCCGTTTTTGCAGCATAGATTTCTCATCGCTCTTGTTGGGTGTATTTGTCATGTCGCTCATCAGAATAATCCAATAGGAATAGAAGTTGCCCTTACATGCCCTTAAGTTCGCAGCAAGAATATGGCCCTCACAGTTGGTTGATGACGGGTGATCAAATGTTTCGTCTTTTGACCGCGAAAACCTGCATATCGTAACATTTCAAAGCCAAATACGCTGCGCACAGAATGCAAATGTTGCAAAATGCACCCGGTTTGACCGTTGACGGGATGCGTTCTGCTGTCTATTGAGCGGGTCTGACATTTATCCGGGCTCCGAATCCGTCGTGATTTGCCGCCCAATCCGCAGGAGCCACGCTCATGAGCAAACGCACATTTCAACCGTCGAACCTGGTTCGCAAGCACCGTCACGGGTTTCGTGCGCGTATGGCCACTAAGGCTGGTCGCAAGATCCTAAACGCACGCCGTGCCAAAGGCCGCAAATCGCTGAGCGCATAAGCGCCCCCGATTTCGCTATCGCTTTGACACCGCCGGAGGCACCCGTGACAGGACACAATGTCCCGGTCGCGGAAACGCCGCCGGCGGTTTTCGTTTGCCTGCAGATAATCAAGAAACGCCCTGACTTCCTCAAAGCTGCCCGCGCGAAACGATCGGGGCAGCCGGGCTTTCTGCTTCAGGCGCGGGACCGTATGGACAATGATCTGACTGTGCGCATTGGCTATACATGCTCCAAGAAGGTCGGTAATGCCGTGATCCGCAACCGCGCCAAACGCCGCCTGCGAGAAGTTGCACGAATTTCATTGCCTGATCATGCGCATGCTGGCTGGGACTACGTCTTGATCGGCCGTCCCGAGGCCACTGTAACCCGCGATTTCACACTGCTGATCGAAGACCTGAAGCGCGCTATGAAGAAAATCCACGGATGAGCCCCCTTGCCCATATCCTCACTCTGCCAGTCCGGGCCTACCGGCTGGTTTTCAGCCCATGGGTAGGTTTCAACTGCCGCTATGACCCGACCTGCTCGGCCTACGCGCTGGAAGCTTTGCAAAAGCATGGCGGCTTGAAAGGCAGCTGGCTGGCAGCAAGGCGTATCGCCCGCTGTCACCCTTGGGGCGGACACGGCGTGGACGATGTGCCGGACTGAGTGTCAGTATAGCGGGCAGTTCTGCGCGGCTGATCAAGTGCCACAGAGTTGAAATCGTGGGACTCAGCATGAGTATCCGGCAAGCGCAACATAACGCAGACCCGCGAAGTCGAGTAGGCCTATGCAGGGGATTTCGCCGTCGCACCAGTTGGCACCAGCTTGGTACTCTTTGATCATCACAATGATCTGCTCATCTGAAAATCTACGTCTCATAGTCCATCCTTTGCTCGGACTGATTACTAATACCCAAGTGACATGATTCAACGGGGACAGGTCGCAGAATTTGAAACGAATTAGCCCATAAACACAGACGTCGCCGTCAGCCGGTTAATTTTTCATGTCGCCTCTATATAAAAATAAATGCAGTAGGATTTGCGCCTACTGCATTTATTGACACGAAGAACCAATTCTAAACGAACCGAACAGTATTGGGTCAAGAAAATTTTAGCTTATTTCTTTTGCAATTGTTGTTCTACAAGGCCTTGCAGAACCAAAAGCTTTTCTTTGATATCTGTTAGCTGGCTTTCAAGTGATGCGTTATCGCCTTCAACCTGATCCAGACCAGATTTTTCAACCAAGCCAGAGTCCTCACCGCCGCCGCCTTGCACAAGGTCCTCAAGCTCTTCGAGTTCGTCTTTCACTTCTTTCAGCTGGGCCTTGATTTCATCAGGGCTGGCGCCTTTTTCGATCAGATCGATCAATTCTTCGATCTCGTCTTTTACCTCGTCAATTTGCGACTTGATGTCACCGCCGCCGCCTTGCACAAGGTCCTCAAGCTCTTCGAGTTCGTCTTTCACTTCTTTCAGCTGGGCCTTGATTTCATCAGGGCTGGCGCCTTTTTCGATCAGATCGATCAATTCTTCGATCTCGTCTTTTACCTCGTCAATTTGCGACTTGATGTCACCGCCGCCGCCTTGCACAAGGTCCTCAAGCTCTTCGAGTTCGTCTTTCACTTCTTTCAGCTGGGCCTTGATTTCATCAGGGCTGGCGCCTTTTTCGATCAGATCGATCAATTCTTCGATCTCGTCTTTTACCTCGTCAATTTGCGACTTGATGTCACCGCCGCCGCCTTGCACAAGGTCCTCAAGCTCTTCGAGTTCGTCTTTCACTTCTTTCAGCTGGGCCTTGATTTCATCAGGGCTGGCGCCTTTTTCGATCAGATCGATCAATTCTTCGATCTCATCTTTTACCTCGTCAATTTGCGACTTGATGTCACCGCCGCCGCCTTGCACAAGGTCCTCAAGCTCTTCGAGTTCGTCTTTCACTTCTTTCAGCTGGGCCTTGATTTCATCAGGGCTGGCGCCTTTTTCGATCAGATCGATCAATTCTTCGATCTCGTCTTTTACCTCGTCAATTTGCGACTTGATGTCACCGCCGCCACCTTGCACAAGGTCCTCAAGCTCTTCGAGTTCGTCTTTCACTTCTTTCAGCTGGGCCTTGATTTCATCAGGGCTGGCGCCTTTTTCGATCAGATCGATCAATTCTTCGATCTCGTCTTTTACCTCGTCAACCTGAAAATCAATAGAACCAGAGTTTTTCTCAAGTGCTGCCTTGAACAGGTCTGATCGACCATCTGCAAGATCGTCGAGCTTTTCTCTCAGGTCCGAGAGTGCGTTGATACTAGAAACACCCATAATTTGGTCTCCTTCAATTTCGCTTACCGTTGAACTATTGGTTGCTAAGAACCGATGACTTGTTGCACTTATGGGGCTAGGGGCTCTACTAGCTCAATTGAAGCGATAGTGACTTTTGAAAGGTAATCTTACTTAAATTTCTACGTATTGACCTGCTCCCCTTAGAGTACGCGTCTATTAGTTAGAATGCGCCAGGAGCCTCACAGGATGGTCTTTATTGATGAGACGGCGGTCAAGACAAGCCTTACGCGGCTTAGTGGCCGGACACCTATCGATGAGCGGCCCTATTGCATTGCGCCTTTCGGAAATTGGGGCACCCAGACCTTCATCGCCGGGCTGACGCAGGATAGCCTGATCGCATCTTGGGTGATCAAAGGCGCGATGAACAGGCCTGAGTTCGGCACCTGTATCGAAACGTAGCTGGCACCCGTGCTTGATCCCGGAACCGCCGTAATCCTCTACGACCTGTCCACCACAAAAGCGCACGTGCCTCCGAGGCTCTGCAAAGGCGCGGCGGCTAGTTCTTGTTCCTGCCCACCTACTGTCCGGATCGCAATCCTATCGAGATAGCATTCTCAAAGCCCACCTGCGGCGCATCGGTGCCAGAACATTCAACGCAAGGTTTGAAGCGTTAAGCGACATCTGTGATCTGTTCGACCCGAACGAATGTTGGAACTTCCTCAAAGCTTACGGTTATGCCTCAGACTAAATACAAAACGCTTTAGGGTCAGGACTTCGGTAACGGGACCACTTCTGTCAAGAGATTTCGCGCAAACAGAGTGATCCGCCAGAGCGGTGCTTTTGGGTCGTCGTGTCCGCCCTGCTTTCTCACATAGCCTTTGGCTGAGGTCCTTTGGGTACATGCTTCGGTTCGTGGTCAGCGCGACGGCTGCCAACATGATGCTGGTTCGATGTAATTCCGATGTGCCCATCTCATAGGCGTGCTTGACGATGTCAGCGACGGTCCTGACCACGGCATTATCGGAACCACGTCCCTGCGGGACCTCGAAAGCTTGCGATTAAACAGGCAACGGTTCTGGGCTGGAGATCAGATCATTTTCGGCGCTGTATCTGGTTGGAACACAGAGCCATCGATCCAGATCCGATGGAGAATGACAGCAATGCGGCGCGCGAGGGCGACCATCGCAATTTTCCGACCACGCCGCTGCGCAAGTTGGGCTCCCCATGTTCTCAGCCATGTCGACCGGCCACGGTTCATCATGACGGTCGCAGCCTGGCACAGTGCTCGCCGCAGATTGACATCCCCAGCCTTCGTGATGCCGCCGGACACATCCCGCTCACCAGACTGATTGCGCGAAGGCGTCAGGCCGACCCAGGGACCGATCCTCTTCGAAGACCGAAAGCGCGTCGGATCATCTACGGCTGCGCGGAAGGTCAGTGCCACGACCGCACCGACCCCAGGAATCGTCATCAGACGGCGGCAAACTGGATCGTCTTGAGCAAACTGGCGCACGTGCTTCTCAAGGGTCGCAAGCTCCTGTCGCAGGGTTTCCCTGGCACGTAGCATTGGTGCTGTAGCGGTTTCCAGCATCGGATTGCCATCTGCCAATTCCCGGATCCGGATCTCGAACCGACCGCGAGAGATCGCGCCGACCTTGAGGCCGAAGTTCCGGAGCAGCCCTCTCAGAGACATTTCCAAGGCGATCATATTCTGTTGAATGGCTTTCCGAGCGCCGAGTACAGCGCGAGTTTCCTGAGCAGAGACAGATTTGCAGTGAACCGGACGGAACCAACCGAGATGAAGAAGTCGAGCGATCCCTTCGGCATCGCGTCGATCCGTCTTGATCGGCATGGCCTTCAAAGCGCCCTTCACCTGGCGCGTTTCCATCAGTACAGCATCCAAGCCCTCCTCCATCAGACCACGATGCAGCCATTGCGACAAAGGCCCAGCTTCCAGGCCAACCACTGCAATGCGCCCGTCCAGTTCGTACAGCCAACGCGACAAAACTTCCGGTTCACTCGCGGCCTCAGCCTCTCTGATTATCTCACCATGCTCGCTGATCACGCAGATCGTGGTTTTGTCCAGCGATACATCCAATCCAACAAACAATCTCATCTTGTCATCCTCCATATGGTTTCAATACGGGAATGACGGCAGCGCGGCGCTGATCTGACAAGTGGCAACGGCGGTGCGTGACGCAGGGCCCGTTACAGCATCTCATAACCAATAGATGACGGTAGCTGCGAGAGCGATTGCAGAGAAGAAGACCTTGGGGCAGCGGTCATATCGGGTTGCGACCCGTCGCCAATCTTTCAGTCTGCCGAACATGATCTCAATGCGATTGCGGCGTTTGTAGCGGCGCTTGTCGCACTTAACTGATTTCTTCCGCTGCTTCTGGCCAGAAATGCAGGCGCGTATCCCTTTGTCTTTCAGCGCGTCTCTGAACCAATCGGCATCGTATCCACGATCCCCGAGCAGCCATTCGACATGATGTGATTGCGGCGGTCGCTCTCCGGTGGCGAACGAGGTCCGGTATGTTGGCCTCATGGAAAAAGCCGTAAGGAGAACGAACATGAAGTACTTTGCAGGTTTGGATGTTTCTTTGAAAGAGATTTCGATGTGTGTTGTCGATGACGAGGGACGTGTCGTCTTTCGGAAGAGCTTGCCCTTTTGTCCGCTGGCGGTGCGGGATACTTTGAAAGAGCAAAATTTGATGCCCGAGAGGATCGTGCATGAAAGCGGCCAGATATCGATCTGGCTTCAGCGGCAACTTGAGGATTTGGGGCTACCTGCCATCTGCATTGATGCGAGGCCAGCCCACAAGGTACTCTCAGCAAAGCTCAACAAATCTGATCGTTCGGATGCAGAAGGATTGGCTCAATTGGCCCGGATCGGCTGGTTTACGGCCGTTCATGTCCGCAGCGTAGATGCGGATCGCCTTCGAACAATTATAGGCGCTCGGGATCATTTTGTGCGTCTCAGAATGGAGATTGAGGCACATATGCGGGGAATCCTGAAGACATTTGGCATTCGCCTGACCGCAATCGGCAATGGACGGCAGCGACAGCGCTTCAGAGATCAGCTGTCAGTTGCACGACAATCCGACCCGGCGCTGGCTGTCATCATCGATCATGTTCTTCCGTCACATGAGGCGATATGCTCAGCGGCGGCTGCGCTTGAAGATGAGATCGCTGCTATTGCCAAACGCCATGATCTGTCTCGTCGTTTGATGACGATCCCTGGGATCGGGCCGGTTGTTGCGTTGAACTTTCTGGCACTCATCGAGAATACCGAGCGGTTTCCAAAGACTGCAAATGTCGGAGCGTTCCTGGGCTTGACGCCAAGACGATATCAGTCCGGCGAGGTCGACTATTCTGGACGTATATCCAAACGAGGCGATGCCGCCATGCGTCGCCTGCTGTACGAGGCGGCCAGCACATTGATCAGTCGTGTGAAGCGATATTCCCCGCTGAAGTCCTGGGCTGTCCGCCTCGCGGCAAGGCGAGGCTTCAAAAAGGCCGCAGTGGCGACCGCTCGTAAGCCCGCTGTACTGATGTTGACACTTTGGAAAACTGGCGAAGAATTCCATTGGACAAAGGAGGCCGCTACCTGACCTAAGTTTCCGCCGGAGACGGAAGGAAGCAAGGTCCCTGTGAGAACGAACAGGTTGAGTGGTCGGCCTTGACTGTCGCAGACAGCGTACAGCTTGGTGTTCATGCCGCCTTTGGTGCGCCCGATCAGGCGTCCACCCCCTTTTTTGACGCCCATGCTGGTCGCTGTTCGATAGGCTTTTAGATAAGTTGCATCGATCATCACGGTTTTCTCTTCGCCATGCTCGGCGGCCAAACCCACCATCATCTGCGCGCAGCTTGCCGTGAAACTTCGGGAAAGAGAGCTCAAGACACGCTATCTGCACGTCGGTCAGCCAGAAAAGATCAGACATGTCACCACTCAGTTTTCCGGCGCTGAATCACCACAAGCAACTGAAATCAATCGGTCCTGACCTTAGGGCGCTGTGTCCCTCGCCAGTCGGTTCATCCCCGCTTCAAGGAAGTCCTTGTGAGCAAGGGTAGTAGGGGCTCTCAGAGATCCCTTCGCGCCGCAGACCGGCCAAGACAGTCCTGATCTTCTCTTCAGCTGAGTAATTGCGGGCTTTACGCTTGATGCAGCTGACGGGCTTGTCAGGGGCGTCCTTCGATGGTCCGGGTTTCTTGCCCATCTTCACTCCTTGGTGGTTACGATGTGCCAGAAGCTCTCTCTTATCAAATCGACCTAAATTGTCCCATTGGCACTGACGTCAGACACTTCCCGTACTACGTATCAGATCTGCGTATCTGGGACTGTCTTGTGTTTCAGGGATCGGTTTGATGTTTGAGTAGCTGGCGCAATTTTTCTGCTATTTTTTTGTAGTTAAGCTGACGGTCAGGTCTCATATTGGAGTTTTCAAATGTCAAATACACAGCTGGTTGGTCGTAATGGTGTTGGCTTTGGCAATAAGGTAGAAGCTGATGGGGTGGGTGTCCGGCGAGGTGGTGTAAAGGGGTCCGACACGGGGTCTGATGGCGGCTCTGCAGGTGGTGTGCGGTCTGGCGGGGGTCGTGACGGTTCGGTGTCCCAGCCGCGCGTTCAATTGAAGGGGCAGGTTTCGACTGCTGAGGGTCGTGCGGAGCTTGCGACAGCAATTGACGGAATGACGGCACAAGAGCGCACGTTACGCGAACAGATTTTCATGGATTTTTTAATTGATGAGTTTTTGGGTGGCAGTGGCGACGAAGTTTCTCTGGATGGTTTTAAGACACCCAAGGTTGTTGTTGCGGTTCCTGGTGATCGCAAGACGCAGCTTCCGGATGGTGCGAACGGTGCGTTTGTGGCAGGGCGGAATGGTGGGCGGGGGACGATTATCCTGCGGGCTGGCCTGACACCATCTGAGCGTCAAAAGACATTGAACGAGGAGTATGGGGAGGCTGTCGGTGCTTATATGGCCTCCAAAGGTGTGGACGTCGCGCCGGGTGATGTCGGGGCTCGGATTGCGCGGGTTGTGACTGGCAAGCCTGTATCGCGTGAAGCCACGCCCGGTTTATACAGATCGCAATCTTCCGACACGGCCCAGGTTCGGTTGGATGGGCAAACGGTGCAGGCGCAGGCGCGGATTACGACGGATGCGCCTGTCCAGCAGGTCACGGCGTCGTTTGAATCGTCCAATGAGCTGATGGTGCTCTACACTCCCAAAGGGTCGAAGAAACCTATCGTCGTGGCGCGCAAGAAAAAGCAGACACCGAATGCCCAAGATAAAGTTCCTTTTGTTGTCACGGATCTGACGGCTAAACTGCCTGACAAGCTTGATGGTGAGTTCAGCGTTTTCAATGTTGATAAAAGCCACCCTAAAGGTGGCTACGTGGTGGCGACAACTGCGGCGAAGGTTGATGGCAATCCTGCAGGAAGTACGTCACGCAGCACGCGCAATGCAGATGGCTCCATTACAATTTCTTTTGATGAGTTTGGCGACGGCCGAGTAGATGGCTTGGAGCCCGATGGTTCTGTTGGCTTCAAAGGCGATGGTGATTTTAATGATGCCATTATAACCATCAAACCTCAGAAGAAGCCAAGTGCAACACCGGATGGCAAGCCAGCACCATCTAAGCCAGGCGATGGGTCAGAAGGTGATACGGTCACCACTGGTCCAGTCGAACCTGCGGGTCCTTCCTTTGGCTCGCCGGTTGACGCGACCGACGCCCCGCCTTCTGTGCCGAAGGGCACCATCAAGAAGTCGCGCACGAAGGTTGAGTTCAATACTGAAGATGAGTTGGTGGTTGAGGTTTTTGATCCCAAGACGAAGAAATGGACGGTGATTGCCAGGAAGGGCTTTGGATACCAAGAGACAGAGCAATATGTCGATATCAACCAGGTTGGCAAAACGCCGCCTGCGGTGCGGGTGCGCAATATCACCCAAGACGGCGCGATCATCTCGGGCAGTGATCCGCAACGTGCGCGGCTATTGGTCAATCCTGAGGAAGGGACACAAGCGATCGGGTTTGAGGACCGCCTGCGCTCCAAAGGTGATGGTGAGTTTGTAGGCGATGATTTCCGCGACGCGGTTGTGTCGTTCAACGTCAAGCCCGGTGCCAAGAGCGCGGTTGGCAAGCCTGTGGATACGACGACGGGCAAGCCAGCCGAGACGAAGCCGTCTGCGGGTGCCAGACCCACCGATCCGACGGAGTTCACACCGGAGCCGCAATATCAGGAGATCGGCGACAAGATCATTGCGGCCAATGACGGCAAGCCTGTGACGATGAAAGATCTGCCCAAGCTGATGGAGAAGAAGGGCGTCGTGACCAAGGACGGTCTTGAGTATGGGGGTGATGCGAAGGGCAAGACGGCTGCGATGTTCGCCCTGCAAGCGGCCAATCGTGGCAAGCCTCTGAGCGCCAAAGACATTGCCAAGTTCATTGATCGCGGTGTGATTGTGATCAAGGATGGTAAATGGAGCGTCGATCTGACGAAGTTGGAACCAACAGAGCTCAAGCGCATTACCTTTGCATTGAACAAGAACAGCAAGCTTTTGACCTTTGCGTCAGATACCGAAAAGGGGCGCAACAAGATCACGGGCCAGTTGGGCTTTGACGACAAGAAACTGCGCACACGGATTGATGACAGCTATGGCAATGGCGACGGAACTTTGCACCCCGTCGAGATCAACCGCGCGATTGATGACGGCTACCTGATTATGGGCCCCGATAACACGTTCGTCACGCGCAGCAGCGTCAAAGAGACAGACCCAAACAGCAAAACCGATGATGGAAGCACTGCGGCTGAAGAGACGGATGGCTTTAGCGTCTCGGCGGACGATTCCAGCGGCCTGAAGCAAAAAAGCGGCGGTATCCGCCCAAGTGTGCAACGGATTCTTGATGGAACGCCTGCTGGTGGGTTTAATTCTCTGCTTGGCGTTTTTCTGGAAGAAAACAAGCAGACCGAAAAGGATCTAAAAAACTGGGACGTCAAGCTTGATAGCAAGGACAACACCAAATTTGTCATCACATATAAAGGTAAGAGCGTCGTAAAAGGGCGCCTGTATCAACGCTCGACCGACGGGAGAGAGGTCGAACCGTATAAACCCAGTGGCAATGATGCCTTTCTTGATATGATGAGTGATGTTGTTGATATTTTTATCTTCAATACCAAAGATAGTAAGGGCCGGGTAGGAAAACGCAACAAAGCCATGGGCGCAGGCATTGCGGGTATTGTGCGTTCTCTCAATATCATTGGCGGTGAGAAGCTTTTGGACGAGGTCAAGGATAACGGCATTAAATCTCTTAGCGTCATAGATGGGACGACTGAGGAAGACGCCTACGGTTCACCTGACTTCAAATTCGAAAGCAAAAGCGATGTTGACTCGCTCGCGATCACGGCCCATGCGCGCGACATTGAAAAATATGTCGATGAGGATGGGACCGGCCTGCGGGCGGATATGGTACAGAATTTTTTCTATCGTATTTTGCAGGACGGAACAGGCAAAGCCGGCAACGTAAAAAATCCCACAGCGTGGAAAGAAGCTCTCGAAAAGGACGATGTTGGTGATCTCGATGCAAGTAGCAGCGGTGGCGAACATAGTGAGATCGCAAGCCTATGGTGGATGGTCGCCAATGGTAATGCCACTCCAGCAGAGGCCAGAGCGCTTGGCGCCAAGTTCTCTGCAACGTTTGACTACTTCAACAAAAACTACGCCAAAAAGCTAGGCGTCGATCCCGTCCCAACTGGATCGGTTGCCACCACCGGGACGGACATTGCGGGATCAGGCAGCGTGAACGCTGAAAAGTTTGTTCAGAACATGAGCAAAGCCGGCTTCGACTTCGATGATGACGGGACAAGCCTCGAAGCAGGTGAGGGGGCCAATGTGCTCATGGCACTGAATGGTGGCAAGCCCATGAGCGCCAAGGACATCGACCTGTTCATCAAAAAAGGCATCATCAAGATCGACGAAAAATCCGGCACATGGTCGATCAACAAAGATGCCATGACAGGTGACAGACCAAACCGCATCGTCGCAAACATCCTGCGCTCACCCTCCCTCAAAAAAGGGGAAAAAGACGACCTCCTCGACGCAATAGGGGTCGACATAGAAGACCGGAAGTTGCTGGCTAAAAAATTCCCCGACGGAAAAGGCAGCATAAACCCGAATGCGCTCGAAACCGCAGACAAATACGACATCTTTAAACCAGGCAAAAAAACACTCATAAGCCTGGACGAAAAAAAGCTCGAGAATGTCCCTGATCAAAACGTGTATGATTCATCAATAAGTAGATACAAGAAAATATACTCTAACTTGAAGTTTAAAGGTTATAAACTCAATGAAAAATCCAGTGCAGATAGTATAGCAGCAATTGCTTACATGGAATCACTTTCCCCAGGGAAAATTACTGAAGAAAATGTAATTTCAAAATTGAGAGAAAAAAAGGATATTGAAGTTAAAGATGGAAATATTTCCATAAAAGAAGGATCAATATCACAAAGTAGAGGAGAGAATCTATTTGAATTTATCGTTGAAAATCCCTTTATGGATGATGACGAGAAAGTATCTATACTCAACGCGCTAGGAGTTAATTCTAAAGAGCTATCTGACTTATCTTTAAAGTTAGGTAATGGGGATGGTATAATTAGCACTGTTGATATGGATGAGATACGAAGTAATGATGCGTTACGATTTTTAGTCGTACCTAACAAGAATGGAAAGTCTATTTCTATAAACAAAACATTTCTTGACCAACTCCCTGAAAAAGACTTCGTGATTCCAAAGAGCAAAAAGGAGCTCGTTGAACGAATTGATCAAATCAAAGCGCAGGGAAACTTAATGAACGCGATATTGAATGGCAATATCGACACATCGAAAATTGCAAAACAGATTGAAAAAGCTAAGAGGGATCAACGACCTGAGATGATTGCTGCCGCTCGTGTAGCCGGCTACGATGGAAAAGAAAGTCTGGAAGTTTGGTTAGCTAAAAATCCAGATTTCCGTTTTGATCTTGCACTTGATATCCCAGTTCTATCAATCGTAAAAAAAGGTAAAATTTCCAATCATTTTTCTTATAACTATATACGCATATCTGTAACATGGCCAAAAGCTGTTTTAGATAAAGATGGTAAGCCAACTGGGCAAGACGATGTGGAACTGCGTTTCAGGTTGTTTGAAACCAATATAGCAGCATTTAAGGCCAGAGGTTTTAAGGGCGGTTCTCATGGTCCTGGTGGAGGAGCATTACGACAGATAGTCGTTCCATTTCGTTCTTCTGCAGGAAAAGGCGGCTTCTCTGGTCAGTACAAGAGAAGCGGCGATGTGCTGTACGATGTGAGTTTTGGTCTTATAGAAGAGTTAGAATTTAGTGTACCACAGTCAATAGCAGCTGTCACGGGATGGACGATAGATAAAGCTCGACAATTTATTGGATTCATAAATGGCGACTCTCCGTCCCCATTTAGTCTGCCGGATCGGCGTGTTCCAGGCCAATCATGGCTGGATCTCAATCCTGAACCAGGTTCTCCTCCACCAGAAGGGTGGCGCGACCGATTAGCTAGTATACCACTGCCGGAAGGAAAATTACGCCAACTTCGACGGATACTCAACACAGTATATAATACAGCGGAACTTGGTGGTGGATTAGCATATAACAACACTTATAATCTTACAAAACTTTCTAAAGATGGCCTAGCTTATGCACCAATCTTGGCTGATTTTTTTGGTTTTGGTTTGGGAGCGATGGCAGGGTTTGGCGGAGCTAGATTACTTCAAAAGGTTATGATTGAACAGTTTGGATTCAGCTCAGCAGATGCGAAGATGTGGGTTGACACCCATTTAACTACTAAATTCTCTGGTAGCTTGGGGACTGTAGGAGGAATGGCTATTTCGAATAGAATACTGACAAAAATTGATAAGGAGTATGTACCATTCTCTGCAATACTAGCTGTTGCATATACATCTGGTGTGTCGGACGGTCCCAGCTTCGACATTCGTAGTGCAGATGATTGGGAGAGATACGCAATGGCCAAGTTGAAGTTGATTCGAGCTCGAACCCAGTTCAACTATGGTACTGTAATTTACGATATTAATAATTCAGAAAATAATCCGAATTCGTCTGGTGGTCGAGGCCGTCGGCCTAAGGCTCCGTAGGAATTAAATTACTGGTATGAATTGCGTTCCCGCCTAGATAAATGTGGGTTATGATCCGGCCCCCTGATCTGTGCCGTTCAGCTGTAGACTCCGTTACTGTTTCTTTCTGTCGATTTGGGTGCGGTCAAGGCTTGCTGAGCGGAGCCTTTGCGGAGATCAAATGAAGTAGGTCGTGTGGCACGGTTGAGGCTGGCGTAGACACCAGAGCCAGCCCGCTAAGTGATGTATGTGGTCGTTGTGTGTTATAATTGATCCTCCAGTTTTCAATGATCTTCCGAGCCTCGAGCCCCGCATCCCATCGCGTAAGGGGCTCAAGGTTTCCCATCTCACACGATGAGATCCGCTATTGTCAACGTCACAAAATCGAGATCATGTTTGCCCGCCTCAAGGATTGGCGGCGGGTCGCAACCCGCTATGACAGATGCTGGGACTGAACACCTAGGGGCTGTATTTGCGCTCAGCGCAAAATACACTGAAGCCAAATTGAATTAATTTATCTAATTCTTCCCGCCGAGATTGATACGGTTGCGCCCCACCTACTTGGCGGGGCGTCCCTAGTTAATGCACGACGGCATCGTCCGGTTTGGGTCTGTTCGAAGCTGACAGCCGGTCGCCGACGATCAGGCCATCTGGTCCCGCGCTGATGGGCACGACAGACCCATCAAGTACGTCACCCGCCAAGATCATCTCGGCTAACTGGTCTTGTAGGGCACGTTGCATGACTCGCTTCAGGGGGCGCGCGCCGAAGACAGGGTCGTAGCCCTCATCGGCCAGCCATTTACGTGCGCCATCGTCCAGATCAAGGGTGATCTTGCGATCAGCCAGACGCTTGTCCAGAAGCCCGTGCTGGATGTCGACAATCGCCCCCATGTCGCCCCGGCTGAGACGATCGAAGATGATCGTCTCATCTAATCGGTTCAGGAATTCCGGCCGGAAATGTGCCCGAACTGCATCCATCACATCGCGCTTCGCCTCAGTCGGGTCGCCACCATCGGGCAACTGGCTCAGCGCTTGTGCTCCAAGGTTTGAAGTCAGGATGATCAGCGTCTGCTTGAAATCGACAGTGCGGCCCTGACCATCGGTCAGCTGCCCGTCATCAAGAACCTGCAACAGCACGTTGAACACATCCGGGTGCGCCTTCTCGACCTCGTCAAACAGCACGACCTGATAGGGTCTGCGTCGAACGGCTTCGGTCAAAACGCCGCCTTCATCATAGCCGACATAACCCGGGGGGGCACCGATCAGACGGGCGACGGCGTGTTTCTCCATGAATTCGCTCATATCAATCCGCACCATCGCGCTGTCATCATCAAACAGATATTCGGCCAGAGCCTTGGTCAGCTCGGTCTTACCCACGCCCGTTGGCCCAAGAAACAGGAACGAGCCCAAGGGGCGGCGTTCGTCGTTCAGGCCAGCCCGCGCACGGCGCACGGCATTGGCAACAGCCGTGACGGCTTGTCGCTGCCCGATCACCCGGCGTCCGATCTCTTCTTCCATGCGTAGAAGCTTGTCGCGCTCACCTTCCAACATCTTGGAGGTCGGAATACCCGTCCAACGCTCTACCACCTGTGCGATCTGCTCTGGCCTGACGGCTTCTTCAACGACGACATCACCTTCACGCGCCTCGGCCTCGCCCAGCGCTTTTTCAAGCTCGGGGATCACACCGTAAGACAACTCACCGGCTTTGGCCAGATTGCCTTCGCGCTTGGCAATGTCCAACTCGGCCCGTGCTTTATCCAGCTTTTCTTTCAGATCACGTGCCCCTTCCAACTTGGCACGATCCGCCTGCCATTGCGCGGTCATCTCGTCCGAGCGTTCCTGCAGGTCTGACAGATCTTTCTGCAAAGTTTCCAGCCGATCCTTGGAGGCAGCGTCGTCCTCTTTCTCCAAAGCGGCGGCCTCGATCTGTAACTGCAAAATCTGGCGATCCAGCGCGTCCAGTTCTTCGGGTTTTGAATCCACTTCCATCCGCAAGCGCGAGGCTGCTTCATCCATCAGGTCAATCGCCTTATCGGGCAAGAACCTGTCTGTGATATAGCGATGTGACAGCTGCGCCGCAGCGACCAAAGCACTGTCGGAAATCCGCACGCCGTGGTGCAGTTCGTATTTTTCCTTGATGCCACGCAGGATAGAAACCGTGTCTTCAACCGTAGGTTCTTCCACCACCAAAGGCTGGAACCGCCGCGCCAAAGCTGCGTCTTTTTCGACATGTTTACGATATTCGTCCAAGGTCGTGGCCCCGACACAGTGCAATTCGCCTCGCGCCAATGCAGGCTTCAGCAGGTTTGAAGCGTCCATTGCGCCCTCACCTTTGCCAGCGCCAACAAGCGTGTGCATTTCATCGATGAAAAGAATGATCTCGCCCGCAGCAGATGTCACTTCGGACAGAACCGCTTTCAGGCGCTCCTCAAACTCACCGCGATATTTTGCACCCGCGATGAGCGCGCCCATATCCAGCGCCATCAGTCGTTTGTTGCGCAAGGATTCCGGCACATCGCCATTGACGATCCGTAAGGCAAGCCCTTCGGCAATCGCGGTTTTCCCGACGCCGGGCTCCCCAATCAGAACCGGGTTGTTCTTGGTCCTGCGGCTCAGCACCTGCATTGTGCGCCGAATTTCCTCGTCACGCCCGATGATAGGGTCAATTTTACCTTCTTCGGCTGCTTCCGTCAGATCGCGCGCATATTTCTTCAGTGCGTCATAGCCTTCCTCGGCTGATGCGCTGTCCGCTGTGCGGCCCTTGCGAATGTCATTGATTGCCGCGTTCAGGTTTTGGGCCGAAACGCCCCCGGCTTCCAGCGCGTCCCGGGCTTTCGATTTGACCATACACAGGGCAGTCAGAACACGCTCAACCGTAACAAAGCTATCGCCTGCCTTTTTGGCCAGCTTTTCGGCCTCATCCAGCACCTTGGCGGTCTGCGTATCCATATAAATAGACCCGGCATCGCCTGTCACCTTGGCAATCTTGCTGATCGTAAGATCAATGGCCTCGCGCACAGCCTTGGATTGCCCGCCCGCCCGGTCGATTAAATTGGATGCCAATCCCTGATCATCATCCATCAGGGCTTTCAATAGATGTTCTGGACCAAGCCGTTGGTGATCCTCACGCATAGCTATTGTTTGTGCGGCCTGAACAAATCCGCGCGCACGTTCGGTGAATTTCTCCAAATTCATATCATTTTCCTCTCATTAAGCGTCAAACCCGTAAAACGCCCGCCCGGCGGCACGTCTTTATGGCTGACCTTGCAATTTTATGTGGGGGGCGCCTTGAGCTATCTCAAGGGCATCATTCACGAAATTTCCCTCACGCGTCACGCTTTTGAGAGTTCACTGCAACGTGGGTTGGAACCGGTGCAGCAGTTCCTAAGTTATCCACAGGTAAACAGGAGCGTAGCCATGAGCAGTTATCGCACAGAAGTCAAAAACCCGACCTATAACCCTGCCAAGCAGTGTTTTGAGGCGCTTGTCATCTTTCACGAGGGCGAAGATCGGCTAAGCTTTCCCACCAGCGTCGCATTACCAATTTCCAGTGAGTTCGACACCGTTACAAACGCCCTTCTGCATAAGGCGAAAGAGAACCGCAAACGTGGCTTATCCGAGCTGATGTCACGAAGTTTACCCAAGACAGATCGCTTGTTGCAGCAGATTACTTTGGCAATCAGGCGGAGTTCACAACAGGCAGCCTGAACCCTTCGATACGCGGTTTGGGGTCTTGAGTAGCCCGCCACTCAGGACTACACCCCCAGCCAGCGCATTGAAAGGAAACACCATGTCTGATGACCGCCTGATCGTAGCACTGGATGTGCCAAACGCTCTGGATGGCTTGAACCTTGCTGCAAAGATCGGTGACGCCGTGTCTTTCTACAAGATAGGGCTTGGTATGCTGACCGGCGGCGGTCTTGCCCTTGCCAATGAGCTGAAGCAGGATCATGGCAAACGCATTTTCCTTGATATGAAGCTGTTCGATATTGGCGCGACGGTCGAGGCTGCGGTTCGGGGGCTTGCGCAGTTTGATCTGGACTTCCTGACAGTTCATGGCGACCCGCATGTTGTGCGTGCTGCGAAAGAGGGTGCTGTGGGCTCTGACCTGAAAATCCTTGCTGTAACGGTGCTGACCTCCCTTGACCGCGCTGACCTTGACGCCTGCTTGATCAAAGGCGGTGGCATACCCGATCTTGTGTCTGAGCGTGCAGATCGGGCCTTTGAGGCCGGGGCCGATGGCGTGATTGCCTCCCCACAAGAGGCTGCGCTGGTTCGCCGACTTCCGTCTGCCAACGACAAACTGATCGTGACCCCCGGCGTGCGCCCGGACGGAGCCGCGCTTGGCGATCAGAAACGTGTCGCTACCCCTGCAAAGGCCCTACAGGACGGTGCCGATCATATCGTGGTGGGACGGCCCATTTGGCAGGCCGAAAACCCACGTGCCTCTGCCGAGGCAATTTTAGCCGAGCTTCCCTAAGGTCAGATTGTAGCGCAGCATTTTTTCAACCTGATTGATGCGACGTATCACTACTGTGTGCATCCCTATATGAACAGATGGCATCAACAAAAATGTAGTAGTTTGTCGCTGAAATTTTCCTTTCGCATGTCCAACCTTGCGAAAGTGGTTTCAGTATCGGTGTCGCTCTGTGGTTTAGTCGTGGATACAGAGATAGCTGCTATATTCACACTTTTAGTTTCGCCTTCATTCAAAAGATCGACTAAGGAATTTACGAATAACTTCATTCTATAGGCATTTTTCGTTGAGCGAATAACCCAATGCTCATCAATCCAAAAATCTGTATTCTGAGCGATCTCGGACAATTCCCAATTATTTTGATGCAGGCAAAGCTTCAGTTGCGCGCGGTAGCTTATGCCTTTTGATTTTGTAACAATTGCAATCGTCCAAATAAAAGCCCCCGTGGGACGGGGGCTTTGTGAGGCTGGTGGTTAAGGTGTCAGCCTTCGTTGATATCCGTATCCCAGATTTTCACCTGACCTTTCCGGATGCCAAAGATTTTGCGCAGTGTTAGCCAGCTTACGAGGGCCAGCACAGCGAACACAACCAGACTCAAAGGCAAGGACCCGGCAAGGTAGGCAGACAATCCGGTGTCTATATAAAACACTATGCCCATGACGCCCGCTGCGATGGCGAACCCAAGCAGGATATAGCCAGGTAAGAGAACCTCAAGGATGCCAAGTATAAGCGCACCAGAGAACCAAACCCAATATTCCGACAACATGATTAAGACCTCCCTTTTAACAATCCGAATGCATCCGAGAACGCGTCAAGGGCTGCGGATGGCAGAAGAATTGTCTGCTTGCCCTCGCCTTGACCAACGGTTGTTAAGGCTTCGACCTGTTTCAAGGCCACTTGGTACTGAGCTGCCTCAACACCGTTTTCCTTGATGGCCTGCGCAACTACGCTGGTAGCATAAGCTTCAGCATCCGCTTGTACGCGACGCGCTTTAGCGGTTTGCTCGGCCTCATAGAGTTCCGCATCGGCATTCAATTCAACCGCGCGTTTGCTACCTTCGGCTTCCATCACCTGCGCCCGACGGGCTCGTTCTGCATTCAGCTGTTGTAGCATAGCAGCCCGCGTGGCTTCGTCCAAATTGACGTCCAGAATCTCGGCACGAGTTACCTCGATCCCCCAATCATCAACAACTTTCTCTAACGCCTGTTGGATACGCGATATCAGCGCAGCACGGTTTGTTTGAACTTCGTCAAGTTCCAGCGCACCGATTTCGGACCGGATCATACCTGCAACGGTTGTCGAAATCGCGGCATCCACATCGCGGATCCGGTAAACTGTCTTTTCAGGCTCTGTAATGCGATAGAACACGCTTGATTCCACCTGCACAAGTACGTTGTCAGATGTAATTGCGTCTTGTCGGTTTGTGGGTAACTGGCGCTCAAGAACAGAAATCTTATGCGCAACACGATCCAAAAACGGCACAATAAAGTTGATGCCTGGTCCAAGCACCGCGCGCAGGCGGCCAAACCGCTCCACAACAAATTTTTCCGACTGTGGGACAATTCTGACACCGGCCAGAATGACAACAATCAAAAATACGAACAACAAAATGTAGACAATATTGTTGCTCAAAAAATCAACGATAAGTTCTTCCATAGTATGTATACTCCCTCTGCCCCCAAACATCATATGGGGATTAATCATGGTTTTTTGAAGCTTTAGATGTATTTTTTCCAAAAATACAGTGTTTTAAACGCTGGATTGTAAGGTTTTAAAACCTGCTTTAGTTTACCGCATGCCTTCTATCTGCCGCGATTGCCTGACCCAGTTTGAGACCGGTGCGCGTTGCCCCATGTGCCGCAGCCCGAGGGTCGTTTCGCATCCCGAACTTTTCAGCTTGTCCATAGGTCATATGGACTGCGATGCGTTCTATGCCTCGGTTGAAAAGCGCGACAATCCGGAGCTGCGCGATAAACCTGTCATCATTGGGGGTGGACGGCGGGGGGTCGTCTCAACCGCCTGCTATATTGCCCGCATCAAAGGCGTGCGCTCGGCCATGCCGATGTTCAAAGCGTTGAAGCTGTGCCCTGAAGCGGTGGTCGTGCGTGGGCGCATGCAGACCTATGTGGATGTCTCGCGCCAAATCCGTGCAATGATGGAAGAGCTGACCCCTGCCATTGAGCCTCTGTCGCTGGATGAGGCCTTTATCGATCTGACCGGAACAGAAAAGCTGCATGGGGTGCCGCCTGCAATAGTTCTGGCAAAATTGTTGAACCGGATGGAGTCCGAGCTGGGCATTACAGGCTCTGTCGGATTGAGCCATAACAAGTTTCTGGCAAAAATTGCCTCTGATCTGGACAAACCACGCGGATTCTCCGTTATCGGCGAGGCAGATACCGATGATTTTCTGCGCGACAAGCCTGTCAGCTTGATTTGGGGCGTGGGCGCGGTCAGCCGCGAAAGCTTGGACAGGGCAGGTATTCGCACTTTCGTCGATCTGTTGCGATGGGATATCAAAGACCTGCACGCCCGGTTTGGGTCCATGGGGGACAGGTTATGGCATCTGGCGCGCGGACAGGATCACCGCAGCGTATCTGCCCGCAGACCTATAAAGAGCATTTCGAACGAGACAACCTTTCATGAGGATACGTCAGACCCGGATCTTTTGGACGGGCATCTGTGGCGGATGGCCGAAAAAGTTGCAGATCGTGCCAAAGCCAAACAGCTTGCAGGGCAGGTGATCACGTTGAAGCTAAAACGCGCCAACTTTCAACTGATCACACGCCGGATTTCCTTGCGGGATGCAACGCAATTGGCTGATCGCATCTACCGGACAGCCCGTGATCTGTTTGATCAGATCGGGGATCGCGGTCCCTATCGCCTTCTGGGTGTGGGCCTCAGTGATCTGATGCCGGAACAGGATGCGGACCGGGCGCCCGATCTTCTGGACCCCAATGCCATCAAAAGGTCCGAGGCGGAACGCGCCACGGATAAAATCCGTGAGCGCTTTGGGCGGGATGCCATTGTGAAAGGCCGATCATTACGGTGATTTACTCCGCTGCCAAAGGCATGTCCTTGCGGCCAATATCGGCGATTTCTGCAATCACACGCGCCATTAGATTCTGGAATGCGCGGAAATTTCCATTCGGGCGGATATATTGTTCATTCATATAAAGGGCGCGGTCAATCTCGATCTGGACGGCGTGCTGTCCGCGGGATGGTCGGCCATATTGCTGCACGATATAGGCTCCGGCAAAAGGCGCGTTGCGACTGGTCCGCAGACCTGCGCTGGTGAAAATCGCCTCGATCCGCTCAACGATGCTGCTATTGGCGGATGCACCAAACCTGTCGCCCAACACTATTTCGGGGGTTGGGAAACCAGATTGGCTGACCGACTGAACTGCTTCATGGGGCATTGAGTGGCAATCGATCAGGATCGCTTCGTCAAATCGCAGCCATGTTTTGTTCAGTAGGGTTTGAAGCTGGTCATGATAGGGGTGCCAGCATTCAACGATACGCTTATGAGCCTCGCTTTTGGACACTTTACCATTATAGATCGCGCGCCCATTCGAGACGACACGTGGCACAACCCCAAGGCCTGAATTCACACGTGGATTATGCACAGTCGCTTTGGCGCCTTCGACCACGGCTGGATCCAGCTCATCCGCGGCGCGGTTCAGGTCCAGATAGGCCCGCGGCATACGCGCGGTCAGTGTCGCCGCCCCGCACGCAACGGCAGGTTTGATCAACTGATCCATAAAAGCGTCTTCCGAGGACCGGATCGACAGCTCATCCAAAGCCGAGCGACGCAGGAAAGCTGCCGGATAATCCCGCCCGCTATGGGGGCTGGCAAAGACCACGCAAGAGGTCTGAACCTCTGGCATAGACAGAATATAGGGTTCTTTGACCATCGCGGCCTCCTTGCCATGCCTTATAAGCTGATTCACTCTTGCATCAAAAGCCCTTGAACCGTTTCCCGACTCCTTCTATAGAGCGCAGACCAACGTGCTCTGGCTGCGTTCATATCCATGTGAACAGGGCGGAAATCGGCGGTCGATGGGCGCTTAGCTCAGCGGTAGAGCACTTCGTTGACATCGAAGGGGTCACTGGTTCGATCCCAGTAGTGCCCACCATCGGAACTTCAGACGTGTCTGGAGCAGGAGTTTAACTAAGGCGCACGCGCGCTTTGAGACAGGAGAAAGACCCATGAAGGTCAGAAATTCGCTTCGCTCCCTGAAAGCGCGCCACCGCGATTGCCGTGTTGTGCGCCGTAAGGGCCGTGTCTATGTGATCAACAAGACACAGCGCCGGTTTAAAGCCCGTCAGGGTTAAGCCAGAATCATTCTGTGGAAAAGCCGCACGGGACACCCCGATGCGGCTTTTTGCGTTTGTGTTACCGCAGAATCGAATCCGCCAGTAACCGTACCACGGTGGGTTGGTTGAGATACCCCGTCTTGGTCAGTTTGCGTGCTTCCTGATAGCGGCGGATGGCGCGGCGGGTTCGGTCATCAAATTTGCCGTCCACTTCACCCGGTTTCAGACCCAGTTTGCTCAGCCGACTTTCAACCAGACGGCGCGTGTTTTGGTTCAACCCCAGATTGGCCTCAGCCCGTTGCGCCGCTTCAAGGGCTGCGCTGTTACGTTGTTCCTCGGTCAAGGCTGCAATCTGCGCCTTTGCTTGATCTGCGAACGCCCCATTCGGATTGGATTGCAGATAGCCCTGATACGCGGCCAAACTGCCCACGGATTGCGCAGCATCCCAATCCGCGCGGTCCTGAGTTTCTGCCGCAGAGCGCCGGGCCGCCTCAAACGGTTCCAACCGGGCCGTGGCGATTTCGGCGAAAACGCCATCCGGGTAGCGTTCCAGATAGGCGCGCAAGCCTGCTTCGTCGCCCTCTGCCCCGGTTGCCGCCCAGTAGGCACGGTCTTTCTCTTCCAGCTCGGCCTGCCGCAAGCGTGCTTCTTCTTCCAGCTCGGCAGCGCGGCGTTCTGCCTGTACTTCAAGCTTGGCGATCTGGTCGCGGGTCATGAAGCCTGTCGCATCCTCGCCATTCTCTTTCTGCCAGTCGCCAATTGCCGCGCGTGAGCCGCGCCCGAAAATCCCGTCGATCCCTTTTGGGTCAAAGCCCAGCAGAGACAGGCCACGCTGGATTTCCCGCCGTGCATCGCGGCTGAGCTTCAGGGCTTTCTCACCTGCTTCGGCCTGCAGGCCGGGTTCTGCCTCGATCCGAGTGATTTCAGCCTGCGCTTCATCTGCGAATAGCCCGTTGGCATAGCGATCAAGATAGCTTTGATAGGCATCGATTGTGCCAATCCCTTGCGTTGCCTGCCAGAACACACGTTCGGTTGCATCCGGGTCCACCGGTGGCGGGGCCACGACGGCCGTTTCACCATCACTCAGGAATGGCACCAAAGGCGCCATGAACCCTGACCCGCTTAGCGTCGGCCAGTCCTGCAAAGCCGTGGCAAGGCTGATGCCTTTCGTTGGCAGGACATCCTTGGCGAAATCTGCAACATCCCCCGCGGGGCCACTGATCAGCGTTACCCCTTGCGGGACATCGGGCAGCAACAGGCCCCGTTCAAGGCCAGAGCCAAGGTCGATATTCCGATCCTCCGTTCCGATCAGCACTACGGCCTGCCCCGGCGCACGCCCGGCGATTTCCACAAGCACATCCAGTGGAACGCCATTTGTCCCAACATTGGCCAGCCCCGGTTCATCCGCGTCCGAGGCCAGAAGCCAGCCAAGCCTGTCTGACCTGACTACATGCCCGGACACCGCAATCACAATGCGCCCCGACCCATCGGCGCTTTCTTCAAACAGTCGCAAGACCTCGTTCAAGGCACCAGCGCCGGCATTTTCAATAGACGCAACGGAAAATCCTGCCTCTTCCAGGGCAGGTCCGGCATCAAGCATTTCATCGGCATCGGTAATGTCGCGCCCGTTGGCGTAGTCTTCGTTGCCGATGATCAATGCAACATCAGCTGCCCAGACCGGGGTAATGCTTAGCCCGATGGCAAGCGCGAAACTGTGAAACCGCATGGTCGTCCTCCAACCCAATAACGGACCGGTCAATCAGTCGTAGGATCGCTGGTCCTCAATTACCATACCATCATTCGGCAAGCTGCCAACGGCCACCGGCACGATCCTGCCACGCAGTTTCAGTACATCCTGCACCGAAGCCTCATAGCCAGCGCTGTCTTGCTGAGGCGTTTCGATCTGAACCTCCATTGCGTCCATTTCACCATCGCGAGTCACAACGACGCGGGCCCGCCTCACCTCGGGATGGCGTGATACCAGTTCGGCCACTTGCTCGGGACGCACGAACATACCCTTAATCTTGGCGGTCTGATCAGCGCGGCCCATCCAGCCTTTTATCCGCATATTCGTCCGCCCGCAGGGGCTTTGCCCCGGCATTACGGCGGACATATCGCCAGTGCCAAAACGGATCAAAGGATAGTCCGCATTCAGGGACGTTACCACGATTTCCCCGACTTGGCCTTCTGCAACCGGAGTTCCGGTGCCCGGTGTTACAATTTCAACAATGACACCCTCATCTATAACCATTCCTTCCATCGCTGAGGTTTCATAGGCGATATGACCCAGATCAGCGGTGGCATAGCATTGCAGGCAGGTTATCCCGCGGTCGATGTATTCCTGACGGAGTGACGGGAAAAGCGCACCGCCAGAAACCGCTGCCTTGGTTATGGCCAGCTTCACACCCATCTCATCGGCTTTATCGAGGATCACTTTCAGGTAGTCCGGCGTGCCCGCATAGGCCGTCACACCTACGTCCTTCGCGGCCCGCACTTGCAATTCCGTCTGTCCTGTTCCGGCCGGCAGCACCTTCGCGCCCACCGCCCGTGCGCCGTTTTCAAACATATGGCCAGCCGGGGTCAGGTGGTAGCCAAAGCAGTTTTGCACAATATCCTCAGCGCCAATACCACAAGCCGTCAGAAAGCGTCCGAAGCGCCACCAATCATGGGATACACCGCCCGGTTCATATATCGGGCCGGGTGACTGAAATACGTGCGCATAATTGCCCATGATGACCCCACCAAAAGGCGGGTTGGCCTTCTGCCATTCGGCAAGCGTCGATTTCCGGAGCACCGGAAACTGCACCAGATCCGCGACCGAGCTTACCGCCCCTTGCGGAAAACATGACCCCATCCCGTCTTGCACGCGCTTTACCTGTGCCTGCAAGAGAGCAAGCTGTTCCGCCTCGCGCTGGTCAGCGCTGCGGGTCTCTTGGGTGTCGAAATGCGTCATGCCGGATGTCCTCTCACCATTTGCGTCTTGCGATTGAGCCTAGCCGCTGTCCGGCAAGGCCCGCAATGGATAATGACTTTGGCAATCGTGCGAAAAGCGAAGGGATTTTCAGATAAGCTTTTTGGCCGCATATTCCACCATTTTCACAGGATATGACCCGTATTTCACAGGACAGTGATGGCATTCGCGTTCATGAACCAAGTATGTGCATTTATGAACCAGTCATGCGTTATTTTCACGCGCCTGTGCTTTGTGGTGAGCGTAAATCTTTACCATATTCATTTCATCAAACGGGCAACAACAGCCCAACACCTAGACACACAAAACCGGAGTACACAAAATGAAAACCCTTATCGCAACAACCGTCCTCGCCCTGTCCCTCTCAGCCCCTGCTTTTGCAGATCAGGCTTTCTTCGCCCTGACAAACGACTCTGCCGCTGAGCGTATCGTACAAGAAACCAGCGTTGGCGACACAGCCGCTGCCAAAGCAAAACTGGCCTTGAGCAACGATTCAGCCGCTGAGCGCATCGTTCAGGATAGCGTAGCAACACGGGGCGACACATCCGCCGCCAAAGCGTTCTTCGCTATGAGCAACGATTCTGCTGCGGAACAGATCGTTCGCTAAACAAATACCACTCCCGCGAACCTCGAAGCCGGGTCATCCAGAAATGGGTGGCCCGGTTTTGGTTTTGGCTTAGCGCTTTAGATCCTTGCTCAACTGGATCGGCTCTGTCTTGCCACTGAGACGGGCACGATATGGCGCAAAGCTTTCGGTCACACGCATCACATAGTTACGGGTTTCGCGGAAAGGAATATGTTCGATCCAATCGATCACATCCACATTCGAGGACCGGGGATCGCCATAAAGCTTTGACCATCTTACCGCCCGGCTTGGTCCCGCATTATATGCCACAGACATCAAAACGGGATTACCCTGAAACTTGGCATTCAGTTCGGCCAGATAAGCCGACCCTAACCGGGCGTTATATTCCGGGTCGGACAACAGGCGTGCGCTGGAATAATCTTCACCCAGACCAGACGCCACTGATTGTGCAGTACGCGGCATCAGTTGCATCAGACCACGCGCACCCGCCGGGCTGATTACAACCGGATCGAATTCGCTTTCCCGTCTGGCAATGGACAGGGCAAACTCTTGCGCGACTGGAAGCGTTAGTCCGGCAGGCGTAGATACAGGAAAATAGCTTTTGAACAGCTCATGACCCTGCCGTGCGGCCTGTTTCGAGATCATCAGCGCAACATGGGGGTCGCGCAGATAAAGGGCCAGATCGCCCATCTGACCAAGGCTTTGTTCATTCTGGGTTTCTGCCAGATGCACGAGAAATCGTTCGGTCAGGTCACGGCTGCCAGCCTGGTGCAACTCAAGCGCTGCTTTGTAAACGGATGACTGTGTAAAAGGGGCTTGTTTCCAATTAGGGAAGCTCTCGGCCCCCGTCATGCGTGGATCTGCGCCGACTTCGGCCCGTTCCGCAGCAAGCTGGCCATAGAAGCTGGATTGATATTGTGACCCAAGGGCATACATCGTCGCGGCCTCAGCCGGGTTGCCCGCAGCTTCATAGGCGCGACCAAGCCAATATCCGGCGCGACCCAGGCTAATTGGAGTTGCTACGGCTTTCTCAAACCGTTTGAAATGGGTGATTGCTGTTTGCGGGTCATTAAGTTTGCGCAGAGCGATATAGCCTGACAACCATTCAAGATCGGCATAATCTGAACCACTCTCAAGATGATGGGATGAGGCAATACGATAGGCGATTTTTGCTTTGCCTTCGCGCATACGTTGACGGGCAAGGGAACGTCGGCGATTAGCCCATTCATCGGGTCGGCCCAGAAGTTCAGCGGATTTGGAGCGTTCGAGCAGCATATCAACCGCGGTACTGTCCAAACCTTTGCGCGCGCGCCAAAGGAAGCGATCAAAGGCAAGACCGGGATCGCCTGATAGTTTATCTGGAATTGCTTTAATCAGCGCATCGACACCGGACTTGTTTTCGCGCAGAGCCATGCGTGCATTGGCAAGCTTCTTGTAATCATCATTCAGCACGGGCAGCATACGTTTGACTGCAGTATTGGAGCCGCGCCAGAGCAACATATCTGCCCGTTGTGTATGCAAATCCTTAATGTCAGCCCCATGACGTTCCAAGAATGCGTCATGTTCGGCTTGGCTCATGTTGAAGGTCAGCCAACCGCGTCGTGCCTCTTCGCGGGCTTTGTCAGGTTGGCCTGATTTTCTGAATGCCTCGGCCAGACGAAGTGAGCCGACACCTGTTTGCGGCAGGGTCTTGCCGAAGAAGTTCAAGACGCTGTCAGGGGTGCCGCCGCGTGGGATCGTGACTTCGCATCGCTGGCGTAGCAATTTCAAACCGGGCCAGTCTGCGTTGCGTTTCACAAAGTCCCGGCATTCGCCAAAGCTGCCCTGGCTTCCGCGCAGGCGGAACCAGTCAACCACATCCCGTGATGGGCCAGACGGAACCCGCGCGCGCAAGGCGCTTACTGAGCTCCAATCGCCCTTTGTGGCGGCAGTGATCGCTTCGCCCAATGCTATGCTGCTTTGCGACCATGATTGCTGAACTCCGCAGACAGCGAAGAATAATGCTACGGATGTGCGTAGTATGTAGGGTTTCAACTGACCGACCTTTGATTTTTTCGTAGAATCTAATCGTGCCTGATCGTCTTGCAAGACACAAACTTGGCATTATTCGCTCTTGCACCTAACTTTGCCCGAGTTTATCCGGCCTAGCTATAAGTTTTTTGCAAAGGAGATGTGTCATGTTCAAGGGATCAATGCCCGCACTGATCACGCCAATGAAAAACGGCGCAGTGGATTTTGATGCACTCAAACAACTGGTCGAGTGGCATATCGCGGAGGGCTCGCACGGGTTGGTCCCGATGGGAACAACTGGTGAGAGCCCGACGCTAAGCCATGACGAGCATGATGCCGTCGTCGAAATGGTTGTGAAGCAGGCCGCTGGTCGTGTGCCGGTAATTGCAGGGGCTGGCTCAAACAACACGGTTGAGACGGTTCGGCTTGTCCAGCATGCCAAGAAGGTCGGTGCGGATGCGGCATTGGTGGTGACGCCTTACTATAACAAACCGACGCAGCGCGGATTGATTGCGCATTTCACTGCTGCTGCCGATTGTGGCTTGCCGATCTTCATTTACAACATACCGCCGCGTTCGGTCATCGATATGTCGCCCGAGACAATGGGTAAATTGGCCAAGCATCCGCATATCATTGGTGTCAAAGATGCGACTGCTGATATTGCCCGTGTGTCTCTTCAAAGAGAAACCTGCGGTTTGGATTTCATCCAGATGTCAGCAGAAGATCCTTCTGCCTTGGGTTTCCACGCCCATGGTGGCGTTGGCTGTATTTCCGTCACGGCCAATGTTGCGCCGAAATTATGTGCTGAGTTTCAGAATGCAATGGCAGAGGGTGACTACGCCAAGGCACTGACTTTCCAGGACCGCCTGATGCCATTGCACAATGCGATCTTCACGGAGCCGGGCCTTGTCGGCGCGAAATATGGCGCGTCACTTCTGGGCAAATGCAGCGAGGAGGTCCGCTCGCCGCTTACCCCGCTGGAAGACAGTACCAAAGCGGCGATCAAGGATGCGATGCGTCATGCAGGGCTGATCAACTGACACTCATCCGACCCTATTGCGATGCGGATCAGGCAGAGTTGCTTCAGCTCTGGGAAGCTGCAACGCGGCGTGCACATCCGTTCCTGTCCGAAGACTTCATAAGGCAGGAACGGCATAATATTCCAAAGCTGTACCTGCCCCGTATCAAGACATGGGTTGCCATGTTGGGGCAGCGTATGGGCGGGTTTATCGCGCTCATGGGGTCTGAAATTCCGGCTTTGTTTGTTGCACCTGAATTTCAGAGACGTGGTATTGGCGCATCACTGTTGGATCATGTGCGGCGGCAGCATATGCCTCTGACACTAGAAGTGTTCGAGGCCAACCTGAGTGCCCGCGCCTTCTACCATGCTTATGGTTTTCGGCAGGTCGGGACGCGCATACATGAACAGGCAGGTGAAAGATTGCTTTGTCTGGCACTGGACGAAGGTCACACCAAGCCCCTATATGCGCGTCATGGCCAAGAAACCGGAAAATAAGAACTACAAGATCGTCGCCGAGAACCGGCGCGCACGATATGACTACGCCATAGAAGATGATCTGGAATGCGGCATTATGCTGGAAGGGTCAGAGGTCAAGTCGCTGCGCACTGGAAAAGCACAGATTGCCGAAAGCTATGCTGCTGTTGATGACGGTGAACTGTGGTTGGTCAATAGCTATATTCCGCCCTATGAGCAGGCCAAGACGTTTCAGCATGATGAACGCCGCCGTCGTAAACTTCTGGTCAAAGCACGCGAGCTGTCGAAGCTTTGGAGCGCAACACAGCGCGAGGGAATGACGCTGGTCCCTATGGTTTTGTATTTTAACCATAAGGGGCGTGCAAAAATCAAAATCGGCATCGCCAAAGGTAAAAAGCAGGCAGATAAGCGTGCGACCGAGGCGAAACGTGACTGGCAGCGCCAGAAGGCCAGGTTGCTGCGCGACCACAGTTAATTGCCGATCATGGCTTTCCGATTTGCGGGCGGCTCACATCCTTTGTAAATAGCTAACCTAGTAACGGTATAGGTAGTTCTCAGGGTTATGATCGCTCTGAGGAAAGGGAGTAATAGTGGAACAGCTCTTGATCAGCGTATTTTCCGGCATATTCGGCGGCAATATGGCTGCTGGCCTGTTAAAAAGCATCAATATGGGCATTTTTGGGAATTCTGTTGCTGGTATGATCGGGGGCGTCGCAGGCGGCAGGTTTATGACAATGCTTGGTACAAGCAGTGCTGCGGATGGAAGTATGGATATCACCACCCTGATCGGACATGTGGTTTCCAGTGCCATTATAGGCGGTCTGGTTCTGGCTGTTGTCGGGATGGCGCGGAACCTGACGATCAAATAAGCATCTTGCCAGCTTACAATCTGATCGATACCAGTTTGCGAAACTCAACCACAGAGGTGGGGGCATGGGAGACGATCCGAAAACTTTAGTAAGCACGCAATGGCTTGCTGATCATCTGAAAAACCCTGACCTGCGTGTTTTGGATGCATCGTGGTATCTGCCTGATATGAACCGCAACGCCCGTGCGGAATACGATGCAAGCCATATCCCCGGTGCGCGGTTCTTTGACATTAACGAAATCAGCGATGCGCGATCTGCCCTGCCGCACATGGCGCCACCGGTCGAAAAATTCATGAGCCGCATGCGCGCCATGGGCGTTGGCGATGGTCATCAAGTGGTGGTTTATGACGGTTCCGGTCTGTTTTCCGCTGCGCGGGTCTGGTGGCTGTTTCGGCTGATGGGCAAGACTGATGTGGCGGTTCTGGACGGCGGCTATCCTAAATGGGTTGCGGAGGGGCGCTCGGTAGAAGACCTCCCGCCAGTTTTGAAAGAACGTCACATTACTGTGCAACGACAAGCCCAATTGGTGCGTGACGTGACACAAGTTGCTGCGGCCTCCAAACTGGGGGATCACACGATGCTTGATGCACGTGGGCCAGCCCGGTTCAAAGGGTCCGCACCGGAACCGCGCGAAGGCCTTCGCGCAGGGCATATTCCGGGATCAAAGAACATTTATTACCGGGATGTGTTGACTATGGATCATACGATGAAATCCGAACAACAGTTGCGGGATTTATTCCACGACGCAGGTATTGATCTAACCAAGCCGGTAATAACCACTTGCGGGTCTGGCGTTACTGCTGCCATCCTTAACCTTGCGTTGGAACGCATCGGGAACCGCAATCATGCGCTATATGACGGGTCATGGGCGGAATGGGGTCAGTTCGACCAGCTGGCTGTTGAAAAAGGATAGGAACGTGCTTGAAAATCTGACTGCGCAGCCTGCCGACAAAATATTGCAATTGATGCAGATGTTTCGCGAAGATCCGCGTTCTGACAAAATTGATCTGGGTGTTGGTGTCTACAAAAATGCCGAAGGACAGACCCCGGTGATGCGTGCAGTGAAAGCTGCGGAACGGCAGTTGTGGGAGGTCGAGACCACAAAAAGCTATACCGGGCTGGCAGGTGATCCGGGGTTTCACGCCGCGATGGCTGATCTGGTCCTTGGCAAGACGGCTGACGCGGGCCAGATTGCCGCTGCAGCTACTCCGGGTGGCACTGGTGCGATCCGTCAGGGGTTGGAACTGATCCGGATGGCTGCACCTGATGCAACTATCTGGTTAAGTGCGCCGACATGGCCAAATCATCCGTCGATCATCAAATACCTTGGCATGAATATGGTCGAGTACCGCTACTTTGATGCTGAGACCCGCGCGGTGGATTTCAACGGTATGCTGACCGATCTGTCGAATGTGAAGCCCGGTGATGTCGTCCTGCTGCATGGCTGTTGTCATAATCCAACTGGTGCCAATATGAACGCAGCACAATGGCAAGAGATTGCCGCGCTCTTGTTGGCAAAACAGGCAGTGCCTTTTGTTGATATTGCCTATCAGGGCTTCGGCGATGGGCTGGAGGCCGATGCCTACGGGGTACGCCGTCTTGCCAAGACGCTGCCCGAAATGCTGATTGCGGCCAGTTGCTCAAAGAATTTCGGTGTGTATCGCGAACGCACCGGTCTTCTCATGACAGTCACACAAGACGTCGGAAAAACGGCTTTAAATCAGGGAACATTGGCTTTTCTGAACAGGCAAAATTACTCCTTCCCGCCTGATCATGGCGCGCGACTGGTCACGATGGTGCTGACCGACGATGCTTTGCGCGCTGACTGGCTGTCAGAGCTGGAAGACGTGCGGCTTGGCATGCTGAAACTGCGCCAGCAACTTTCCGATGCATTGCGCAAACGCACGGGATCAGATCGGTTTGGCTTTCTTGCGGATCACCGCGGCATGTTTTCACGCCTGGGGGCAAGCGAGGCTCAGGTGCAGGCGATGCGCGAAAGCCATGGGATTTACATGGTCAGCGACAGCCGTATGAACATTGCCGGATTGAATGAAGCGTCTATCCCGATTCTGGCTGATGCGATCGTAAGCGCCGGGGTTTAGGCCCTTGTGCCTTGCGCTCAATTGATTTAAACGCCAGCTTCCCTAGATAATCCAGGGCCAAGTCTCCGCTACCTTGTCAAAACGGAAAAAATTATGACACGTATTCTTCCCGGCATCATCGCCATGGCTATCGTCGTGGTCGCATCCAATATTCTTGTGCAGCATATCATCGCGGATGGTTGGCTGACTTGGGGTGCATTTACCTACCCGTTCGCCTTCCTCGTCACAGACGTGATGAACCGCGTCTATGGAACAGCGGCGGCGCGCAAGGTCATTTTTGCAGGCTTCGTGGTTGGTGTGATCTGTTCACTCATCGGAACACAGATCATGGGTGAGTTCGGACCATTGGTCACATGGCGTATCGCACTGGGCTCTGGCATAGCCTTCCTGTCGGCGCAACTGATCGATGTTTTGATTTTCAGCATGCTGCGGCAGTCTACCTGGTGGAAAGCGCCACTTACCTCGACCCTGATCGGGTCAGCCATCGATACGGCGCTTTTCTTCACAATCGCTTTTTCTGTAGCCTATACTTGGATCGAGCCCGGCAATGATGTGAGTTGGGCTAATGATCCTCGCCCGCTCTTCGATATAGGGCCCGTTTTGCCCTATTGGGTCGGCCTGGCAATTGCAGATTATGGTGTGAAGCTTTGTATTGCGCTATTGGCTTTGATCCCGTTTCGTCTGCTTGTCACAAAACTTTCAAGCGATACTGCATAGAAAAAGCTTGAGTTATCCACAAGATGTGCCACCATCTTTCCTAACAGTAACCAGAGAAAGGAGGTGTCCATGTCTAGAGTGATATTGGAGCGAGGTGTCAGGCAAGGTGCGGAGGTGCGCTTTTAGGGGCAGTCCCCTACATTCACACTGAGGTGCCGGGTCAGCCCACCTGACCCACCTCCATAAGATCTCGGAAGGGTCGTCATTGCTGTGGCGACCCTTTCTTTATTTGCTCTGGATTATGCTAAAGTGGCATCCATGATGTTCGGAACCTATCATGCGGTTCCATTTTAACTGCGATTTCATCATAAAACCGTTTCTACTTTTCAGATTGCACTTCGAGCGACTTACATGCTTCAATTTCGAGCCGAAATAGTCGCAGAAATTATATTATGACCAGACCGACCGTAAAAGACATTGCCGAAGCAGCTGGCGTTAGCCTTGCGACAGTAGACCGCGTCCTGAATGCGCGGGCTGGTGTGCGGGAAGAAACGATCCAGAAGGTGCAAACAGCCATTAATGATCTGGGGTTTGTCCGTGACACTGCGGCCGCCAATCTTGCCAAGCGACACCGCTATAAACTGGTTTTTATTCTGCCGGATATTCAAACGGGCTTTATGACCTCAATGCGCACCGAAGTTGCTGACGCCAAACCCCATGCTTATCTGGAAAGAACGGATCTGGAGCTTGTGCAGATCCCCAGCTTCGATACCGATGCTCTTGTCGCGCAGTTATCCATGCTAGACGAAAATATAACTGGCGTCGCTCTTGTCGCAACGGATGCGCCGCAGGTTCGCGCAGCTATTAGCAAGCTGAAATCAAAAGGAATCAAGGTTGTGACGCTTGTATCGGACTTACCGGGCTCAGAGCGGGACTATTTTGTTGGCATTGACAATATTGCAGCTGGGCGCACTGCTGCGGCGCTTATGGGGCGCTTTCTGAAACAAAAGACCGGCAAGATCATGGTAATCCTTGGATCACAGATCGCCCGTGACCATATTGAGCGGCAAATGGGATTCAGTGAGATAATGAAAAGGGATTTTCCCGTTTTCGAAGTCATGACATCGCTGGAAGGGAAAGATGATTTTGAAATCGTTGAAGGCCTGGTTAGCGAAACACTGAATACACATCCTGATATCGTCGGAATCTACAGTGTCGGCGCTGGGAATCGTGGTTTGGTTTCTGCCTTACAAGCTGTTGGCAAACGTCCGATAGTTATTGCCCATGAGCTAACAGAGTCCACACGGCTTGGTTTGACCGATGGCGCAATTGATGCTGTGATTAATCAAAGTGCTGGCCATGAAATCCGCAGTGCTATTCGTGTATTGCGCACGCTGAGTGAACAGCAAGTCCTGAACCATGCGCAGGAAAATATTTTCATCGACATTTTTGTTAAGGAAAATATGCCGAAATGACTTGTTTCTTCTTCGCTTGCGATCATTCTTGAGGTACGTTTTGCATATCAATTAAAAAGAAAGACGAACTCACGTGAAGACAGACTATTTTGACGGCATCTCCCCCTTACGTACCAAGGCAAAGACAGCACCGACGCGCTGAGTTTCCGACATTACAATCCAAACGAAGTGATCATGGGTAAAACTATGGCCGAGCATCTGCGTTTTGCGGTGTGCTACTGGCACAACTTCGTCTGGGGTGGAAATGACCCGTTCGGTGGGGACACGTTTGAACGTCCCTGGTTTCCGGCTGACACGACTGAGCTGGCCAAGAAAAAGGCTGATGCTGCGTTTGAGATGTTCCGCCTGCTCGGCGTCCCGTATTACTGTTTTCACGACCATGATGTGCGTCCCGAAGGCGCATCACTGGCCGAAAGCCATTCCCGTATGGATGAGATGGCCGATTACCTGCAAAGCAAGATGTCGGAAACTGGTGTCAAATTGCTGTGGGGCACGGCAAATATGTTCTCCAACAGGCGTTACATGGCAGGGGCCTCTACCAATCCTGATCCAGAAGTCTTTGCTTATTGTGCCTCGGTCGTGAAGAAATGCATGGATGTAACTCACCTTTTGAAAGGTGAAAACTATGTGCTATGGGGTGGCCGCGAAGGATACGAAACCCTCCTGAACACAGATCTTTCCCGTGAACTGGATCAGATGGGCCGCTTCCTGAATATGGTGGTCGACTATAAGCACAAATTGGGTTTCAAAGGTGCGATCCTGATTGAGCCGAAACCACAAGAACCCACCAAGCACCAATATGATTACGATGTTGCGACGGTCTATGGCTTCCTAAAGCGCTACGGTTTGGAAGGTGAGGTAAAGGTGAATATTGAGCAAGGTCACGCCATCCTTGCCGGACATTCGTTCGAACATGAGATTGCATTGGCCAATGCGCTGGGCATCTTCGGGTCCGTGGATATGAACAGGAACGACTACCAGTCGGGCTGGGATACGGACCAATTCCCCAATAACGTGCCTGAAATGGCGCTGGCTTATTACCATATCCTGCAAGGCGGTGGGTTCACGACGGGCGGTACGAATTTTGACGCCAAATTGCGCCGACAATCCCTTGATCCGGAGGATCTGCTTATTGCGCATGTAGGTGCTATGGATTGCTGCGCACTAGGATTGAAAGCCGCAGCCCGTATGATTGAAGATGGCAAGCTATCGGGTTTTGTTGAAGACCGTTATGCCGGATGGAATACGCGCAATGCGACCAAGATGCTATCTGGTGACATGACGCTGGAGGAAATTGCGGCCAAGGCGGAAGCAAGCGCACTTGACCCACAACCTCGGTCTGGAAAGCAGGAATATCTGGAAAACCTTGTCAACCGCTACACCTGAAATCTGTTTTTACTTATTACGAATGGCCGGGGAATTCCCCGGCCTTTTTGCTTTGCAAACAGTGCATTACCGGAAATTTCGCCCGTATTAGGCGCTCATTTACATTTTACACGAATACTACGCCTCAGAGTCGCATCGGCAGAACCAGCCTGTGCGTAGTGAAACGAGGACCCAGCGCATGTTGTTCTGTGTAAAACATAGCACCGCATTGATGGCGCATCGCCGGTAAGGACCCTTCCATGAAATTTTCGAGCCTTTCTTTCAAACTGCCCGCCGCGATTGCGCTGCTTTCCTTCTCGATTGCCAGTACCATGGCAATCTATTCATACGTGACCGCACGCGATTCTCTCGATTTACGAAGCAAGCAACACGCTTGATCTGGCATTACATAGCCATTCGACCCAGCTTGAATCGTGGTTGCAATCAATCGAAACTGATATTGTGCTGGGGGCAAAAAACCCAACCGTTCACGAGGCTATCCGTGATTTCAACAATGGCTGGAAAGGGATAAAATCCGGCGCAACAGAGTTTCTGCAAGACGCTTATATAACGCGCAATCCGTTCCCGACCGGAGAAAAACATAAATACCTGACGGCAGATGATGGCTCGGTTTACAGCCATTCGCATCGCGCCTATCATCCGTTTTTTACAGCTTTCCTGACAGAAGGGGGCTATTACGATCTGTTCTTGTTCAACGCGAATGGCGATTTGGTCTATAGCGTGTTCAAAGAAAACGATTACGCCACAAATTTTGTGACTGGCCAATGGGCCGATAGCGGACTGGGGCAAGCCTATCGCGGTGCAATGACCTCTGATGGCAAAAAACCTGTTTTTGTAGATTTCAAACCATATGGTCCAAGCGCTGACGCACCCGCCGCATTTGTCGCGATAAAAGTTATGGATGATGAGAATAAGCCCAAAGGCGTAATGGCCTTGCAGATGCCAATTGACAAGTTGAACAGGATTCTAAGCGGGGCAACCGGCTTGGGTGAAACTGGCAGCATCATGCTTGTTGGTGAAGACGGGCTTTTACGAAACGATCCACGCAATCACCCGGAAGAAGCAATGCTGATGCGTGCCCCTGATTCCGAACAGGTAAGGTCTGCTTTGAAAGGAGACCCGGGAATTATTCTCGACACGGTGGACAACCATGCTGTTGGCGTGATTGCGGCCTTTGAATCAATTCATTTCTTCGATCATACTTGGGCGATGATTGCCGAACAAGATCATGATGAACTTTTGGCACCAGCGAAACATTTACTTCATGCAAGCATAGTGGAAATTGTAATTGCAGCCATTGCGTCTATCGGGTTTGGATATCTTCTGGCCAATTACATTACTAAGCCCTTAACCCGACTTGGTGCTGTGATGCAGCAGATTTCAGATCATGAGTTTGATTTTGAAGTCAAAGATGCCTCTCGAAAGGACGAGATTGGTACTATTGCGCGTGTTCTGAATGATTTCAGTGACAAGATCGAAGCTGGCGAAAAGCTCAAGATAGAGCAGGAGCGGATGCAGCAGGATCAGGTTCATATGATCAACAATCTGCGCCAAGGGCTCAGCAATCTTGCTGAAGGTGATCTGACATCAACCCTTAAGGACCCATTCGCGCCTGAATACGAAGAGCTTCGCGCAAATTTCAATACGGCTATAGAGCAGGTCAACGAAACGATCTCGAAACTGATCGGTGCAGCCAGCGGTGTTGGTAGTGGGGCTTATGAAATAAGTCAGGCGTCAGATGACCTGTCACGTCGTACTGAAAACCAGGCTGCTACGCTTGAAGAAACTGCAGCCGCGCTGGATGAGCTTACGGCAAGTGTCCAGTCTTCGGCAAAAGGCGCGTTGGAAGCAGACAATATTGTTCAGGGGGCCCGGGCCAATGCCGAAGCCAGCGGGAAGGTGGTTGTTCAAGCTGTGACGGCCATGACGGAAATCGAAAGCTCTTCCGATCAGATCTCGCAAATTATTGGGGTGATTGATGACATCGCCTTCCAAACCAATTTGCTTGCGCTGAACGCTGGTGCTGAGCGCTGCGCGCGCTGGTGAAGCTGGCCGGGGCTTCGCGGTAGTAGCCTCTGAGGTCCGGGCTTTGGCCCAGCGATCATCAGAGGCTGCGCGCGAGATCAAAACGCTGATTTCCACCAGTTCGCAGCAGGTACAGAAAGGTGTCGATCTTGTCGGTAAAGCAGGTCAGGCATTGCAGGAAATCGTGGAGAGCATTGGCAACATTTCCACCCTTGTTTCTGACATTTCGTCATCATCCAAAGAGCAGTCTACAGGCTTGTCAGAAATCAATACGGGTGTGATGCAGCTTGACCAGGTTACGCAGCAAAATGCTGCGATGGTGGAAGAAGCAACCGCTGCCAGCCATTCGTTGAAATCTGAAGCAGAGAGCCTGACACAACTTGTATCCGTATTCAAAATTGATCAGGCCAGCGGGTCAAGTAATGTCGTGCCAATGCCTACTGTTGAAGCTGCGCCATCTGATGATCCAAAAGTGGGTTTTCAATCTGCGCGTACAGTGAACGGCGCGGATCAACAAACGACCGGGTGGGAAGATTTCTGATCGTTTCACCTGACATTTCAATCCAAGCCCTTCATTCAATAAACGTGGCAGCTCCATGACAAAAGTCCGTATTGTGATTGCTGATGGCCGCCCTGTACGGCGAACGAAACTGATCGCCAAACTTCAACGGCATGGCGATATGGACATCGTGGCTACTGTCACTGACGCAAAATCAGCATTGGCAGCCATTGCGGATCACTTACCAGACGCTGTTATTCTGGGCAGCGAGTTTGTATCCCTGTTCAAAATTCCTGATCTAAACGCAAAACTACACGATCAAATATCCAAAGCTTCACCAGTCTGGATCTGCGTTTTCACACAAGATAATATGCTTGCCCTGTTGAAAGATGGGGTTCCCCCAAGAGATATAAATCTCGTTGAAGACGAAGATACAGAGAAACTTTTACAAATATTGCGGGCAAGCCCAGTAAACCACAGGCATCAACCAAGAAGAACTGTACAAAGACAAATACCACAAAGCCGGGTTTCGACCATTGTGGCGATTGGTGCCTCTACCGGCGGGGTAGAGGCTATTCAAACTATTCTGACGTCTATGCCAGAAAACTGCCCGCCAATTATGATTGTTCAACATATGCGCGGACAATTCCTGTCAGCTTTTGCAAAACGGCTGGATAGCTTATGTGCCCTCGAGGTGCTTGAAGCCTGGGATGGGGCACCACTTCAACAGGGTCGGGTTTACATTGCACCGGGCGCTGAAGCGCATCTTGAGCTTGCGCAAGGCGAAGGGCGATATTGCAAACTCAGGCCAGCGCCCGAAATCTCTGGTCACAGGCCATCTGTCGATGCGTTGTTTTCATCTGTCGCACAATGCGGAGTGTCTAAGATAGGTGTCTTGCTCACCGGCATGGGTAAAGATGGGGCCGCCGGGCTGCTGAAAATCCGACAAAACGGTGGCCACACAATTGTGCAGGACCAAGACACATCCGTTGTCTATGGTATGCCAAGGGCGGCGGTAGAACTTGGCGGTGCCTGTGAACAGATCGCCTTGCCTAATATCTGTTCTACCATTCTAAAAGCCGTAAATATGCCTGCCAGACAGAAGGTGTTTTAATGACTGTCCAAACAGCTGACCCCATTCATATCGGACAAGGGGAATTTCGGGTCTCGGATCGCTCAGAGGATATGTTTGTAACGATCCTTGGGTCTTGTGTCGCTGTGGCGCTTTATGATCCTGATCGTAAGGTCGGTGGGCTAAACCATTTTCTTCTTCCAGGAGGAGAAGGTTTTGACCCAACGAATATGCGATATGGCATCCACTCTATGGAGCTTTTGATCAACGGGTTGCTTAAACTGGGCGCGCGCCGCGATGCCCTGTGTGCTAAAGTTTTTGGCGGTGCCCGCATGATGGAAGGTTTTTCCGACATAGGGTCAAAGAACGCGCGATTTGCAACAGAATTTCTTGAGACAGAGTGTATTACTTGTGTCAGTCAAAGCCTTGGTGGCACGCAAGCCCGCAAGTTAAGGTTTTGGCCCACAACGGGAAATGTGAAACAGATGCTGGTTGCTAACGAAATAATTGCCACACCATCTGTCCAGCCCGTCCAGAAACCTGCCCCTAATGATAGTGTTGAATTTTTTTGAATGCTCTATCCGTCATATTAACCGGGTCCGGGCAAAGCGCTTGTTATCGCGAGTTTTAGCATATGGCTCATACGCCAAAGCCTTAACTTGCACAGCACATAGATCGCGCGACGTTTTTCCGTGCGGTTAAGCCGCCGTGATAACAGGACATATGGGACATGGGCAAAAATGCTAAACGGCATAAGGCAGGCGCGCAGATTCCAAATTAGATGGTCGGCTGGTGTCTTAACGCTTACATAGCTTTCATGGACAAGGCGGCGCCATTTTTTCTGAGCGCAGCCCAAGTTTTCCGAGTTGGATGATGGACGATGACATTCGGTGCGTAGATAAGCTCGGTACCACTGGTTACGGCGCGGTGACACCAGTCTTTATCTTCAGATACATCAGGTCTGAAACCACCAACCTTGTCAAAGACTTCACGGGTTGTGATCAGGTTCGCAGAAACAGAGAACCGATGCCGTTCGATATAGATTTTTTGACGAAACCCAAAGACAGTTTCAAACGCTTGCGCCCCAGTACGGGGTCGGGCGGTTTCGTCAAAAAGCTGAACAGATCCGCCAATGACGCAGTTCGGGCGAATTGTGTTGAACGCCGATGCAATCCAATTCTCAGACGGGATGCAGTCACAGTCCAAAAAGAACAAAAGCGGTGCGTTTGATTGCGTGACACCACAATTGCGCGCAGGACCAGCGCCAGGATGCGGCTCAACCATAAAGCACACATTTGGGAAGGCCTGACGAAAGGAAGAAGATGTGTGAGGCCCGCCGCTATCCACGACGATGACTTCGGTACGAGAAACCTCAGGTTGCTGCATTAAGGCGGTCAGACACCGTGATAACCTTTCTATATCCCGATAATGAGGAATTATTATCGCAGCCTCAGCCGTCATTGCGCATGCCAATCTGTTTTGCTGGCACGCCAGCCATAATTTCGCGCGGGGCGACATGGCCTTTCACAACGGCCCCTGCTGCAATTATCGCCCCATCCCCAATATGAGTGCCGGGCAGAATGATGGCGCGCGCACCAATCCAGACATCATTGCCGATGAAAATGTCGGCCTCATCCATACTCTGGTCCGAGACGGGGCCGCCATCGTTGAACCTGTACGTGGCTGCAGTCATCATCACGTCTGGGCCCAAAAGTACGTGCTGGCCGAGAACGATATTGCCCCGTCCCGGTCCAGCCCAAAGACTGCAGCGCGCGCCTATATGGGTGCCATCGCCTATCATGATCCGCTCAGCGTGGGCCAAAGAGGCATTAGGACTGATGGCAACATCAGCCCCAAGGGTCAGCTTTCGACGCGGAACAATGTGAGTGTAATTGTAATAATTGAGAAGCCGCAAAGCGTGCAGATAGATGCGCGGATCAAATGCCGAAACTATAAGTCGTATAGCACGTTGAAACCTTGTGAAGGACGGTTTGTAAACCAGTTCCGGCTTTGCGAGGCTGCCTCGGGGATCGGGAATGCTTGTCATGCAACCGCTCTGTGTGAGAAGCGGCATTTGTTCAGGACCGTGCCAAGGCAATTTGTGTGATCTGTTAGTGTCCGCTCGGCCCAGTCGATTTGATCGGTTTTGGTATGATCGCCTCGCGCGACAAGAAGTGCACAATCGACTATTTCAAGCGCCGCCAAGGTATCGTCTACCGCCAACGAGGGGAGATCAAAGATCATCAGGTCAGGTGTATAATCTGTCTCAATCTGTTTGAGCAAAGCAGCTGTGCTTTTCGATGCCAGTAACTCTGCAGGTGTTTCGCAAGGCGTTGCATTCAGGCTGAGTCCCAGCCCGTCACCCACGCGTAGGCAGTTCGTATCGAAAGATTTACTGTTATCTTGCAAGGCAGAATAGCGTGGTCCACGGTCGGTCAGACCAAACAAGTGGATAAGCTTCGGGGTCCGTAGATTGAAATCGAAGACAATTGTCCGCAAATCAGCTTGCCGCGCAAGGCTGAGGGCAAGATTGGCGACAACCGTTGATGTGCCGCATCCCTCAGATGGCGATGTGACAGCCAAACGACGCCAGGATTGTTTGCGCATATGCTGCAAAGTCCGCGTCCTAAGCATATCGAACGGAGCAGCAAGAGCGCTGTTTTCCAGCGTGACAACATTGTGCTGTTGCAATGTTAAAGCATCAAGGTGAATCTGCGATAGGTGATGCCAGTTTCCCATCGGATCAACCAGTTGAGGTTCACCTAAAGGCTGGCGATGTATCGGTGTTATGGCATCCTGTTGCTGTGTAGATCGAACAAGTGCGGCGGGATTCTTCAATTGTTCCAATACGGTAATTCCTTTCAGATAGGCGCTCTGGCGCGACCAAGATCAGGCAGAACAGCAAAGGGTGTGAGACCCAGCCCGTTGCTTAGATCAATGGGGCGGCGGATGGTGCGATCAGACTTTTCAAGCCAAAAAATCAGAGACGCGGCGATGATCAGCGCCCCCAAAAGTCCACCGGCGATCAGAATTATCCGCTTGGGACCGGTAGGGATATTAGGAAGTACCGCAGCCTCAACCAGTGTCAGGCGATCACCTTTGGACAGCATTTCGATACGCTCACTTGTCGCAGCTTGCGACAGGCGGGTCGCTGTTGTCTGATATTGTTTTGCGGCAAGATCGTGATCCCTTTCCAGTGCTGACAATGTAATCGCATTGGCCGGTATGCGTTTGATCAGCATGCTCAACTGCACCAACTCGTCCTCCAGGGTTTTTCGTTCAGACAGATCCGGGCTTATTACAACTGGCTGGTTTGCAATCGCTGTGTCGATCTGGGCCTGAAGAAGATGCACTTTGGGGTGCTTTAGCGTGTAGAGCGCAAGGGCATCCGAAAGGTCCTGCTGCAACTGCGCGAGCTTATGTTGGGCCGCACTGGCGGTTGCTGTTTCCTCTGTTGGCAATGCCAGAAGACGGTCCTGTATTTTGCTACGCCGCTCCATATAATGGGGCAGGTTTTCAGGCAACGCGTCTGCATGGTCGGTTTTGAACTTCGCAAGCGCCTGCGTCCGTTCGCCAAGCTCGGCTTTCAATGCGGCGACTTCAGCACGGAAAAACCCAAGAGTTTCCTCGGCGCGTTCTGTTCTGATACGGGTGTTTTCAGATAGGACCAGATCGGTAAGAGCATTTGTCACGGCCATCGCAATAGTCGGGTCTTCGTGACGGTACGAAATTGTCAGGATCGTTGCGCTGTCACGACCCGTGCTGGTCTTGAAAGTGATTGCTTCACGAAGTCCGATGAAATCAGGCTTCAGCCCGTATTCATCCGCAAGCTCCATCAAGGTCGTGCGAGTCATGAGGCGATGCTCAATAACCTCAAGTTGCTCTGACCGGCCTGTTGTCCCTTCGGGTGCAGACAGGTCTTTTGGTATGCCATATGATTCGACGAGTATGCGTGATTGAGCAGAATAGGCCGTAGGCAAGGTGGTCACGCCCCATAAAATACATGCAGCTAATAGGCCGAACGCAATCACGAAGACCGGGACACGTTGCAGGACTTTCCAACGCAAATAGGGGATGTCTATGCGCATTTAGGTAACTTTCCTGTTCCGTTAACCAAGCAAGGAAAAGGCAAGGATTTCAGAGCCCTAAAACCATGTGGCCTGACCTGTCGGGTACAGTTGTTCTGGATTCGTTCTGATCGGCAAAAACTGCTGTAATTTGCTATTTCTTTTCGTGTCAAAGCGACTGAGAGCTTCATTTTGAATCATCTGTGCGTAGTTTTTCTAGTTACAAATCAAACCCTTGAAAGCTTAAGACATAATTAATCGATCTCCGTTCATTCTTAGGGCAAGCGAAACGGTCTTGATTTGGGGTTTTCCCATAACACGGCCACAGCTTGGACCAATAAGGGCGCATTCCGGCACATGCGTCGAAGAATACGGAGACGATTGTAATGAATGCACCAGTAAGGATTCTTAATACCGATACCGCCATGCTGGTGAATTCCCGCACGCCTGCGCATGTGAAACGACATGGGGTCTATCAGGTTGCCGGCAAACGCGCGCTTGATCTGTGCCTTGTACTTTTGATTTTGCCGCTGGCGTTGCCACTGATCGCTGTTCTGATGGCCATTGTCGCGCTTAGCGGGCAAAGCCCTATCTTTCTACAAGAGCGGGTTGGTCAGAACGGTCGTGTGTTCAAAATGGCGAAGCTGCGCACGATGTATCCGAACGCAGAGCGCTTGTTGCAGACCCATCTGGCCAGAAACACCGATGCGGCCACAGAATGGTACGCGACGCAAAAACTGAAAGATGATCCGCGGATCACTCGGGTTGGGCGGTTTCTACGCAAGACATCTTTGGATGAACTTCCACAGCTTTGGAACGTGTTTAAGGGTGAGATGTCATTGGTTGGCCCGCGCCCGATGATGGCAAGCCAGACAGGGCTTTATACGGGCATGGCCTACTACCGGCTTGCCCCGGGCATCACCGGACCTTGGCAAGTCAGCGCGCGCAATGAAAGCACATTTGCTACGCGTGCTATTTTCGATGCGCAGTATGAACAAGACCTCAGCCTGTTTCATGACGTTAAATTGTTGTGGTGCACATTACATGTCGTGCTGCGTGGCACCGGTTATTAAGCGAGGCGCAGGCACATGCTACGAACGCTTTTATTTTTCTCTATATTGATCGTGCTTTGGCCACTGAAAACGCTGGCGTCAGACTACCGGGTTAATGCAGGGGACACGTTGCGCATCGAGGTCTTGGAAGATTCAGGGTTGAACCGCAATGTGTTGGTTCTGCCGGACGGATCATTCACTTTTCCAATGATAGGCACGCTTACAGCGAAAGGCCGCACGATACCCGAAATCCGCGCGGCGCTAATTTCGGGTTTGGCCCCTAACTATGCCGCTGAGCCAAGCGTTTACGTCTCCGTAGCGACCCTTGCCAAGAAACCCCGTGTGGTTCAGTCCCGCGCTGCCCGGCCAGTGGCGCCCCCTACGATCGAAGTGTTCGCTATGGGCGAGGTGGCGAAGCCGGGCAAAATTGCTGTGACACCGGGAACGACATTTCTGCAATTTCTTGCACAAGCTGGCGGATTTACCCGATTTGCAGCGACCAAGCGTGTGCAATTGCGGCGCGTTGACGCCAAAACCGGGCTCGAGACAGTCTACACCGTCAATTACCGGAAGCTGATGTCCGGCTCTGGCAATCGGATATCCGTTTTGCAAGCAGGTGATGTGATCATTGTGCCAGAACGGCGGCTGTTCGAATGAAATCGCTGTGGCTGGTTTGCATTGCGATTCTGCTGAACCTGCCTGCACACGCACAGGATAGTGCTGGTGGTATCGGGCTTTCGCTTGATCTGGGCGCTTCGATCATTGTCGATGATACGGAAACTGCAGTTTTACCCGCTTTGCGTTTTGGATTGACGAGCAAAACACGCAGCCAGACATTCATTTTCGATATCGCGGCCCAAGAAAATGCCCTTGAAAACATTAGATCGGACATTCGCTACACCCGCGAGGTTGCAAACAGCCAGCTAAGCCTTTCGGCATATGCGCATAAGACAGATGCCGTACCGTTTCATTTTGACGAAACAGGGCTGCCGGATATTTTAAATTTATCCACCGATAGCAATCGTCTGGAAAGCTTTGGTGGAACGGGGAAATTATACCTCGGCCTCGATGGTCCCGTTGGGTTGGAGTTAATGGCTGATCATTTGGCACGTCGACAAGGCGGTCAGAACAACACGGACCGGTTGAAAGTTGAAGTAAACGGCATTCTGCGACATCCCAGACTGGGTGAGGCGAGACTTAGCTTCGATGTGCAAAAATTCAGTAGTATAGGCGATTTACAACGTGACCGTATGCAGCGTGGTCTTACGATCCAGCTTCGCCATCCAGTCAATTCCAGAACAGATGTTACGGTTTCGATTGGGCAGCGCAGGATAGAAACGCGCGATTTTGGAAGCGACACCCATAGCAGCGGGTTGGAAGGCACGTTCAATATCACGTCAGATCTGGCGATTGGGCAGATCTATGCAGATGCGCGCATTCAGCATTTCGCGGAAGGGCAGCGGACAGATTTCAAGTTTGGAATAACGCGTGAGCAGGAAAACCGCGGGCTCTCGGTTTGGGTCGGTGCAACACATTTGCAGAATGGGTCGACGGATTTAATTGCCGGGCTTTCATTGGCGCGTCGCTGGGATGTGTCAGAGCTGAGCGCAGATGTGCAGCGTCTGGCGACCACATCGGTAGACACGAATGACACCCGTATCACAACACAACTCTCATTGAATTATCACCGTGCGCTTCGCGGTCATGACCAGATCGATCTGAATATAGGTTATACCCAGACAGAGGCGACGCTGACACGCGCTGGGCAAAGCTCTGCACAGGTTCAGGCAGTTTATACACTTGGTTTGAAACGTGATTGGGCCATGAAAGCAGGCCTGCGCAGTCGCAGGTTAAACAGCGATCGTTCTGCAAGAAATCATTCGAACATGGTGTTTTTGACATTTCAGCGCAGTTTCCAAGGAAGGTATTAGAATGAAGGGTAAGAGAGTTCTGGCCGTGGCATCGGGCGGTGGGCATTGGCAACAATTGCAGCTTCTGGGCCCGGCATTTGCAGAACATCAGGTTGTTTTCGCAACGACCTTGGCCGGTGTGAAGGGCGATACGGTATCCTTGCCGGATTGTAGCCGTGATAATTTGCGGTCAGTCCTGATATCTTTCTGGTCAATCCTGCGCTTGGTGACACGGATACGCCCGGATGTCGTTGTGTCAACTGGCGCTTTGCCCGGTCTGCTTGCGCTTTGCGTTGGCAGAGTGTTGGGGGCGCAGACAATCTGGATCGACTCGGTTGCTAATGCGGAAGAAATGTCCTTGTCCGGAAGGCTGGCCAGACGTGTCGCGGCCCTATGGCTTACCCAGTGGCCCGAAATAGCCCGCCAAACCGGCGCAAAATATGCAGGTGCGGTACTATGATTTTCGTGACAGTTGGCACACAATTGCCATTTCCTAGACTGATTGACGAGATGAATGCAATAGCACCGGATTTGCCGATGCAAGTGGTCGCACAAACAGGTTTCACGGGAAATTGGCCCAACCTTGATGCGGTTCCTACGATGGATCCCGAGGCTTTTGAAACGGCCTTCCGGCGGGCTGATATCGTCGTTGCCCATGCAGGCATCGGGACCATATTGTCTGCCCGAAAATACTCCAAACCTTTGATTATCTTGCCGCGCCGTACCAGTTTGGGGAACATCGCAATGATCATCAGATGGCAACAGCCCGGCAAATGGAAAATCGTGAAGGTATTTATGTGGTTTGGGACATAGCGGAAATCCGACCGCTTCTGCGCGAAAATAGCTTGCTGCCAGCGCAAGATATACCGGGACCAAGTTATTTTGACCTTGTCTCGACTGTGCGAGAATTCATCAACTGAACTTGCGCTGTGTGATGCTTAAATCAGACCATGATTTTTGAATGAGAAATGCCCTGACGCACCGACCACCAGATGGTCATGCACGGTCAACCCCAAAGGCTGTGCGCCTGCAATGATCATGTGTGTCATCTCTATATCAGAATCCGAGGGCGTTGGGTCGCCAGACGGATGGTTGTGCACAAGAATCATTGCAGAGGCATTCAATTCCAAAGCGCGTTTAATGACCTCGCGCGGGTAGACAGGCACATGATCAACCGTGCCGCACTGCTGCGCCTCGTCCGCAATCAGGATATTCTTGCGATCCAGGAACAGAATCCGGAATTGTTCCGTTTCGCGGTGCGCCATGGCCGTTTGGCAATAGGTCAGCAAGGCATCCCATGACGATAAAACTTCTGCACCCAATACTTTGGTTTGCGCCATGCGATGGGCGGTTGCTTCGATAATTTTCAGCTCTTGCACAACCGCATCACCCACGCCCTGCACAGATGCGAGCCGTGCAGCAGGTGCAGAGACCACCCTATTAAAATCACCAAAGGCAGTCAGTAAGCGCTTGGCAAGCGGCTTAACCTCGCGCCGAGGAATAGCGCGAAACAGGATCAACTCCAGCAATTCGTAATCGGGCATGGCATCGGCACCGCCCGCCATAAATCGCTGACGCAAGCGCTGGCGATGACCCGGCTGATCATCTTTTGCGGGGCTGATCGGTTCCAGCCTTGACCATAAATCTGGCAGAGCCTCAAACCCTGAGAAACTGGTTTCAGCGAAATGCGTAATTGGCTTCGACATGACCGAACCGTCCTACGATTCGGTTTAATTCCGCGTTAAAATAAAGGTTTAGCTATATGTCGGGTGGAATTTTCCAGCAGGTGACAGGGTGAAAATCTCAAAGCCGTCAGACGTCACACCGATTGAGTGTTCGAACTGCGCTGACAAAGTCCTGTCGCGGGTAACAGCCGTCCAATCATCGTCAAGAACCTTCGTCTCAGGGCGACCCAGATTTACCATCGGCTCAATGGTAAAAAACATGCCTTCCTCAAGCACTGCCTGTGTGCCGGGGCGGCCATAATGCAGCACATTTGGCGGAGCGTGAAAGACACGTCCCAAGCCATGACCGCAAAAATCGCGAACCACAGACATCCGTTGGCCCTCGACATACTTTTGAATAGCATGACCGATATCGCCAAACGTATTCCCCGGTTTGACTTGTTCGATCCCTTTGAACAACGCATCATGGGTGACTTGGATCAACCGCTCTGACTTGCGGCTGAGCTTGCCCGCCACATACATGCGACTGGTATCGCCAAACCAGCCATCCAAAATGACGGTCACGTCGATGTTAAGTATATCCCCATCTTTCAGAACTTTTGGGCCCGGGATGCCGTGGCAGACAACATGGTTTACACTGATGCACGATGCGTGCCGATACCCTTTGTATCCAATCGTTGCAGACTTGGCGCCAGCAGCTTCAACTTTATCTGTGATCGCCTTGTCAATCGCTTCTGTGGTCGTACCGGGCACAACCAGATCGACCATATCGTCCAGAATGCGTGCCGCCAATTCTCCGGCTTTATGCATACCCGCGAAATCCGTAGCCTCGTGGATACGAATGCCTTCTCGCGTTAATCTGCCGTGATGAATGTCGTCCACCAGAACCTCTTCTGCGCTTGAAATTAGCAATATAGGCGGATTTTTGCGATCCGCTAGTGTCAAGAACCTGACTGAACGCGTGAATCTACCGGCAAAGCACGAGACAGGGTCACACCGTTTGGCGAAACATCCGTTCCATAGCAAAGCATCTCAACACCAGCAGCGCGAGCTGCATCAAAAGCTTTAGCATAAACCGGGTCCAGATCGGAAGCCAGTTTTAGACATGTGCAATCCGTGCGTTGCACCAGATACACCATGACTGCCCGCGCACCTTGGGCGACCATATCCGATAGCTCATTCAGGTGCTTGGTGCCACGGGTTGTCATGCTATCGGGAAATTCTGCCCAATCATCTTGGCGACGCAGGTGAACATTCTTCACCTCGACATAAGTATCAATCAAACCCGGTTGTGTCAGAAGGAAATCAACGCGACTGTTTTTGCCGTATTTTACCTCTGGCCTGATGGTCTTATAAACCGCGAGTTCAGATATCTGACCTGCGATCAATGCTTCTTTCACAACACGGTTAGGCACACTTGTATCAATGCCTGCAAAATGGCCGTCCGGCAGTTCAGCCACGCGCCAACCGAATTTCAGTTTTTTCTTCGGATCATCATTCGGCTCTACCCAGATGCGCAGCCCCGGGTCTTTGAGACCAAGCATGGCGCCGGGGTTTGGGCAATGGGCTGTAACTTCACGCCCATCTTCAAGCCTTATATCAGCAAGAAAGCGATTATAGCGTTTGATCAGCGTGGCTGGGACAAGTGGGGTTTGAAAGCGCATGAGACGGGCCTATACGGTGGGAAGCCACCAATCAAGGAGAGCCCGATGGCCAACCCAACTGCTGCTATGGTCGTGATCGGAGACGAGATCCTGTCTGGCCGGACCCGAGACGCTAACATGCATCACTTGGCGGGCGAGTTGACGAAGATCGGAATTTCTCTGGAAGAGGTACGGGTTATCCCGGATGATCATACCCGCATTTCAGAAACTGTGAAGACCCTGAGCGCTGCCTTTGATACTGTCTTTACTTCGGGCGGGATCGGCCCGACCCATGACGATATCACAGCCGATGCAGTTGGTGCCGCGTTTGGTGCATCCGTTGATATACGTGAGGACGCGCGCGCGCTGCTGGCCGCCCATTATGCCAGAACAGGGTTGGAACTGAACGAGGCGCGCTTGCGCATGGCGCGCATACCGGACGGGGCAACCCTGATCGATAACCCGGTTTCTGTCGCGCCGGGGTTCAAGATCGGGAATGTTCATGTGATGGCAGGCGTTCCATCAGTGTTCAACGCTATGGTCGCTTCAGTTTTGCCAACCCTGACAGGTGGGGCGCCACTTTTGTCTAAAACCCTGCGCGTGATGCGCGGCGAAGGGGATATCGCGGGCCCTTTGTCTGAAATGGTAGAGGCCTATCCTGACCTGTCTTTCGGATCCTATCCATTTCAGAAGGATGGTGTTTATGGATCAAATATCGTTGCACGCGGTAGTGATGTGGCTCAACTTGACATGGCGATTGCTGCGTTGGCCGAAAAGCTGGGCGTCGACCCCACATGACACCATCCGACATCTTTGAAACTATCGAGGCAACCTGGCCTCCTGCCAGAAAGACACGTCTTGGCCCATGGGAAATCCGTCAAGGCGATGGCGGCGGCAAACGAGTCTCGGCGGCGACCCCGGTTGTGTTGCGCGATGCCATTGAGCAGGTTGCTATGGCTGAGACCAAGATGGAGGCCTTGGGACAACCCAAGCTGTTTTCCCTCAGACCCGAAGACACGCAACTGGACGTGGTTCTGGCTGAGCGCGGGTATCAGGTGATTGATCCGTCTGTTCTGTTTCATTGTCCGATCGACGTTCTGACAGCCGCCACCGTCCCACCGGTGACAGCGTTTACGATCTGGCCGCCTTTGCAAATCATGGTCGACATCTGGGCCGCCGGTGGAATTGGCGCGGGCCGTCTTGCGGTGATGGAGCGTGTTAAGGGGCCGAAAGCCAGTATTCTGGGTAGGATCAACGACCGCCCAGCTGGTACAGGGTTTGTAGCAGTGCATAAACACACCGCGATGGTTCACGCATTGGAAGTCGCAACAGACCATCGCCGTCAGGGGCTTGCCCGCCATATGATGCACGCAGCGGCGCATTGGGCGGCCGATCAGGGCGCAACGGATTTTACACTCGTTACCACTGAAGCCAACATTGCAGCCCGTGACCTTTATACCTCGCTAGGCATGGCCGAAGTTGGATACTATCATTACCGCATGAAACTCTGACCAAAGGCTGATCCCGTCGTGACTGACTCCTTGCCAACTGCCCTGAACCTGCCTCCGCTCGATCCGTTACCGGAACCTATGCAGCGTTACTTCGACATCTGCGTGGATAAATTGGGGATGGTGCCCAATGTCCTGCGCGCTTACGCGTTTGATGAAGCGAAACTGAATGCCTTCACCGGCATGTATAATGATCTGATGTTAGGTGAAGGCGGTCTGAGCAAGCTGGAACGCGAGATGATTGCAGTGGCCGTATCCTCTGTAAACCGCTGTTTCTATTGCCTTGTTGCCCATGGTGCTGCTGTGCGACAATTATCAGGCGATCCGGAATTAGGCGAAGCGCTTGTGATGAATTACCGGGTGGCGAAACTTGATGCGCGCCAGCGGGCGATGCTGGATTTTGCTGTGCAAATGACAGAAGCCAGCTACGGGATCGAAGAGAAAGACCGTGAACAGCTTCGCATGGTTGGGTTTGGCGACCGTGACATCTGGGATATCGCCGCTGTGGCCAGCTTTTTCAATATGACGAACCGGATGGCTTCAGCCATCGATATGCGTCCAAACTCTGACTATCACGCAGCTCATAGATGAAGCGATTCTTGCCTCTTTTGCTGTTTTGGATACCGGATGCTGGGATAGCTGAACTTGCGTTGGAATTTCCCGGAAGAGCGGCCGAGACCTTTTCCGAAGCCACACCATTTATCAGTTACAAGATGCCAATTGGCCCGTTTACCTACGGCCCCTTGCCGTCAGTCGTAGCAGAAGGGCCGCTTTTACAGAAGGCCTGGCGCATCACGACCTCGGGTGCGACGACTTTGGGCGTCATGGATAATCTGCGTCAACAGGTGGAAAAATCCGGGTTTGAGTTGCTGTATGAATGTGAGACCCGCGAATGTGGTGGTTTTGATTTCCGCTTTGGCACGGAGGTGCTGCCTGAACCGGGGATGCATATTGATCTTGGTGACTTCCGTTACCTTTCGGCTCAACGGCTTGGGCAAGCTGTCCCGGAATATCTTAGCCTGTTTGTCAGCCGCAGCGGCAATATTGCCTATGTGCAGATGATACTTGTGGGCGGTAGCGCGACCGAAGAACTTGAAGTGCAAGATAACCCCGATGCTTTGGCTCCGTCTCAGCCACCGCCCGCGCAAAATTTTGGTGTATTAATTGAAACGCTGGAACAGAACGGCGTGGCGGTTCTGGAGGGTTTGCGATTTGGCACCGGATCATCCTCGTTGGACGAAGATATTTATCCCGTCCTTGAAACCCTTGCTGCTTATCTGAAGGCCAATCCTGACCGTTCCATCGCCTTGGTCGGTCATACAGATGCACAAGGCGCGTTGGCTGCAAACGTGACATTGTCACGTGCCCGCGCCCAATCAGTTGCAGATCGTATAGTGGAAAAGTTTGGTGTCCCGAGGGCGCAAGTCAGTGCAGATGGTGTTGGCTATCTTGCACCGCGCAGCAGCAATCTGACCGAGGAAGGGCGCACCCTGAACAGGCGTGTCGAGGTGATCCTCACCTCGACAGAATAAGACTGCATCTTACCAGGTATCAGGGCCTTTTTCCTTGAAGGCTTCTGCCAGGAAGTCAATGAAAGTTCGGACTTTTGGTTGCGTATAACGACCCGGGGGTAGACGGCGAAAATGCCTTGGGTTTCTTTTGGAAGATCGGGAATTGCTTCCTCAACCAAGCCCTTCGATAACGCTTCCGAGTACAGGAAGCTTGGCAGATACGCGATCCCCAAACCTGACACGCAGGCATTCAGCAAGGATTGCCCATCATTCACGGTCAACCAGCCTTGTGTACGAACCTGGCGTTTCTCACCAGAAGGGGCAGTCAACTTCCAGACGTTGCCAGCGGACTGGTTAGAGTAATGCAAAAGTTTGTGGTCATTCAGGTCGTCGATCTTTTCCGGTCGACCAAACTGTTCAAAGTATTTGGGAGACGCAATAAGGCGCTTCGTTGTATCAGTCAGTTTGCGCGCACGCAAAGAGCTGTCTTCCATTTCACCAATACGGATGGCTAAGTCAAAACCTTCGCTGATCAATTCGACATAACGATTGTTCAAAACCATATTCACAGTGATCTCAGGGTAATCAGCCAGAAAATCCCCCAGAATAGGTGACATATGGTTCACACCAAAATCCGTCGCAACAGAAATACGCAGAAGACCTGATGGGGCAGATTGCATGGAAGAGACCAGCGCATCCGCTTCGCCCGCATCGTTCAAAACGCGGCGTGCGCGGTCGTAATAAGCCAGCCCAATTTCAGTTGGGCTAACCCGACGCGTTGTACGGTTCAGCAACCGCGCCCCAAGCCGGGTTTCCAGCGATGACACATGTTTAGATACGGCGGATTTTGAAATCCCCATTTTCCGGGCAGCATCGGTAAACCCACCTTGATCTACAACGGTGGCGAATGCTTCCATTTCAGTCAGACGATCCATACAAGGACACCTCAATTAACCTTCCCCCGGAGACGCTTATTCAAATGAATTGGGGCAAGAATGCGAATTCTATGGGTCGATTCGAGGGTTTCTGCCCATATCGTCTATATTTCGGAAACAAAATGACCGCTGATTTGTTCAAAATCGGCCCAAAAGCAGCTACTTACCGACTTGCGCACAAGCTCCACGCCCGCTTGACTGCGTGTTTATCAATCAGAAAATGAAGTCCGAAGGGTCAAAGTCACTAACATTCAACGCCCCATCTTCGGCATACACGAAAATATCCTCATCGAAATACCGAATACGCACTCCGTTTCCGCGTGCTGTGATGGTCAGCCGGTCCATATCATAAAGAAAAGCAAAGTCCGATAGGTCAATCTTATCGATGCCGTTTTCAAAATCCCGGATGATATCTCGGGCACCATCGCTCATAAATACGAATGTATCTGATCCTTCGCCGCCGATCAGGGTATCTGCTTGCGCACCATCAATCAGCCTGTCATCCCCATTGCCACCTTCCAGGCGGTCATTGCCACCACGGCCAAGTATTATGTCATCGCCTTCGGTTCCAATGAGTGTATCATCCTGAAAATCCCCTGTAATTTGACGCCCAAAGGTCGAAAGATCGATATCCACTTGTGTGATACCTGCTTGCGTTCCGTTCGTAAGATAGATGTGTAGAGTGTCACCCATAATACTGGACTGTATTGCGCTGACATTTTCCAGCGTCTGCCCAAAGCTGTTTGACACAGATGTCAAGAAATGCAGATGCCCGTCGGCATCCAACTCAAACAAAGTTAGACCATCATCCGTACCAGCAGCGACAACAAAAGCACGGTTGCCTACCTGAACAACCTCCATTGCTGTAAGGTCGTCGAAATACGTGTTTCCATTATCCCAGATATGATCACGTATCTGCAAATGCCCCCCTAGGCCAACCTCAAGAACCGAGATAGAGCTGGAACCCTGCGATCCCATAACCGCGAAAATATGTCCGCCCACTTTGACAGTGGCCAGCTGGGTCGGAGTATGTACGCCAAGTTCACCACCTGGCCCCACACTGCTGCGTTCCTGAAGCGAGCCATCCGGGTTGATGCGGTAGCTTGTCACACCCGCATCATCCGCAGAAATTGCCAAAAGATAAGTGAAACCACCGATCTCGGTAGAAGCAAGCGCTGTGACGTCGCCAAGATGGCCCGTGCTGGTGTCTGAAGTTTGTGTGGCTTCACTCAGCCCGAGAGAGCTATCGATCTCAAGTGTACGTAGACCAGATTGACCCCATTGGCTGGCAAAAAGGAAATCCCGTCCGCTGACATTCACCACATGGGAATACTGCATCACCCCATCTGGACCGTCACCAGTGACACCGACATTGGTTCCACCCGGTGCAAATGACTGAAAAAGCGATGTGCTCAGATCACCATTGCTTCTAACCATATGCGTCGCTGCTGTATCGCGTGTGGTAGTGCCATGCAGAATGACCTGCTGGCCATCAATATTGGCGTAACTTAAATCCGGGGTGGCCAGGCTGCCGCTTGGCAATGCCCCGGAAACCGATGCGATCAGGTAAGGGTCATTGCCATCATCCAGTTGCAAAATTGAAATCGACTTATCCCGAATGGAAGCCGCGTAAAGATAGAGAGAACCGCCAATTTCGACGAGTTCCATATCGACAATACCTGCCAGACCTGACAAGCCCTCAGTCAGGCTGCGCACCCCAGTTATTTGCATTAAATGCACCCCTGCATTTTGTATTTTACCCTGCTGGTCAGCATCACTCAGCAAGGTTAAAAAGGGCTGAGTAAATTATGGCAAAAACATGGCGCTTGCGCTTAATGCAATATAAATTTGAGGTATAGGCAGGGTTAGGCGTGCAATACGGGTTTAAGGGAAACATGCGATGAATTGGTTGAAAAACCTTGCCGGAAAGAGTCTTCCCGGCGGGACATATTCCGGCATTGCTGAGTGGCCTGAAGACGCATTATTGCAACCAGATGGCCCGCTGGCTGTTGTTGGTGATATACATGGATGCTCTGATCTGCTTGAAGCAGTCCTTTTCAGATTGTCCAAAGAACCGCCTGGCCACTGCATTTTTGTCGGCGACTATATTGATCGCGGCCCGGATAGCGCAGGCGTTCTAAACCGTTTGTACGCGCTTGATCAGGAATTTGAGAATGTGGTCTGCCTGAAAGGAAACCACGAAAAGATGCTGCTGGATTTTCTGGATCGCCCGGCAGAGCGTGGTGCCCGTTGGCTACGCAATGGTGGTTTGCAGACCTTGGCCAGCTTTGGAATGGACGGGCTTAGCGATACGATGCCCAAAGAAGATGTTATCGAAACAGCATCGGAATTCCGCGCGACCCTGCCTGCCGGGTTGGAGGCGTGGCTCAGGAAACTGCCGCTCTCATGGCGCAGTGGAAATATATGGGTCGTGCATGCCGCGGCAGACCCGCAAGTTGCCATGACAGCGCAAACCGAAAGCGTTCTTCTTTGGGGGCATAAGGCGTTTTTCGAACAAACCCGTCAGGACAAGCAATGGGTCGTTCATGGCCATACCATTGTCGATAAGGCCTGTATCGAAAACGGTCGTATTTCGGTTGATACAGGAGCATATGCAACAGGTAGGCTCAGCGCTGCGCTAATATATACGGATGCGCCACTGAGGTTTGTGCATACGTAGGGCATCAGACCTGAACGAGTGTTCCGAAGATTTTCTCGGCGTGGTCAGTCAGGTAAATTTGAAGCCAAGGTGTGAATTTTGACGGATGTTTTGTGATCTCGGTCGTCAGATCATAAACGCTGATCCATTTGACCTCCATCACTTCATCAGGATTTGGCGCAAGGGGCAGGTCCGGGCTGGCTTCGGCTAAGAAGATATCCACCAGCTCATGTTCTATGAGCCCGCCACCCACATCGGCGCGATATTCAACCTGATCACGAAAGAATGGGGAAAGACCTGTAATCCCCAACTCCTCGTTCAGTCGTCTGATGGCGCATGCCTCTGGGGTTTCATCCCACAGAGGATGCGTGCAGCAGGTGTTCGCCCAAAGGCCCGGCGTGTGGTATTTGCCCAAAGCGCGACGTTGGATCAGAACCTTGTCGTTATACATCACAAAGACAGACACTGCCTTGTGGCGCAGACCTTTTTGGTGCGCTTCCAATTTGTCCACTGGCACCAATTTACCAGCGACCCAAGCGGGGATCATGTTATGATCATCCGTCATGTCGAAATTGCAGGGATTAGCCGCATCAAATGCGCGACATTCTTTATGCCGATCTTCAAATGCGCCATGGGGCGTGCCTTTACCAGTTTCTTGTTCATATAGGCCTCGAATGTCAGGCGTTGCACATCCACGTCATGGCAAAGAGATACAAACCGTTCACGGCGTTCGTCGGATTTATAATATGCTGCTTGCATCGCCCCCAGCATTTTGAACACTGTGCCATGCTCTTTCATGAAGACCTTACGCGCCAGTTTCAAGTCCTTCGCGTTGCCTGACGCAAGGCAAGCCATTGTTGCATTCGCAGCTTCACGCCCACAGGCCATTGCATAGTAGATGCCCTCACCAGAGGCCGGTGCCACAACGCCGGCCGCGTCCCCCGCCAACAACACGTCATGACCGTTATCCCAACGGTCGAGCGGCTTGAGCGGAATCGGCGCGCCTTCTTTTCGGATTGTTTTGCATTCGGTTAGGCCCGCAGTTTCGCGCAGCAAGCGAGTGGCGTCTTTCAAATCGGTTCCGGTGATTTCGGTTCCCATGCCAACACTGATTGAGGAGCCATGGGGAAAAACCCACCCGTAAAAGTCAGGCGAGATAACACCATCATAAATCACATCGCAGCGCATTGGATCGTAGTTTGGCAAATTCTGGGGGGTCTCGATGATTTCGTGGTAGGCGATGACGTAGGGGATCATATCACCGCCCGGCACCTCTGCCCGGCCAACATTAGACCGCGCTCCATCTGCACCAATGATCAGCTTGGTCTTTATCCGCCGTTCTTGCTTGGTTGCCTTATCACGGTAGATCACAACAGGTTGGCCACCTGTCCGGTCAATCTGCAGGAATGTGCCGATGAAAGACTGCGTGCCCGATCTGACGGCTCTTAACCGCAGAAATTCGTCAAAATGCTCGCGGTCGACCATGCCGATAAAGCCATTCTCAATTGGCATGTTGACCGATCTGCCCGTAGGGGAAATCATTCGCGCTGTATTGATCCGTGCGACCAGTTGACTGTCCGGAATATCGAAATCCTGTATCGCCCGCGGGGGTATTGCACCACCGCAAGGCTTAATACGACCGGCACGATCCAACATGGCCACTTTATACCCTTTGCAGGCCAGATCATCAGCCGCAGTTGCCCCAGCGGGACCGCCACCCACGACAACAACATCATAGAGCATGGCTATTCTCCCGGTATGAGGTTTGTAGTGCGGGCGATATCGCGCCCTTCGATAATCTGAAAGGCAAGATAAGCTGCGATCAGGAACAGTGCGCCTTCGGCCAGAAACACAGACCCGAATGCATCGGCATCCGTCATGGTGCGACGCAGCACGTCCACTGCCCCCGCCCCCAGCAATCCGCCAAAGCCTGCAGCAACAGCCTGTGCCGCACCCCATAAACCCATCCGGGTGCCAGTTCGACGGTCCCGGCCCTGTCCGGCCAGCTGCATCATTGATCCGATGGCAGCAACAGCAAATGCTCCATTGGCAAACCCAAGGAATACAGTGGCAGGCATAACGAGCGTCGCAGCACCCGTCTGGCCAATGGCATATAGCCCGATCAGGGCGACCGCAGACAAAAGACATCCACCTGTAACCCAGTGCTTGAGGGATCCCAGTTTAAGCCCCGTCGCGCAGATGCCGACCGTGACCATGCCGACAAAGACCCCACCGTTCTGCGCGCCTGACAGGGCGGTAGACGCGCCAGGGGTGAAGCCAAAAACGAGCCCTGCGTAAGGCTCAAGAATAAGCTCCTGCATGAAATAGGCTGTCATGGACAGAAAAACGAAGATGGTGAAATTGCGGGCCTTGCGTTCGGACCAGACTTCTTTGAGGCCGGTCAGGAAAGGTGTATCATCCGGCTGATCATATTGGACGGTCACGCGCGCTTCGATCCCCCACACGGCAAGGGCGGTGAGCAAGACGGCACCGAGGGTGACAATAGCTACAATCTTCAAAAGCAAAGTAGCAGAATATGGGTCAAGGAAACTGCCAACGGTGCCCGCGGTGATGGCGATGCCCGCGATCATCATAAGCCACGTGATCGTCGCAGCCGCTGCCCGGCGGTTGGGGGCGGTCGCAGTGGCAAGCAATGCCAAAAGAGATGTGCCGGAGGCCCCTACACCCAGCCCGATCAGGGCATAGGCGAGTATCGACAGGATAAGGCCAAGCATAAAGTCGGTTTCCATGACGACAACACTTGCTGCTGCCCCGAAACCACCCATGGCCAGCGCCACCATACCCCCAATGATCCAGCGGGTACGGCTGCCACCCGCATCAGACATAAACCCCCAGTTGGGTCGGGTGATTTGGATGCCGTAATGCAATGCGACAAGCAGACCCGGCAGAACTGCAGGTAAGGCAAGCTCGACCACCATCAGGCGATTTAGGGTCGAGGTCGTCAATACAACAACCGCGCCAAGCGCCATTTGCACCAGACCAAGGCGGATGATGGAAAGCCAGCTCAGCGACATCAGATGATCCCCCTTAACGCAAAGGCCGCGATCATCATGCCGCTGACATAGAGCGCAACACCTGTTCCGTTATACCACGGGGCTTTTGCCTTCGGATCTTTGAATAGAACTGTCATCGCCAAAAGTTGAAGGGTTAGAACGCAAACAACAGACGCCGAATGCAGAGGTTTATCCCATAGAAACAGCAGCGCGATAACCGCAACCTGAGGCAGGGCCATGACCCAACAGGCCACTTGTGCGGCGCGGCGTGGGCCAAGCGTGACGGGCAGAGAGTTGACGCCGGTTTGGCGGTCGCCCTCCAACGCCTTGAAATCGTTTAGCGTCATGATCCCATGCGCGCCAATCGCATAGAGCGCCGCGATAATGATGATAGGCCATCCCGGCGCACCCGCACTTAATACTGCGGCGCCGGTGAACCACGGCAATCCCTCGTAACAGAGGCCGACAAGGCCCGGCCCCCACCATCCGGATTTCTTTAGGCGGATGGGTTCGGCTGAATAGGCCCATGCGCTAACCACGCCAACACAGGTTGCTGCAAAGCCCCAAGGCCCAAGCATATAGCCCACAGCCAGCGACAGGACAGACATGGCAAGCGCGATCCACAAGCCCCAACGACCGGGGATGCGTCCGGATGGAATAGGGCGATCAGGTTCATTAATGGCATCGACATGCCGGTCACACCAGTCATTGGCGGCCTGACTCATACCACACACAATGGGGCCAGCCAGCACGACGCCCAGAACGACCAGCCCCCATTGCCCTGCAGGCGAAACACCCGACGAGACAACGCCGCACAGATAAGCCCACATTGGTGGAAACCAAGTAATTGGTTTCAGAAGCCGGAGGGTTGCAATTGGATCCGGGTATAAACGTGACTGTAAATTTATAGTTACATTCATATGTAAACTAAACTATACAATCTGAGTCTCATCAAGGAGTTTTTGACAACCCTTGAAATTCAAACATCACAAAACTTTGCCCGGAAGCATGGTTTCAGGATCAAAGAGAGGCGGTAATGCCACCATCCACATAAAGGATGTGCCCGTTCACAAAACTTGATGCTGGCGCACTTAGGAAAACGCAAGCGCCAACCAGTTCTTCAACATTACCCCAACGCCCCGCAGGCGTGCGCTTTTCCAACCATGCGCTGAAGTCCGGGTCTGCAACCAGCGCAGCATTCAAGGGCGTGTCGAAATATCCGGGCGCTATTGCATTGCATTGTAACCCGTATTTCGCCCAATCCGTCGCCATACCCTTGGTCAAATTACCGACCGCCCCTTTCGTTGCCGTATAAGGGGCAATACCCGGTCGCGCCAAGGCGGTCTGGACAGAGGCGATGTTGATGATTTTTCCGGCTTTGCGTTTGATCATATGCAGCGCGACGGCCTGACCCACATGGAACACGCTGGCAATGTTGGTTTGCAATAACCGCTCAAACGCCTCTGGGGGGAAATTCTCCAACTCGGTTCGATGTTGCATCCCTGCGTTATTCACAAGAATATCAATGGGTCCGGTGTCTTGCTCAAACCTGTCCACCGCCGTCTGCACAGCGTCATGGTCTGTTGCATCAAAAGGCAACTTATCAACCTGCGCACCTGTTTCATGCAAGGACTGTGCGGCTATTTCCAATTTAGAAACATCCCGCCCATTCAGGATGACAGAAGCGCCAGCATCAGTCAGCCCTTTTGCCAGCGCAAACCCGATCCCTTGGGAGGATCCAGTGATCAAGGCGCGTTTGCCGGTCAAATCGAACAACTCTTTTCCCGCTGCCATCCGTCCGTCTTCCTTTTGATCATCCCGACACGTACAAGAGGATATGTATACAGTGACACTTACAAACGCCATCGCTTCGTAAATACATTCAAAGGTCGAACATGAAATCCATTGTTATTCACGCGGCCAAAGATTTGCGCATTGAAGATCGGGTTGTCGAAGACCCCGGCCCCGGTGAAGTTCAAATTAAGCTCGCAGTCGGGGGAATATGCGGATCAGACCTGCATTATTATAATGAAGGCGGGTTCGGAGCAGTTCGCCTGAAAGAGCCGATGGTGCTGGGGCATGAGGTCTCTGGTCATATCACGAAACTTGGGGATGGCGTTCAGGGCTTGAAGGTTGGCCAATTGGTTGCAGTCTCGCCATCCCGCCCATGTCAGACATGCCGCTATTGCGCGCAAGGTAAGCAAAACAACTGCCTGAATATGCGGTTTTATGGCTCGGCCATGCCGTTTCCGCATGTGCAGGGGGCTTTTCGGGAAATACTTGTTGCGGATGCAAACCAATGCGCACCTGCTGACGGGTTAAGCGCAAATGAGGCTGCTGTAGCCGAACCACTGGCAGTTTGTTTGCATGCAACGCGGCAGGCCGGTGAATTGTTGGGCAAATCGGTTTTGGTAACCGGGTGCGGCCCGATCGGGATTCTGTCCATCCTGTCCGCCCGTTTTGCCGGAGCAGATACGGTCGTGGCGACAGATCTGTCAGAATTTACATTATCCAAAGCAAAAACAGCCGGGGCAGATCAGGTCATCAATATGAACAAGACGCCTGATGGCCTTTCCCGGTTTATGGTAGAGAAAGGTACATTTGATGTGCTGTATGAATGCTCGGGCGCAGTATCCGCACTGACCGCTGGCATACATGCCCTTAGACCGGGTGGGGTAATCATACAACTTGGTTTGAGTGGCGATATGACGTTACCTCTGATGGCGATTACGACCAAAGAGCTACAACTGCGTGGGTCATTCCGCTTTCATGAAGAGTTTTTCACCGGTGTGTCGCTGATGCAAAAGGGACTTATCGACGTGAAACCCCTGATCACCCAGACGATGCCATTGGCTGAGGCCAAGCAGGCCTTCGTAATTGCAAATGATCGGACACAAGCCGTAAAAACGCAGATCGTTTTTTCCTGAAGATACACCCTTCAGGCTGTTTCTTGCCGGTTGGCACAAACACTTCCATTTGATTGGTCATCATACCCTGCATTCGATATCCAATACAGAAAAGCAACCGGAAGCCGTTACGATGGCCAGATACAATTCATTTTCGCTGTCATGTGCCTGCAATAAAGGCATAATACCTTTGGCAGACATTCGGTTTTACCCCTGAACCTGCAATCCAAGTATTGCCGCGCGTACCGGATCGCAAACTCCCCGAGGATTTCCATATGACTCAGATTGCCCAGACTGCTCCGCTTGCCCCGAATGAGGCTGCATCGCTGTTTGAAACTGTGAGAGCGTGCACCCGTGATCTGGTCAAACCTCTTGGGCCTGAGGATATGGTTTTGCAATCCATGGAAGACGCAAGCCCGGCAAAATGGCATCTGGCACATACAACATGGTTCTTCGAGGAATTCATTCTAAAGCCTCGCGACGCAGGTTACGTATCCCCCGATGACCGCTTTGCATTTCTCTTCAACTCTTACTATGTGCAAGCTGGCCCGCGTCACGCACGCGACAAACGCGGCCTGGTGTCCCGTCCGACGGTAGATGATGTCATGGCCTATCGCAGCTATGTGGAGGATGCTTTGGCAAGCCTGTTGAATGCAGGCCGCGATGATACACCCGAGATCGCCGGTCTGGTCGAACTGGGATGTCACCATGAAATGCAGCATCAGGAATTGCTTGTAACAGACCTTTTGCACGGGCTGTCTTATAACCCTTTGCTACCCGCTTATCGCGACCCGCAGCCTATGCCTGTGACACGGGAAGTCCTGCTTCAGTTTACAACATATGATGGTGGGCTGACCGAGATCGGCCATGACGGCGAAGGCTTTGCTTATGATTGCGAAGGGCCGCGCCACAAGACCTACATTGCCCCTTTTCAGATGGCGAACCGGCCTGTCACTAATCGTGACTGGATCGCGTTCATGGAGGACGATGGCTATCAGAAAACACCTCTGTGGTTGATGGACGGATGGGCAACCTGTCAGCGGGAAGGTTGGACTGCACCCCTTTACTGGTGGCAACAAGATGGCGCTTGGTGGACTTTCACGCTACGCGGACCACAGCCTGTCAATCTGGACGCACCGGTGGTGCATGTCAGCTATTATGAAGCTGATGCATTCGCCCGATGGACTGGCGCACGCCTTCCGACCGAGGCCGAGTGGGAACTATCAGCCCGTGATCATCCGATCAGTGGTAATTTTTTAGATAATAAAGCGCTGCGCCCCCTTCCTGGTGGTGATTTCTGGGGCGACGTCTGGGAATGGACGCAAAGCCCGTTCACTCCCTATCCCGGTTTCCGACCCCCTGAAGGGGCTATTGGCGAATACAATGGGAAATTCATGGTCAATCAGTTTGTGCTGCGCGGCGGGTCTTGTGCCACACCGCTGGCGCAGATGCGCCCGACCTACCGGACATTTTTCTACCCTCATCAGCGCTGGCAGATGCTTGGCCTGCGTCTTGCAAAGGACGTGTGATATGGACAAACAAGTTATCGAGAACAGAGCATTGCTGACTTCCGCCATTACCGGCCTGATGAGTGAGCCGAAATATCTGGAAAGCAAATGGTTTTATGACAGAAACGGATCGGCTCTGTTCGAACAGATCACAGAATTGCCGGAATACTATCCAACCCGAACCGAGCTGGAAATTCTCGAAGGCAATGCCAATGATCTGGCGAAATATGTTCCTGCCAATGCGGCCCTCGTTGAGCTTGGAAGCGGTGCCAGCACAAAGACCCGGATTCTGTTGGATCGATTTAATACGCTGACTGCATACCTGCCGGTTGATATTTCCGAGCAATTCCTGAAAGCAACGGCAAAAAAGCTGTCCTCAGACTATCCCCTTTTGAGTGTCGAACCTGTTGTCGCCGATTTCATGGGCCCCGTACATTTGCCGGCAGCCCACTCAGCTTTGCCAAAAGTTGCTTTTTTCCCAGGGTCTACGATTGGGAACCTATCCAAAGAGGACGCAATCGCATTGCTAAGCCGGGTACGTCAGTGGCAAGGTGTCTCGGCGTTCATTCTTGGCGTTGATCTTGTAAAAGATCCCCAAACCCTGATCCGCGCTTATGACGATGCAGCAGGCGTGACTGCGGCATTCAACCTCAATCTGCTAGCCCGCCTGAATCGTGAGGCGGACGCGGTCTTTAATCTTGACGCGTTTGCCCATGAAGCCCGCTGGAATGAAACGGATGAGCGGATCGAAATGCATCTGGTCAGCCGTAAGGCGCAAACCGTCCGTGTCGGGCCTGAGAGTATTTCCTTTAAAGCCGGAGAAAGTATTCACACCGAAAACAGTCATAAGTATAACGAGAAAAGCCTGAATTACATCGCACAGAAGGCCGGATGGTCCGTCAATACAATCATGAAAGACAATAAAAATCTGTTTGCCGTTGCTGTTTTGACCCCACAATAGACGCGCCTTCGCAAAATCTGCGAGCTATGTCAGAGTATATCTTCCTCTGCACCAGATGCAGAGATTCCAAGCGCTTCGAGCCCGTTTTCCAGATGATCCGCAAAATGCGGGGTGCCGATCACGTAGTCGGCAGTCGGGGTTGAGGCCTCTGCCCGCGCAGTTTCCAAGGCTTCTTTAAACTCATCCGCCGAAAAACTGTCGCGTCCAACCCACATCACGGCAACGAGGCTGGCCTGTTCATCCTCGTTCAAATTCTCAATAAATGCACGCAATTCTGGTTCTGCTCTTTCGACCTCATGGCCAAACAGTATGACCTGAGCAATTTTTGATGTGGCAATTTCAAGCATAACAGCCTCCGGCGCGTTAAATCATACGGGAACTTTGCTGCATATGCCATACAGACGACATGACATGGATCAAAGGGAGCAATTGCATTTCTGATCCGTTAAAAGTCATCCAATAGCGCTGACGCTTCGTATAGACATATGAACACGTATATGGAGTGGTAATATGGGCAATATGCGTCTTATTTTTTCGTGCATGATAATGGCAGCAATCACGACCACGTCAGCGGTGGCGGAACCGAATATGGCCGCGATCAAATCCAAATCGGAATTCATTAATGCGATATCCGGTAAACATCTGACAATGTTCGCAATAAAACTGAAAGTCACACCTGACGGTGATATTGCAGGCAATGCTTATGGCCGCAAAGTCAGCGGAAATTGGCAATGGAATGATGGCTATTTCTGCCGCAGCCTTTATTGGGGTAAGCGGGATCTTGGCCCAAATTGTCAGGAAGTTAAGTTAGGTGACGGCAAGATCAGGTTCACGTCAGACAAAGGCGCAGGACAGTTTGCTGACCTAAGCCTTAAGTAAGACCTAAAAATCTACCGCAATCCCTTTTTTCTCCCAATCTCCATAGCGGATGGGTTCTGGCCCGTCTCTTCCGCCCAGCTCAGGTGGCATGTCCAGTTCTTGCTGGGCATCCCTACGGTCTTGCGCCTCTTTCAAGGCGCGTTTGGCCGCCGGTGTTAGCTCTGGGCTTTCAGAACGCTCAGTCATCGGACGCCTATCCTTGTTCATTGCTACAACGTGATATACGGCCTGCATCAAAGGAGACAAGGTATGGCCGAAAATCAATCTCATAATAAACCCGGCCTGGCTGCACGGCGCGCAGCGGTTCACTTGCTGAATACTGTTCTGGAAGACAAGCGGCAGATGTCTGATTTGCTAGGACAAAACGGCCCGTTAGGGTCTTTGCAAGGCGCAGATCGCGCCCGTGCGCAAAGGTTAGCGGTTGAAACTCTGCGCAACTTGTCGCGTGCGGATCACATTCTGGATCAGTTCCTGGATCGTCGCCCGCCCGCATCTGCACATAATATCCTACGTCTAGCAACGATTGAGCTTTGCCTGGACAAAGCCGCACCCCATGGTGTGGTCGATACGACCGTGACACTGATGCGCAAGAACAAGAAAACCGGCAAGCTTGCAGCGCTTGCAAATGCAGTTTTGCGCAAAGTCGCCGCCAAGGGGCCGGCGCTTTGGGATAGTTTGCCCCCGCAACCCTGCCCAAATGGCTGCGTAGACGCATTGTGCATATCTATGACGAAACCATTGTGAAGGCGATTGAAGTTGCTCATTCAAAGGGGGTGCCGCTCGATCTGACGCTACAGTCAGGCGAAGATCTTGAAAGTTGGGCAAAGAAACTTGACGCGAAACTGCTGCCAACAAGGTCTTTGCGCCTTGAACGATCCGTTCAGCTTACTGACCTGACAGGTTATTCTGACGGAAAATGGTGGGTGCAGGATGCGGCCGCAGCACTTCCTGCGCGGTTGCTCGCTCCGCAAAAGGGCGAGGCCATCCTTGATTTATGCGCAGCGCCAGGGGGCAAAACAATGCAACTGGCCTCTGCCGGGGCTGACGTCACCGCATTGGATCTGTCCAAGGATCGGATGACCCGACTGCAAGATAACTTGGCCCGTGTCGGACTTGCTGCTGATTGCGTGACAGCCGACGCCCTAAACTGGACGCCAAAGAAACCGTTTGATGCTATTCTTCTGGATGCGCCATGCTCTGCCACAGGTACAATACGTCGGCATCCCGATTTGCCCTTCGTCAAAACCGGCAAAGGTCTTGATGAGCTGTTTCAGCTACAATCTGATTTGATCGACCGTGCCGTTGCAATGCTGAGGCCCGGTGGGCGTTTTGTTTATTGCACCTGTTCTTTACTGACCGAAGAAGGGGAACGGCAAGCCAAACTGGCAATGGAACGCCATAGTTTGACAGAACTTGAACCCAACCCACAAGACTTAGGCATTGACCCTGGATGGCTTGCAAATTCGGGGGGTATTCGTCTGCGGCCTGACTATTGGGGTGAGTGTGGCGGAATGGACGGCTTTTACATGATTATGCTGAAAAAACCGCAATAGGCGGTGACAGCCACATGCCTTGGCAGTAATTTTGTCCTCATAAAAACAGACAACAAGTCGGTGAAACATGAGCAGTGAGGCAGTATTCGCCCCGTCATTTGCGGGCGGTCTAGGTGAGGCGTTTGTCGAGAAATTCAAGGCACAGTTCAGAGCTGTTCCAATTCAATCGCGTGTCTTTATCTCTCAACCTGAACTTCCCAGTTTTGGCTCTGCCGCACGGGGGCGGCAGCTTGCGGCAGGCAACTTCCGCTTTGGGGGCCATCTGATTGAAACGCCCAACGCATCAATCTGGTCGATCACGCCGCCCGATGATAATTTTGCATCAGAGCTGCATCAATTCAAATGGCTCGATGATTTGGTTGCCTTGGGTACGTGCGAAGCCCGCTATCTGGCACAGGACTGGATATCTCAGTGGGTTGACCTGTACGGGCACGGTAAAGGGTTTGCCTGGTCGCCGGATTTAACAGGATGCCGGTTGATCCACTGGATCAACCACGCGTTATTTATCATGCAAGGGCAACAAGCTTTAAACAGCGATGCTTATTTTAGATCGCTGAGCGAACAGGCGCTGTATTTGGGTCAAAAATGGCCGACGGCTTCACGCGGATTGCCACGGTTTGAGGCATTGACAGGTATGCTTTACGCAGGCCTCAGCCTTGAAGGCATGGGGCGTTTTGTAAGACCGGCAATGAATGCCTTATCACGCGAATGCGCAGATCAAATCAGTGCGAGCGGCGGATTGCCTTCGCGCAACCCAGAAGAGCTGTTGGAGGTCTTCACGCTTTTAAGCTGGGCTGCGACAGCGCTACGCGACACAGGTCGAACGCCGCTGCCAGAGCATTTGGCTGCGATTGACCGTATAGCGCCAACTTTGAAGATGCTGCGTCACGTGGATGGGGGGCTGACGCGATTTCATGGCGGCGGGCGCGGTATTGAAGAACAGTTGGAACACGTATTCGCATCAGGCGAAATTACCCCAAATGCACAGCTAACTATGGGATTTACGCGGCTAGAAGGTGGTCAGACATCTATCATTACCGACACAGCCGCACCATCGACACGTAAGTCATCCGCTTCAGCGCATGCCAGTACTCTGGCGTTTGAGATGACTTCGGGCAAACATCCTTTGATCGTAAATTGCGGTTCAGGCCGACCTTTCGGCCCGGATTGGACCCGCTCAGGACGTATGACACAGGCGCATTCAACTTTGGCTGTCGAAGGTATTCCGTCGGCCAGATTGAGCACAGAAACCGGTCAGGACCTTCTGACAGCCGCAGCAAGAACTGTTACGTCTCAGACGACCACAGACGACGATAACGTGCATATGATTGCGAGCCATAATGGATATACGCCAGATTTTGGGCTGACGCATGTTCGGCGTCTGGCGCTAGCTGTTGATGGTCATAGATTAACCGGCGAAGATACATTTGCGGCATTGTCGAACAAGGATCACATCCGGTTCGAGAAATATATGGACAGCAATGCCCTGACCGGTGTGCGATATGCAATCAGGTTTCATCTGCATCCTGACGTGGATGCGTCGCTTGATCTTGGGGGGAACGCGATCTCTCTGGCGGCAGGTGGCAGCGTTTGGATATTCAAGGCGACTGCCCCGGCTAAAATAACGCTGGAACCCAGTATATATCTGGAAAAAAGCCGTCCGAAACCGCGTATGACACAGCAGATCGTTTTGTCTGTGCATATGATGACATATGCAAGCCAAGTAAGCTGGTCTTTGGCACGGATTTAGGGCAAATGCTTGTCCTGCGTCAAACTACTTGCGCCGAGAAGCAAACGATCTTGCCCGAAAGGACCACACCTATGACCGACGTTGTGCCAATAACCAGAGCGCTGCTCTCTGTTTCTGACAAAACAGGATTGCTGGATCTGGCCAAAGCATTAACCGTCCGCGGGGTTACACTTCTGTCAACCGGCGGCACTGCCAAGGCAATGCGCGAGGCAGGGCTTGAGGTCGTTGATGTGTCAGATGTCACAGGCTTTCCTGAAATGATGGATGGGCGTGTTAAAACACTACATCCGAAGGTTCACGGCGGCCTTTTAGCGCTTCGTGATAATGCAGATCACAAGGCAGCAATGGATGAGCACGGAATTGGACCGATTGATCTGCTTGTGGTCAACCTTTACCCATTTGAAGAAACAGTCGCAAAAGGTGCCGATTACGAGACCTGTATCGAGAATATTGATATCGGCGGTCCGGCAATGATCCGCGCTGCAGCAAAGAACCATCGTTTTGTGAATGTCATAACAGATACCCAGGATTATGACGCGCTGATCTCTGAGTTGGATGCGAATGATGGTTCAACCTCTTACGCCTTCCGGCAAAAACTGGCTTTGACTGCTTATTCGCGGACCGCAGCTTATGATGCCGCCGTATCGGGGTGGCTTGCTGACGCTTTGAATGAAACGCCCCGTCGCCGGGTTTTTGCAGGCGCTTTGGCGCAGACCCTTCGCTACGGCGAAAACCCCCATCAGCAGGCGGCGTTCTACACCGATGGGTCAGCCAGATCCGGTGTTGCTACTGCAAAGCAGTGGCAGGGAAAAGAGCTTAGCTACAACAATATCAACGATACTGATGCAGCGTTTGAGCTGGTGGCGGAGTTTGATCCGAAAGATGGACCTGCTTGCGCTATTATCAAACATGCCAACCCCTGCGGCGTTGCGCGCGGCGAAACCTTGATCGATGCATACAAGGCCGCGCTTCAATGCGACCAGACTTCGGCCTTTGGCGGGATCATTGCATTGAACACGCCTTTGGATGGCCCGACAGCAGAACAGATCAGCGAGATTTTTACCGAGGTGATTATTGCGCCGGGGGCGGATGATGCCGCCAAAGCTGTGCTTGCCAAAAAGAAAAACCTTCGGCTTTTGACCACGGACAACTTGCCTGACACGCGCAGCACAGCTTTGGCGTATCGGCAAGTTTCGGGCGGTTTGCTGGTGCAGGATAAGGACAACGGATTTATTACTGCCGACGACCTGAAGGTTGCAACAAAACGTGCGCCAACAGATCAGGAAATAGCTGATCTCATGTTCGCTTGGACCGTCGCCAAACACGTCAAATCCAACGCCATCGTCTATGTGAAGAACGGGGCAACTGTCGGCATTGGAGCTGGCCAGATGAGCCGCGTGGATTCGACCAGAATTGCAGCACGCAAAGCACAGGATATGGCAGATGTGCTTGGTCTGGATGAGGCGCCGACGAAAGGCTCCGCTGTGGCCTCGGACGCGTTTTTCCCTTTGCAGATGGTCTGATCACCGCTGCAGAGGCCGGGGCAACTGCCCTGATACAACCGGGCGGATCAATGCGGGATGATGAGGTGATCCAGGCAGCAGATAAGCTGGGGTTGGCTATGGTCTTTACTGGCATGCGTCACTTCAGGCATTGAGGCGGATATGCGCTGGCTTTTGATCTCTGCCCTGTTTGTATTTGCGATTGATCAGGTATCAAAGCTGATCATCGTGCATTGGATGGACCTTAAAACGATCCTGTCCAAAGAGATTCTGCCACCATTTCTGAATTTCGAGATGGGATGGAATACCGGTATCAATTTTGGGCTTTTGAGTGACCACCCGGACTTCATGCGATTTATCCTGATTGGTTTGGCCGTCGCAGCCTCAGTGTTTATCGTGTGGTGGGCACCGCGTAACTTAAGCAAAACGCTCACACTGGCCGGGGCCGGGGCTATCGTTGGTGGCGCTCTGGCGAATGCGCTGGATCGGGTAATTTATGGCGCAGTAGCGGATTTCCTGAATATGTCCTGTTGTGGCATTAACAACCCCTATACATTCAATATTGCGGATATCGGCATTTTTGCAGGCGCTTTTGCAATCATACTGATCCATGATGAGAAGACCACGTGACGCCCACAGAACTATGCGCTAAACCATGACGCGACGCATCGGGGAGACAGCTATGCAAAGCAAAGTTTTGTTGATTGTAGGGGGTCTGGCCGCTGCAGTAGCGCTTTCGGCATGTTCCAAGAAAGATCCAACGCTTCTCAACATCAAGTCCAATACTGACGGGCCGGATGAATTTGCTATCCTGCCCAACAAACCCCTGACCTTGCCTGAAACCTACACTGAGCTGCCGGAACCAACACTGGGCGGACGCAACCGAACCGATGTGACACCGATAGAAGACGCAACCATTGCGCTGGGCGGAAATCCTGCGGGCGGCATAACCGACCCGGGACTTATTTCCTATGCCACACGCTACGGTGTTGCGCCATCCATCCGATCCCAGCTGGCAACGGAAGATCTTGAATTTCGCCGTCAGAATGATGGGCGCGTGTTGGAGCGCCTGTTTAACGTGAATGTTTATTTCAAAGCCTATTCCAGCCAGTCTCTTGATCAATACCGAGAGTTGGAGCGCTTACGCCGTCGCGGTATCAGAACAGTTTCCGCACCACCCAAGCCATCTGAATAACACTATCAGGTCACATACCCGTGGGCATTATTGACAGGACCCATATCGGAACCATCTGTAACAAACAGAATTCGCCGAAAGGATATTCATGCGCCGTCTGATTTTTGCTCTTGGCTTGACGCTTATTGCGGCACAGCCTGGACATACAGCTGAAAATGTAACGACCTTCACACTTGAGAACGGTCTTGAAGCCGTTGTGTTGGAGGATCATCGCGCCCCCGTTGTGGTTCATATGCTCTGGTACAAAGCAGGGTCTGCTGATGAAGAACCTGGCATGTCAGGTATTGCGCATTTTCTGGAACACTTGCTGTTCAAGGCGACGGATACTCTGGAATCAGGTGAGTTCTCGGATATCGTCAGCGCCAATGGCGGAAGCGACAACGCATTTACGTCATGGGACTACACTGGGTATTTTCAACGTGTTGCGGCAGATCGCCTGGAACTGATGATGAAAATGGAAGCAGACCGGATGCGCAACATTCGTCTGACCGAAGAAGACATCGTGACAGAACGGGATGTAATTCTGGAAGAACGCAACCAGCGTACCGATAGTGAGCCGGGGGCCTTATTCAGCGAACAACGCAGTGCCGCCCAGTATTTGCACCACCCTTACGGCACACCGATCATCGGTTGGCGCCATGAAATGGAACAGCTCAGCATAGAAGACGCGCTGGATTTCTACAAGAAATACTACGCACCCAACGCCGCGGTTTTGGTTGTGGCCGGTGATGTTGACCCCACCGAAGTGGAAGCACTGGCCAAGAAACATTACGGGCCGCTTGAACCTACACCCGATCTTCCAGAACGCGTGCGCCTGTCAGAGCCGCCACAATTGGCCGAACGGCGGATAATGTATGAAGATGCACGCGTATCTCAGCCTTATGTGATCCGAACCTATATGGCCCCGGAACGGGATGCGGGTGATCAGAAAACGGCAGCAGCCCTGACGATGTTGGCAGAAATCCTTGGCGGCAGCGCGGCGACTTCGGTGTTTGGAAAAGCCCTTCAGCAAGATACCCAGAAAGCGGTCTATACCTCGGCTTTTTACAGTGGCCTATCCTATGATGATACAAATTTCGGCGTCGTTATTGTTCCGGGCCCACGCCTGAGCTTGCAGGAGGCAGAGGATGAAATGGACGCTGTGATTGCGAAATTCATGGAAGATGGCGTCGATCCAGTACAGTTGGAACGTGTGAAAACGCAAGTCCGTGCCTCTGAAATCTATGGCAACGACGATGTCGGTGCGCGCGCGCGTGAATATGGCGCGTCCCTTACCTCAGGTCTGACCGTTCAGGATGTGCAGGAATGGCCAGAACTTCTGGAGGAAGTAACTGAACAAGACATTCTGGACGCAGCCAAGATGGTGTTTGACCGCAAGAAGGCTGTCACAGGCTGGTACCAGAAACCTTCTACGCAGGAGGTCACGCAATGATCCGTTTCATATTAGCCGCCATTACCGCAGTTTTTCTGTTAACCCCTGCCCACGCTGTCGAGATCAAGGAAGTGACCTCACCCGGCGGGATCAAGGCGTGGTTGGTCGAAGAACCCTCTATCCCGTTTACCGCGCTTGAAATCAGCTTCAAAGGTGGTGCGTCTTTGGATAGGGAGGGAAAGCGCGGGGCTATCAACCTGATGACTGCCCTGCTTGAAGAGGGCGCAGGCGATATGAACGCAACCGCCTTTGCCGCCGCTCGCGAGGAACTGGCCGCAAGCTATAGCTTTGATACAGGCGATGACAGCATTTCGATCTCGGCCCAGTTTCTGACCGAAAACAGAGATAAAGCGGTCGACCTATTGCGGCTCGCCCTTATGGAGCCGCTTTTTGATCAAGACGCGATAGAGCGGGTTCGATCACAACTTCTGTCGATTATCGGATCTGACATGAAGGATCCGAACAAGATTGCTGTTAAAACCTTTGATAAGCTTGCGTTTGGGGATCATCCCTATGGATCCAATCTCAATGGTACTCTGGACAGTGTCAAAGGGCTGACCCGCGAAGATATTCAGGCCGCTTACAAAGATACACTGGCAAGGGACCGGATTTATGTCGGTGCCGTTGGTGACATAAATGAGCAGGAACTGGGCCAGTTGCTGGACCACCTGTTGGGTGATTTATCGGCAGAGGGCGCACCCTTGCCGGACAGGGCAGATTATCTTTTGTCGGGTGGTGAAACGGTCGTACCTTACGATACCCCGCAATCTGTTGCGATCTTCGGCCATGAGGGTATGACACGCGACGATCCGGATTTCTTTGCGGCCTACGTTTTAAACGAGGTGCTGGGGGCAAGCGGTCTTGGCTCACGTCTGATGGAAGAAGTCCGCGAAAAACGCGGCCTGACTTATGGTGTGTATTCCTACCTTTTGCCTCTGGACAATGCCGAGTTGGTGATGGGGCAAGTTGCGTCATCCAATGATCGGATAGCACAGGCTATCGAGGTCATCCGGGCAGAGTGGTCTAAAATGGCAACCGAAGGTGTTACCGAAGATGAGCTTCGTGATGCCAAAACCTATCTGACCGGGGCTTACCCGCTACGATTTGACGGCAATTCAACGATTGCTGGAATTCTTGTCGGGATGCAAATGGATGATCTTCCTACATCCTACATAGAAACACGTAACGCTAAGGTTGAGGCTGTAACGCAGGACGATATCAAGCGCGTTGCGGCCCGTTTGTTGCAGCCTGACAATCTTCATTTTGTAGTGGTTGGACAACCCGAAGGACTTCAAACGTCAAACTGAAACCTTGATGGTCGAGATCGCGAATGTTCAGCTACAATTGGTAGCATGAATACTCATGACCCCAATATAAGCTCTGTTCCGTCGGAAATTCGGCAACTTGACGATCTAACGGTCAATCGTATCGCTGCCGGGGAAGTTATCGAACGGCCAGCTTCTGCTGTGAAAGAACTGGTCGAGAACGCGCTTGATGCAGGCGCTACCCGGATTGACCTGTGCATCGCTGATGGGGGCAAAACCCTGATCCGCGTGACGGATGACGGACATGGCATTCCCGCAGATGCTTTGGCCTTGGCGCTGGCAAGGCATGCAACTTCCAAAATTGACGGCTCTGATCTGTTGAATATTAATAGTTTTGGATTTCGCGGGGAAGCCTTGCCATCTATGGGTGCGGTTGGGCGGATGACGATCACCTCGCGCGCCGATGGGTCAACTGCGTCCGCGATTTCTGTTGCCGGTGGGCAGATCGGGCCAGTCAAACCCGCTGCATTGAATACCGGAACGGTCGTCGAACTGAGCGATCTGTTCTATGCGACCCCCGCACGGCTCAAGTTCCTGCGATCTGATCGGGCCGAGACGCAGGCAATCAATCATGTCATTAAACGCCTTGCCATGGCAGAACCCTATGTCGGGTTCACGATCCAAGATGTTTCCGGTGGGGGCGAAGGGCGTATTACCTTTCGTGCTGATCCTCAGACGGGTGACATGTTTGACGCATTAGGCAGGCGTCTGCGTCAAATTTTGGGGACTGAGTTTATAGAAAACGCTTTACCAATTGATGCAGAGCGGGATGATTTGACGCTGACCGGATATACTGCTCTGCCCACCTATTCCCGAGGGTCGGCTGTTGCGCAATACCTGTTCGTAAATGGCCGCCCGGTCCGGGATAAATTATTGATCGGGGCCTTGCGCGGAGCCTATTCAGACTTCCTGTCGCGGGATCGTCACCCGGCTTGCGCGCTGTTTCTGGAATGTGACCCGCACCGGGTTGATGTGAATGTTCACCCGGCAAAAGCTGAAGTCCGCTTCCGCGACCCCGGCATTGCGCGAGGTTTGATCGTCTCGGCGTTGAAGCACGCTTTGGCCGAAGCCGGACACCGCGCATCCAGCACTGTTGCTCAAGCGACGCTTGGAGCTTTCCAACCAGAGCCCGCCACACCCAGAAACTATCAGATGGACCGGCCATCTCAGAAAGCGCTGCAAAGCGCCTATTCTGCGCAAGCCCCTGGGTTTTCCGAAACCGCAGCTGTGTTTGCCCGTGTCGAAGAGCCGCCGTCAGCGCAGGGTACGAGCGATATGCCCTTAGGGGCCGCACGGGCGCATCTGCATGAAAACTACATTATTGCCCAGACGGCAGATGGCATGGTGATTGTCGATCAACATGCCGCCCATGAACGGCTGGTTTATGAAAAGCTCAAACATCAAATGGCTGAGAACGGTGTTGCTGCACAAGCGCTGCTGATACCAGAAATCATCGAGCTTTCAGAGGGGGATATTTCCCGGCTACTGGAACAGGCAGAGGCTTTGTCCAAGCTTGGTTTGACGCTGGAACCCTTTGGCCCCGGTGCTATTGCCGCGCGTGAGACACCAGCCATTCTGGGCGAGGTGAATGCGGAAGCCATGGTGCGCGATATACTGGACGAATTAGACGATCTGGGCAGCACGCAAACAGTTCTGGACAGGATAGAAGCCATCCTTAGCCGTATGGCGTGTCACGGTTCAATCCGTTCGGGGCGCTGGATGCGGGCAGAAGAAATGAACGCGCTTTTGCGCGAAATGGAGACGACACCCCATTCTGGGCAATGCAATCACGGCAGACCAACATATGTTGAGTTGAAGCTGGCTGATATTGAACGACTGTTTGGGCGGACCTGATACTTTCTTACCAGCTCAAAATGTCATCCGGCACTGTCATTGCCAAGGCATCAAGATTACGGCGCAAGGAAGAAACCTTGCCGGTGCCAAGCAAGACTGATGTTGTCGCTGGATGTTTGATAGCAAAGTGCAATGCGGCTGTTGCCAAGGGAATATCAGATGCATCCGCGCGATCTTGCAGTTTGGTGACTTGGTTCAGAATATCCTGCGATGCAGGCGCGTAGTCGTAAGTCGCACCTTCGACCGGACCAACTGCCAAAATACCTGAGTTAAAAACGCCACCCAGCACCAGACTGGTGCCAGCGTCGGTACACCTCCCGACCAGCTCTTGCTCGGCCGAGCGGTCAAGCAGTGTCAGGCGGCCAGCCAACAGGATAGTATCCAGTTTGGTATGATCCATAATATCAAGACAGATTTCGTTTTCATTTACTCCAAGGCCAAAAGCCCTGATGCGCCCATCGGCTTTCATTTGCTCCAGCTTGGCAAGGCCGGTGCTGAGAAATGCCTGCATATGTTTGGCATTTTCTGACGTACCATGGGTATAAGCGCCAATATCATGGACATAAAGAATATCGATATTATCGGTCCCAAGAAGTTCACAACTATGCTGGAAACTCTCTTCAATACCGGGTCCCGAATAGTCGTAACGCACGTCATTTGGCAAAGGTTTGATGAAACCGTCCGCAACGTCTTGCGCAGCGCCGGGGCTAAGCACGCGACCGACTTTCGTTGAGATCACATAGCTATCGCGTGATTTGCCTTTCAAGAAATTCCCAAGCCGCTTTTCAGACAGCCCGCACCCGTAATGCGGTGCTGTGTCAAAATAGCGGATACCGGCATCCCATGCGCAGGTTAGGACATCCATGGCATCCGCATCCGTAATTTCGCGGTAAAGATTTCCAAGACTTGCGCAGCCAAAAGAGATTTCCGTCACAGACAGGTCGGTTTGGCCAATACGGTTGAGTTTCATGATACTACACCTCGTTCAGCGGCCAGGGTTGTAAGGATAGGTTTCGGTGCCAGATCACCGTATCGCTTTGCCCAGCCCATATAGGCGATGGCGCGCCGTTCAACCTTGTATGTATGGTTTTGCGCGATATCAGCCATAAGGTGGTTGAGATATGGGTTGGCAAACCGCTCAAGCGTCGTTGCAATATAAGCCTCGACCTCAGCGCTTAGCCCCGCTGCTTTAAAGCCTGGCACAATCTCATTTTCATACAACACTTCAAGAGCGGTTCTCGTACCTTTATTTGCCATGGCCTGAGCCACAGTCGCCTCCGGCGCGCGGCCCTGCTGCATCCACAGACTGGCCAGATAGGTATGGCCAAGGTTCAACACAAACAGTTTCAGCGCTTCAGCCTGTTCAAGATTGTCAACCACTTGAATGGCCGGATGCGTACAAGGCAGTTCCAGACCTGCCTGATTTTCTATGGCCCACAGTGCGTAAGGTTCAGCGATCGCGCCGGCAGGTTCAATCGGTTCTGATACGATACGATCAACTAATGAGTTGACCCAAAGCACCTTGGTTTGCAGATAGTGAATAAAATCCTGCCCTTTCGCCAATTCCAGCACCCGGTCCCGCAAGCAGACCCCGTTATCCTGAATCAGCTCCATCGGCATGATCTGAATTGGGTTGGCATTCGCCTTGAAGCGCGCGTGCAACAAATGGGTCAGCTTTGCAGGGTAGGACATGGCCTGATCAAAGGTGCCTTGGGTATCTGCGACACAGGGGGCAAAACCACTGTCGCCAGTATTGGACAGCACAAACTGTGCCTCTGATACAAAAACGCGTTTGACATCATCCCAGTCGGTTGCTGTGGACAACGCCTTGGTTATGCTTGTCACGCGGATCTCATAATCGACCTGATTGCCATCTTGCAGACCCTGTATTCGAACCGGATAGCCTGCTTCTTGCGCAAGCGCTGCTACCCTATGCGCCCGCGCTGCATCGCCTGAGCTTTGGACAACTGTGATCGACCCAACTGCTTCAGATCGCGCTAAGGCTTCCGAGACGAACAAATCCGCATGTGCCTGTAGAAAGCGGCTGGTTCCGAATTGCAGGATTGGATTGGTTGGCATCGCATGTTCCATCTTGATGCTGGTAAGACCTCATAGTAACGCCAATGTCTTTAATAATACAATACGGATACTAATCCGAAACTGTATTTTCCACTGGCAGATTTTCGGCATCTCGTTTCACCCGAAACACAGCCAGATACAATGCTGGCACAAACATCAATGTAATGATCGTCCCGGCAATGATACCGCCCATCATGGCATAGGCCATTGGTCCCCAGAAAATCTGACGCGAGATTGGGATCAGCGCAAGGCTTGCCGCGGCCGCTGTCAGCAAGATGGGCCGCGCGCGGCTATCGCTGGCCTCAAACACGGCATCCCATGCTGTGCGACCTTTCTCGCGCAATACCTCGATTTCATGCACCAGAATTATCGAATTTCGGATCAGAATACCGACCAAAGCCAGAACCCCTAAGATAGCTACGAACCCCAAAGGCGCGCCTGATGGCACCAACGCTGCAACCACCCCGATCAAGCCCAAAGGTGCCACGCAAAGAACCACAAATCCGAGACGGAAGCCCTGCATTTGCACCATGATCAGCGCGAGCATGATCAGCATCATCAACGGTACCACAGCGGCAATCGGTCCCTGACTGTCTGCACTGGCCTCAACTGCGCCGCCTACCTCTGCCTTATAGCCGAAGGGCAACGCATCATTGAACGTGGCGATCTTGTCTTCCAGATCTGTTACCACTGTCGCTGGCTGATCTTTGGTTGCGACCGCAGCTTTGACCGTGATCGTTGGCGCGCGATTGCGCTGGTGGATCAACGGCTGTTCCGTGTCGTAATCAAAAGTTGCAACGGCTCTCAATGGAATATTTGCGCCGCTATTCGCGCCCAATTGAAGATTCGCCAAAGCCTCCACAGATCGACGAGCCGAAGCATTTCCGCGCGCCAAAATGTCGATCAGATAGGCATCGTCACGTAGCTGTGTGATCCCGATCCCATCATAAATTGCATTCAGCGCCGAAGCGATGTCAGCCGAGGTAATCCCCAATTGCCGCGCCTTGTCCTGCAATATGTTGACACGCACCACTCGTGCAGGCTCGTTCCAATCCATCACGATGTCTTTGAGCCGTTCGTCCGACGCCACCAAAGCCGCCAGATCACGGGCCTGATCACGCAGAACACCAATATCTGGCCCGCTCAGCCGATACTGAACCGGGCGGCCTACTGGCGGACCGATCTCCAGCAGTTTCACGAAAATATCCACTCCGGGAAATTGCGTCTTGGAGACGGTTTCCATCTGAGAACGCAAAGCATCCCGTGCCTCAACAGAGGGTGTCTGGATGACAATCTGCCCGGTATTCGCGCCCGGCGTCGGTACATCAAAAGCCAATAGAAAACGTGGCGCGCCGCGGCCTACATAGGACGACCAGAATAATACGTTTTCATTGCCGTCCAAGTAGGTTTCCAGACGGTCCATCTGTTCCTGTGTTGCAGTGATCGACGCATTCTGCGGCAGCGTTACATCAAGGATCAGCTCAGGCCGGTCAGAATTGGGGAAAAACTGTTGCTCAACAAAACGCATTCCATAGACAGACAAGCCGAACACAGCGACCGTTAACCCAATGGTCAGCCAACGAAACCGCATTGCGACGCTCAAAACCCTATGAAACATCCGCCGTACACGGCCGGGGCCATCTTCGTGGTGCTTCATATTCTCAGACAAAAACGTCACGCCCAGAAGTGGCGCGAAAAGAACTGCTACAATCCACGACACCAGAAGTGACACAGCAATGACAACGAACAGTGAGAAGGTGAATTCCCCCGCAGCCGAAGTATTCAATCCGATTGGAATGAAACCGGCCACTGTCACCAGCGTGCCCGTAAGCATTGGAAAGGCGATCGAGGTCCAGGCATAAGATGCTGACTTGGGTAGGCTTTCGCCCCGCTCAAGCCGCGAAATCATTGTCTCAATCGCGATCATTGCATCATCAACCAGAAGCCCAAGCGCAATAATGAGCGCGCCGAGTGAGATACGTTGCAAGGTAATCCCGGCGTATTCCATAATCACAAAGGTAATTGCCAAAACCAGTGGGATCGTCAGTGTCACGACAAATCCTGCGCGCAGCCCAAGGCTGATGAAGCTGACCGCCAGCACAATCGCAATGGCCTCGACCAGCGCCTGAATGAAATGGTTGACTGCCTCATCAACCACATGGGGCTGGTCAGCAACCTGATGTATCTCGATCCCGATGGGCAGGTCTGCTTGCGCCTGAACGATAACACGTTCCAGCTCGGCCCCGTAATCAATGATATTTGCGCCCTTGCGCATACCAACCGACAGGCCTACGGCCTCTTGCCCATTGTAGCGGAACAGCTCACTCGGTGGATCCTGATACCCACGCCTTATGTCAGCAACATCTGTCAGTCGGAAGAAACGATCCCCCACCCGAAGGTTGACATCTTCAAGGCTGCCTACGTCAGAAAACTGACCGCCTACACGGACCAGCACGCGTTCGGGACCAGCATCAATCACACCAGAAGGGATGATGGCATTCTGTGGGGCAAGTGTGTCCTGCACGGCCCGCTGGCTTAGACCCAAAGCTGCCAATCGCTCCGTAGCAAACTCCAGATAAATTACTTCGTCCCGTGTGCCGAAAATCTCGACCTTGCCTGCATCTTCCAGCGCTTGAACGTCCCGGCGGACCTGTTCCACGTAATCGCGCACCTCACGCGGGGAATAGCCATCAGCGGTGAATGCGTAGATATTGCCGAATACATCCCCGAAATTATCATTGAATTGGAAGCCCTGAAATTCTTCTGGGAAATCGCTGCGTATGTCGCCCATCATATTGCGCACGCTCTGCCAGATGCGCGGCAGTTGTGCCGCTTTGGTCGAGGGCAACAGCTCTACATAAACAATGGTCTGACCGGGTCGTGTGACCGAGCGCGTGTAGTCAAGTTCATCCAGATCTTCGAGCTTTTTCTCAATCCGGTCTGTCACTTGTGTCATGGTTTCCTGCGTTGTGGCCCCAGGCAGCGCCGCAGCGATAATCATGGTCTTGATCGAGAAATCAGGATCTTCCTCGCGCCCGATATTCATGTAGGACAACGCGCCGGCCAAGAGCGAGATGATCATTAGAAACCAAACGAAAGACCGGTGCTGCAACGCCCAGTCGGACAGGTTAAAACTGCTCATGGGGTCACGCGCGGGCCAATAATTTGCCCGTCCTCAAGTGAATTGATGCCTTTGACAATCACCTCGTCCCCTGCCGATAAGCCGTTCGTTACACGCACCCGCGGTCCGAAACTGTCACCCAGCGTGATGTCTGTGCGCGCGACTGCATTGGTCGCCCGATCCACCACCCAGACTTGTGGCGTACCGTCAGGATCCAGTACAGCTGCGCGGGGAATGCTAACACTGCTTTCCGCGTTGTTCGTGGCCATAACCCGCACCAGCGTGCCAAGACGAAATCCGTCCGGTGGGTTAATCAAAGTCAAGTGTAACCTACGGGTCCGCGTTGCCCGCTCTGCCACCGGATCGATCCGGGTCAGCTTGGCTTGACCAGCAATATCGACATTGCTTGCCAGAACCGCGTCGAATGTCGCGCCAAGATCCAGCCCGGCCACATCCTGTTCACTCAGATCGATAATGATCTCCCGCTCTTTAGTAGCTGCCAGTCGCACAATTGGCTGTCCGGCAGAGAGCGTCGCACCTGCTTCGGCAAAAACCTGCGTGATCACCCCATCCTGTGGGGCCGTCAATACTGCAAATCCCAGCATGTCATTCGCCCGTGCCAATGTGGATTGCGCCTGTTCCAACCGCGCTTGCGCCGCGGTCAGGGCGCGCTCCGCGTCTTCCTGACGGGTGGTTGCGTCTACCCCACGGTTCGCCAAAGCCCGCGCCCGCGCGGCGGCATCCAGCGCCGAGCGCAACTGAGCCGTCGCGACCGACACACCTGCCTCAGCGGCCCGCAAGTCTGCGTCCAAATCCTCCGGGTCCAGTCGCGCCAGTATGTCGCCTCGCGCCACCAAATTACCCGTATCAATCGGGCGTTCCGCAATCGTGCCGATCAGGGGAAAGCCAAGATCCGTTTCTATCCGTGCTGCGACAAGGCCTACATAGCTGGTTGCCTCATCAGTCTGAAGGTTCACAAGTTCTGATACCACAGGCCGGGGCGGGAAGGTTTCCGGATCAATCGCATCTTCGGCCCAAGCGGGCAGTGCCAGAAGCAGAAATAGAAACAGCAAAACCGACCTCATTGCCCGTCCTCCATTTGCGCCACAACACGGCCCGGATATAAAAGCTGCGAGCCGCGTGTGACCACAAGCGTGCCATCCTCAAGCCCATCTGCCAGGATAATCCGACCGGTTTCGAACCGATCAATCGTGATCTGTTTTAGCGATACTTGCATTGTGTCGGGGTCCACCACCCAAACAGCTGACCCTTCACCTGTTGCCGTCAGCGCGGCATAGGGCAGAACCACATGGGGCGCTGCGATCCGACTGACTTGCCCGCGTACAGCATCACCATAGGTTATGTTATCTGGTGGATCGCTTACGCTGACCGTCACCGCAATCGTCCCTTTCGCGGCATCAACTAACGGAGAAACCTCGCGCACGCGGCCCACAAAATTCTGCTCGGGTGCATCAATCAAGGACAGCGAAATCTCTGGGGCCGTTTCATCGCCGGTTAGCATCGCTTCTGGGACGTCGAAAACCGCATCGAAATCGCCACCAAGTGCCAGTTCTACAATTGGTTGTGCGGCACCTACCACTTGCCCGTCTTCGACCATGCGATCCGTCACTGTCGCATCTGACGGCGCAAGCAGAACTGTATCTGTCACCGCTTTCTGCGCCCGATCCAAGTTAGCCTGCGCTTGCGCCAGCACACCCTCGGCGATGCGTAACGCATCTTCTGCGGTATCCCGGCTGATCCGGGTTGTTGCCCCGCGTTCCAGTAAGGTTTCCTGCCGTTCAAAATCCTCCTGCGCCTGTCGGTAATCGGTGTCTGCTGTCGAAATCCCTGCTTCAGCGGCACGCATGGCTTGTTCCTGCTGAACCGATTCCATTCGGGCAAGCACCGTGCCTTTGACCACATGATCGCCTTCCTCCACCATAACGCTGGCAATCCGTCCGCCCATGGGAAATGAAGCCGTTAGCATATCGCGCGCCACGATTTCACCTGTCAGCGCATCAATTCGGGTATCTGCAACAGCCTCTGCGGTAACGATCTCGACCACCAAGGGTGTGTCAGACAAGACAGGCGTGGCCAACAAAACCAAAACAAGCATGCAGCGAAAAAAGGCCATGGCATTCCCTCGGGTGTAGGTTTGGCTACTCTTAACAATACAGTATGCTGTGCCACAATGCGATTATTGCTCTGAGCCAATGAAATCAATCAGGCAAGGCTAGCCAGCAGGTTTCACCTTTCCCGCTTTTCTGATCTTTATCTCTGTTGAAATTGTTGGTCAGTCTACTGCTAAGATCAAAGTAATCTTATACGGTCAAAATTTAGCTGCGAAAGGGATCTTATATGTCGCCCAGCGAAAGAAATTTCGATGTCTTAGTCGTCGGAGCAGGGCTTGCCGGTATGGTGGCTGCATATGAGGCTGTTAAACGCGGGCGATCTGTTTTGTTGATGGATCAGGAGGCGGAACAGTCTTTTGGTGGTCAGGCCTTCTGGTCACTTGGTGGTTTGTTCATGGTGGACACCCCGGAACAACGTCGCTTGGGCATTAAGGACAGTCGGGAACTTGCAGCGCAGGATTGGTTTGGATCAGCGCAATTTGATCGCCCCGAAGATGCAAATCCCAGAAAATATGCAGAGGCTTTTCTGGAATTTACCAGCGGAGAAATGCGTCAGTGGCTTTATGATATCGGGATGCGTTGGTTTCCTGTTGTCGGTTGGGCAGAACGTGGCGGGGCCTTGTCCGGTGGTCATGGGAATTCTGTGCCTCGGTTTCATATCACATGGGGTACAGGGACAGGCATCGTTGCCCCGTTTGAGCGGTTACTTCGCAAAGCCCATGAAGATCAGAAGCTGGAATTTGCATTTCGCCATCGGGTAAGTGGTCTGACGATGTCAGATGGTCAAGTTGTCGGTGTCAGCGGGGATGTGCTGGCCCCGGACGACGCGCTGCGTGGTCAAAGCACAAACCGTGATGTCATTGAGCAATTTGAGGTCGGCGCAGAGGCTGTCATTCTGACCACGGGTGGTATTGGCGGCAACCATGACATGGTACGGCAGAACTGGCCTGTGGACCGGTTAGGGCAGGCCCCATCGAAAATGATTTCTGGTGTGCCTGACTACGTCGATGGGCAAATGCAGGTTACAGCCCAAAAAGCAGGAGCTGCGGTCATCAATGCGGACCGGATGTGGCACTATTGCGAAGGCGTGCAAAACTGGGCTCCGATCTGGCCGAACCACGGAATTCGCATCTTGCCCGGCCCCAGCTCTCTTTGGTTTGACGCGCTTGGTAATCGGATGCAGGCGCCCTGCCTGCCCGGGTTTGATACCTTATCAACGCTCAAACGGATTCTAAGCACGGGCCATGATCATAGCTGGTTCATTCTTACGCAAAAGATCATTGAAAAGGAATTCGCTTTATCCGGCTCAGAACAAAACCCCGACCTGACATTGGCAAAATGGATCGAGGTTTTGAAGTCCCGCCTGGGATCAGGGGCGACAGAGGCTGTTGAGGCTTTCAAAACGCATGGGGTCGATTTTATCGTGCGCGATACGCTTGCTGAGCTTGTCAAAGACATGAACGAGCTTGTTCCGGACACTTCACTTGATTTCGCCCATATTCGGCAGCAGATCGAAGGGCGTGACAGCCAGATCAACAACAAGTTTTCAAAAGATGCACAGATCACAGCAATTCGCGGTGCGCGTGCCTATCTGGGGGATAAACTGATCCGGACGGCGAAACCACACAAGATACTTGATCCTCAAAACGGTCCATTGATTGCGGTTCGGCTCAATATCCTGACACGCAAGTCTTTGGGCGGCTTGCACACTGATCTGACAGGGCGGGTGCTTGATACCGCCGATCAGCCCATTCCCGGATTATACGCCGCCGGCGAAGTTGCTGGGTTCGGTGGCGGTGGGTATCACGGGTACAATGCCTTGGAAGGCACATTTCTGGGCGGGTGCTTGTTTTCTGGCAGGATTGCAGGACAAACAGCTTAGACAGACGCGCGGGGCAAACTGGCGCCCCGCAGGCCTGATTTCTATGGTAAGCTATGGTAATCGGATACTCAGATCGTCGTCACCAAAGAAATGCAGATGATCGGCTGCAAATTTCAATCCTACTTTTTGACCCTTAAGATCCGGTGAAATATCATTGCTTCGCGCCATCATGGTCACAATGCCCAGAGCGCCACAATTGACATAAAGAAACGTATCCGATCCAAGATATTCTGAAATCTCGACGTCACCGGAACAGATCCCATCAACGGGATCGGTGAGTTGGATATGTTCCGGCCTGATCCCTAACCGGCTGACGGAACTCATATCTCTGGTCTGCCCATGTTTTGCAGAACCATGCCCCGGTAATACGTAGCTATCGCCCTCTGATTTACAGGGCATAATATTCATCTTCGGGCTGCCAATGAACTGCGCAACAAACAGGTTGTCCGGCGTCTCATACAATTCCCTTGGTGTGCCGATCTGCATGATTTTACCATCCTTCAGCACGACAATCCGATCAGCCAGTGTCATTGCTTCGACCTGATCATGGGTCACGTAGATCATCGTTGTCTTCAAGTTGTCATGCAGTTTGGCAATTTCAAACCGCATCTGAACACGCAATGATGCATCAAGATTGGACAAAGGTTCATCGAAAAGAAAGCCTTTTGGTTCGCGCACAATGGCACGACCAATCGCAACCCTTTGCCGCTGCCCGCCGGACAGTGCTTTGGGTCGGCGATCCAGATATGGGTCAAGTTCAAGAACCTCGGCCGCCTTGGCGACCTTCGCATCGACCTGCGCCTTCGACTCCCCGGCGGTTTTCAACCCGAAGCCAACATTTTCGCGCACAGACATATGCGGATAAAGCGCATAGCTCTGGAAGACCATCGACAGTTCCCGCTCGGACGGAATCTTGTCCGTCACGTCCTTACCATCCAGTAAAATCTTGCCGCGCGAGGTTTCTTCCAATCCTGAAATCATCCTTAGCAGGGTCGATTTTCCGCACCCTGAAGGCCCTACGAAAATCACCATCTCACCATCATTGATTTCCAGATCGATCCCTTTGATCACCTGCAAATCACCGAACCACTTCTCAACTGCTTCCAGTTTGATAGACCCCATCCATCTTACTCCGCTGCCATCGCGGGCCGTGTGGGCGACGCCCAAGCCAGCCACATTGCTGCTGTCCATGAAAAGTCCTGACCGACACATCCCTTGCCCGTTTCAGGGTTGAAACATTCCCAGAAACCGGATTTTTCGACCATCGCGGCGAAATCGCTTCGCACGCGTTCGGCCAAACCTGCATGGCCGTTTTCAGCCAGCCCGATACTGATCATCTGATTCATCTGCGGCCAGACCGGGCCACACCAATACCGCTGTGGCTCGTAGTTTGGGGCCTCCGGATCCCAGCTTGGCATGAGATGTCTGACCTTCGCGCCAATCCGTTCCATATGGGCAATCGTCGCCTTGCGCTGCATTTCTGTTCCGGCATCCGCATAAAAACACAAGGCTGACGCGTTTGAGACCCCGTTCGAGAATGCTCCGGTTCGGACTTCCCGCGCGCAAAACGCTTCGGTCTCGGGGTTCCAGAGATATTCGCCCCCCGCGATGCCCGTCTTGATCCACATCTCGATTTCGGCCACAGCCTCTGTCCGGCCAAGCCGATGCGCCAGCGCCAGCAAGTCACGGTTCGCACGCAAAAGCACAAAATGCACGCAAGGATCAGCCATCTGAAACGGGCCGTTCTGGGTCAGGTTTTTCTGATCCCAACCATGTTCTCGACCGTATTTAATGATTGTCAGGTACTTGTCATACTGCTCTTTCGAGGGCCGTTGTGAGGACGCGACATGCTGCGTATCACGCCGTTCATAGGGCTCCAGGTTGGGTGCGGCTTCCATTAGATCGAACCCTAGTTCCCAATCGGGGCAATTATCGCGACCAGATTCCCACGGGTGTACTATACAGACCACCGGACAACCGTTCGGGCGACGCTCTTCGTAGAACCAACGATGCCAGCGCAGGATCGGGTCGAACATCGCCCCAGCCCGTTCAAGGTCGTCAGGTCCCCCGGATTTCACAAATTCATGGATGATCGTTGCCAAAACTGGCGGCTGAGAGTGACCAGATGTCGGCATCGTGCTCGTCATTGACTCTGTTTGCCAAACGGTCGGCCCCGGAAAGTAATCTGGGTCATTGCGACGGAACAAGATGTGCGGGATCATTCCATTGCCCCATTGACCTTCCAACAACAGCTCCATCTCACGCCAGCCACGGCCCCGATCAAAGGCCATAAATCCAAGCGCCACGAACGCGCTGTCCCAGTTCCACTGATACGGATAAAGCCGTGCTGTCGGGATTGTAAATCCGCCCCGATCATTGCTACGCAGCAGGTCTATTGCTTGTTGATCCAGAGGGTGTGTCATAATCAGCCTTTCACACTGCCGGCGGTCAGACCAGCGACAAGGAAGCGTTCGAACCAAAGGAAAAGCGCCAGTACGGGCACCGTTGCGATCACTGCACCTGCCATCAAATGTTGACGCGGCACTTCGGAACTATCAAGCGAAACCACCCCACGCGACAGCGTGAAGAGGTCCAGATCATCAAGGAACATGAACGCGAACAGGAATTCGTTCCAAGCGATCATGAAAACATAAAGCGCCACCGAGGCCAGCGCAGGTAAGGACAAGGGTAGGGTGATCTTTAAAATCACCCCGACACGCGACAGGCCGTCCATTAGCCCGGCTTCTTCCAGCTCGGACGGCAGGCCGCGGAAATACCCTTGCAGCATATAAAGCGCGACAGGGATCGTTGTTGCCGGATAGACGACCATCAGGCCGGTTAAGGTGTTGCGCAAGCCAAGCTGCGAGAAGACCGCGTAAAGTGGGATCACCAGAACAATGGCTGGGACCATATAAATCAGCAAGATAGACCGGGACAGCAGAGCCTGACCGGGAAACCGCAGCCGTGCAACGGCATAAGCACCGGGTACAGCGAAGAACAGGGTGATGAAGACGGTAGCGACCGAGACGATTGCCGAATTCATCAGGAAGGTACCAAAGTGATACTGTGTGAACAGCTCTATATAAGAACGAAACAGCAGTGATGGCCCCTGCGACAGATTAATCGAGAAATCTAACGGATTTGCCAGCAAAGTTTGCTGGCGCTTCAGGCTGGTCATTACCATGACATAGAAAGGCAGTATCACGACGATTGTAAAAATGACGAAAGCCAACCCTTTCATAACGCGGATCAGCAATACCTCCATCTGATAGCGGCGCGTGTAGATCGGTGCAAAACCGCGAAGACAGCTTTGCAGCGAGATGGCGACCATCCCTGCAAGAACCAGAAGTGCAATGATCTGGTATCCGGCACCGTTTGACAGAGACAACGCGAAGGGCTGAAGGCCTGAGAAAATCAAGACGGCTGCGATAACAATCGCTACTATTGCCGCAAACCCGCTCAGACCTGATTGCAGCCGAGGTAAATATAAAACAGCAAACGCTGCGACTATTCCGGCAAGGCCACCCGGGCCGCCCTGCGGTACGGCTACAAGACCAGAGATCAGGGTCAGCAGTAATCCAACGACGATCATCCAGACCGCACCCCAGATTGCACCGATGGCCAAAGCTGCAAGATGTACTGGAACTGCGCGCATCAACCATCATCCTGTGGTGAGAATTTGAAGAAGATCAGAGCAAAGAACAGCAACACGATAAATATTACGACTGCGACGGCTGCGCCGGCCCCAAGGTTGGAAACGGCAAACGCCTGCTCGTAAACATCCACAGTAAGCGTCCGTGTGCCAGCTGCACCGCCTGTCAAAAGGAAAATGTCGTCGAACTTGTTGAAGGTCCAAATGAAGCGCAACAGGAACAGGACGGCAAGAATTCCCATCAACTGCGGCAGCGAGATAAACCAGAATTGCTGGAGCGGCGTTGCACCGTCTATTTCTGCGGCCTCGTACATTTCGGATGAAATAGATTGCATTCGGGCAAGGATGAACAAAAACGATAGGGGGAAGTAACGCCAAGCTTCAAATGCGATGACAGTTGTCAAGGCCAACGGGAATTCAAACTCGATCCCGAATAATGTGAAATCCACGGCGCGCTGACCAAGGAAGTTGATTGGTCCATCCGTCACGCCAAGCCGCATGAGCATCGCATTCAGCGTACCGCCCGGTCCTGCATCCAACAGCAGAACCCATGCGAAAGCCACTGCAATGACAGGGGCTACATATGGAAACAGAAACAGCCCGCGCAGAATGTTGCGCCCATGGAAAGCTGTGTTGAGTATCTGCGCTGCAAATAATCCCAACACCAAAGCGCCAACGGTGCCGAATATCGTGTAGTAGAGCGAGACCTTCAGAACCGTCCAGAACTCCCCCGATGAGAACACCTTACGGAAGTTGTCCAAGGTAAACTCACCAGATGTGAGGACATTTTGCGAACTGGACTCGAATTCTACCGAGGTGTCGCGTGGGCGCTCTCCGGTATCAATGTAGTCTTGGGACACAACGGTTTCGAATTCGAGCAAGAACCGTGCGCCTGGTTCCATATCACCGAAGTCGCAATTCAGGATTCGCTGCTCTAACGTACAGCGCTGATCATTCAGGGTCACGTCCAGCCCGGCGGGGATCAGGTCGCGCATTGTGACAGCGCTAAGCGCATCCTGTTGCGAAGAGTTTCGGATACGATAGCGCAGGATTACCGTTTCCCCCGCAGCTTTCGGGCGTGGGCGTAGCTGCTCGTTAGCAAGTGGTGTCGCGGCCCGTAGATCGGCCAGTTCCACTGGCTTGAAGCTGATCCAGAAATTCGCCAGAAGCGGCAACAGCACAATGGATAGCACAATCGCAAAGGTCGGCAACAGCATGGTATAGGCCAGCCGCATCTCGCGTTTTGCCAAGGCACCAGTGCCTTTTGGGGGTTTTGGACTATCAGTCATATTATCGCCAGATCAAAGGGCGAGGCGCAGCAACTGCGCCCCGGCCAAGCCCGATTAGAGGGCTTTATGCTTCTCAATGATCTCCGCAGCCGCTTCGTCAGCCGTAATCTCACCGTCGAGATGTTTGCGGATCACCTCGGACATGATCCGCGCATTTATGACTTTGGATGCTGCATTAAGCTGACCATTCTTGGCCCCCCAACGATCACCAACGACAAGGCCAGCTACGATATTGTCAATCACATCCTGTGGATAGATGTCCGCCAGAGGCGCCTTCCGATCGACCCCTACAGGCAAGGTCGCCCATAGCTTTTCGAACTTGTTAGCGTCTTCAGCATCCCCTTTGCGGATCGGAAATTTACCTTCCGGAGCCATACCAAGCAGGTCGCCATAACCTTGAGCCAAGGAAAACTCGACAAATTCCTGTGCGACTTCCGTGTTGGCATCATTGGTAATACCAAAATACCGCGCATCTGCATAAGCCGATCCATCTGCATTGGACGGCCCCGCAAATGTTGTCACAAAACCCGTCTTTTCGGCCAGCTCACGGCTTTCAGGATCATCGTTGATCGTTGGGGGTGCGCTGTCACGAAGACCAGCAAGCTCATCCATGATAAAGGGCGACCAGATGATCATAGCGGCCTTGCCCGCGAAATACAGCTCACGCGATTGCTCCCAGAATAGCTCACCTTCCGGAGACGCTTCGGCGATGGTTTTGTAGAACTCGATTACCTCTGCCAGCTTTTCTGTGTCTTCATTGACAGAGCCATCATCGTTGATTGGGGAATACCCATTCGCCAGTGAAATATGTTCAATCAGCTGCATCATGTAGGTTTCATCGATCTTGGTCGCGGCAACAAAACCATAGGTTTCTGGCGGGTTGTGCAGCTTTTCGATAGCGGCTGCGATGTTTGCAAATGTAGTTGGCGGCTCCAGCCCTGCTGCTTCGAACAGGTCTTTGCGGTAGACGATCATCTGTGTCCAACCATCAACGGGGACAGAAAGATACTCGCCATCAACCTCGGCCATTCCCAGCGGGCCTGACGCGAATGTATCCGCACCGAGCGCTTCAATTACTTCTGATGCAGCCCCTGCATCAAGAATGCCGGCCTCGTTCCAAGGCAGAAGGAACTGGATAGAGTGATAGATGATGTCAGGCAGATCACCCGCAGCAAAAGCCGCGGTAGCCCGTGTTCCCAGGTCGGTTTCTGTTACAGGAATGATTTCGACTTCATGGCCAGTTGCCGCTTTGAAGTCAGCCGCGACCTTTTCTTGTACGGCAACACGTTCAGGCTGTTCTTCCGGCGTCCAGAACTTGATTGTGTCCGCCTGTGCCATAGCGGTCAGCGATGCAGACAGCATCAGCCCTGCAGATAAAGATTTCATGCGCTTGAAATGCAGATCCATTTCATTCTCCCTTTTTGTGCTGAACCAAGACTTCGTAGCCCGACACTGTTCAGCTTGCGCCGGGGCATATTTGTTCAATGGGTCGCTCTACAATCTGAGTTGATCCTCTTTTGATTTGCGTTCAACGCTCCTTTTTGATGGCTGTTATTTTACCCCCATCAACATTGGTTACATACGATTAGACCAAACCGGTCCGTCTGACTTGCGCCGCAACAATTCTGCGCGGCGCAATTCCTGGAAGTCGCTTGGATTTCCGCCATCAATGATGGCCAGCAACATATCCCCCAGAAGGCGCCCCGAATGCGCTTGCGGCTGCATCATTGTCGTGAGCGGCGGATTTGAGTGCTTACCTATGCTGACACCATCATAGCCAATAACGGACACGTGCTTGCCTGGGATCAGGCCGCGATCCCGGATGGCAGTTAGCGCGCCCAGTGCCTGTGTATCCGTCACACAAAGAAAGGCGGATGGCGGTGCGGCACTGTCAAGCATCGCATCAGCGGCGGCTTGTCCGCCCTCATCGCTTAAATCCGTGATTTGGATCAGCGTTTCATCAACCGCAAGCCCATTGGTTTGCAGGCCCTGCTTATATCCATCAAGACGCATATGCGCAAAATTGTAATATGTCGGTGCCCCAACGAAACCGATCCGCTCATGGCCCAAAGCAACGAGGTGATCCACAGCCTCAATGAAGGCCTTGGTATTGTCGACGTCATACCAAGCATAATCGGCATATTCGTCCGAGCGCCCATGGACGATAAAAGGAAACTTTGCCTCTTTCAGCAGGTTGATCCGCTTATCGACCTTATGCGGACGGGACAATACCACACCGCTAACCCGGCCAGATGTCGTAAGCCTGCGGATCATGGTTTTTTCGTCCTCATTGCCATTGTGTTGCGTGACAAGAAGATCCCATCCGCGCTTGGATAAGGATTGACCCAAGCCTTTCAAAAGCTGAGCGACGAATGGTTCCGATATATTCGAATTCGAGTCCGGCATGATATATGCGACCGCCTCGGCAACACCGGTGGCCAGACGACGTGCGATGGGGTTGGGTTTATAACCAAGCTCATCCGCTGCCTTGCGTACTCTGTCACGGGTTTTCGCGCTGATATCCGCGTAATCGTTCAACGCACGCGAAACTGTTCCTTCTGCAAGCCCCAAATGGTTCGCCAGAATTTTCAAGCTCGTGCGCTTCATGAACGATTCCCCCTTGCGGAATATTTATTCCGAAAGCGCTTTCGGCGCAAGGTAAAGTTACTCAGGAACGCTACCGCCACATAAAGCTACCTTCTATTTATGGACAGATTTCAGGAGAATACTCTGTAGTAAAGCCAATCGGGCAGGAACTGACTTGCCCGGAACATCAAGCCAAACATACGCGGAAAGCTCTTCTTGAAGCTGTCATCATTCATATGTTCGAACATTTCGTTGGCGGCCTCATCGGGGTCCATAATGAACGGCATATTGAAATCGTTCTTGTCGGTCAGCCGTGTCTTGATGAAGCCCGGATTGGCCAATTGAATCTTGATACCTGTATTGCGAAGATCCGCATACATGCTTTCGGCCAGATACATCAGCCCTGCTTTGCTGGCACCGTATCCGACCGCCCCCGGCAACCCGCGAAAGCCGGACAGACTGCCGGTCAGAACGATATGTCCTGCATCACGAGACAACATCGCTGGCAAGGCAGCACCAACGACACGCACAGCACCGGTGAAATTGATATCGCACATTGTTTCGGTCTGCTCTGCATTCCAGTTTTGCGATTTCATGGGCCAATAGACCCCGGCCAGATAAATCAGACCGTCAATCTCACCAACTTCCTGAGCGGCACGTGCGACATCTTCACTGTCGCGCACGTCAACCGAGACGTATGAGGCCCTTCCAGGTAATTCATCACACAGCTCTTTCAGCCTGTCTTCATTACGGGCCGACACAACCACCTCGGCACCCACACGGCTGAGCTTCATTGCAAGGGCGCGGCCCAGACCTTCAGACGCGCCAACCAACCAATAGCGTTTTCCTTGCCAATGTCTCACGCAGCTTCCTTCTTACGCATAGTTGCGACAAGCTCCGCAACTTTGACCCCGTATTTGCGGAACTGACTACGATTCATAATGGTTCCGTTCTCGACCAGATACATCCAGTCCACTGTGTCCAGCTCATGCCCACCGGATTCTTCGGGCAGTTTGATACGGTAATTCAATTGTACCCCCGCGCCCCGCTGTACGCCCTGACCGATGCCAATGACATCAGGCGCTTCTGCGCGGATCGAACCATCATTGCCGAGCGTCAGTTTCCAATACCGGCTTTGCGTAGCCCCGCTGTCATAACGAAACTCCTCGGTCATCGTGCCAATATTGCCGTTCCATGATACATCCATATCCGCCACAAAGCGTGAGGTAACGCGGCCTGTGGGGCCATAGATCATGCCTTCGCACAGGATCGGACCTGCCAAGTGCTTTCTAAGGTCAAACTGCGGTCCCTTATCAGCATAATCTTCTGGTGACTGCGCCAGAAACCCGAACTTGCGGGTCCAGACAAAAACAAGCGAAAGCATGAGGATCATTCCAAGCAAGGCATAGGTGAACGGTTCCATTCTCGTCACTCCTCTAGGGTCGTTGCGCTTAGCAAAGCGATGGCGACCAATTTCAAAGCGCATGGGATCAGCGCGTATAAGATTGTCAGGGTGTTCAATGCAGTCTCAGGATTCGAGGTTGCACCAGATACGAAGCCTGTATTTTCCAACAGGGGCAGCAAAATGATAGCAGCAAAGGCTAGGGTAAACTTCGAGACAAGCGACCAGAGGCCAAAGCCTTGTCCGCCATTAGGCGAAATCACGGCCATCCGTTTCGCAAAAAGCGCAGGCAATAATGTCATGTCAGCGCCGATCGTCGCGCCCGAGACGATACATATCAGAGCAAAAAATGCGACATCCCCCGCGCCAAGGGGCAGAACAAAGCCGAAAGACACAATCGCCATGACCATGGCGAACAGCAGCACGGGTTTTCCCCAAACCGGGCCGCAGCCTTTGCCCATCCTGGCGCTGACAGAGCAGCCGCCAGAAAGAACAGAACCAGCAATGGCCCTTCCCATCCAGGCGCGGCAAGGCGGCTTTCAACGTAGAACAGGAACAGGGTGGAGGACACAGCCAGAGGCGTTGCATTAACCAATGCAAGCATCAGAAGGCGGCGGGCCGTCCTGTCGCCAAGAATTGAACGGATCGGTGTCGGCTCATGTTGGATACGGTCAGACCATTCGGGCAGCATTACAAAGACGGCCAATACGGTAATGCCAGCAAAGCCCGCGGCAAATGCTGTAAACGGTGCGCTTACCATGCCGTCCAGAAGGGTGGGCGTGATCGCTGCGATACAAACGCCAAGCAATGCGCCGGTTTCCCGCCATGCCGCCAACCTTGTGTGGCCACCCGTCAGGTTGCTGGCTTTGGTAATGCCTTGGGCATAAAAGTTGATCGTCAGGAAACTGAATGCGGTGAACAGGCCAGTGATCATCAAGCCAAACCACCAAATAGGTGAAATCGGTGGCGCAACCGCAAACAATCCCAACATCGAAAGCGCAAAGATAGCGCCGCCGATACTCACCGCAATCCTGCGAGTTGCGCCAAGACGCTCGCTCAACCAGCCCAGAAACGGGTCTTGAACTACGTCAAACAGGCGCAGTCCGAATAAAACCGCAGCAAGTGTCGCAAGGCTGACACCATAGGTGTCTGCGTAGAATTTTGGCGCGTAGATATAGATTGGCAGGCCAGCGCCTGACAATACTGCTGCGAACACAGCATAAGCCGAAAGCCTGTCGCCATAGCGTGGGAGAGTTGTGGCTGTCACCGCGACACCTCTTGCGAGGGGGGTGTTGGGCGGGCGCGGTAACGCGCGCCCTTCCACCATAGTTTAAACGCTTGCCAGTGGATCAGCCCAAGCACCCGACGTGAACCGAATGGCCGTCTGAGACAAGCCCGTAGGATTGAGCCATTTGTTAGCGGCTTTCTCTTGCCCGTCAGTGTCGCATAAAGCCCACCATCACCGGCGGTATAGTCGATCCAGATGCCGACAAGATCCTTTCGAATATCAAAACGGAATGTGTAGTCCCCTTCAACGGGCTGAAAGGGCGAGACATGGAATATCTTGCGGGCAGTCAACGTGTCGGACGCCTGAATGGGCCTGCGATCCTCATGCATGCAAAGATAGGAATGACGGTCGCCAAAGGTATTCGTGACTTCCGGGATAACGGCGCGCAGCGCATCATCGGCATCATAGATGAGCCAGAAACTGACCGGATTAAACACATGGCCCATAACGCGAGGTTGTGCCAACAGCTCAATCCGATTTACCAAAGACATTATATTATGTGCCGTCAGGACATCCCGCACCCAATCAACACCGCGCCCCTTTTTAGGGGCTCCGCCATGATCGCTGTCATATAATGAAATCAGATTGCGCCGATTGGACGAAAATAGGGTCGGACCGCTATCGTGCTGCTCAGGGTTTAGAAGGACGTAGTCCACACCATATCGGAACGCATTTTCAACCGCGCCCTTACGCCCGTGAAAAGTTTCACCGGCAATATGGTTGATCCGGGTCACGCGGTAACCTTTTCTCGGGTAGTCGTCGTCATCGCCTCGGCGACTTCTACAGCACTGGCATATCCATCTTCGTGGAAACCGTTTTTCATCCACGCCCCGCAGAACCATGTCCGATTTGTACCATTCATTGCCTGAATTGCTGTCTGGGCCTTTAAAGCTTCGACTGTATAAACAGGATGACGGAACGTGTTGGTGTCGTAGATCAATTCCTCCCGGATGGGCCGGGTTGAGTTCAGTGTAACAAACATCAGATCATCCTGTGGGATTGGCTGAAGCGAATTCATCCAATATGTCAGGTCGATCTTGTCGGACGATTTGTTTTTGTCCTCGCAATACATCCAGCTGGACCAGACCTTGCGGCGCTTTGGCATCAAGGATGTATCCGCATGCAGCACGGCTTCATTTGGTTGATACTTAATGGCTAACAAGGCATTGCGTTCTGCCTCGGATGGATCGGACAGCATGGCTAGACTGTCATCAGAATGAGTGGCGAAAACAACTTCATCAAATCGTTCTGCCACGCCACCAAACGGTGTCACCTCGACACGCGCCCCAACGCGTTTCACTGATTTGATCGGTGCGCCCAAACGCACATCGACCCCTTGGGATCTGATCATTTCCTCCAGCCGCGTAACGTATTCTACAGATCCGCCTTTGACAGTGTACCACTGGTGCTGACCAGAATACCCCAACAACGCGTGGTTTTTCATGAACCGGATCATCGCCTGAGCCGGAAAATTCGCCATGCGCGTGACAGGGGTGGACCAAATCGCACCCGTCAGCGGCAGAAGATAGTGGTCACGAAACCACGACCCTGTTCCGAGGTTGTTCAAAAAATCGGCAATGGAAAGGTCTGGATCGCGTGCGGCGTCAACTGCGTGTGTATTAAAGCGCATTATATCGCGCAGCATCCGCAGAAACTGAGGACGGCTGATATTGCGACGTTGTGCAAAGATTGCATCCATCGATGCAAGGCCATATTCCAGCGATCCGCCATTTATAGATGCCCCGAAGCTCATATTGCTTTTTGTGACGGGAACATCGAGACCCTCAAACAACTTGGTAACGTGCGGGTAGTTTGCCCGGTTGTATACGATAAATCCTGTATCAACCGGTTGATCCCCGTTTTTCCCCGCAATGATTGTGCGGGCATGACCGCCGAGACGTTTTTCGGATTCAAACAGAACAACTCTGTTTGATTTGGATAAAAGATGCGCAGCACCCATCCCAGAAATTCCAGCTCCGATGACAGCAATACGCTTCGGAGCATTAGAAGGGGTCTCAAACGGCATGAAGGTCTCCAGCAAATTAGTCTTTATTGTTCAATACGCTGATCGTTACATAACGGATTAAATTGAAACAGGTGATCCACTTGGTAGTTTACCCCGTAAATAAGATATGTTGAGTTGCACATCAGTTGCCGAGATTGCGAATATTAATCCGAACAGGTCATTTTACACTGGCCGTTCGGAAAAACTTACCGGAACTCGGAATAAAAATCGGGGCGCAGCTCGTATGAAAGAAGATACGCATTGGGTGGATCTGGTTACACGGATACGCTTGTCACAAGACAAAGCGGCATTCGCGGAACTGTTTCGACACTTTGCACCAAGAGTTAAGTCGTTCTTGATAAAATCAGGCACAAATGTCGAAATGGCGGAGGAATGCGCACAAGACGTAATGGCAACACTTTGGCGGAAGGCGCATATGTTTGATCCCAGCCGTGCAAGTGTGGCGACGTGGATATTCACAATTGCGCGTAACCGCCGAATTGACATGTTGCGCAAGCAGCGGCGGCCAGAACCTGATGAGCTGACATGGGGCCCCGAGCCAGAGCCCGATGCTGCCGAGGTGGTGGAGCTACAACAAGAAAGTAAACGGGTATTAGATGCTCTGCATAAATTGCCTGATAAGCAAAAGGATTTGATACAGAAGGCCTATTTCGGTGACTTGTCTCATAGCGAGATTGCGTTAGAGACCGGCCTGCCTCTGGGGACAATCAAATCAAGGATACGATTGGCGCTGGAACGGTTGCGCCATGAAATGAAGTGAGAGCGGGAATGAAACATATTAAACATCATCTCAACGACCAGTTATTGATGGCATATGCAGCCGGGAATATGCCGGAAGCCTTCAGCGTTGTTATCGCATCGCACATTACCATGTGCGATGATTGTCGGGCACGTCTGGGTGCGTTTGAATCTGTTGGTGGTGCAGTCCTTGAAGATCAGTTCGATAGTGAAATGGACGTTGATTTCGAAGCGACCTGCAAACTGATTGATGACATGAACCAGATGCCCATTGTCGTTGAACCTGCGAAGAAAGATGAAGGTATTTTTCCGCATATTCTTCAAGATTATATCGGCGGAGACCTAAGCGCCGTCAACTGGCGGCCCGTGGGTATGGGGGTGCGGCAGGCGATACTTGAGACATCTGATGATGCAACAGTCCGCCTTCTTTATATTCCGGCAGGTGCGGCAGTACCCGATCATGGCCATCGCGGGACCGAGCTGACGCTTGTGTTACAAGGTGCGTTTCGTGATGATGAGCACCGTTTTGGTCCGGGTGATATCGAAATTGCAACCGAGGATATGGAACACACACCGGTTGCAGAAGAAGGTGAGGCTTGCATTTGTTTGGCCGCAACTGACGCCCCATTGAAATTCCGTGGACTGATACCGCGCATCGCACAGCCATTCCTACGGATTTAACGCCAAAGCTATCCATACTTGGAGCATGTGGTCCTGCGCTTGTCGTGGGTCCAACCCACTGGTGGGGTGTGCAAGGTTGCAGTATCCTCACCTGCTTCCATACTCGTGTGCATTCTAATTTGTGCAACTAACACTGGTTTGAGATCATGATGCCAATGAAATCAACGACGCTGGTTTAGGCTACTGAGACTAGGGCAGGGCGGGTTGATACCCCAATCGGAAACCACGCAGCTTGTCCAAAAAGGGGGGTGGGTCCAGCGTTCTCTAGTTGTTTAGTCCCGGCATGTGGTGGGTCGGATCGACATTGAAGCGTTCCGGTTCGGTTGTCCAGATTTTGCAGATGTATTCGAATGGTGTGAGGCCTTGCAGCGTCTTCAATCGGCGTGCGTAATTGTAGGCTGCAATGAAGTCGGTGACGTGCGTTTCAAGCTGTGAATGTGTGTCATAGTGATATCGCTTGACCGTCGCCTCTTTGATTGTCCGGTTCATGCGTTCAACCTGGCCGTTCGTCCACGGATGGTTCACCTTTGTCAGGCGGTGGTCGATCTCGTGCTCGCGACAAACGCGATCAAAGATGTGCTCGAATGCGGATGTGTCCTGTTTGCGATTGGTGAACTGGATGCCGTTATCCGTCAGGATCGTGTGGATCCTGTATGGCACGGCGGCAATTAGATTGCGCAGGAATTGGGCGGCAATCATCTTGCCCGCCTTCTCATGCAGCTCGACATAGGCAAACTTGGAGGTTCGGTCGATGGCCACGAACAAACGGATCTTCCCCTCTCCAGTGCGTACTTCTGCGATGTCAATGTGGAAATAGCCAATCGGGTAACGTTTGAACTTCTTCTTCGGCTTGTCGCCCTCTTCTTCGGCTTGTCGCCCTCGACATCTGGAAGACGGCTGATCCCATGCCGCTGCAAGCACCGATGCAATGATGATCGGGTGAGATGCGGAATGCTGGGCTGCAGCGCATAGAGACAATCATCCAGAGGCAGCAGCGTGTGCCGCCGGAACGCGACGATGACGGCTTCCTCTTCGATGCTGAGAACCGTGGAATGGGCTTCCTTCGGCCCCATAGCAGCGTCTTGAACGCTGTCACGCTTGCGCCACTTTGCGACGGTCTTGACGTTGATGCCCAGTTCCCGACTCAGCGCCGCGTTCGAAGCTTGCGATCGCTGTATGAGAGCTCGGACGGCGTGCGTGGTCTTGGCGCTCCCGTGAAGAATTTGTCCCATAGTTCACCCTTCTGATGGTCACAAATCAGTAGACCACCACATGCCGGGACTAAACACCTAGACCATCGGACCACCAAGTTACAAATTACTACCACTTTGATGTCTCGTTTAACTGGTAAGATAGAAGCCTCAGCAGGAGCGCCACAAACGGACAGGGATCGACAACTCGATTATAAGCCACGCTGTTCGCTAAAGTGCCTCAATCTGGACAGATTATATGGCGAGGTTATACGAAGACGCAGTGTTCTACTGACACCGAAAAGCTGGGACCGCTAAGTGATGAAGAACAATACGAAAAAATACAAGATATTGGGATTTATTGCTCTTGGGATCGTCGGGTTTTTCGTCGCTGAATCATTGTATATGAAATCAGCTTACCGTTTGGAAAGGATCAAATTTTCAACTAGTGAAGCGAATTGCCTTGAACTTGCGAAAACGGCTGAGAGTCTTATGCGCCAACAGCAACGAGACATCGCCACGCATTTGATCCCTGAATATAAAACACTGATCGCGCCCAGTATCGTCAACAGGGTTTTGGAAACCATACCTGCTTCATCGGAGGAAGATCGAGTGCTGGCTGAGAGGCAGTTTGGCATCGATATATTTTTTGAATGCTATCAATCGGATACGATCACGGCAGAAGATCAGCCACTTACAGATGCGATGCTGGATGGCAGTCATGATTATGAAATTTCCGTCGAAGCTTCGACTATTTCAGCATTTGCTACGGAGCTGGTTATCAACACAGATATTCCTTTGCCAGTTGATGTAATGGCCAGTCTTTCAATTAAGGGCCAGAACCCAACGGATTCCTATATCGGCGTGTCACAGCGTGTGACACTGACGTCTCCAAATCAAACCCTAGTTCTTGACGGCACCAGCGAGAATTTACCCGCTGGTGAATATTTGGTCGAAGTTACCTTCTACCCAAGATGGGGAGCCGAAAACGGTCCAAGTATTGCGAAAGAGATCAACCAAGAGATCGTCGGGGTGGCAGAATTGGAGTTGCGTGGCTCTGGTCAAAGTAAGGACCAAGCTGATCAGCGGAATGTTGAACAGCGGTGGGTGATGGAAAATGTGGTGATCGGTACACCTTGGAATGAAAACCGATTTGTAGAACGCTTGGGTGAATATTCAAAAACTGACGCCGATTTGAATCTGCACGACGCCTACTATTTTTCACGATCAGATATGACAATAATTGTTAGACGCTCGGACAGTACAGTAGCGATTTGGCGCTTAGGTCAGGCATTGCGGTGATACACCGTTACACACAACCAACGTGGATGTGAGTCTCAAAATAGGAGTCTCATCTTTAAGATTGACGGCGATCAATTATAGATCATTGAAATTGTTTTATGTGATGATGTCACTGACGTGGTAATTACATCAATGTAATCCATATTCAGAATTTGGGATATCCAGCGCTCGAACATGCACAAAATGCTGGCGCGTTATCCTAAGATCGAATGATACCTTGCCGGCGGAGAATTACATAGTGGCTACACATTTTACACCTTTCGCATCGCTTTTCGGCGGAACATTGATCGGGCTGGCGGCGGTGCTCATGATGCTATTTCTCGGTCGTATCATGGGGGCGACAGGCATTCTGACTGGGTTTTTTGCGCCTGTATCTCTCAAAGATTGGGGTTGGCGCGCGGCGACACTTGCGGGGATGGCCAGCGGTCCAGCGCTGTATCTAATGATTGCCGGCCAAATGCCCGCAATCGAGGTCCCGATCTCGACATCTATGCTGCTGGTCGGTGGGTTCATCGTAGGTATGGGCGTCACCTATGGAAGCGGCTGCACGTCGGGGCATGGTGTGTGTGGTATGGCCCGGCTGTCGCCAAGATTCTATCGTGGCGACCCTGACGTTCATTATCAGCACGGGGGTCACTGTCTTTGTCATTCGTCACATGGTTGGAGGGTAATTCGATGCGTATCCTAGTTGCTTATCTGATTGGCCTTTTGTTTGGTGTCGGAATTTCGATCTCTGGGATGGCAAACCCGGCCAAAGTGTTGAACTTCTTTGATGTCGCCGGAACATGGGACCCTAGCCTGGCTTTTGTTATGGGTGGCGCATTGATCGTGACCTTTATTGGCTATCGGTTCGTCCTGTCTAAATCAGCGCCTCTGCTTGCCCCTAACTTTCATATCCCGGCGAACCGCAAACTGGATAAGCGTTTGATTGGTGGTTCAATCGTGTTCGGAATCGGCTGGGGTATCGCAGGTTTTTGCCCTGGCGGTGCTTTGCCCGCGCTGGGCACCGGACGGATCGAGGTCATCCAGTTTGTTGCAGCCTTGATCGCGGGCGTGTTCGCAGCCAATGCCCTGATGAAATTTACATTAAAACACGGAGAACAAGTATCCACATGACGCATGAAGAGGAGGAAACCATGGCAAACTACCCTGTAAATATGGATGTCCATCCAGATGTGAAAGCGTTCTTTGATGAGGCCACGAATACGATCAGCTATGTGATTAAAGATCCGGCCTCTGATGCTTGCGCAGTGATCGACAGTGTCATGGATATTGACTACGCCGCCGGGCGGATCACCTATGATCATGCGGATGAAATGATCGCCTATATTGAAAGCCACAGCCTGAAACTTGAATGGCTGATCGAGACCCATGTGCATGCAGATCACCTGTCAGCTGCGCCCTACATTCAGGAAAAGCTGGGCGGTAAGGTCGGGGTTGGCCGCAAGATTACGGTTGTTCAGGATGTCTTTGGCAAAATCTTCAACGAAGGAACTGAATTTCAGCGTGATGGCAGCCAGTTTGATGCTTTGTTCGATGATGGGGATACCTATCAGATTGGCACGATGCCCGCTTTCGCCATACATACGCCGGGCCATACGCCGGCGTGTATGGTACATGTGATCGGTGATGCGGCGTTTGTGGGCGATACCCTGTTCATGCCCGATGGTGGCTCGGCCCGTGCAGATTTCCCGGGTGGCGACGCCGGCGAGCTTTACGATTCAATCCAGAAGGTGCTGAGCCTGCCGGATGATATGCGGTTGTTCATCTGCCATGACTATGGGCCTGGCGGGCGCGAGATCATGTGGGAAACCACAGTGGCCGAGGAAAAGACCAACAACATCCATGTGGGCGGCGGCAAAACGCGCGAGGATTTCATCCGCTTCCGGACCGAACGCGACGCACAGCTTGCTGTACCCAAACTGATCATCCCATCCCTGCAAGTGAATATGCGCGCAGGCGAAGTCCCGAAAGACGAGGATGGTAATCCGATGCTCAAAGTCCCTGTGAATGGGCTTTAAGGGCAAATCACAGAGCCTAATCCACCTATTGTCATTATGATTGGAAGTCCGGATATAACCTGAATGGAACGGCCCCCGGATAAGCTACGCAGGATGATCAACAAGGGCTTGCATTGGACCAAACACCATATCCCGCCGGGGCTACGCAGCGTTGTCGGCATATTATTGATCATAGGCGGTATTCTGGGGTTTTTGCCGATATTGGGATTCTGGATGATCCCGCTTGGGGTTGCCGTGATCCTGCTTGATCTGAAGCCGCTGATCCGTCGCCTAAGGCAGTCACAGGATCAGCGGTCTGATAAGAAGTAGCCTCTCAATGCGCCAGCAAAACAGGATGGTCGGTCTGACGGATCAGTGTCTGGGTTGTTCCGCCTAAAAGCAATTGCCGTGTGCGGGATCGCGCATAAGCGCCCATGACAATAAGATCGGACCCTGTCTCAACAGTCTTAGTTACAATCGCTTCGCCCACTTCAACACCACCGCTGGGATATTGTTGAACCATGACCTTGCACCCATGTCGGCTGAGCCATGTTGCCAGACCTGCGCCGTGGTCACTCTGTTGTCCACCTTCATGCGTCTTCGGATCAAAGACGGCCACCGTGACTTCATCCGCCTGCCGTAAGATCGGCAGTGCCCGATGCACAGCACGGGTCGCAGGTTGGCTTCGATCCCAGCAGATAAACGGACGTTTTGCTGTCAAAACCGATTGTATGGAAGCAGCATTCAACGTGACACCAGCGGGCGCATCGAACAACAACCCGCCCAGCACTCTGTTGAAATGGGGCGTCTGATCCGAGAACCCGCGCGGCAGGAAGACATAGTCACACAATGATGCGCGCGCGGCCATTTCATCGTCCAAAAGGGACGCTTCGCAATAGGCGGTGGTCACGTCACCTTGAATGCCAGCCGATTGTAATAACATTTCTATCTGGTTTGCGCGGTCAGCGATGTTTTGACCTTGCTTCTCGTAGGTATCTTCCCAGTCTTTCGGGAATATGATCGGGCCATAAGGCGGTGCGCCATACGCATAAATTGGCAGAGGTTGCGTGACCCCTGTCACAAGCACGGACACATGGATGCCGGGTTGCGGCAAGTCTGCGATCAGAGATTTGATGTCAGCATCGGGTGTTGTGACATCAACGATAATCAGGGCAGTTTCTTTATCCATGGGATTTCCTCTGGTTAAGTCTTGGGTGATATCACCGTTGGCGATTGCAGTCGTTCAATTTATATCGGCGCTGGCGGTTGCGCAATTCTTGCAAAGCGGCGCGTAAGGTACTGCCTCAAGTCGCGCGTGCGAAATCGGCTCACCGCATTCCAGACAGATCCCGTAAGTGCCATTTTCAATCCGACCCAACGCATCTTTTAACAAACGCACTTCTTTCAGGCTGGCATTGCCTAGACTTTCCAACATATCGTCTTGTTCGACCTCGGTTGCATGATCTTCAAAGCCTTTGGTCTTTGGGCTGTCCAACGCATCTTCAATCTCGGCCATGCGAACCCCAAGGTCCTGCAAGCGTTGTTGAATAAGGGTTTTGTAGACGGCATGTTGCGACATGGTGTTTCCTGATCTTATCATTCTGCCACCAGACTATTCTTGAAGAGCCACGTAGGAATTGATTGAGGTCAAATGCCAAGCTGCAACTGATCTTTATCAAAACGCATTTGTCCCAATTTTGAATAATGAGGGTAAATTACAGCGATCCGGGTAGGGCAATGAATTACAAAGATTATTACAAGGTTCTCGGTGTAGACCGCACAGCAAGCGCGGAAGAGATCAAACGCGCCTATCGGAAGCTTGCCCGGAAGTATCATCCGGATGTCAATCCTGACGCCGAAGCACAGTTCAAGGACGTGGGTGAAGCGCATGACGTGCTGTCAGACCCGGAAAAGCGCGCAGCTTACGATCAGTTGGGACAAGACTGGCAGCAAGGTCAGAGCTTTCGCCCGCCACCCGATTGGGATCAGAGCTTCAGTTTCTCCGACAGTGCCCCAGGTATGGATCATGGGGATTTCAGCGATTTCTTTGAGACCCTGTTTCGGCGTGGTGGTAGCGCACAAGGTTTTCGGCAAAGCACTGATATGCACGGTCAGGACCAACATGCGCGCATTACCCTAGACCTTCAGGATGTATTCACCGGGGCTAATCGAACGCTGACCTTACGTATGCCAGAGATCGATACCCAGGGCCGTATGGTGACGCGGGATCGCAATATCTCGGTCAAAATTCCCAAAGGTATCAGCGAGGGTCAACACATCCGCCTGAAAGGCAAGGGTATGCCCGGTTTCGGACAAGCCCCCGCAGGGGACTTGTTTCTAGAGGTCGCTTTCGCGCCGCACCCAGTTTTCCGAATTGACGGGCGTAACCTGTATATGGATCTACCCGTGACCCCGTGGGAGGCCGCTTTGGGCGGTTCCGTCACAATTCCAACGCCGGGCGGTAAGGTTAATATCAAAGTGCCACAAAACGCACGCACTGGCCAAAAGCTGCGTCTGAAAGGACGGGGCCTGCCAGGGGCGCGCTCTGGCGATCTTTATGCTGTGCTCAAGATCGTCAACCCGCCAGTGAAAACCGAAGCTGCGAAAGAATTATACCAGAAAATGGCGCAGGAGCTGAGTTTCGATCCGCGCACCAATATCGGAGGTTGATTTGATGAAAAAGGCTGTCATCCGCGATCATCACAGTGACATTCTCGAAAGCCTGACCCTGCCAGAGCTGTGTCGCTTCTGTGGTGTTGAAACCCATTGGGTCGTTGAGCTGGTCGAATATGGGGTGCTGGAGCCACATGGTTCAAACCCTGACAGGTGGCAATTCATTGGCACTAATATCGTGCGGGCACGCAAAGCGCGTCGTCTCACCCGTGATCTGGGTCTCAATATCGCGGGGGCTGCCATGGTGCTGGAATTGCTGGAAGAGCGCGACCGCCTGCGTCACAGGCTGGCACGATATGAACCGCTATAAAGCCTATTTGCGAAACCGCTTCTTGGACTTTCGATAAAAGCGCCGGTTGGATTCGATAAATTGCTCAATCATCGGCGTCAGAATGCCGGATTGCTGTCCTTTGAGGTAGAAATATCCCGATATAGCCGCAAAGGCGCCGCCCAAAGCGTCTATCATAAGGTCGCCCATCGTATCATCGAGACCTGATTTCTGCATATTCAGACCAAAGCTTTGATCCATGCTGTATTCGAAGATTTCCCAGACTGCGCCCACCGTAATGGCAAGGCAAAAGGCCATAAAGGCAATCGCGCTTGGCGGGGCTGCAAAACGGTCGCCCTCGAACAGCATGAAAATGAACAGGAACCCAATCAACCCAAACCCAACCGCCGAGAAGCCATGCAACGCAAGATCCCACCACCAGACGCGTTCGTAGAAACCAAAGGCCTCGCCCATGAAAATTGATCCGAATATGAACAGCGTCGTGGCCACCAGAAACGGCATTGGCAAAGTGATCTGAAACCGTGAGGCTAGCGCCGCTGGTGCAATGGAAAGCGCAAGCGTTGCGAGCGAGACAAAAGACAGCGACCAGCGCCCCAGAACAAACGACAGCAATGTTGAGGCCGCGAGCATCCCCCATATCACCAGCATGACACGACTTTGGGCCTTGAGTATCTCCATAACCTTTCCTTACGCGCTTTTGCATCCTATCTAAAGAGGATGAAGCATCAGCGTGATTTCCATGCCCTACGTCTGGCAAGCTATAATATTCGCAAGGCCAAGGGGCTTGATCGGCGTCGTGACCCTGCGCGGATATTGCATGTCATCAATACACTGGACGCTGATTTGGTGGCCCTGCAAGAGGCTGATCGCCGTCTGGGTGACAGACCCACAGCAATTCCGCGCAACATGATCGCATCCGAGACGGATTTCGAGGTGCTTCCTCTGGCGCGAAACACCGTCAGCCTTGGGTGGCATGGCAATGCGGTGCTTTTACGTAAAGGGATCAATGTCAAAGGCGTCTCTCATATTGACTTGCCTGGGTTTGAGCCCCGAGGTGCTGTGCGGATTGAGCTGGATTTGCCCCATGAGCTTACCTTGATTGCCACCCATCTTGGGCTTGCGCGGCGGCATCGGCTGCGCCAACTCAGAACCCTTCGCGATAGTGTGGCCGATGCAGATCACGCAGTTATTCTAGGGGATTTCAACGAATGGTCGCCGCATCGCGGACTGGAACCGCTAACGCAGGATTTCACTGTACATGCCCCGGGTCATTCGTTCCACGCTGCACGGCCCGTCGCGGCGCTGGACCGGATTGCGCTATCCCATAATCTTACGCTCAAATCTGCGGGTGTTGAGAAAGGCCCGCTCGCGCGGCGTGCCTCGGATCATCTGCCAATCTGGGCCGATATTACGCTCCCGTCACTTTGAAAACATCACTGGAAACTTTGCATTTCGCAGCAATTCCCGCGTGGCGGCTCCAATGGTGAAATCGTAAATGCGCGAATGACCAAACGCACCGGTTGCAATCATATCAGCGCCTTTTTCAAAGGCTTCTTGGTTCAGAATTTCTGCTACGTTTTTACCGTCCAATGAACGGTGCAAAACGCTGGCTTTCAGGCGGTGACGATCATACATTTCGGCCATCTCATTTGCACTGTGATCCACTAACTCATCGCTTTCCTTCGCACCGATGCGCAGGATCGAGACATCGGCCCTGTCATCGGCAACATTCAATACGTCATGTGCTGCGCGCGTCGCTTCACGTGTGCCGGACCAGCCCAACAGGATTGATGCGCCAATCTCCGGGCCATCATAGTCTTTTGGGACCACCACAACCGGGCGCCCGCTGTCCCGGATTACCCGGTCTTGCACATGGGCCTGATCGGCGCGGTCCCAATCACGGTCTTCCTGCGCCATGATCACCAGATCAGCTGCCCTTGCGCTTTCCAGCATACGATCCGCAGCAGTTGTGGATCTCGCTTTTAACAAGACGCCATTCGCTTACGAAATCTTCGTTATCGGTATGCTTTCGAAAGAGCTTCTCGACCGCCTCTGCCTGCGCCATCTGACTTTTGTTGAATTCAGAGAACGCAGGGCCGGGAACGTGCATTGCGATGCCCGGATAGACCAGAAGTGCCTCGATTGTGTGCAGCCCAATCAGATGCGCTCCGTGTTTGCGCGCTAGCGGAATGGCGAGTTTCAACAAGGTCTCGGCATTATGATCTGTCGTCAGGCATACAAGGATCGTTTTCAGGCCCATTGGGTATCCTCCAAATGCGAAATGTGCGGGCTAAATTACATAGGCCCGCAAGCCTTCTTATTTCTTCGCAATCTTGATTTTCTGTACCGCTGCTTTGGTGTCTGCTGGTTTTGCAATCCGCAGTGTCAAAATGCCATCATCAAACTTCGCCTCCACGGCACCTTCGTCGGGACTAAACCCCAAAGGCACTTGGCGACGGAAGCTACCATAACGGCGTTCGACCAGATGATAGTCCTTTTTACTCTCTTCATGATCACTACTCTTCTGACCCTTTACGATCAGCGTATCGCCAGAAATCGAGATATCCAGATCTTCTTCCTTAACACCAGGGATTTCCGCTGTGATTTCAATGGCCTCATCGGTCTCGGCAATATCAAGCAAAGGCATCAGCTGGCCAGAGCTGCTTGCAACCATTTCGGCCATTGGCATTGGTGGATGATTGCGGAAACGATCCATGAACTCATTCATTTCGCGTTGCAGATTACGGAAGAAGGGGAAGTTGACGCCTCATCCGAGAAGAAGCTTGGCAGATTAGGGCGGGTCATATCGGTCTCCTTTTTTCCCAAAGATTTACGGCGCGGGATTGCGTCACACTAGGACGTAACAAATGGGCAAGGGCTCTTGATTGATCCTTATCAATTCGGTCGCATTTGTCTGAGTTAGAGATAAAGCAAGTACCTGATATGGAGATTTGCCATGCACCGCTTGCATCTGATGTTATGTTTGTTTTTCCTCGGCTCTGCTGCCTATGCAGACACTGTCTCAAACACAAATGGCGACGACAGTTTTGTTGCCGGGTCCGCTGTCACAGAAACATTGACGTCTGAGCGCGACGTTTTCATGGCAGGCCGCGCAATCACTGCCAAAGGGACCGCCGAAGGCGATGCCCATGTCGCAGGGTTTGACGTTGATATCGAAACCGTTACCGGCGCAGATCTTTACGCTGCCGGGGCGACTGTTTCGGTACGTAGCGATGTGGGCGAGGATTTGTCGCTGATGGGTATGACCGTTCGCACCTCACAAAGCTCTGCCACAAAAGGCAATGCCCGAATGCTGGGTGAGACGATCACCATTGACGGCCCTGTGGGTGGAGCCTTGTCTGCAGCCGGACGCGAGGTTGTGCTGAATGCAACTATCGGCGGCGATGTCTGGATTACCGCCAAGACAATTCGGTTTGGTCCGAATGCGAAGATTAATGGCAAGCTGCATTATTCTTCCGAGGACGAAATGGTCGTACCTGAACGCGTCATTCCGCTTGAACGTGTCACATTCGAAAAATTCACCCAATCGCAGGCATTCCGCGACATGCGCGAGACATGGGATATGGAAGAATACCCTATCTTGCCTGGCTTCATGTCGATTTTCGCAGGGTTTCTGGTTTCGCTCGCCTTCTTCATTATCCTTGGGGCGATCTTCCTGACATTTCTGCCAAAGCCCGTTGAGAAGATGCGCAAATCCATTGCTGCACGACCCGGTTTCATCATGCTGGTCGGTGTTATTGGGCTTTCGATGCTGTTCGGTATGATCCCGATCATTGCACTGACCATTGTAGGCCTGCCATTTGTGCCGATTGTCATTCTGGCGATCCTTCTGGCCTGGATGCTTGGGTATGTGCTTGGGGCCTATGCTGTTGCTTTGCGCATCTGGCAAGCCTTCGGCGGGGTAGAAGACCCCAGCAAGGTTGCCAAACTGGTAGCACTTGCCATTGCAGTGATTTGCATCGCGGTGCTGAACTTCATCCCATTCTTCGGCTGGGTCGCTAATTATACGCTTGTTTTATTGGGTGTAGGTGCGATGACCAATGCGCTGTTTGAACGGATGATCGACAGCCCTGCCCCCGCGCGCGATGTTGATATGAACCCTATCGAAGATTGATACCCGTAAAAGGAGAATTCCCATGTCCGCCCAAGGATTGAACGTCATCGATCACACTGTTCAACTGACCCACGAATGGATCAACGAGTTAACCGACCGGCTTGACTGGACGCATCAACGCGATGCCTTGCGATTGATGCGCGTTACGCTCCACCAGATCAGGGATCACCTGAGCTCGGACGAAAGCGCGCAATTCTCTGCACAGCTACCGCTTCTGATCCGGGGGATGTATTTTGAAGGTTGGGTGCCGAAGAGAACCCCGATCAAGGAACGTCGCGCGACAGATTTCTTTACGACAATCGAAGGGCAGCTTGGCGACATCGCCGAATATCGCGGTCATGAGGATATTCAAACTATGTTCAAGCTGCTCAATGCGCGTATCTCGCGCGGCGAAATAGAAGATATCCGTGCCGTTTTACCAGCAGATATCCGCGGACATTGGCCAGAACCGTAAGTAGAGAGGGTTTATTCCCCCTCTGCCAATGCAAGCAAAGCATCAGGTTTCAGGATGATCACCGTCTGGACATTCTCTAATGCGATCACATTGCATTTGCGCAGCTGAGTGATTGTGCGGCTGACGGTTTCAGTGGTCAGACCAAGGAAATCAGCAATATCTGCACGGGACATAGGCAAAGAAATTTGTTTAAACTGACCAAGATTCTCACCCACCCGATCGTTGAGTACACAAAGAAAGGATGCAACCTTCTCGCTGGCGGACTTGCGGCCAAGCATCAAGAAATGATCCTGCATTGCGCTGATTTCCCGTAATGCCGCCTGAAGCAAAGAGCGATGAAGTTTGGTATTGCCCTTGCCCGTCTCAAGCGCAGCTACGGGATGCGAGATAACAGAGGCTTTCGTTAAAGCCTCACAATCGGTGTGGTGCAGCCCATTATTCGGAAAACCTACAATATCACCCGGATATCCGAATGCGATGACTTGGCGGCGTCCATCTTCCATTATGCGCGTCAGGCGCAGTGTGCCGCTAGTGACTTGGTACAAGCGTTCCGCTTCATCACCCTCATGAAACAGGTAAGCGCCGGGTTTGACGCGGTGTTCGGGTTTGGGATTTGAACATTCCGCAATACCAAATTGCGCGGATTTTTCGATGTGTTCGGCAGGTATCGTAACATACATAGTAGCAGCCCCCATTTGTGATCTGGGTAACTTTGCGGAAGACCTGTCACAGCATCATCTTCAGCCACGTATCAATTTGTATCAAATTGTATCAATGGCCCTTAGGGTGTATGAATCCGAAAGATAGCACCCATCTTGAGTCGAAAGATATTCTCAGACAGAGGGGCCGGAAAATGGATATCACGCGCATTCTTGTTGTTGATGACGATCCGAAGATCAGAACCCTTCTGCGAAATTGCCTTGAAGGCGAAGGCTTCGCGGTTCTTGAGGCAGATTGCGCAAAGCAAGTTCTGGATGTGGTCGGCACGACACCCTTGAACCTGATCACCCTGGATATTCATCTGGGCGATGATGACGGCTTCGATATCGCACGAAAACTTCGTAAAACATCGCAGGTGCCAATTATTATGCTGACTGGCAAGGATGATGTAATTGATCGTGTTGTCGGGCTTGAGATTGGGGCGGATGACTATATCACAAAGCCCTTCCATATCCGCGAAGTGCTTGCCCGTGTCCGCGCAGTTCTACGTCGTTATGCAACGCCAACCAGCACCACAATGACCTGTGGCTGCACCCCGCCCTGTACGTGTGGTGCGCCCGAGGCAAGCGAGGTCTACAAGTTGGATGGCTTGACTATCCTTCCCGAACGATTTGAATTTTGGGACCGCAACGGCGAGCAATGTGAGCTGACAAGCGGTGATTTCAAGCTTCTCAACGTATTCCTAAGCCACCCCAAACGTATCCTGTCACGTGAAAAATTGATGGACCTTGTTGGCGGACATGACTGGGCGCCGCTGGATCGCACAATTGACAATCAAGTGGCGCGCCTGCGTAAAAAGATTGAGCGTGACCCCGCCAGCCCAAAGTTGATCAAGACGGTGCGCGGCGTTGGATATACGCTGGTAGAAGATGTCACTATGGGGAAACCTCAGGTTTCAGCTAATAGTGCATGAAGGCTACGCGCCAGATCGGATTGGCGGTACGGTTTATGGAGTATAGGCAAGCTTGGCTCAGCCTCGGATTGCAGCAAGTCGCTTGCATATCCAGATGTTAGCAACACCTTGATATTTGGAAATTCTTGCTGAGCTTTTTGCGCCAAATCGTACCCGTTCAAGGTTCCTGGCATTATCAAATCCGTGAAAATCAGATCGACCTGCGCCCCATCTTTCAACACCGCGTAGGCTTCATCGGCGTTTTCGACTGCAAGCGCTGTGAACCCAAGGTCATCAATACGCTCTACGGATAGCTTGCGCACTTTCGGATCATCCTCGACGATTAAAATCGTCTGACCACGCCCGCGCGGTGCCGCACTGACAGGGCTATCTGCCAGCATATCAGCTCTTTCCCTAAGCACGGGGAAATAAAGGTTGAAAGTCGTGCCATGACCGATCTCGCTGTAAAGTGTGATATACCCACCAGACTGCCGCACGAAGCCGTAGACCATTGCAAGACCCAGCCCGGTGCCTTTACCGCTGGGCTTGGTTGTAAAGAACGGCTCAAACGCACGACGCTGTGCTTCAAGTCCCATGCCTTCACCAGTATCTGTCACAGATAGGCATACATATACACCACGCGCGATATCGATTTCCTGTGCCATGTAGTCATCATCAATAACAACATTGGACAACCCAAAGCTTAGGACGCCGCCATCTGGCATGGCATCACGCGCATTCATCAACAGATTAATCAAGGCGCTTTGAACCTGTGTGGCATCCGCATACGTCAGTTCAATATCATCAGAGAATTGTGTCTCGATCCGGTATTTCGAGCCCAACGTGTGTTTCATTAAGGTGATCGTTGCTTGACAAAGCTCTCGCAGGTCCAGCACTTCTGGGCTTAGATCGCTCTTGCGGGCGAAAACCATAAGGCGCGACGTCAGGTCCGAGCCAAGCTCTGCAGCCTCCAGAGCGTCCTTGATCAGTTTGCTCTGTGCCTCATCACTGATCCGCATATCCAACAATTCAAGATTACCGATCACTACCGTCAGAAGATTGTTGAAATCATGGGCAATCCCACCAGTCATCTGTCCAACGGCGTCCAGCCGCTGTGAACGGGACAGCGCTGCCTCCGTCGCGCGTCTGCGCGTCAGATCATGCATAATCGCGATGAATTTGGTCTTGCCGTTGATATTTGCCCGCCCAACGGACAGATGCAGTGGAAAGACAGTGCCATCCTTGCTTAGGCCCTCGACCTCGCGGCCGATATCAATGATCCTTTTTTCACCTGTATTCAGATGATGCGCCATAAATCCATCATGCAAGCGGGCCAACGCTTCGGGCATTAGCATGTTGACCTTTTGCCCAAGTATCTCATCCACTTTGTACCCAAAAAGCTGGCCTGCTGCACGGTTGGCTCTAATGATCTCGCCTTTGCGGTTTGACACAATGATCGCATCCACTGCCGCATCCAAAACAGCATTCAGCAGAGCAGCATCATCATGGGTGCCGTGCGCATCAGTCATGACCGTGAATGTGTCACCAAACGCACCTTCTGAGCAAGGCTCACTGACTAGGCGTGCCGTGCTGTGCCATCTGGCTCAGATATCGCTCATGTGGGTGCTGTGGTTTTGAATGTTGGGCCGGATGTGTTGAGTTCCTGAAGGATTGCAAGATAACCCAGAAAATCCGAGAGAGTTATGACACCCAAAAGGTGATGCTCATCTGCCACCAGAAATTTGCGTTGGCCCGTCTCGGTCATGCGTTGCATCAGCGCTTCGGCAGACAGGTCTTGCGAAACGGTGTTATCCTCATTCAGCTCATAGAATACATCGCCAACCTGAGATGTTGGCCAGTTCTCCCGGTCTATCTTCGCTAGAACCCCGCCATCGATATACCCAAGAAGCACGCCATCTTCGACCACTGGCACAAAACTGGTCCGGTGGCGCAGCATCACCTGATTGACCAGTGCTGCAAGGCTTTGGTCAGGATCCACGGTCACGACATCGCGGGTCATCATCGCAGCGACTGTTTTGTTCTGAAAAGCTGATTTCATTACCTGATGCTGGTACGTTGTACGCGCGACAGTCAGCAGGAAGAACCCGATGAAAACCTGCCATAACCCGGCGATTTCTCGTCCTTGAAACAGCGACAGTACGCCCAGCCCCATCAGCATATAGGCAAACGCCGTCCCCGCCTGCGCCGCTTTGCGTGTTGCTTCCAGAAGATTACCGCTCCGGTTCCACAAATAGGCCCGAAGAATGCGCCCACCGTCCAGCGGAAAAGCCGGAACCAGATTAAACAGTGCAAGGATCAGGTTAACGGTAGACAGGTAGCTTAGCACATCTGTCAACGCATTGGACGTGGGCGAAATCAGCGCCAGGAACCCAAAGCCCAACCATAGCGCAAAGCTCATGGCAGGCCCGGCAACTGCTATCCAGAATTCTTCCCCTGCAGTTTTGGGTTCGCCGCCCAATTCGGCAATGCCGCCGAAGATAAACAACGTGATGCCCTTGATCTCTACCCCGAAGCGGCGTGCCACAAGCGAATGGGCAAGCTCATGCAGGACCAAGGATGCAAAGAAGGCCAGCATCGCACCTATAGCCATTCCATAATAAGTTCGGGGGTCAAGGTCAGGTCGCACTTGTGGGAAAAGCTGTGTCGCAAGACTCCAAACGATTAAGGTCGCGATCAATACCCAGCTTGGATCAAGCTTGATATCAAAGCCATAGAGCGTGAAGATTTTGACAGAACGAGAGAACATAAGGACACCTCAATCACTGGCAAAATAATAACGCCCGCCGGAGAGCCCTGAATTGATATTACTCAAGCGGCACAAAGCATCAGACATGGAAAAGCGTACCGACATAATAGGCGATGCCGGCGGCGATTGCTCCGATCACTAAGGTCTCACCGCCAGACCGCCACCATGGTGCAAGCGACCAGCGACTTTTCACAGCGCCAATAGCAAAAAATACCAATGCAGTGCTAAAAATGGCTATGGTAAAAGCGTTGGCCAGTCCTAAAACAAACGGCAAAAGCGGCACGCTGCCCGCAATCAAAAAGGCAATGAAAGTCGCGATTGCGGCCCTTAGCGGCCGCGGCTGGTCCAGCGTCAGACCATATTCGTCCGTAAGCATTATCTCGATCCATTTCTCGCGGTTCGACGAAATTGCGTGGGTGGCTTCGGTCAATACCTGGCCAGACAATCCACGCAACTGAAGGATCTGGCGCAGTTCTTCGCGCTCTCCGTCTGGTTCTTCGATGATGTGGCGTTCCTCAATGGCCCGCAGGCGGTGGCGGTCGTCCAGATCAGCCTTGGTGCCTGAGTAATTCCCCGCTGCCATGGAAAACCCATCCGCTAGAATATTGGCAATTCCAAGTGCCACGATAATTGACGGCGCAAGCCCTGCGCCCTGAACGCCAGCAACAATGGCAAAGGTTGTGACGGCCCCGTCGATACCGCCATAGATCATATCGCGCAAATATCGCCCTTGCGTGCCGGGCGCGAGCCGCGCCGCAATCTCTTCCTTGGAATGTCCGTGTTCCAGTGCCATTGCCACAACACTTGCCTATCTGTGCCGCGCCCGCCTTGACGCAAATCAAAGCGCCCAGCATCCAACACGCTAGGCCAGTCCTATGATCCCGTCCTTACCTCTTGCTGCTAACTTCGCGGCTTTCATGCTTTGCGCCGGGTTGGTCTGGTTCGCTGGTGCGCGGCTTGCCTATTTGGCCGATACGCTTGCAGACCGTTTCAAACTGGCCAAATCACTGGTTGGCTTGTTGCTTTTGTCGCTTGCCACCTCATTGCCTGAAGTCGCCACGACACTAAGTGCGGCTGTCCAGCAATCGCGCGATTTGGTGCTTAACAACCTGTTCGGTGGCATCGCATTGCAGACAGCTATTCTGGCTGCTGCTGATTTTTGGGCGCGTGGCGCTATTACCAACTACCCCCGCAAGGCCAATCATGCGCTTGAAGCAACACTTCTTGTCCTGCTCTTATCGCTTGCGATGATTGTCACTTTGTTAGGCGAGCCATGGCAAATGCTTCATATTGGGCCTGGTAGCGTTCTGATTGGGGCGGCTTACGCGGGCACGATCTGGCTCTTGCGTCACTATGACAAAGCCAGCGACTGGGTTCCCGTTGATCTGCCAGACGCTGAAGTTGATATACCCCCGGTTGCAGGCAAAATCTCCAGCATCTCAGACCAAGCTCTTATTGTGCAAACTATCGGGGCTTGCCTTCTGATCCTTATCTTCGGCGTGCTTTTGGTTACTTTCGCCGAACGTATTGCCGCTCAGTCCGGTCTTGGCGCCAGCTTCATCGGTGTGACCCTTCTGGCCGCTGCAACCTCTCTGCCGGAACTGACCACCTCTATTGCTGCTGTCCGCATCGGAGCCTACACCATGGCTATCTCAAACATTTTCGGCAGCAACCTGATCATGCTGGTCCTCGTCTTGCCTGCCGATATGCTGTTCCTGAAAGGCCCGATTCTGCGGGAGGTATCACCGACCGTAACCCTTGCCCTCAGCTTCGGGATTGCCGTTACAGCAATTTATTTGGTTGGGTTGATTGTGCGACGCAAACCTCGCGTCGGAGAGATCGGGCTCGATTCCCTGCTTGTCCTGCTTGTCTTTGTGGCCAGTCTCTTCGCTTACTTTTTGGTAAGGTAAAGCAAGGATTTCACCAGTTCCGGACCCAGAAGGATCGGCAAGGCCAGCACGCCTATCGTCAACCAATGGTTCAAACTTAGTGGCACCGTATGCAGCAGGGACTGAAGCGGTGGCCAGTAAACCGCTACAACCTGTGCGCCAAGGGTGACTGCCAATGCCAGTAGCAAAAGCGGATTAGACAACCAACCGATTCTCCAGCATGGCAAATGTAATGATCGAAACGCAAAAACGCTGATCTTCTCGAACACTACCATCGCCGTGAATCCAGCCGTGCGGGCCAGATCGACGTTTACTTCAAGCAAAGACCAAAACAGCCACAGGCTTGCCCCGCCCGTATAACAGCCTAACCCAAGGATCGTCAGCAGACCCCAACGATCCAGAATAGGCGTGTTCTTGGGCTTCACCTTCTGACGCATCTGGTCGGGCTCACCTTTCTCCAGTCCCAGAGCAACTGCCGTCACGCCGTCGGTCACGAGGTTCATCCACAGGATTTGTGTTGCTAGGAATATCAGTGGCCCGCCAATCAAAATATTGGCCAGCAATGCGATCACTTCTCCTGCGTTCGAGGACAAAAGGTAGCGCACAAATTTCCGCACATTCGCAAATTGCCGCCGACCTTCCCCAATGGCCCGCACGATGGTTGCAAAATTGTCGTCCAACAATACAAGATCCGAGGCATCCCGCGCGACATCTGTTCCCCTTACACCCATTGCGATACCGATATCGGCTTGTTTCAACGCAGGCGCATCATTCACCCCGTCGCCGGTCATTGCCACGATCTGTCCAGCGTTCTGCAAGGCTGCCACAATGCGCATCTTGTGGGCGGGACGCGTCCGCGCAAACAGGACATCGCCTTGCAACGCCATACTCAGTTCTTCATCGCTGAGCTGTTCCACTTCTGCCCCAGTCAAGGACGAGGTGACTGGCAGATCAAGCTGTTCAGCAATAGCTGCAGCAGTGATAGGGCTATCGCCGGTGATCATGATCACCCGGATGCCCGCCGCGCGTGCCAGAGTTATTGCATTTCGAACCTCAGAACGTGGCGGGTCAATCAGCCCGACAAGACCCAGAAACTCCAAACCTTCCTCGCGCAACTCGGGACTGTCGCGCTGTGCCAGCGCGATGACCCGCAGACCCGCCGCAGCCATATCTTGATAGGCTGCCAGTACTGCATCACGCGACGCCGCATCTATCGCGCAGACATCCAGAACATGCTCTGGCGCGCCCTTGGTAAATATCATGCCGCTTGCCGTCGATACGCTCATTCGCTTGCGGTCGCTGCTGAAAGGGATTTCGCCTGTGATCTCATCCGCAGCCTCGCACCAGCCTTTCAGCCCCAGCGTAACCAATGCACCTTCGGTCGGCGTGCCGAGCATCTGCCACGTATCGCCCTCGTGATGTAAGCTGGCATGGGTGCAGGTCATCCCGACCCGCAATACGGCTGCAAGCACCGGGTCATCGCTTGCCCGAACCCGTGCGCCGTCAAGCTCGATATGGCCCGCAGGGTCATACCCTGTACCAGTTACCTTATAGGTCCGCTTGGGCGTCCAGATGCGCGTGGCCGTCATCTTGTTCTCGGTCAGCGTACCGGTCTTATCCGTGCAGATCACCGAGGCTGAGCCAAGTGTTTCGACCGCCTGCAAGCGCCGCACCAGCGCTTTCTGGCGCACCATGGCAGCGGCTCCAAGAGCCAGCGTAATTGTCACCACCGCGGGCAGACCTTCTGGAACCATTGCGACAGCCAGCGAAAGCCCGGTCATGAACATCTCGACGGGATCTTGCCCCATATAGAGCCCAAGCCCCAGAATGAGCGCGGCAACCATAAGCGCCGCCAGTCCAAGCTGCGTCGCCAATCGCCCCAATTGGCGTTGCAGCGGTGTTTTCTTTGTATCGACCGAGCCCGTGAGTTCTGCGATCTTGCCAAATTCCGTATGGGTTCCCGTTGCCTGCACCACTGCTTCAGCACGCCCGGATACGACTGAGCTACCCGTGAACACCATATCGTCACAGGCTTTCTCAACAGGTAAAGACTCTCCCGTCAGAATGCTCTCATCGACCTGAACTGCAAGGGCCTCAACCAGCTCTGCATCTGCAGGAACCCGATCGCCTGCGTTAACAATGATCAGATCACCGGGCACCAGCGCGCGCGCTTCGATATGTTGCTCTTGCCCATCGCGGACAACCAATGCCTGCGGTGCCAGCATGTTGCGCAATGTATTGAGCGCCGTTTCGGCCCGCCATTCCTGCACGAAACCCAGCACACCGTTCAGCACTACGACAATGCCAATTGCCAGCGTGTCCGTCACCTCACCCACAAAGAACGCGATGCAGGCCGCTGCAATCAGAATGAGAACCAGAAAACTGGTAAACTGGCGAAACAGCACAACCAGCGGATGGACGCGGCGTGCTTCCGGCAATGCGTTCGGGCCATATTTAGCGCGGGCTTCGGCGACCTGTTCAGTCGTAAGACCGGTTCGGGGAGTTGCGTGCTTCAACATGCTGCCTCCTTGGCTGATCCTTGCCTTTTGCGTCTTGATCAAGATCAATCTATGCAACACTCAAACCAGATATAGTCCCGCAAAGACACATGCATCAAAGGGGCGCAGACATGACTGAGAAATCAAAGACTGACACTACTACAGCAAATGAGGCGGTCATGGCCTCTTTGACCGAGCTACAAAAGGCAGGCTTTGGATCAATGGCTGGTCTTGGAACAGCTTGGTTCGAAAGTATGAGCGATATGGGTGCCGAGGTGCTTAGCTTCATCTCCGAGCGGATCAAGGAAGACGTCCAGACGCAACATGAGATTTTGCATTGTCAGGATGTCACTCAGCTCCAGCATATTCAGGCTGAGTTTATCCAGAAAGCAATCAACCAGTATACGGCCGAGACCGGAAAGCTCGTTGAGATGGGCAATCAGACGCTGTCTGAGGCGCTAGCTAAAGCTAGCAGTCAGTCAAAGACGTAAGCTCCAGGCGATTTACCCAGTGATCTGTGTTTGTAAGAACGGGGCGCAGCCAATGCCCCGCCTTTTTCGTGAAGCCAACCCACCCAGGCAGGCCACCATGAACCTGCGGATTGCCTTGCCGAGTCAAACCATTCCTGCGCGTCAACATAGGGTTCACCTTCCCGTTTATGGCGCGCGCGGTAATGTCGCCTCGGATGCCCCGGTTCTGACAAAACTCCCCCGTTATGCCCGCCATTGGTCAGCACAAAACTGACATCCGTATCAGTCAACAGTAACAACCGATACACCGACCGCCAGGGCGAGACATGGTCCTTCTCGGTCGCCAGACAGAAGACTGGCACACGAATATCGCTTAACGCCACCGGCGCGTCATCGACCCTGTAGCGGCCCTTCGCAAGGTCGTTTTTCAAGAAAAGCTGGCGCAGATATTCGGAATGCATCGTCGCAGGCATTCGCGTCGCATCCGCATTCCAGGCCATCAGGTCATTCATCTCTGTCCGTTCACCCAGCAGGTAATGACGGATGATCCGGCTCCAGATCAGATCGTTCGAGCGCAACATCCGGAATGCCCCCGCCATCTGATCGGCACTCAGATACCCTTGCGTTGCCATCAAATCCTCAAGAAATGCCACTTGGCTTTCATTGATGAACAATCCCAGCTCTCCGGGTTCCGAGAAATCCACTTGCGAGGCCAGTAGCGTCAAAGAGCAGAGCCGTTCGTCCCGATCTCGGGCCATTGCCGCCGCGGTGATCGTTGCAAGCGTACCGCCAAGGCAATAGCCCATCATATGAACATGCTCAGCCCCGGTGCCTGTTATATAGTTCATTGCAGCGCGAGGCCCCAGATCTACATAGTCCTGCATGGACAACCCGGCATCCTGCGCACCGGGGTTCTTCCATGAGATCATGTAGACCTCGAACCCCTGATCACAGAGGTATTTCACCAGCGAGTTCTGCGGTGACAGATCCAGAATGTAGAACTTCATGATCCATGCAGGCACGATCAGGATCGGCTCCGGGTGTCGTTTGCCACGCTTTGGGCGATAGCGGATCAGCTCAATCAGGTCATTGCGAAAAACCACATCGCCTGGGGTGACCGCAACATCCTCGCCAACTTTGTGACCGCTACCACCGCGCCTAGTTCCACTGATCAGATGGTTGAAATCCTCAATCCAGTTGCGCGCGCCACAGATCAGGTTATTGCCCATCTCTGCGCGCGTTCTGGCCTGAACAATCGGGTTGGTCAGGAAAAAATTCGACGGTGAAACCATGTCCAGTACCTGCCGCGCTATGAAATTGACGGTATTGAGGTGCTTGGGATCAACGCCTTTCACATTGCTGGTTGCCGCCTGCCACCATTGCTGACAGGCCAGAAAGTTTGCCCGAAACAGCGCGTAAGGCAATGCGGACCAGGCAGGATCATCAAACCGCGTATCTTCTGTTAGCGGTTCGGCCTCAACCCACATCTTTCCGGCGAGACCTATCAATTCCGCCTGTTTTTCGGGCGAGCCAATGAGATGTAACGCCCAATCCTGATAGGCCGTGGCCAATGCCGCTGGGGATAACCCCGCTGTTAGCCGACCAATGGCAGAATGCCAGACCGCATCGATATTCGGCGTATTGTCCATCTTACAAAGTTCTCCGATCAACAATCGCCGTCCCATCGCGGACTGCGTCAGAGGGATGCGTGACAACCACTTCTCCGGCTTCAAGCCCATTCAGAACCTCTGCCAGTTGACTGTTACGTTGACCTAATTCCACGATCCGTTTCTGCACTACGCCGTCACTTTCGACAAAAACAGCCCAAGACTCATCATCGCGAAACAAGGCACTTAGCGGAACACGCAGCACATCTTCAGCGCGCCATTCCTCGATGCGCAAAAAGACTGCGAAACCGTCTCCCAATTGTGCGCGGGCTTCTTTGGGTGAAGTGAGTGCAAAGATCGCATCGACGCGCTGTTCCTCGATGCCTAAAGCTGAAATCTTTGTGCGCGCCACAGGTTCGATCCGGTCCAATTCGGCGGTCAGGGACGTGCCGCCCCATCGCTCAATCATGGCTTGCGCCCCATCAGTCAGTCGCACTGCATCGCTTGATAAAAGATCAGCGACCAATTCCAGATTTTGCGGATCACCAATTGTCAGCAAAAGCGCACCTGCATTCACGGGGCGTTCGCTGATTGTCACAATAGACAGAACAACACCATCGGCAGGTGCTGTCAGTTCTATGCAACAATCTTCCTGCTCTGCATCCACCTGCGGCAAGATCAACCCAGCCTCGACCCGTTCCAGAGACCCTTTTGCCATGTCGATGCGCGCCCGTGCCGCATCGACCCCGGCATTCGCAACAGCAAGCCTCTGGGCTGCATCTTCCAACTGGGTCAGCGACGCTACATTGCGTGTCACAAGGGTCTGCACCCGGTTAAACTGGCTTTGCGCAAAGGTGCTGTCTTCCTCTGCCTTGCGCAAATCCGTCTCGGCAACATGCAAGGCCGCGCGCGCCTCTTGTAAGGCCGCCTCTCCCTGAAGCCTGCTGCGCGCATCCAGAAGACTGGGTGCGACGGGTTCAACCACAGCCACCACAGTTTCACCAGCCATCACTGGGTCGCCAACACGCACCGGAGAACGCATCGCCGTGCCCGTAATTGGTGCCGACACCTCGTAAATATCGCTAATCCGTGTCTTGCCATCCGCATCAATCGTCACCTGCAATGGTCCGCGCGTGACTTCGTGCAGATCAACCGGTACTGGCTCTACACGGAAACTCACATAGAGCAACCCCGCGATGATCGCCGCGCCGGCCGCTATCAAGCCTATGGTTCTGGTATTCAGGGACATTTTGTTTACTCCCGCGTTTTCATGACAGCGACCAGATCAAGCCGGTCCAATCTGCGCCTGACAACCATCACAGATAGAAAAGACGCGCTCAGCACCACCAGCGAGGCAAGCGCAAATGTGCCAGGCTTTAAAATCAGCGGCATTGAATAGAGGTCAGACGAGAACCCGTTCACCATCGCCTGTGCCAAACCCGAACCGATCAGCCAGCCCAGCGGCTGGGCCAAAAGTGCCAGAAGCAGCGCTTCCCCAATTAGGATGAACGAAACCTCCCCTCGTGAAAAACCAAGGATGCGCAGGCTTGCCAGCTCTCGTGCGCGTTCTGACAGCTGAATCCGCGCACTGTTATAGGCGACGCCAACTGTAATCAGAACAGCGATCGTAATGTAGACGGAGTTCATCACGACCACATTTTGCCGGATAGTGTCTTGAAATGAGCGCCGCATATCGGTCAGCATAATTAGCCCGGTTAACTTCGGGATATCTTTCAGCTGCGCGTGAAGTTCTGGCAAAAGAGTGTCATCCAGCGACACATTGGCCGTGGAGACGCGCGGGGCCTGACGAAACAGTGCGCTCAGATAGGCCATGTCCATATAAGCCCCAAGGCCGAAATACTGCTCGACCACGTCGCTTACCATCAATTGATAGGTCTCACGTCGACCAGTCAGAAATTCTGCCTCAACAATATCACCGGGCTGCACTTCCAGATGTCCAGCCAACCGTGTGGATAGCAAGATCCCGCCCGGTGGTACATTCAGCACCGCGCCTTCACTATCAATAACCCGACTTAAATCAGGGTCCGGTCTTCGCGCATCGATAGGCACGCGCTTGCTGAGTGAGCCATTGCGCAAGATCGCTGCATGGAACTGTTGTCCCTCAACCTGAAGCACACCTGGCAGGCGGGCTACATCGACCAGCGCTTGTTCTGGCACGTCATTGGCGAATAGCAGCATCGCGTCCTGACGGTTTGTCTGGAAGAAGGCCGTATCCACGATGAAATCCAGCACATCATTGAAAAATGCCGCCGCCATCACACATGCCACTGCCAAAGACAGACCCAGCGTCGTCATCGCGCTGCGCACTGGCCAGCGAAATAAGCTGCGCAAAATCATCACGACAGGCTGCGAAAGGTGTAACGCTGCCATACCCCGATCAAGAACAGATCGCTTGAAACGCGGTGGCGCTGGCGGCTGCATCGCAATAGCGGGTGCCAACCATGCGGCCTTCAACGCGGCACGCACAGCCCCCAAAGTGGTTGTCAGCAAAGCTGCCAAACCCGCCATTGCATAGACCCAATAGGACACACTGTAGATCAGAAACGGAAAATCGAAAAAGCGCGCATATTGCCAAGCCAAACTGCGCGCCAAGGCTGTGCCCACGCCCCAACCGATCAAGATGCCTACGATTGCAACCAATCCGGCCAGCATCAGGTAATGCAGGCAAACTTCGGCATCGGAATAGCCAATTGCCTTCAGCAACCCGATCTCACTTCGTTCCAGAGCGATAATCCGGCCCATCACCATGCTCACCAGAAACGCCGAAATTCCGAAGAATACCGGAGGCAAAACGCTTGCCATGCTCTTCAGCTGGGAAATCTCCGCGTCAATAAATGCATCTGATTGCTGCTGGCTACGATCATGCGCCCCGTAGCCGCCATATGGTTTCAAAAGTGCGTCCAATGCGTCGATAACCGTCTCGGGGCGTGTTCCAACGGCAATTTTCAACGACAGATCATTAAACGCGCCAACCATGTCGAATGCTGCTGCCACTGCACGTTCCGGCATCCATATAATACCAAAAGCAGCGTTATCTGGCATCATAGCGCCGGGGCCGATAGTGTAGATAAACTCTGGTGAAAGCGCCGTGCCTGTGATCGTCAGTATGCGCTTCTGGCCGTTCAGATTGGCCGAGAACGTATCCCCTACGATAAACCCGTTAGCTTCTGCGAAAGGCTCATTGACCACGACCTCATCCGTGGCTCCCGGTTCCGGCATGCGCCCCGAACGTAACAGCGGCACATTCAGCAGTGCCGTATTGTCTTCCGGCAAAGACAGAATTTTTCCTACCGCACTTTCAACCCGTTCCGGCAGATCCAAAATTGCCTCACCCGAGACACGTGGCTCTGCGACCAATACGCCTTCAATCGCGGAAATCTCGCGCAATAGCCCCAGAGGCACCCGGCGCGCCGCGGCGAACACGTCAGCAAAACGGTTCCGCTCATAATAGGCCATCCGCGTTTCGTCCAAGGCGCGATACATGCCAAAGGCTGTCAGCAAAATCGCCACCCCGCAGGCAAGCACCAGCGCAATCGCCAGCGCCTGCACCCAGAGCCGCTTGAAATCCCTCAGCAATTTTCGATCCAAAGCCTGCATGATCACCACACGATTTCAGACGGGGCAAGGCGCTTCTTGTTCACAACCGTCTCACTGATCTTTCCGTCCTGAAAAAAGATCACCCGATGCGCCATCTTCTGAATTTCGGCATTATGCGTAATCACCACTGTCGTGGTTCCGAAGCGCTCATTGATGTTGCGCAAGGCTTCCAGAACTTGGACGCCTGTGGTGCTGTCCAGCGCGCCTGTGGGTTCATCACACAGTAAAATCTCAGGCCGTTTTGCAATCGCACGTGCGATTGCGACGCGCTGTTGTTCCCCGCCCGACATCTCGGATGGGAAGTGATCCAACCGGTGCCCCAACCCCACAAGATCAAGTGCCTCAGACGCAGGCATCGGATCAGGCGCTACATCCGTTACCAATTGCACATTCTCCCGTGCGGTCAGGCTTGGGACAAGATTATAGAACTGAAACACGAAGCCGACGTGATCCCGCCGATAGCGCGTCAGACCCCGGTCATTCAGTCCCGTCAATTCTTGATCGCGAAACCAGACCCGGCCATCCGTTGCATGGTCCAAGCCGCCCAAAATGTTGAGAAGGGTCGATTTTCCGCTGCCAGATGGGCCAAGAAGCACTGTCAATTCACCGCTAAACAGCTCCAGATCAACGCCCGCCAAAGCGTAAACCTTCACCTCGCCCGTGTCATACACTTTGGTGACAGCTTTGGTTTTGAAGATGATCTCGGACACTGCGGGAATCCTTTCGGAGCTATGCGTGCCATCCCCCGCGCTATGAAACCTTGATATTGATCAAATGTTTGCATCTGAGCCAAGTATCTGACGAAAGTCCGCACAAAAATCGGTAATCAGGTGGTCCATATCGGCAGTACCGTCCTGCGCATTTGAAATGCTGGTTCTGGCAGGAATCGTGCGGCCCAGATCGTCTTCTGCAACCTTGTAAGCTTTGGAGGGCGGCGAATGATCACCATTGGTCAAAAACAACCCCAAGACCTCTGGCAATGCAGGCTTACCTGACAAATAAGATCGCAAAGGCGTCGCTGGATACGATGTCCAGACCGGGCCACCAATAGCTACGCCGTCATAGTCCTGCAAGTCTGGTAGTTCTGACAATGCAGGTTTGATTTGTCTAAGGCTTTCATACCCGGCACGCATGTATCCTAAAAATCGGCTTCCATATCTGGGGCACTGAATTCGAAAGATATCCGCGCCCAAAACTTTGGCGATACCATGTGCTGCGCGTTCTGTGTGGCCGCCCCGTGAATAGTAGATAACGGCAAACTTCTTTGAATTTTCTGACATTATGCGCCTCATACATTTTCGCCGCATTGGAGCATGAAGGTCAGATGGTATATTGAGCCAGATCAATCCAACCATCACTATGTGGCGTATTTTGCCTGCTACATCAGAAAGGGCGAACGACATGCTGACCCAACCCTCTTGGAGCAACCATTTCCCCGGTCTAGGCGGTATTTCAGATCATGTGCGTGAAACGCTCGACCGCAAGACTAAACAATTGCATATCCCGCAAGGGACGGTTGTCTTCGGGCCAAATAAGGCTGCCGAGAGCCTGTTCTTGCTGATTTCAGGTACGTTACGGGTACAACAGCTTTCGGAAGCGGGGCGGGAGATTGTGCTATATCGGGTCCATGCGGGGGAAAGTTGCGTTCTGACCACGGCCTGCCTGCTGGCACATGAGGATTATTCCGCTGAGGGCGTTGCGGAAACCGATGTGGAAGCTATCGCCATCCCAAGGGATGTCTTCGACGATCTGATGAGCAGTTCTGCCGCGTTTCGCGCTTTTGTTTTCCAAGCATATTCCAAGCGGATTACCGATCTGTTTGTTGTCATCGAGGAGATTGCATTTAAACGGATGGATATTCGTTTGGCGCAGAAGCTGTTGGAGTTGCAGGACATAGAGGGAAGCCTGTCGATGACGCACCAGAATCTCGCCACCGAGCTTGGAACAGCCCGTGAGGTGATCACCCGTCAATTACAAGAATTCCAGCGGCGGGGCTGGGTCAACCTGACCCGCGGTCATATTCAGATTGATGACAGTCTATCGCTTAAAAAACTGGCTGAAACCGGCTGATAGGACCGGGTTTTATCAGGGCATGTGACAAGATCACCGACGAAGATACGTAACAGCAGATAGAATTCAGGCGTGTATATAATGGAAAGGAAACCCCATGACTGCCAATGTTGGAACTATCGATCGCGTCCTTCGGATACTTTTAGGTCTTGCCTTGATTATAGCGCCGCTTGTCGGTCTGCCTGCTGCGTGGCAAAATGGCGTCTTGTTCTACGGAGCGATCATCGTTGGAATAGTTTTAGTGGCAACAGCCATTTTCAAGTTCTGCCCATTATACCGTATTCTCGGGCTTCGAACTTGTAAGCAAGAGATATGAAGAAGGGTTAAGATGGACATACAACGTCAGTCAGACACATACAGCACAGTCGGACAAATCACGACGGACGACATACCTCTGATCCACGCGCTGGGGTTTAAGTCTGTCTTGTGCAACCGTCCCGATGGCGAAGATATTGCGCAACAACTCTTTAAAGAAATCGCCTATGCAGCCGAGAATTCTGCCCTGAAAGTGGTTTATCTGCCGGTTCCCACAACCGGCCCGGATGCAGAAATACTGGACGAATTTCGTAAGGTGTATTCAGAGCTGCCGAAACCCATTCTTGCTTATTGTGCCAGTGGCGGGCGCAGTACAGTTTTGTATAAGGTTACTGAAGGCACGCGGTGATACGGGTCATGACAAAGCTTGGCATTGCTACTCTGATTATAACAATCAGCGCTTGCGAGAGGTCTGAGCCCGATCCTGATCTGGAATGCGCCTGCGAAAAAGCGATGCGCAAGGCAGCATGTGATGGACCAAATCCACCGGCAGATTGCCCCGGATGCTGAAGGCGCTCTTTGTCGGGTCATGTGTGATCATAGTAACGATCATCTTGGCTGCCGTGCTTTTCGAAGTCGCTGGACGGACGCTTCGGCGTTTGGGTAGTCGTCTCAACGGGAAACGGGCGCTCAAATCCATTGTTGTTCTGACGGGCGCATTGTTCTGGATTCTTCTGGCGCTGACCCTGTCGATTTGGGGGTGGGCATTTGTCTATTATAGCCTTGATCTGTTTGATCACCTGGAACCTGCTCTCTATTTCGCAATCGTGTCCTTCACGACGGTTGGATATGGTGATGTGGTTCTGGAAGAAAACTGGCGGCTTCTGGCGGGGATGACTGCCACAAATGGCTTGCTGGTCTTCGGGCTTTTTACAGCATTTCTGGTCGAGGTGCTTGATCTCATCCGAACCAACCCTGTGCGGGATCGAAATGAATAGCCCCTATCGTTGCAGGCCCACCAGTCTCATTCGTTTTTGGTCCTGAGTATTTTCATCGACTCTGCCATTGCAGCTCTAAATCGTGGCGCACGCCAGTTGGTCAAGACATATCTGCATAGTCGTATTCGCAACGCATGCTTTTCCTGATGTGTAAGGCGGCTCAACATTTCCCTTAGATAACGTAGATTAGTGCGGCGTGCGCGAAGTAGGGTATAGATATTATTGCGCGTGATGTTTCCTGCGATACATCCATCAACAATCGGCTTTAAAACCCCGAGGCCAACCCAAAGCGAGGCTATGCGGTGTCCCATGAAACGGCACCTTATCTTTTCCACATTATCTGATTGAAACAAGCAGGCATGCATTGCGTCAAGCTGGGATGATGGATCATAGAATAAATACACCTTTTCGGCGGACTTGATCATATCAGGTGCATACCCGTAGCGGTTGGTAAAATTACGTCTCCACACCTTCCTATAGCGCGTTTCCCAACCTGCAATATCACGATCCAATGTAGCTTGGGGGCTGATGCAGATGACTGTCGCACCCGGAGCAGCGTTTGAAAATGCGCATGCTGCATAAGCCCCCATGGATGCTCCATAAAATACAACTTTTTCGAACCTCTCAAAAAACCCCTCTGTCTTGAGGCCATCGAAAAAATCGAAAACAGCGTCATCTCGATACCATGTCCACTCATGGGCCATCAGCCCCATCACAGACCAGTTTCGAGATTGAATATAGGAAAACCCCCATGGCATACGGCCCTCGCCACGCTTGTAGACGTCATCAAGGTTATCAAAGGTGACGATAAGCGTCCGACCTGCTTCAGCAAACAGAACCGAATGCTGATCCCCCAAGCGTTTGAAAAAACCTTGCTCACGGCCAATCCCTTCTAACCGGTTTTGCCAATCGTCCTTTGTTTCTTCAGGTAAGCCAGTGTTTTCAACTGCCATCTTGCCATCCCTACTCAACTGACCAGTTCAAAATGTTTTGTTGCCTGACAGGCTAAAACCAGATGTGTCAGCGCTTGTGAATGACGACAATCTGATCACGCTTGCGTTTGTTAAACCCCGCCTGAAACATGAAACACCCCGACATATCGGGACGAAGCGCGTTGAATTCAGCAGCAATCGCTGGATCAGAATGGTTGAACACACCGCTGGCTTGATAGTTATAAAATAACTCTGCGGTCTTGGTAATCCCGGATAACTCCATTGCGCGCGGCTGCCAGCGCAAATCCTCGACAATATATAGGCCACCTGAATTAAGTTTGGGGAACAGTTCAAGAAAAGCATTCTGTTGATGATGAGAGGCATGGGACGCATCATCAATGATGATGTCGAAATTTGGCATCTCTGACACATGCGCTGCTATATCGCTTCGCACGCCCATGTCGCAGCGATAGAATGAAAACCGGTCATCCTTGAACCACGAGAAGTCCGAGACATCCAAACCATGTATGTGTGCCTTGGTAAAGTATTCCAACCACATCCGGATGGATGGCAAATCACTGGTTTTGCGATCTGCATCAACCCCATGTTCAGGACCGCCAATGAGAAGACCCATCTCAAGGAAATTGATCTTACGCGCACGAAACGGAAGGAAAAGCATCTGATACAGCTCCGTATAGCGATGCTTTGTAGACCCCTTATCTGACCCATACTTATCGGCTATATCGGTCAGATTGACCTGCCCCCTGCCATATTTTTCTACTGCGGGAACAGGATGGATATTCTGTTGAACGGCAGGGCTTTGCTTGAGCGGTGGTAATGGCGCGTCCTCCGGGATAATGCAATGTTTCGTAAGCAACTTGCCAAGCAGGCTTTTGGGGTGGGGTATACCGCCTTCGGCCTGAACCAAGCGCGCGCGCATACGTCTTCCATACAGATGCACCGAGGACGTATTTGCAGTAACGTATACGCTGGCATCGAAATTTGGCCGCAGCATCAAACGGCGATCCTTGAATGTGAATGGATAGAGTGCATCCTGTGGCAGTGCATATCGCACTTCACCGGTTTTTCGCAGAAAGTGGGTCACGGCATGTGGACCCCAAACACCCCATGGTTGCTCGCTGGCATGAACTGGATTGCCTGCATCCACTGCATCATGAAGCTCTTGTGTGTAAGCATCACCATACCATGTCGGGATTGCGAACTCATCGCTCGTAAATTCCAATAGCGCCTGCAAAGTTTCACTGTTCTGCGGCAGACCAAGGACACCACCATTGACGTGCTTATCAGACTCCCACCCATAGAAATGACCATTCACTGTCTCGAACGGCCGCATGCAATAAGCGTCGGTATCCGCCCAGATCATTCGGTCGTTCTTTTGTAACATCCAGTAGCGGAAAAGGTCCGAATGGAGCGCTGGGCTGCCGGTGCGTTCATGGGTCAGGAAATTTGTTCGAGGCAGGATGTCAGAAGCATCCGCCAACTCGATCCCGTCTGGTACATTCTGCAAGGGACCGTAGTGATACAATTTGACATGATGCCCGGCATCAACAAAAGATTTTAGGCAAAGCTGTTCCAGAAAGCTCAGCGGACCTTCCATCCAGAGCGCGCCAATCTGATATTCTGTTTTTGTCATCGACCGACCTCAAATCATTCATTCGCAGGAAGTTATTTCAATTTTTCGAGACTTGATACCAACAATTCTTGGTAGGTTAAGGTCAAGCGCACTATTGTTGCTCAGCGTGTTTCAAACGAATTCAATTGTAGAAAATGAACCGTTTCGTTTATGCTGAAGGACATATTTAATCGGAGGGCGCAGATTGGACGGCAATACGCCAGAAATCAAGAAAGGCCGTAAATATGCTCAAGTGGTAGCTGGTGCCCGGAAAGTATTTCTGGCCGAAGGCTTTGAGGGGGCAAGCGTTGATTTGATCGCGCGCGAAGCTGGGGTATCCAAGGCGACGCTCTACAGCTATTTCCCGGACAAGCGTGTGCTGTTTGTTGAAGTTGCTAAGGAAGAATGCGCCCGTCAGGCAGATCGCGCCCTGCGTGTGGACGTTGAAGATATTCCCGTTCGTCAAATGCTGGTCGGTGTGGGGCGCAAAATGATGGAGTTTCTGACGTCCCCTTTCGCGCAACGTATTTTCCGAATTTGCGTCGCCGAATCTGATCGTTTTCCCGAACTTGGCCAGGAATTCTACATGTCTGGACCAAAGCTTCTTGAGGACCGGCTGACAGAGTGTTTCGAGCACGCCTGCGCAAGGGGTGAGCTAAACATCGATGATGTACGTATGGCCGCACGACAGTTTCAAGAATTAATGAAAGCAGATGTTTTCATCAAAATGGTATTCAACATCATCGATAAACCTGAGCAGCACGAGATAGACCGCGTGATCAACGGTGCAGTTGACATGTTTCTTGCGCGCTACGGTGTCTAAAGTTTTCTAAACATGACGAACGCATCCACGAATCCCTCAGTCGGGTGGTGGAAAGCATCGGGAAGGCGCCCTACAGTTTCAAAGCCGTAATCCTGCCAGATCGCTATTGCGCGGGTGTTGGATACAATAACGAAATTGAATTGCATCGCCAGAAAGCCAACTGCCTTCGCGGTCTCAAGCGCATGTTCAAGCATTGCACGGGCAACACCTCTGCCGCGGGCCATGGGTGACGTGACAAAGCCGCAATTGCAGACATGATCCCCTCCGCCCTGTTGATTAGGGCGCATATAGTAGGTTCCGAAAATGTCACCATCCTGCGCGACAAACGCTTTGTGAGGCTGTCCCAACCAATAGGAAAGGGCGTCATCCCGCGTGATATCCTGCGGCAATGTATAGGTGTCGCCCGCGCGAAAAACAGGCTCTAACATAGCCCAAATAGCGGTCTCATCCTCAGCCGTGGCAGGACGGATAATCACAGATCAGAACTCCACGACGGCTCTGATTGATTTTCCCTGGTGCATGAGGTCGAAGCCTTTGTTGATGTCGTCGAGGCCCATTGTGTGGGTGATCATCGGGTCGATCTCGATCTTGCCCTCCATGTACCAATCCACGATCTTTGGCACATCGGTCCGGCCGCGTGCGCCGCCAAAGGCCGTGCCGCGCCAGCTACGCCCTGTCACCAGTTGGAACGGGCGGGTGGCAATCTCGGCCCCTGCCGGGGCCACGCCGATGATAATGCTCTCGCCCCAGCCCTTATGCGCGGCCTCCAGTGCTGTGCGCATCACCCCCACATTGCCCGTCGCATCAAAGGTGTAATCCGCCCCGCCACCGGTCAATTCCACCAGATGAGCCACCAGATCGCCGTCCACCTCGGAGGGGTTGACGAAGTCGGTCATGCCAAAGCGGTCCGCCATGGGCTTCTTGCCATCGTTCAGGTCAACACCCACGATCTGATCCGCCCCGGCCAGTCGTAACCCCTGAATGACATTCAACCCGATGCCCCCCAGGCCGAACACAATCGCGGTGCTGCCGATCTCGACCTTGGCGGTGTTGATGACCGCCCCGATGCCGGTCGTCACGCCGCAACCGATGTAGCAGATCTTGTCAAACGGCGCGTCCTCGCGCACCTTGGCCAGCGCAATTTCGGGCAGAACCGTGTGATTGGCAAAGGTCGAGCAGCCCATGTAATGCAGGATCGGATCGCCATCGAGCGTGCTGAACCGGGACGTGCCATCGGGCATCAGCCCCTGCCCCTGCGTGCTGCGGATCGCCTGACACAGGTTGGTCTTCGGGTTCAGACAATACTCGCAGGTGCGACACTCGGGCGTGTAGAGCGGGATCACATGGTCGCCCTTCTTCAGCGAGCTGACGCCCGCGCCCACATCAACCACCACGCCCGCGCCCTCATGACCCAGAATGGCCGGAAACAACCCTTCGGGATCCGCACCGGACAAGGTGAACTCATCCGTGTGACAAATCCCCGTCGCCTTGATCTCAACAAGAACTTCCCCCGCACGCGGACCATCCAGATTGACGTCCATAACCTCCAATGGCGTCCCAGAAGCCAATGCAACCGCAGCACGTGTGCGCATGATCCAATCCCTTTTTCTACATATCTTTTCTGTAACACTATCTGTGTCGCCAAGGTCCGGTGAACGCAAGTATAAAGGCCGTTGCATTCATGCTATCCGGATCAGCCTATCGGGTGCGAATGTCTTGACCAGCGCACATTCCCCCGCTTTGTGTATCCGATCGGCAGAATGGAATCACGCGTGGCAAAACCGAGCACGAAGAAAGACCCTAAAAAGAAAACACCTGCAAAGAAAAAGAAGAAATCTCTTTTCTGGTGGATCGGCGTCATGCCCGTTATCGCAGTGCGATGGGGTATGCGATTTATCGTCGTGGTGGCGATGATGGTTATTCTGGCCGTCGGTCTTTATGTCGTCATCAATCCCCCTACGACAGCTTATATTATCTCCGAGGGGTTACGCCTTGGCAGTGTGCGCCGGGAATGGCGGGACTTCGAGACGATCTCCGCTCATATGCCACGGGCTATCGTGGCGGCAGAGGACGCAAATTTCTGTAATCACTGGGGGTTCGACATGGATGCTATCCGGGATGCGCTCGCCAAAGGTGGGCGACGCGGTGCCTCAACGCTATCTCAACAGACCGTCAAGAATGCTTATCTCTGGCATGGTCGTAACTGGACGCGCAAAGCAATGGAGGCAGTTATCACGCCGGTTGTCGAGGCCTTCTGGTCCAAGCGTCGCATACTGGAGGTCTATATGAATATCGCTGAGTTTGACGAAGGCGTCTTTGGCGTAGGGGCTGCATCACAATGGTATTTTGGGGTCGACGCCAAGGATCTTAGCCTTACACAGGCGTCTAGGCTTGCAGCGATACTGCCCAACCCTAAAGGTCGATCCGCGTCGCGCCCTACGAATTTCGTGCAAAAACGTGCGCGGAGCATTGCGTCAGGGGCTCAGACAATAAGGGTTGATGGGCGCAGTGCCTGTTTCGAAGGTTGAAAAACCCACGCAAGCTTGCCATGACAGATCATCGAAGTTGATTGGTTGGATACCTGTATGAACCGTCTCTATCATGTGCCGCTATCGCCTTTTTGCCGTAAGGTGCGTCTTGTGCTTGCCGAAAAGAAGGTAGAAATCGAGCTGGTCGAGGAACGCTATTGGGAAGAGTCCATTGAGTTCATGCGCCGCAACCCCGCAGGTAAAGTGCCGATCCTGAAGATTGACAGCCAGGTTCTTAGCGAAAGCCAGGCGATCTGTGAATATCTGGAAGAAACCATTCCTGAGCCGGCATTGATGCCGCGCAAACCTGAAGACAGGGCCGAAATGCGCAGATTGGTTTTCTGGTTCGATGACAAGTTTCATCAGGAAGTAACGTCCAAGCTGCTTTATGAACGGGTCAATAAGAAGATCATGGGACAAGGCTATCCCGAAAGCCGCAACGTGAAACTGGGAGCGCAGAAGATCAAGTTTCACATCGACTATATGGGTTGGCTTCTGGAACAGCGGCGTTGGTTGGCTGGTGACACAATGACCTTGGCTGATTTCACAGCGGCAGCGCATATGAGCTGTCTGGACTATATTCGCGACGTGGATTGGAACCGGAACTCCCATGTGAAAGACTGGTACGCCAAGATCAAATCGCGCCCTGCTTTCAGATCAATTCTGGCCGATCAAGTTCCAGGTTTTCCGCAGCCGTCCCATTATGCGGACCTTGATTTTTGACTCTGAAAGTTCGTTTGCAGGATCAGGCTTTGTCCGAGGGCTTCGCCAAAATGCGCGTGTGCCGGCCCAGTGACATAGAGCACGCCGCTGGCCGTTTGGTAGAATTTGTGAACAAGGGCTATCACGGTCAGATGGGCTGGATGGCCGAGCGGATGGAGTGGCGAGGCGACCCATCTGCGCTTTGGCCTGAGGCCCGATCCGTCATTATGTTAGCAGAGCTTTACACGCCAGATCATGACCCGATGGCGATTTTAAAGCAGAAGGACCGGGGCGCAATTTCGGTTTATGCTCAGAACCGCGATTACCATGATCTGGTCAAGAAACGACTGAAGCGGGTGGGGCGTTGGCTGCTGGAACAGGCCGAAGGCGAACAGATCAAGGTTTTTGTGGATACTGCGCCTGTTATGGAAAAGCCTTTGGCACAAGCGGCAGGGCTAGGCTGGCAAGGTAAGCATACCAACCTTTTGGCGCGTGATCTTGGCAACTGGTTTTTTCTTGGCGCAATTTTTACCACTGTGGAAATAGAGCCTGACACTGCGGAAATTGACCATTGCGGCAGCTGTCGGGCTTGTCTGGATATATGTCCGACCGATGCGTTCCCGGCCCCTTACAAGCTGGATGCGCGCCGGTGTATTTCTTACCTGACGATCGAGCATAAAGGACCCGTAGACACGGAACTTCGCGAAAAGCTGGGGAACCACATATACGGCTGCGATGATTGCCTTGCAGTTTGCCCATGGAACAAATTCGCGGCTGATGCCCGCGACATACGTTATGCGGCACGCGATGATCTGGCAAACCCCAAACTGTCCGAGCTGGCGATATTGGATGATGCAGGGTTTCGTGCAAAGTTCAGTGGATCACCCATCAAACGTATTGGCCGCAACAGGTTCGTCCGTAACGTACTTTATGCCATAGGAAACTCTGCCATACCGGCATTGCAGCCTACGGCTTTGATCCTTTGTGATGATATGGATGAAACCGTGGCCGATGCCGCACGATGGGCAACTGAGCGGTTGGAGCACGCGCAATGACCCATATGCTGAGCTTTGGGCACGGGTATTCAGCCCGCGCGTTGGCAAAACGACTGCATCCAAAGGGGTGGTCGATCACAGGCACAACGCGAAACGAGGAAAAGGCTAAACAGCTTCGCATTGAAGGTATTACACCGCGCCTTTGGCCAGGGGATGATCTAACCGATGATATCGCGAAAGCCACGCATCTGCTGATCTCTGCTGGACCGGATGCTGCGGGTGATCCTGTGCTGAACCTGCTGAAGGGTCAAATTGCTAAACACGCCAAACAGTTTGCGTGGGTGGGGTATCTATCCACAACCGGGGTCTATGGCGATCATCAAGGCGGCTGGGTGGACGAGACCACGCCTCTGAACCCCAGTACAGAACGTGGAAAGCACAGAGTCTTTGCAGAAACCCAATGGCAGGCGCTGGCGCGTGATACTGGTCTGCCGCTGCATATCTTTCGATTGGCAGGCATCTATGGGCCTGGAAGAGGTCCATTTTCCAAGGTGCGCAATGGTACGGCAAAACGGATCATAAAACCGGGCCAAGTGTTTAGCCGCATTCATGTGGATGATATTGCTCAGGTTTTGGAAGCCTCGATCCGGCAACCCAACCCTGATGCGGTTTACAACCTCTGTGATGACGACGCTGCACCACCTCAGGATGTTCTGGAATACGCTGCCAAACTTCTGGATGTACCCATTCCACCCGCAATAGCCTTTGAAAACGCTGAAATGAGCCCAATGGCCCGTAGTTTTTATGCGGAATCGAAGCGTGTGCGGAATGACCGGATCAAAACAGAACTCGGCGTTGAATTGCTCTATCCCGACTACCGCACTGGTTTAGAGGCCCTTTTGGCTCATGATCAGTGATCACAAACGTGTCATATATGCTCAATAGACCCTATTTATAGATTTTCCCGATTCCTCGATAGGCGGATTTACGCTAGTGTTTTCCAAAATATAAATCGGGACAGGGTCTATATATGTCTTTCAGAATTATTCGCAGTGTCGCCTTAGTGATGGTTTTATTCTTATCGGCCTGCTCTTCCAAATTCATCAATTATAATGGTCCCGAAGTCACCAGAGTTGAAGTTTTCAAAAACGCTCGCATTATGAACCTATATCATGGCGATAGCCTTCTAAAGCGCTACGCTGTCGATCTGGGGTTTGGTGCAACTGGTCATAAGCAGTTTGAGGGCGACGGCAAAACGCCTGAGGGTCGATACACAATTGATCGACGCAATCCGGAAAGCTCTTTCTACCTGTCGCTTGGGATTTCATATCCGAATGAACAGGACATTGCCTATGCAAAATCCATTGGCAAAGATCCCGGTGGTGATATCTTTATTCACGGTCAACCCAATATTACAGGGCCGCGTGGCCCTGATTGGACGGCAGGGTGTATCGCGGTGACCAATAAAGAAATGCGTCAGATATATGCCATGGTTAATGATGGTACGGTTATCGACATTTTCCCCTGACCCCGGTCGCTCAGTTCCCGTAATTACAAAGAAAAAGCCCCAGCACATCCACCGGGGCTTTGCTGCTTCTTGAAGCGGGGAAATTATTCCTCAGCCGCTTCCTCTTTCTTGATCTCTTCGCCCGTCTCTTGATTGACGACTTTCATCGATAGGCGAACCTTGCCACGGTCGTCGAAGCCCAGAAGTTTGACCTTCACTTCCTGACCTTCTTTCAGAACGTCTGAAGGATGGTTCAGGCGACGATTTTCGATCTGGCTGACATGGACCAAGCCGTCGCGCTTGCCGAAGAAATTCACGAAGGCACCGAAATCGACCAGCTTCACAACCGTCCCGGTGTAGATCACACCTTCTTCCGGCTCTGCCACGATTGAGTGGATCATGTCATAGGCTTTCTTAATCGCTTCCCCATTGGGCGAAGCAATCTTGATCACGCCGTCATCATTGATGTCGACCTTGGCACCAGAAACCTCAACGATCTCGCGGATAACCTTGCCGCCTGAACCGATGACTTCGCGAATTTTATCCGTTGGCACCTGCATCGTCTCGATGCGGGGCGCATGGACAGAGAAGTCGCCTGCCTCAGTCAGCGCTTTGGACATCTCACCAAGGATATGCAAACGCCCCTCTTTGGCCTGCGCCAGAGCCGTTTTCATGATCTCAGGTGTAATACCCGCGACTTTGATATCCATTTGCAAAGACGTGATACCATTCTCGGTCCCGGCGACTTTGAAGTCCATGTCACCAAGGTGGTCTTCGTCACCCAAGATATCCGTCAGAACTGCGTAGGATCCGTCGTCTTCCAAGATCAGGCCCATAGCAACGCCCGCCACTGGCGCTTTCAACGGTACGCCGGCATCCATCATGGACAAGGAACCACCGCACACCGACGCCATCGAACTTGAGCCGTTGGATTCGGTGATCTCGGACACAACCCGGATCGTGTAGGGGAAATCCGTAGGCGCTGGCAAAACAGCCTGCAATGCCCGCCATGCGAGCTTTCCATGACCAACCTCGCGACGGCCGGGAGGGCCGAAGCGACCAACTTCGCCGACCGAATACGGCGGGAAATTATAATGTAGCAGGAAGTTTGATTTATACGTGCCTTGCAGCGCGTCAATCATCTGCTCGTCATCGCCAGTGCCTAACGTGGTGACAACCAGACCTTGTGTCTCGCCACGGGTGAACAGAGCAGATCCATGGGTCCGTGGCAGAATGCCAACCTCAGATTCAATCCCACGCACTGTATCCAATGCACGCCCGTCAATACGCTTCTTGTTCTTGACGACATCGCCGCGCAGAACCGTCGATTCCAGCTTTTTCAAAGCAGAACCGAGGTTTTCATCCTCTAGCTGTTCTTCTGTCAGCTTGGATTTCGCTGTTTCTTTTGCCGCAGCAACGGCCGAAGTACGCTCTTGCTTATCGGTGATCGCATAGGCCGCGCGCATCGCCTTTTCGCCCGCTTTCGAGACGGCTTTGTACAAGGCCGAATAATCTGGCGGTGTGAAATCGAATGGCTCTTTCGCACAATCCTCAGCAAAGTCGATGATCAGATCAATCGCTGGCTGGATTTGCGCATGAGCGAACTCAACTGCGCCAAGCATCTCATCCTCGGTCAGCTCATAGGCTTCCGATTCAACCATCATCACCGCGTCTTTGGTGCCAGCGACGACCAGATCAAGGCGCTGTTCAGGGTTGGCGCGCAGGTTGTGCATGTCATCAAGTTCGGGGTTCAGGATGTATTCGCCGTCCTCAAAACCTACACGGCATGCCGCGATTGGTCCCATGAAAGGGGCGCCGGAAATGGTCAGCGCTGCCGAGGCCGCAATCATCGCAACCATATCCGGGTCATTAACCAAATCATGTGAAAGCACCGTGCAGATCACCAGAACTTCGTTTTTGAAGCCCGGGACGAACAGCGGACGGATCGGACGGTCGATCAAACGCGATGTCAGCGTCTCTTTCTCGGTCGGACGCGCTTCGCGCTTGAAAAAGCCGCCAGGGATTTTACCGGCGGCGTAGTATTTCTCGTTATAATGGACGGTCAGCGGGAAAAAGTCCTGCCCCGGCTTTTGTTCTTTTGCAAATGTTACAGCGGCCATAACGGAGGTCTCGCCATAAGTGGCAATTACGCAGCCATCAGCCTGACGCGCAATCTTGCCGGTTTCGAGTGTCAGCGTCTCTTCGCCCCACTCGATGGATTTCTTCGTTTCGTTAAACATATATCGTTTCCTGTCTGGGCCAATCTCGGCGTTCCGAGTGCCCGTTTGAATGGTGGCCCCATTGCCACCGACCCCTTGATCCTTTGCGTGGGCGCCGGGGTCAGGGCGCTACGTCTCAGATGAAGCAGCCCTTACAGTAGATTAGATAGTTTGGGAAGTGCCTGACACATTATCGCAAAATCATAGGCTTTGTTGAAGGCGAGCACTCTGCCAAAGCCATGTCCAATGAAATCGCAATACGGCATTTGCAGACAAAACATTATACCTAACGATAGCCGAATGTTCTGTCGGGGATTTCTTCTTTAAACGGGGCAATGCGGATACCGGGGGTTTGTCCATACCACTCATGTTTATGGCCTCCGATCTGTACAAGACGTTCTTTTGCCTGAGTAGAGCTTTCCTTACCCTTTCGCTTTAGCACGATAAGGTTTCGCCTTAGCCAAGACAAAGTAGCCAACGCACGCATACCTAAGCTGTCATTCAAATCAGCAACCCAACCGCGCTTTTCCCAAAGATCCAGAACCTCTGTAATGCTGCGGCAGTTTATGTGACCGTTTCCGGGTTGTGTCGGTTCTGCCATGGAGAACAGAATTAAGTCCTTGGCGTGCCGAGCAATATTATCGAGCGCGATATCAATGGCTTCAGGCTTCAGATGCTCGATGACTTCGATGCACATGACCAGATCAAATTTTTTGCCGACATCGAGAGGATTCTGTAAATCGACCTTATCGTATTCACTCTCGCCAAGTGCTGTTGCGGATAGTGGGATACCATCGACGCCATATATTTCATCGACATCCAGCGTTTTTAGAAATTGCAAATATCCACCGACGCCACAACCGACGTCGAATACCTGTTTCGGCTCATATTTCTCAACAAGGTAGCGAAACGGTGAATCATCCAAGAACAAATTATCCCAATGCCACTCATTATTGAATGCATTAGTGATATTCGACTGATCTGAGATTGAGGATTGACCAGCATTGACGAGTTGGAAGTCTTGCTGCTCAACGAGGTTGTTTGCCGCCGCGATCAGCACATCAGGGTCGAAAAATTTGCCATCAGAATATCTTCGGGTAGGATCAATATGATGTTTGACAGCAACCACGTTGTCGTTAAAAGGTTCGGTCTTTTCATCCTGCGCGTATGCCAAGGCTTCATTGGTAAGGACGTACGGTTGCTCCAGAACACCTGGTGTTTGTGCCAAATCGTGTATATGTTTCCAATGATATCCTTCAGTCTGCAAATTGCCTTCAGAATTCCGTGCAAGATTCGCTTTCCATCCGATAACCCCCTTGGCTTTAAGCTGGTTAACGCTTCGCAGCGGAACATGCATGAGCTTCAAATCCTCAAGCACTTGCGTGCGTAATAGCACCCCCTTGCGAAATACTTCATGACTGCCTTGACCTATAGTGATGGCCGGATCAATTCGGCCACCGAACCGCATAATTGATTTGTAGAATTGTGGTTGTTCTTTCTTCCGCCGCAAAGTCATACGTGCCAGAGGATCTTCACCAAGTTCTGCGAGAGGATCAGGGATCAGTGTTTCCCAGGGAAGCTGCGCTGCTTCGCCAATCGGAACGTTTGACAATGACTCTAGAAACGCTTCTTTATTGGGGCTTTTGATAAATTCATCGGCATCAAGAAAAGCGAAGAAATCAGCGAAGCATACTGATTGTACGCAATGCATAGTTGCGGTGGTAAATTTTGCTTGCCGATAGGCCGTTTCCGGCTGATTGGAAACTACAATATTCCCAAGCTCACGGGCGCATTCAAAAAGGATTTCGCGTGTTCGATCTGCTGAATTATTATCCAGAACAACCATCAAATCGAAGAACTTGTAGTTATGCCGCAGAAAGGGCTCAATGATATCCTGCTCGTTCTTTATTATTGAAATGCAAACACTAGGAAGTACGGGCAAGTTCTGAACTGTCGGATCATTTTTAAACCCGTCGGCTAAAGCGCGGCGTATTATGTTCTTAAGACGTCCCATGCTTTTCTTTCTCGAACTTGACCGCACTTTTGCAAGGCAAAGTATAAGTGCCGTGGTCAGCGTTGTCCATTTGTTCGGAATGCTCAGATGCAAACAGAAACGCCCGCCGAAATGGCGAGCGTCTTTCAAAATTCAAATATTAAGCTGTCGAATTTAACGACGAATGCCCAGCTTTCCGATCAGGTCGGTGTAGCGCTGTTCTTCTTTGGCTTTGAGGTAGTCCAATAGCTTCCGGCGCAGAGCGACCATTTTCAGAAGACCACGACGACCGTGGTTGTCTTTCTTATGGGTCTTGAAGTGTTCTGTCAGCGTGGTGATGCGCGAGGTCAGAATGGCAACCTGAACTTCCGGCGAGCCAGTGTCGCCTTCTTTGGTTGCAAATTCTTTCATCAGACGTGCTTTTTCTTCAGCAGTGATCGACATCGGGGTCTCCTTCATTAGGTTAAGGGTTATGGCGCAAGCCGGGATGTCGTCCAGCAAGGCCCGTGGAGTGTCTGCGCAATTGCAGATGGCGCGTATAGGAGGTTTTGGCGAGAAAGGAAAGCCTCGATTTGAGCCTCAGACAAAATGTTCAACCCAAACTCAATGTTGCAGAAAAAACCTTTCAAAACATGCGATCACTGCCGCCGGATTTTCTTCCATTACGAAATGTCCGCTTATGCAGCTTTCTATCGTTAAGTCCGGTGCCCAATCACGCCAGACACTGCCTGGATCACCTGTCTGGGCGGGAAAGCCACCCTCGCCGTAAAGAAATTTCATTGGGCATTGAATCTGCCTTCCTTTGGCGCGGTCCGCTTCGTCCAAAGCCCTGTCAAATGTTGCCCCTGCCCGATAATCTGCGCACATCGCATGAAGTCGCGCAGGGTCTTCTGCTTGCGTCCGGTAACTTTCCAAAGCTGCGGGCTCGAACACATCCAGCGATTTGTCCAACACCCATGCGCTTAGTGTCCAGTCTATATAGCTGCGTGCGTCAGCGCCGATCATCCTTTCCGGTAACGGGGCATCCTGCGCCAGAAACGTCCAGTGATATGCTTTCATCGCTAGATCAGCGTTCCAAGCTGCCCAGAAATCGCCTGTAGGCACAATCTCAATGATCCCAAGCTTCAAGACTAGTTCAGGGTGATCCAACGCCATTCGATACGCGACCCGTGCCCCGCGATCATGACCCAGAATGTAGGCGCTCGAAAGTTGCAGCGCATCCAGCAGGCCAACAATATCGCGCGCCATCTGCCGTTTGGAATATACGCTATGCGCGTCATTATCCGCAGGCGCGTCGCTTAGACCATAGCCCCGTAAATCTGGCACGATACACGTGAAGGATTTTGCAAATTGGGCGGCCACCTTTGCCCAGCAATGATGATTCTGGGGATAGCCATGCAGCAGCACCAATGGTGGGCCAGATCCGCCGATCTGCACATTTAGGGTCAGGTCGCCGACATCAATCCGTTCCTCGGTAAACCCGTCAATCATGACCAGACCTCGGGCTGTTGTGCATAAGAGATATAAAGAGGGTGCTTTGGATGCCCTGCTTTGCTCAGCCCCAGATGATAGAGCGGTTTGTCGCGTTGCCGCATTAACTGTTCAACCGCTGGCCCCCGGCCCAGATGCGCTCCATGGGTGCCCCACCCGCAAAGGGTCTGATCCGCCCAGTCAGCAGCCTCAAGGATCACCGCGTCATTTCCTTTGCCCACAGGCTCTGCGGCCTTGCGCATGGCAAATGGGTTCGTATCGCGCCATGCGAAAATATTGCAGACCCTAAAAGCCCCAAACCCAAGGGCGCGTGCGCGCCTTTCGCACCGCTCCACTGTGGGATCGTTTTGTACTTCGTCAGCCGTAGAGGGGTTCAGCATTACGAACGCAATTTTGCGACCGGACTGGTCCCAAACCCGCGTAAGAGAATAGCGGTACAATTCACAAGAGGAATAGATCGCAGTGCTTGTAGTAGTATTGTTGTTTGTATGCGTGCGGGTGATCATGGGCCAGAGACTGGCAGGCCCATGACCTCGCATCAAGCTCTATTGCAGGGCGCGGGGACCCCGTTCAATAACAAAGGCAGCGACAAGCGCGTAGAGGATATGCCCCCAGAACGCGACATAGGTAATACCGGTCCAACCTAGAAATGGCGGGTTTCCAGCAATCAGATGCGCGACGAAATATAGCGCAAAGACCCACAGCCCGATGCCATAAGCAACAGCTGTTAGAGGCCAAGGCAGGATCGGCATGATTTTTTTCTGAAGCGGGCGTGCGACCAGCAAATACCCCAGCGGGTATAGGATGAGGCCAGTGATGAAATGCATCATGTCCCCGCCACCCTTGGGAACTGATCCGAAAATTGTATTCAGTGTCGAGGTGGCCAGTCCGACGGGCGCAAGTTTGGCAAAACCAAAAAGCGGGCTTAGCGCTTGACCAAACATATCAAAAGCAATCGTTGCCAATGCTCCTGCGGTGAGGATGGTGAAGATACTGCGGTTCATTTTGTTTGCTCCATAATAGGTTTTCCATCGAATACGTGATGGAATCCGCGCAGCAAACCCACCTCACGCAAGCCTGTTCGTCGCCGGAATTTTCGTGAACGATTGTAACAATATTTCTGTGTAGGCTTTTTAGAGACTGTTTTTGTTCAATTGGTGAAAAAAACCGCCTACACATTTTTAATTTTCTTGAATTTAGTTTTCAGGATTGCAATATCACTGCAGGCTATGATGAGTTTTTACAATGACCAGTTTTGATCTGAGTGCATTTTTGCCCTATCAAATTGCTAACGCGGCCAACAAGATTTGTCGGGAACTGGAACATGAGTTTCAGGATAAATTTGATATATCCATATCAGAATGGAACGTATTGGTGCGCCTCTCTCAGGGTGGTCCAATCAGCGTCCGAGAAATCAGCGCTCACGTGAACATGGATAAATCCAAAATCTCACGCGCAACAAGCCGACTTGAAATATCAGGGTATGTCTCCAAACGTATCGATAAAAAGGATCGGCGACTTGTCAGTCTGGCTATGACTGACAAAGGGCGCACCACATTTGCCGAGCTGGCACGGGTTGCTGATAATTATCAGGCGCGCTTGGACAAACAGCTTGGTCAAAAGGCACCGCCGCTGGTCTCGGGGCTGAAACAACTGATGCAGTAGCGTTTCGACGCTACGTCAGGCTAACTGTTGTACGGGTTGCGGCGTAGTATTGCGCAAAGCAGTCCAATGACAGGGAACATCATATGTCAGATATCGTAATCCTAAGTGGTGCGCGCACTGCAATCGGAACATTCGGCGGCGCTTTGGCTGGAACGGCACCCATTGATCTGGGCACGGCTGTTGCCAAGGCTGCTCTGGATCGGGCCGGAGTCGATGGTGCGCAGATTGGCCATGTAGCCTTTGGTCATGTCATCAATACAGAACCACGTGATATGTATCTGTCCCGTGTGGCTGCGATGCAGTCGGGGATACCAGATACGGTGCCCGCCATGAACGTGAACCGGCTTTGTGGGTCTGGGGTCCAGGCAATAGTTTCGGTGATACAGTCTCTGATGCTGGGCGATGCTCAGTTTGGCCTTGCAGGCGGGGCCGAGAATATGAGCCGGTCCCCTTACATAATGCCGCAAGCCCGTTGGGGTCAGAAAATGGGTGATGTGGACGTGCAGGATATGATGCTTGGTGCATTAAATTGCCCATTTGGAACCGGACATATGGGTGTGACCGCAGAAAATGTCGCAGCAGAGCATGATATTTCTCGTGAGGCGCAGGATGCTTTCGCACTGGAAAGTCAGACCCGCGCAGCGCGCGCGATTGAAGAGGGGCGTTTCAAAGATCAAATCGCCCCGGTCGAGGTGCGTGTGAAGCGTGACATGGTTGCTTTTGAGGTTGATGAGCATCCCAAGGCGACATCCTCTGAAGCACTTGCATCGCTACGGCCTGCCTTCCAGAAAGATGGCTCTGTTACAGCTGGAAACGCCTCGGGTTTAAATGATGGTGCTGCTGCTGTTGTATTGGCACGTGCTGACGCGGCCGAGGCAGTTGGCTTGACCGCGCGTGCCAGAATTGTGGGCTACGCCCATGCGGGCGTGCGGCCTGAAGTTATGGGGATTGGCCCTGTTCCTGCGGTTGAAAACCTGCTGGCCAAAACGGGCTTGTCTGTTACGGATTTTGATGTGGTCGAGTCGAACGAGGCTTTTGCGGCGCAAGCTCTTGCCGTTAATAAAGGTTTGGGTCTGGACGCTGCGAAGGTGAACCCGAATGGTGGCGCTATCGCGTTGGGTCATCCTGTGGGGGCGACGGGTGCAATAATCACGGTCAAAGCCTTATACGAGTTGGAGCGTATCGACGGAAAGCTGGCCCTGATTACCATGTGTATCGGTGGTGGCCAGGGGATCGCACTGGCAATTGAACGCATTTAGAGTCTTTTTAGCTCTGACGTGGAATGTCATGTATTGGCTTATTTTGCTCCCTTGATCGAGGCGTAATTCGCTAATTCAATTCCGGTGGTACGCGCAAGGATCAGCCATGATGGGACCGAGGCAGGAAGCGCAGGCGGCGTTGTTCTACGAATTCTGGCTGGAGGATAATGTTTCCCAAGATCACCTGCTGCGGTCGATTGATCGGTTTGTCGAGCTAGGGCTTGTAGACATTCAGGCTAGGACTGATCAAATGAATGCTCCACACGCTGTATATTAGTATCTCGACACGCTGGATGAGGCTGCGTTTGGTGCTGCCAGCGAAGTACAACCCAAGTTCACGTCCCATTCCGATCCGGCAAGCCAATGGACCTCTGCTCGTAAAGGACCAGTATTCTTTAGCTATTCGGACAATTACCTCATCGGCACTAATCATGGGGCGATCATCGATGACGAGGCAACGCATTCAATCCGGCAGATCGAAGTCGGGTCGACGAAAATCATGCAGAAGTGGGTCAAAGAGAAGTTCGATTTGCATCCTGGACGCCTGATCGTAGACACAACCTATGGCACTGGGCCAATACTAGGCTGGCTGGTTGATCGTAAGATAACCCACGTATTCCGGTCTTCGACAAGGCAGATCGATCCGATGGTATATGGTCACGCGCCCACTTTGAATGGGATGCCGAGAATGATAAAGACGTCTGTATTGAAGGCTATGCCCTCAAGCCGTTCCGAACCGAGGTCTGACGGGCAAAGGGGTCGCGCGATACCGCGCGCTGAAACTGACCTGCCAAGCCTGCCTATCGAAAGCCGAAGTGCTGCCCGAACGTCGATGCCTGCAAGATCACTTGTGAAGAACATGAAGACGCCCGCCAGTACGTCATCTCCATGAAGCTCAGGAAGAAGGTCGAGATGCTCTTCGCCCACCTCAAACGCATCCTCGGCTTGGGATGGCTCCGACTACGTGGCCCATGCGGTGCAAACGACGAATTCCTCCTTGCAGACACCGCCCAGAACCTGGCTAAGATATTTCCCGCCCCGCAGCAACTGCGCAAAGCCTGATCACAAAAACGCTCGCAGCGGGCTCAAGATGCTGCTTTCTGCGATCGCAACACGTTGCTTTTTAACAGAATCGACTCAAAGCCTTCATCTGGCCCATTTTCGGATGACTACGCAGCCGTACATGCTTGCTAAACCTTCTCAAACGTAATCACCACATCGCCCACATCCGCCCCAAAGCGTTTCATGTAGGCTTTGTTCAGCAAGCGGTCCTCGCTCAGCAACCACATCCAGTCATCGAACGTCACGCGCGTGGTCTCGCCCGGACCGGCCGGCAGATCAATCGTGTATGTCCAGTTGAACCGATCCCCGTCCTCGCGCCCTTTGGCCTGCCCAATCACGCCGGGGGCTGTGCCGACCCAAGTGTCCGGCCCGGTCTTGCGCAGCGACCAGACGCGCTGTTCGGTCGTGCCATCGTCATACACGAAATCCTCGACCAGCGTCAGCACCTTACCGTCCCACGTGCCTTTGATCGCAACCTCGAACCGATTGCGTACCGTGCCAAATACGTCTTGAAACTGACCATAAGCCACCAGATCACCAACAAAGAACTCCTCAAGGTTCAGCTTACGTGTACTCAGCGCAGGATCATTGAACGAAGGCTTGCCCGTGCAGGCGGTCACGAAAAGGCAGAGGGCAAGGATAAATACACGCATGATCGATCTCCGTTTTTCTTAATACGGACGAACCCTTGTTGCAGATGTATCTTCCCCTATCCCAGTTCCCCGCCTATAAGCGCGCCATGTTGGATCAAACCGAAATTCATCCTCTGTTTGAGGGTGCGCCAAAAACGACCGAGTTCAAGAAGCTGCGCAAGCGGATCGTTAAAAACGCGCGTGACGCGATTGAACAATACGCGATGATCGAACGGGGCGCGCGCTGGCTGGTTTGTCTGTCCGGGGGCAAGGACAGCTACACGCTTTTGGCCGTACTTTACGAACTGAAATGGCGCGGACTTCTGCCGGTCGAGATACTGGCCTGCAACCTAGATCAGGGACAACCTGGTTTCCCTGCCACTGTCTTGCCGGACTTTCTGGAAAAGATGGGTGTGCCGCACCGGATTGAGTATCAGGACACCTATTCTGTCGTCATGGACAAAGTTCCGCAGGGGCGGACATATTGCGCTCTTTGTTCGCGGTTGCGGCGAGGAAATCTTTATCGGATCGCGCGCGAAGAGGGCTGCAACGCCGTAGTGCTTGGTCATCATCGGGACGACATTTTGGAGACCTTTCTAATGAATCTCTTTCATGGCGGACGGCTCTCTACGATGCCGCCGAAGCTCGTGAATGAAGAGGGCGATTTGTTCGTGTTCCGCCCGCTCGCTTATGTAGCGGAACAGGATTGCGAGCGATTTGCGCAGGCGATGAGCTACCCAATTATTCCCTGTGACCTGTGTGGAAGTCAGGACGGATTGCAGCGCCAACAGGTCAAACAAATGCTCGACGGATGGGAAAAGAATAGCCCCGGACGCCGTCAGGTGATGTTCCGAGCCTTGATGAATGCTCGCCCGTCGCACCTGCTCGACCCGGAGATGTTTGATTTTGCCAGTTTGACCCGCGCTGCCAAAGAAACCACGGAAACAGGATGAGTATTATTGCCTGAGTGGCATCGAATTTGGTCGATGGCAGCCAAAGCCTTTTGGGCCAAATTTGATGAAAATCCTCTGTAAATTGATGTGCTCGGTTAATACTCTGCCCATCGTGTCATCGTAGCGTAATGCCCATCACATGCTGAAGGGTCTCCGATGATCAACTTAAAGCAATATTGGCAACGATTGCGCAGATTGAACCAACCCCGCGATCTGCTTTTGGCAGCAATGCCTTTTGTCGCGCTGCTTGCCTATTGGTTTGACAATAATTCAGTTGCCGTCGCGGTTGCTGGTCTTTTGGCTGCCGCTCTTTTGCTTGATCATACAAAAAGCCCAGCGCCTGTCTCTGTGCGTCAGACGGGCGATGTGACGGATGAAACCGGGTTGATCCTTGCGATGGATAGCAACCTCAAACGTCAGGCTGATTTCAGACAAACCGCTTGTATCTTATTGGAAATCGACAATTTTGATCAGATGGAACGGGAATTGGGGCGTGAAACCTGTGATCGGCTCTTAGATCAGATCACGGGACGGATGCGTGCATTGATGCGCTCGGAAGATACGATTGCGCTTGTATCCCGATCCTGCTTCGGAATCGGCGTGCGCGCCGTGCGCCGTCCGGAACTAGGCGCGGTGATTGCGCTCATCAAGCGCCTTCAGGATGGCAGCACACATTCCATTGCGGCTAATGGTGAAGTGTCCATGCACACCACTATTACCGCTGGGTTCTGTCTGGACGGTCAATCGCCGACCCGTACAGGTGCGGCACTGGTGGCTGCCGCGCAAGACGCATTGCAAGAGGCAAAACGATCTTCCCCCGGCGCGATACGGGCTTTTTCCGGCAGGCAACACGCGCAGAGCCGACAGGACGACAGGATCGTGTCAGACTTTCTGCATGCGCTGCACCACGGGCAGGTCCGTCCGTGGTTCCAGCCTCAGATATCAACTGATACGGGCGAAGTGACAGGGTTTGAGGCTTTGGCCAGATGGCACCATCCGGAACGGGGCATTCTTGTACCGGCTGACTTTCTGCCTGCGCTCGAAGATGCGGAACGCACCGAGGAACTTTGTGAGGTGATCGTACAGCAGGCGCTCAAGGCCCTGAAATCGTGGGATAAAGCGGGCATTTCAATCCCATCTGTGTCAGTGAATTTCGCAACGCAGGAACTGCGAAATCCAGCGCTGGCCGAACGCATCAAGTGGGACGTGGACCGGTTTGAACTGACTCCGGATCGCCTGACCATAGAAATTCTTGAAACCGTTGTCGCTAATGCTGATGACGACGTAATTTCCCACAACATCCGTGCTTTGGCAGCGCAGGGCTTCCAGATTGACCTGGATGATTTTGGCAAGGGGCAGACATCGCTTCTGAATATCCGGCGATTCAATGTGGATCGTATCAAGATTGATAGATCCTTCGTAATGCATGCTGATGACGATCCAGCACAGCAACAGATGATCGCCGCCATCATCAGTATGGCCGAGCAGTTGCGTATCGATACAATCGCGGAAGGCGTTGCCACTTTGGGCGAGCAAAGCATTCTGTCACAACTCGGATGCACCCACCTGCAAGGCTATGTCATTGCCCGGCCAATGCCTTTTGAAGACACGGTGCCATGGCTGTCCGAACGCCAGACCAAGCTATGCAGGACACCCCGGCTTGGTCGGCGTGTAGGATAGGCTAGTTCAGAGCCGAAAACACCAGCCTGGCGTGACCTGACATACCGTCACTTTACCCTAAAACTGCTTGACCTTTGGCGGCACAAACGATTGAACCACTCTGACATTCCAAAGACAGGTGGTAGTCCCCGAATGGACGATCAAAACAAGAACCTTATTCTTGCAACAGTTCTCAGTTTTCTTGTGATTGTGGTGTGGTTCGTCCTGTTCCCGCCTCCAGAGCCTGTTGTCGATCCCAACACAACCTCTGTGACAGAGACACAGACGCCCGACGCGACAAATGCAGATAGTTTGCAAATACCTTCCGGGGATCAGACAGGTACACCCAATGTGGGCCAATTGCCCCAACAGAGCGATGCACTAAGAGAGCTATCCGCAGCTGAGCGGATCACCATCGACACCCCCGAACTCAGCGGCTCGTTAACGCTTTTGGGTGGGCGGATCGATGATCTGTCCTTAAAATCTTACAAAGAAACGCTTGATGAGGGGTCGCCCACCGTCACACTTCTGGAACCAGAGGGCAATCAAAATGCCTATTACAGCTTACAAGGCTGGGTTCCATCGGGCGATATAAGCGCCGATCAAGTGCCAGATAAGAATACCTTGTGGACGGTAGAAAGCGGCGAGACGCTTACCCCAGAAACCCCGGTAACGCTACGCTGGGATAATGGCGCTGGGCTGGTATTCCTGCGCCAGATCTCGGTAGACGATAAATATATGTTTGCGATCACTCAATCGGTCGAGAACCAGACGAATAGCGAAATCAAGCTGTTTCCCTACTCCTATATCGCGCGTCATGGTGAGCCTGATACGATTGGTTTCTTCATCTTGCATGAAGGGGTTGTACGTCTGACCAATGGAATTTTGGGCGAGATCGACTACGGCGATATGGCCGATCTTGACCCGACCGAGGCTGATGAGACAGACAGCGAACGGATGCAATTAACTGAAAGCGGCTGGATCGGATTTACCGACAAGAACTGGATGACAACGCTTATTCCCGAACAGGGAAAGCCAGCGACAACACTTACCAAATACTATGCCGCACATGACATCTACCGGACCGAGCTTTGGCAAGACCCCGTGACAGTTGCCGCAGGTCAAACCGCAGAGGTTAAATCCCAACTTTTCGCTGGTGCGAAAGAATGGGAAGCGATCCGCCATTATCAGGATGAAGGCGTCACGAAGTTCATCGAAAGCATCGACTGGGGCTGGTTTTCATATCTGACCAAGCCGATCTTCCGTATGCTGCACTGGCTGAACGAAATCATCGGCAATATGGGCTGGTCGATCATTGTCCTGACGCTTGTAATCAAGGCCGTTCTACTGCCATTGGCCTATAAGTCCTATGTCTCCATGGCAAAAATGAAAGAGCTTCAACCTGAAATGGAAAAGCTCAAGGAACGTGCCGGGGACAACCGCGAAGAGCTGCAAAAAGGGATGATGAAGCTCTACAAGGATAACAAGGTGAACCCGGCGGCAGGCTGCCTGCCTATTTTATTACAGATCCCTATCTTTTTCTCGCTCTACAAGGTGATTTTCGTCACGATCGAGCTGCGCCACGCACCGTGGCTTGGCTGGATCCGTGACCTAAGTGCGCCCGATCCGTCCTCGATCCTGAACCTGTTTGGCCTGATGCCTTGGAGCACACCCGAGGTTGGGTCGATCTTCTTCATCTTCTCACTGGGTGTGTTGCCGATCATTCTGGGTATCTCGATGTGGCTTCAGCAAAAATTGAACCCGGCCCCGACGGACCCGACACAGGCGATGGTGTTTGCATGGATGCCATGGGTATTCATGTTCATGCTGGGCAGTTTTGCCAGCGGTCTGGTGTTGTATTGGATCGCCAACAACATCATTACCTTCGCCCAGCAATATATGATTATGAGAAGCCAAGGTTACTCGCCTGATCTGTTTGGAAACATCAAGTCCAGTTTCAAACGTAACAAACCACCGGCAGAATGACCGGGACGGTTGCCCATATACGTCGTCACCCAATTAAATCCCACGGTCGGGAAGCATTGGATCATGTGACACTGACTGCCGGTCAGACCATGCCGTGGGATCGCACATGGGCCGTTGCCCATGAAGGGGCGCGTCTGGATGGCTTAGAGTGGGTCCCTTGTGCGAATTTTTCGCGTGGGGCCAAAGCACCGCAACTGATGGCCATTAGTGCCAAGCTAGATGAAGCGACCGAGACAATTACCCTGACCCACCCTGATCGGCCAGACCTGACCTTGCACCCCGAAAAGGATGCCAACGCATTACTGGACTGGGTGGCACCGCTGATGCCGCAAGACCGGGCGCAATCGGCGCGGGTCATCCGCGTGGCAGGTCGTGGAATGACGGATACAGATTTCCCTTCTGTTTCGATCAATACTCTCGCCAGTCATCGTGCTGTCGAAGCCCAGATCGGACATGATCTGGCCCTTGATCGCTGGCGCGGAAATATCTGGCTGGACGGGTTTGAGCCTTGGGAAGAATTCAACTGGGTCGGCAAGACACTTCGGATAGGGGATGCACAGCTGGAGATACGTGAGCGGATCACCCGCTGTCTTGCAACCACGGCCAACCCCGCCACAGGCAAGCGCGATGCAGACACTCTGGCAGCGCTTGACCATTGGGGGCATCGCGATTTCGGCGTCTATGGCGTTGTGACCAAAAGCGGTCAGATCACCTGCGGCGATGCCGTAACAGTTAGCGCATGAGCCAGTTCACCTTCAAAACGGCCGACGCACCAGAGCCGGACATTGCCGAGATCGGGCGCAAGCTTTTCGCAGGTCAGACAGAATTTCTGAAGGGTGTGGTCGCGATGGACGGCATGCCGCCTGCCGACCGGCTTGAGGTCTGCTTTGCGGGCCGGTCCAATGTCGGCAAGTCCTCTTTGATTAACGCGATCACAGGGCGCAAAGCGCTGGCGCGGACCTCAAACACACCTGGTCGCACGCAAGAGATCAACTTTTTCACTCTGGCCGAAAGCCATTATCTGGTTGATCTACCCGGTTACGGCTTCGCCGAAGCCCCGCTGCCCATCGTCGAGAAGTGGCAACGATTGTTAAAAGCCTATCTGTCCGGGCGTCAAACCCTACGGCGGGCTTTCGTGCTGATTGATGCGCGCCATGGGATCAAGAAGGTTGATCAGGATATTCTGACGTTGCTGGATAAATCGGCAGTGATATTTCAAGTTGTTCTGACGAAGATCGACAAGATTAAATCAAAGGATCAGAATGCTGTAATCGCGCAGGTCAGTCAGGTGCTGTCGTCCCATCCTGCCGCATATCCGGAAATTGTACTGACTTCTTCTGAAAAGGGTGATGGTATCGCCACCCTGCGCAGCATCATCGCGACACTGGAATAGGCAAACGCTTTGCTAGGCAGCTCATATCTGCAAAACACGGTATTTCTAACATCACAACAATTGCAAAGTTTTAAAGCGGTAACGCTGTTGTCGATTTGATCTCCTCCATCGAAAGCAGCGCTGTAACATTATAGATTCGCACTTCTGAAATCAGCGCCTGATAAAACACGTCATAGGCACGGGCATTTTCGACGCGGACCTTCAGAATGTAGTCAATTTCACCGGCCAATCGGTGTGCTTCCATCACTTCAGGGCGGGCTTTCAGTGTCGCAAGGAATTTCTGTTGCCAGTCGCTCTCATGCTCTGATGTGCGAATAAGGACGAAAAAACAAGCCTCTAGCCCAAGCGCATCTGCGTCCAGTACAACGGTGTCTTGCTTGATCACCCCGGCAGCGCGCAGCTTCTTGATACGGTTCCATACCGGCGTTTTGGAGGAGCCAACCTTCCGTGCGATGTCCTCAAGAGATTGTGAGGCATCTTCCTGTAGTTGCTTGAGAATATTCCGATCCATGGCATCCAGTCGGGCAGACATTCTGATTTCTCCGGTTTCTTGGAACGCGTATATCTATTGCAACGCAAATTAGAACATTATTCCTTATTTTGCATAGTGTATAGCCAATAATTGGGAAAATATCCTATATTACCCATAAGTTCTCAAAGAGGCCGATATGAAGCACTTTCCGATTTTCATAGCAGTTGAGGGCCGCCGGATTGTTGTATCAGGCGGCGGAGAAGCAGCACTGGCCAAGCTACGCTTGTTGCTGAAAACCGAAGCGCATCTCAATGTCTTCGCCGCTGAGCCCGCGCAGGAAATCCGCGATTGGGCACATAAAGGTCGCCTGACTCTGACCCCACGCGCCTTGGAGCCGGGCGATACGCTCTGCGCCAAATTGTTCTATGCCGCAAATGAAGATGAGGCTGAGGACGCACGCGTTGCAGCGCTGGCACATGCAGACGGCGCATTGGTCAATATCGTAGACAACCTTAATGATAGCGCCTTTATCACGCCTGCAATTGTAGATCGTGACCCCGTGACTATTGCCATTGGTACAGAAGGCGCTGCCCCGGTTCTGGCGCGGACTATCAAGAAAGACCTTGAGGAAAAGCTCCCTGCAAACCTTGGTTTGCTTGCCCGCATCGGCAAAGCATTTCGCAACCGCATGGAGGCCCTACCCTTCGGCGTGAAGCGTCGTGATTTCTGGTTGGATTATTATTTCAACACTGACGTCTCTACCAATGCAACCGAAGCGCAGCATACGCTTGAAACACTTCTTGAAAAGCATCTGCAGAGTGATGACAAAAAAGGACGTGTCGATCTGGTTGGCGCGGGTCCCGGCGACCCTGAACTTTTAACATTGAAAGCCCGCAACGCCTTGGACAAGGCGGATGTCGTGATCTATGACCGCCTCGTTTCGCAAGAAATTCTTGAGCTGGCCCGACGCGAAGCAACCATGATTTCCGCTGGCAAGGAAGGCTTTGGCCCATCCGTCTCTCAGGATGAGATCAACGCGATGATCACTGGGCATGCCATAAATGGCGCTCATGTGGTGCGCTTGAAATCAGGCGACCCCACAGTTTTCGGCCGGCTAGATGAAGAGATTGAAGCCTGTGAAGCCTTAAACATCGACTGGCGCATCATTCCCGGCATCACTGCAGCCTCTGCCGCGGTTGCTTCGATCGGGCAAAGCCTGACGAAACGCGGGCGTAACTCTGGCATCCGCTTCCTGACGGGCCATGACACAAAAGGGTTTGCCGATCACGATTGGCGTGCGCTCGCCCAAAAGGGCGAGGTTGCGGCGATCTATATGGGTAAGAAATCCGCCCGGTTTTTCCAAGGCCGTCTGCTGATGCACGGGGCCGACCCTGCGACACCAGTGACAGTGATCGAGAATGCATCGCGCACTGATCAACGCATTCTGTCCACAACTCTGTCCGAGCTGGAACCTGCGTTAAGCAATGCCAATCTGACGGGTCCTGCGCTGACATTTCTGGGTCTCGCCCCACGCGCTGCCTTGCAGGCGGCAGAAGACATCAACCCACAGGAGGTAGCCTATGAGCCGCGCCTTTACACCTAAAGTTATTACCGCAAATGCCTTGCTGGAAGGTGACGTTATTTACCTGACTGCAAACGACCAATGGTCGCGGGAGCTTTCGCAGGCCGAAGTGATCGAGGACGAGGCTCATGGCGATCTTCGATTGCTCTTTGCACAATCCCAACCCGATGAGATCGTAGGCGCCTACCTTGCTGATGTGAAGATCGGTGAAAACGGCCCAGAGCCTGTGCATTTCCGCGAGGAATTCCGCACGCGTGGTCCCTCAAATTACAAACATGGCAAACAGGCGGAGACTGTCTGATGTATCAATACACCTCCTTCGACCGCGATTTTCTGGCTGAACGCAATGCGCAATTCCGTGCTCAGGTCGAGCGCCGCATTGATGGTTCACTGACAGAGGATGAATTCAAACCACTGCGCCTGATGAATGGTCTCTACCTGCAGCTTCATGCCTATATGCTGCGGGTGGCAATTCCTTACGGTACGCTGAACAGCGCCCAGATGGATCAATTGGCGATGATTGCAGATAAGTGGGACAAGGGTTACGGCCATTTCACAACGCGTCAGAACATCCAGTATAACTGGCCAAAACTGCGCGATGTGCCCGATATGCTTGATGCTTTGGGCGAGGTTGGCATGCATGCCATCCAGACCTCTGGCAACACGATCCGCAATGTGACTGCCGATCATTTCGCCGGTGCTGCCGCTGATGAAATCGAAGATCCGCGCCCGATAGCGGAACTGCTGCGTCAATGGTCTACGGACCATCCTGAATTCCAGTTCCTGCCCCGCAAGTTCAAGATTGCCGTATCAGGTGCCGAACAGGACCGCGCCGTTACACGCGCCCATGATATTGGCCTGCAAATGGTCCGTCGTGGCGAAGACGTCGGCTTTGAGGTCATCGTCGGCGGTGGTCTTGGCCGCACGCCGATGATTGGCAAAACCCTGCGTGAGTTTCTTCCCAAAGAAGACCTGCTGCCTTATTGCGAGGCTATTGTCAGCGTCTACAACCTGCTTGGCCGCCGCGACAACAAATACAAAGCACGCATCAAGATTACGGTGCATGAAAACGGTATCGACACGATCCGTGACCTTGTGGAAGAGCGTTTTGCGTTGTTGAAACCGCAATTCAACGGTGTCGATCAAGAGATGCTGCGCGGCATTGAGGCACAATTTGCGGCGCCTGATTTCCTGAAAAGCTCTACCGCGTCTTTCAAAGCGACCTATCACGAAGATCCTGTCTTCCGGTCCTGGGTGGATACCAACATCACGAAGCATCGTAATGACGATTACGCAATCGTCTCGATCAGCCTCAAGAAACAGGGGCAGACCCCCGGTGATGCGACCAGCGACCAGATGCGTGTCATGGCGAATATTGCACGGGATTTTGCCCATGATGAGCTGCGTATTTCGCATGAACAGAATGTCATCTTGCCGCATGTTCATCGCGCGCATTTACCTGAAATCCACACACGGCTTAAGGCTGCGGGTCTCGCAACTGCCAATATTGGCTTGATCTCTGACATTATTGCTTGCCCCGGTATGGATTACTGCGCACTGGCCACAGCGCGCTCCATCCCGGTTGCACAAAAGATCGCAACCCGGTTCGACGAGTTGAAGCTGGAGCACGATATAGGTGAGCTGAAGATCAAAATCTCCGGCTGCATCAACGCCTGCGGGCATCACCATGTCGGCCATATTGGCATTCTCGGCCTTGATCGTGCGGGTGTAGAAAACTATCAAATCACCCTTGGCGGTGATCACACGCAAACCGCGAATATAGGTGAGCGTGCTGGCCCCGGTTTCGCCTATGACGAGATCGTCCCGGCCATCGAGCGCCTGATCTATGCCTATCTTGATTTGCGCGAAAACGGCGATGAAACCTTCATCCAGACCTATCGTCGCCTTGGCCTCGCGCCCTTCAAAACCGCGCTTTATCCGGAGGCGAAAGCCAATGCCGCTTGATCTTGAGCTTGCGCCGATAAAAGACCGCGTTGCCGCATTGAACAATGAACTTGGCGATGCGGCACCCGAGGATGTTCTGCGCGAGGCCCTGCAAAGCGCAGGGGTTGGGCTGACCGCAATGGTCAGCTCTTTTGGTGCGGAATCGGTGATGCTTTTACACATGCTTTCGCGCATTGACCGACTTGTTCCGGTACTGTTCATTGATACGGAAATGCTGTTTCCAGAAACGCTGAGCTATCAGAAAGAACTGACGTGCACCCTAAAACTCAACAGCCGTGTGATTACCCCTGATCGCGCAAAGATGTTTGAGCGCGATACGGACGGACTATTGCACCGTAATGACCCTGATGCCTGTTGCGCCCTGCGTAAGTCTGAACCTTTGGAACAGGCGCTCAGCAATTTTGACGCCTGGATTACCGGACGCAAGCGCGTCCAAGGTGGTGTGCGGGCGCAGATGCAGGTGTTTGAAGCCGATGGAACCCGTCTAAAGGTGAACCCACTGGCCAACATTGCGGCTCAAGACGTGCAGGCCTATATCGACACACATAATCTTCCGCGCCACCCACTTGTGGCCCGTGGCTTCCCTTCGATCGGCTGTGCGCCCTGCACAACAAAAGCAAAAGCGGATGAAAACCCGCGCGCGGGCCGCTGGCGTGGGATGGAAAAGACCGAATGCGGAATCCACCTCAAGGCTGGCCCGGCCGACCACAATACCACATCAGGAGTGGCAGAATGAGCATTATCGTTACCGACACAGGCTTTGCCAGTGATGATTGGACCCGTGGTTTCACCTCACTTGATGCAATGCCCGCCAATGACAACATATGTTGTCTTGATCTGCCCTCTGACGCTGACCCGACCATCCTGTCGAACAGGCTGAACGATATTGATATGATCCGTGTCGATTTTCCTAGTTTCGCAGATGGGCGCGGCTTCACCATCGCGCGCCGCCTGCGACTGATGGGATATGAAGGGCGTCTACGGGCAAAGGGCCATGTGATCGCGGATCAGTACGCAATGGCACGGCGCGCTGGTTTTGATGAGATCGAAATCAGCGATGATCTTGCCGCCCGTCAGCCCGAAAACCAATGGCTTGCCCGCGCGGATTGGCAACAGCATGACTATCAGTCGCGCCTGCGCGGCTAGACTTTTCCCTGAATTAAACTCTACAGAAGGACGGGGCTCAATCGCCCCGGTAACGCTATGAACGAGCAAGTGAACGTGACCCAAACTGCCGCCAAACCTGTACCCACCCTTCCCGACGCGCAGACCGTAACCTCTGTGCAGCATTGGACCGACCGCCTTTTCTCTTTCCGCGTGACGCGCCCCGCAAGCTTGCGCTTCCGCTCGGGCGAGTTTGTGATGATTGGCCTGATGGGCGACCCTGATCCAAAGACGGGCAAGCAAAAGCCGCTATTGCGCGCCTATTCCATTGCCTCGCCAAGTTGGGATGAAGAGCTGGAATTCTACTCGATCAAAGTGCAGGACGGGCCTTTGACATCAAGGTTGCAGCATATCCAGCCGGGCGACGAAATCATTCTACGTCCGAAGCCCGTTGGTACGCTGGTTCATGATGCACTGCTTCCGGGCAAACGCATCTGGTTTTTTGCAACCGGAACAGGCTTTGCGCCTTTCGCGTCGTTGTTGCGTGAACCTCAGACCTACGAGGATTATGATGAGGTTATCATAACCCATACCTGTCGTGATGTGGCTGAACTGGAGTACAGCCGCCAGCTTATTGAAGGTCTTAAGCAGGACGAGTTGATGCAAGAGCTGATCGGCACCGAGAATCTTAACAAGATCAAATACTACCCGACAACGACCCGCGAGCAGTCCCCAAAGATGGGCCGTATCACGACGCTTTTGAAAGATGGAACTGTCTTCCAAGACCTCGGGATTGACGGCATCTCTGCCGAGACTGACCGCGCAATGGTTTGCGGCTCCATGGGTTTGAACACTGATCTGAAAGAGATACTGGAGGGATTCGGCCTGCGGGAAGGTGCAAATTCAGAACCAGCGGAATATGTTGTCGAAAAGGCCTTTGTTGGCTAAGAACAAATTCCTGAATATGTCGTATCTTCAGGGTTTGCAGGCACCCAGACCCTGAAATTCACGCCAATTCCGAAGGATGAACAGAAAACCGACTTGAACAGACGGCTCACGCCTTCTAGTTTCGCCAGCATAACTGATTTAACAGTAGAAGGATTTCAGGCCATAGCCCGTAGACCCCATAACGCACCCCCGGTGCGTGAAACAGGACCCCGTGTAAACGAGAAAATCCGAGGACCAGAAATTCGCCTGATCGGCGCAGAAGGTGAAAATGTTGGCGTAGTCACGCCAGAACGCGCCATGGAAATGGCCGATGAGGCCGGACTTGATCTAGTGGAGATTTCACCAAACGCAAATCCACCCGTTTGCAAGATTATGGATTTCGGTAAATACAAATACGAAACCCAGAAAAAAGAAGCCGAAGCCCGTAAGAAGCAGAAGATCATTGAAATCAAAGAGGTCAAATTTCGACCTAATACTGATACACACGATTACGACGTCAAAATGCGCAATGTTTTCAAGTTTCTCGAAAATGGCGACAAGGTAAAAGTAACACTGCGGTTCCGCGGCCGGGAAATGGCGCACTTAAATCTGGGGCGTGAACTTTTGGAGCGTGTGGCTGCTGATGTCGACGGACACGGCAAGGTCGAGAACATGCCAAAAATGGAAGGCCGTCAGATGATCATGCTGATCGGGCCAGTCAAATAACCTTTTAACCGGCACGGGGGTGGGGGCGCGATGGCATTTCTTTCAAAAGCCCCCCGACCCCCATACCCATAATATCTTCGGACGTAACGGGTACGCCACACAAGACGCGCTCTAAGACCCAATCTGCGCCATTCAAGGCCGGGGAACGGGCGCAACCCGGCAACCCGATGACAGGCTTTTCACCCATCTTGCCTAAAAACAGCAAATTACCGGGGTCAACGGGCATTCCGAAATGCTCTACCGTGCCACCTGCGGCGCGCAAAGCTTCGGGGGCTGTATCGTGACTGTCTGACGTGGCTGAGCATGTAAGTACAAACAGCGCCTCGCCCTTCGCTTTTTGCATGGCTTCGGCCAGGTGGGTCGCATCATGAGGCACGCTGATATTTTCAGCCAGCGAAAGGCCCAAGCGATCTAACCTTGTTTTAAGGGCTCTCTGGCCCTTTTGATCATCGTCAGAGGTATCATGAACCGTCTGTAATAGGCTGACAGTCTTGTAGGCGCTTGGCAGCAGGGACAAAGCGCCGTGCGCTTCTGCGCAAGCCTGATCCAGCGCATCCCTAGGTACACCGTAAGCGATAATCTTGACGGTCGCCACCATCCCACCTGCATCCATACGCTTCCATTTCGGCACGGTTGCGACTGTGATCATCGGATGAATGCGATTGACTGCATTGATTCGATCAGCGTTGATTTTGGCAATACCGCTGGAATGGGCAAAAAGGTTCACGCGCCCGGTTCCCGAAGGTCCGATTCTAAGGCACGCGGCCTTGGGATCTGGCACTAAAGCATGGGCCAGCCGTTCCGCGGCAACATCTTCATGCACATCGCAATCCTCAAGACGCGCAACTACGACTTCTTCAAACCCGGCCTGCGCAAGCTGCTTCAGATGTTCAGAGGTCAAGATCAGACCTTTGCGCAGGCGCTTGCCAGACAGTTGTATGGAATGCGCAAGAACCGCACCTTCTGCCTGCTCTAGCGAAACCGTGCCAAACTGCATCAGCCGCGCCTTAGCCGTTCAATGATCTGCGCCATAATAGAGATCGCAATTTCAGCTGGCGATTTCGCTCCGATGTCCAATCCGACAGGAGCATGGATACGGGCAATCTGATCTTCAGCGAAGCCCGCTTCTTCCAGACGGGCCATGCGTTTGGCGTGGGTACGTGTAGACCCAAGACACCCCAAATAAAAACAGTCCGAGCGTAAGGCAGTTATAATGGCAGGATCGTCAATCTTTGGATCATGGCTGAGCGTCACAACTGCGCTACGCGCATCAAGGGCGAAATCGGTCAATGCCTGATCCGGCCAGTCATGCACAAGCACCTCACCCGGAAACCGCGTCTCACTGGCGAAAGCTTCCCTTGGATCGATCACGCTCACACTGAAACCAGCCAGCTTCGCCATAACGACCAATGGCTGCGCAATATGGGCCGCGCCGATAACGGCCATTCGTAACGGCGGGTTATACACACCTACGAAACTGCCTCCTTCGAATCCGGATTTGTCGGATCGAAACCTGTCTGCATAGCCTTCATTGGGCAAAACCAGCCTTCTGTCCCAGCTTTCGATATTCACGACATAGGCCACAGCCTCCGCTTTTTCCCTGTATGATACCAACTCAGCCAAAAGCGCTTCGGGAATTGCTTTGCCGATAGGTTCCACCAACACACGAATGGTCCCACCACAGGCAAGCCCAACAGCGAAAGCCTCGTCATCGCTGACACCGTATTCAAGCAAACGTGGCATGCCGTCTTCCAGCGCTTCTATCGCCTCAACGACCACAGCCCCTTCGACGCATCCCCCCGAGACCGAGCCCATGATTTCACCAGAACTGCTAATCACAAGCTGGCTTCCAACGGGGCGCGGGGCGGACCCCCATGTCTCGATAACGGTTGCAAGAGCCGCACCTTGGCCGGCCCTGTGCCAACGTAGGGCAATGGCAGGAATGTCATTTAGATCGTTCGGCAAAATCGTCCTCCCAGACGCTGATGCACAGTCTAGGCCAGACAATATGCTTTTGGAAAGTTCAATACGGCGTGAAAGGTCAACAGAATTTGCGATAATCGGCAATCAGGTCACTCAGATCATCGTAGTAATAAAGCTTGGAGTTATAGATCAGAACGCCGCGGTCACAGTAATCCCGGACTGTCTTTTCCGAATGAGATATCATGATCACCCGCGCGTTACGGATCTTTTCATCTAAAGCAGCCGCGCTTTTCTTCTTGAAGCGGCGATCGCCCACAGCGGTGATTTCATCGATCAGATAGCATTCAAAGTTGATCGCTAGTGACAACCCAAAAGCCAAACGGGCCTTCATCCCGCTTGAATAGGTCGAGATCGGCAGTTTGAGGGATGGCCCAAGCTCTGCAAAGCTTTGCACGTCTTCCAGAACGCGGTCCGTGTCTTCCCCATATATCCGGGCAACGAAGCAGACGTTCTCCATACCAGTCATGGTCCCGTTGAAGCCTGCGGAAAACCCCATTGGCCAGCTGACTTTTTCACTACGCTGAATCAGGCCAGAGGTTGGCAGTTCCACCCCGGCGATCATTCTCATGATGGTAGATTTCCCAGCGCCATTTTTGCCCATCAAAGCAATATTCTGGCCATCTTCGAAACAGAAAGACGCATCATCCAGAATGATCTTACGAACGTTCTTTACGTTATAAATCTTGGTAACAGTGTCGAATTCGATCATGGCTTTACACGCGCTGCTTGCGTGAAATGCGTTCCCAGAACAACCCGATCAAAACCAGAATAGCCGCCAATGAGAGAGGGTAGAAAATATTGAGAACATCACTTTCGTAGTTGTAGTAATAGCCTTCCCGCGTCCATTCAACGAGATGAAGTACAGGGTTCCACTTTAGAACGGCGACGGCCTCGGGTGGCATGGCTGACGGAATGTAGAAAACGCCTGATAGAAAAAATAATGGCCGTGCGACAACCTTTTCGAAATGCTGCCATGCCTGATTGCGCTGATACAAAATGGCATTGAGCGTGCCAATTCCAAAACCCAAAAAACAGGTCGCCAAAAAAGCCAGAATGATGCGTTCCGGATGGGCAGGTAATTCAGCCAAATTAAGCGCGATCAGTCCAGTATAGAAGCAAAGGTTGATCACAATGAATGTGCAGGCAATCAAGGTTAGCCGGGCGAACAGGGTGTCGGTTTCCCGAATTCTGGGATAGGTCAGCAACGACTTGTTCGATGTAAACGCTCGCATAAGCGAGACGGAAAGCTTGTTATACAGCTCCAACGTCAGAATTGCGGTCGAAAAGAATAATGCCAGTGATGTCCCGTAGGGTGATTGCCGACCGATCAGATAGAACAGGAACACCAGAAAGCTGATCGACACCAGGGGCTGGATGATCGCCCAGAAATACCCTGCGTGGGAGGTTCCGAAGGTCATACGTGTCTCGCGCAGGGTCAGGGCCGCGACAACGCGGATTTGCAACCATAAAGAGTCGAACATCGCGACCAAGACCTGCCCCCTTTAACGCAAGTGGTCGCGCACGGCATACCCGACTAGCGTGCAGATCGACCAGAAGACAAAAAAGCCTACAATGACGAGTATCGAGTTGCGCAACCTATAGGGGTAAAGCGCTTCTTCCGGCAAAAAAGGTCTTGAAAAGATGGCCAGATAGCGCTGTTGGCGATCCGCATCCATGCGCGCACCTTCCAGTGACGACAGCGCCGATGCGTAGCGCTGTTGTGCAAAGGTTTGTTCAATTTGCAGCCCTTCGAATTCCGCAAGCATCTGCGCTGTGGATTGCCCATCCTGACCTACACTATTCGACCCGATAGCGGCCCGGCGCTGATCAATTTGCGCGCGCAACGACTCGGCCTGACGGCGCAATTGGCGCAGCACCGGGGTATCGGGGTCCACCACGCCAGACAATGTATTCATACGCGCCTGCAAGTCTGCCAATTGCGTTTCCAATGCGCCAATCAGTTCTGCATCCATCTGCGCATTGACCGTCGGATCAACGGACCCCCTGCGGGAGCGAAATTCCCGAAGGTCAATCTGCGCATCGCGCAGCCTTTCCTCGGCACGCTCAACCTCGGTTGTGGCGAATTGCACCGAGTCCCAGCGCGCCTTTTCCGACAGATCATTGACCAACCGGTCTGCGGCCTCAAGAACTGCCTTTGCAAGCGCTACGGTTGTTTGCGGATCAAAGCCCTGAACTTCAAACGATACAATTCCAGTCGTGCTGTCATAGGACGTGATGATCCTGCGCTGCCAATATTCGACAAATTCCTCGAAAGGCCGTGACTGATCAAACCGTGAGAAGGAATCAATATTATCCGCGCCGTAATGCGCTTGAAGGTCAAACTGGGTTCCAAGCTCCCGTACCAAATCGGGGCTGCCAAGATATCGGCGAATAATATAGCTGTCTGACGTTGTAGAGCCTGCCCCGGTCAACCCGGTGAAAGAGCTGATGATATCGGTCGACCCGCCGCTTTCCAACCCTCTTACAACGAAGCTGGCACTCGCGACATAGCGATCTGTCGCGATGAATGTGTAGTAGAAAACCCCCAGAATTGACGGCACCACAAACCCCAATAGGAATGCGGCAATCAACAACCTGCGGCGGCGCTCTTGCGCGCCTATGTTGCGCGGCGGGGTTTGCACACCCTTGGGCCCGCCCGCCGGGTTTGGTGGTGCCTTAACTACTTTCTTGGGCTGCTGCAGTGTTTCTTCAGCAGCTTTTTTTAGGGCGCCCAGTTTCTTCGTAAATGAATCCACAAGCGACACCTTCCGCGGTCCGAGACTTATCCTTTGGTCGGCCATCTTGCGCACCTTCCTATGTCCCATGCTGTGTCTGGACTGCATCTGGTGACGTACCCTCGATAAGCTCCAGGCAGGCAATTTTAAAAGCTTCGCCCGCCGGTTGCCCCATGTCCCCGAACGCATAGTGCTGCGTTTCAAGCCGTTGTGGCTTCAATGGGTCTTTGCCAGTTGCCAGCATGATCATTTCAGGCAGGTTTTTCAACTCTGCATCTACTTGATAGCTTGCCCGAAGAGAGGGAAACCGTTCTGCGTCACTATCGTCAAGGTTATCAGGGCGCACAACGAGCATTGGCTTTCCGGAATATAGAAAATCAATCATCACAGATGAAATATCTGTAATCAGAATATCTGCCTGATTATAGAGATCAAACGGCGCCATTCCATCATCACAGAACACGGCTGAGTTACCATTTGCGCGGGTTTGCGACAGCGCTGCGCGTATATCGTTTTGAAACACCGGCCAATCCGGATCCTTATAAGACAAAGGATGCGGCTTGAAGATCAGCTCTACCGGTTCTTTTTGTGCAAGAACCGTATTAATGAGCTGAGCAGCCTTAGCCAGAGAGGAAAACTGTGTATCTTCAAAAAACCCACGCCATGTGGGCATGTAGACGATCTTCAGCCGCTCACCGGATTTGCGCTTGTTCGCTGGTGTAATGGCCCGTACCTGCGGTCGTCCAACGATGCGAAACTTCGCGGGATCAATATGTACGTTGTTGCGACTATATCGGTCGATAGCCATCTGACCCGCGACAAACAGGTAATCATAATTGCGCGCAATAGGGGAATAGGATGGTGGCTTATCACTATCGCCATGCAATAGCTGTACATGAGACACGTTTGGATAATCCGCAATCATCGGGCGGTTTTTCTGGCCGTTATTGGCATAAAAGACTGCACGCACTGATCGAGGTAGAAGACCTTTCAGCTCTGGGCGTTTCTGAACAAATATCGCTGGCGGCTGTCCTGGGCCATTGAAGCTTGCCAGATGTTTGCGTTCGCGCAGGATAACAAACCACGGATGGCCTATCTGATCCAACTCATCCTGCCATATCCTCATATGATCCGGCGTATGCAAATCAGGCGCCGAAAAGTAGAACGCAAAACTGGCTTTCTTGAATTCGGGGCGCGCCAAAACCATTGCAAGCCGCGCCCGCTGAGAGAGCGTAGCAGCCCGAGAAATCTGCGCGGATACGGTGAGACGCGCTATAATGAAGCCAATCGCTAATATCAGAACAAGTCCCACAAGACCGATGTGCAGAATAGACCACCATGTCAGGATCGCAACATTTGCGAGCAACAAAACCACAACAGCTGCACCAAAGCGAATGAACTGAGCCATATCGCCGGGCAGTTGAAAAGCGCTCTCTGGAAGATTGGAAATTGCTGTATTTACACGCACTTTTTGTTCAGCTCTGCGCGTCAGAACTTCAACGATCACAACCGATAGAATTGCCAAGGCACACAATAAAATCATGACATACCCGCAACAACTTGATTGGTGAGGCGTTCGGGAACCTGCTCCAATAGTTCCAAGATAGTTTCAAATTTTGCTACATCAGGCTCTTCGGCAATCGGTTGCGTAGATACGCCCTTTTCAATCATGCGTTCTGCTTGGGCAATTTTTTCTGCAAAATCATGCATATCCGGCCGCACTGACAACACGGTCGATGCGATATCAGACATGCCGTCACCCAACCACAAAACAGGCTTTGCGGTCTGGCATAGCTTTGGCAGATCAGAGTGTTCCAAACAAACCAGCACCTGAGCTAAATTATATGCCAAGGTTTCATCGCCAGTTACGATGTCAATGAAATCCTCCGTTTCGATCGCCTTCACCCGCTCTGCATATGCCCTGAGCGCCCGGATCACCGAGGCAACTTGACCTGACGGCTTTGCGGCGAAAGACAGGATCAATCTTACCTGCTGCGCACCCAAGGCACGCATAGCATCAATAAGCCGTGGCACTATGATCTGATATCTCGCATTAATATGCTTATCGTCCAAAGGTGGTGCAACGTGTAAGGCAAGCGTCAACGGCTCTTCCCCCAGACGGGATGGCGGATCCGGCAATAACGCTATGGCAGACTTATCCGCCCCCCCTGTAGAGAATGCGTTTTGCCAGGCTATCCTCTGCAAACTCCATCCAGTCTTCCCTGCGTTTCACAGAAGGCGCGACAATCAGATTATACATAGAGACACTCTGCGGCAGCCTGCCGGAAGCAGCAAAACCCGGCTGCGCAAATAGAATATGGGTCAGCTCATTGAACCGCACTATATGACCGTTCTTTTCGGCGTCATTGACGTACAAAACGGCCTTTAGAGATGGCAGAACAAAACTTTCCAAAGTTGCAAGGGTCGGGGCCAGATAGACATGCGGCGTAACCTTCAAAAGCGCTGTTCTCGCCGCATTTTCCCGTGCCAGAACAAAAAGGAAATCCCTTCAGACTTCAAAGACGCCACAAGCTTTTCAACCGCTCGGTGGGTCTTGGCTGTCGGTGCGCTGTAATGGATCATCACAGTCGGAGCCAACCCAGCCAGAGATGCCTGAACCATTACAGGCCCGGCAGCGGCAAGCTGGCGCCCCAAGGCACGCTCAGTGATGTATGTCAGCCACCCGATCAATGCGACAAGCGCCAACATGAAAAGACTGACAATCAAAAGACTTAGGAAAATTTCGCCACGCCAAGACGGCGCGAATATCAACTGTATACAGAATATTAGCCCTGTCAGGACAGTGGCTATACGAAACCAATAAATTGATCTCTTGCCCAGTTGCGTAATCCGGGTCAGAGGTACCCGCTCGATCCGCGGATAGGTATTTCCAATTTTCGAGGCCGCGAAATCCAAACCACGAATAGCTGCATATGTGGACAGAATCGCAAGCGCAAATATCAGGCCAAGCCCGAAGCCGGCCAATGGTGTACCCGTCCAGGTACCAGCCCCCCCACGTCATAAACGCTAGGGCAGCCACAAGAATTTCAGGATATTTGATAATGGCAGCTGGCGCATTCGTCATATACTTGCGCAAAAGCTTGACCGACAGAAGACCCGGCGTAAGGGCAAGTGCCACGGCGACAGCAACCAGAACATCCCGCGCATCGGTCGCTTTTTCGACCAGCAATATCAGGACAATTGCGGCCAGCAAGCCAACATAGATATTCAGCTTCATGCCGCTGCCCCAGTTGACTCAGATCGGCGGCACCAGAACGGATCACGCCGCACGAAATCTTTCAGCCAAGCATGACGCGCTGCATTGTCCATTGCGGCAAGTTCAGGTGTATGCCAGCCAAAGACATGCCCATGATGCGTTTCATCAATGCCCTTATGATCACGCAAATAGTTTGACGTCTTTTCACCAAGAGGATCGCTCGGCAGCAATGCCTTATGCGCATATATGTCTTGCAGTTCAGGCATCCCGTCCATTGAGCGCATCATGACCATATGAGCAATGCCCTGTTTGAGAAACACCGCCTCCATCCCTGACACATCACAAAGACCCAGACGAATGGGAACAGGCGTGCTTTCATCCAAAATCTCGCATTTCTTCAACCAAGTGCACGCCATAAGCCGCATAGGCCCGTTGGCATCTGACAAAGCCAAGCGTACTTGCAAACCTTTGCTTAGAAGACGCCTTACACCAAGACCAAAATTACGCAAAAGTCTCGGATTAAGCAGGCCCAGATAAGGATGCGGCTTTACGATGATCTCGGCAATGCCCAGATGACGCGCAATCGTTTCCAGCTTTTCAAAGCCATCTCGATCTTTCAAAGACGTATAGTCGTCGGCACCATTGCCATAGCCTTCCCATGTTGGGCAAAAAAGCAACGCGCCTGTGTCACCGTCTTTTGGTGCTGACAGCCATGGGATGGTCTGAACAAAGCTGTCCCCCATCATCACAAGGCGCCCACGTTCGGCCTCTTCAGGGGTGAAAATGCGCGCCTGCAAATAACGGTTCCTGCCTAACGGCCCAGCCACACAAACATAGTCATAAAGACGCGCTGCCGGGCGCATGGACGACAACTTGTTGCTTTCTCCATGCAATGTCAGCACATGGGCAGCCTGCCTGTTGGTGACGGCATTCATATTGGATTGCGAGTTATAGGGATAGAATAGAAGCGCGCCGTTATTTAGCGGCAGGTGTGATATTTCCCGGGCTCGCACAGCGCGCACATCAAGCCCGGGCGGAATAGCGGACATTGCAAGCTGCGCCTTTATCATCGGCTTTGTTCTTAACAAAACCGGCGTTTGTTCTGAATCGAATATCCCATCTTCAAAGAAGGGACGAATCTGGTGCAATGCGCTCAGGACAGGGCTATCTAGATACACAGCTTCGGAGACATACCCCAAATCCTTTGCAAGTCTCACACCACGCATTGCACTGTCAGGTCCGTACAACCAGATTTTGAGAATGCAACAATTCACCCGTAGCCGACGTCATCAGATCTATCACATTCGCAACCTCTTCAGGTTGCATGATTGTGGTCGGATCTTCATCGGGGGCTAATGTCTTGCGTAAATCTGTTGCGCATCGCCCTGGCGACAAACAGACCACATCAATCCCGTAAGGTCGGAGTTCTTCGCGCAATACTTCAGACATATTTATGATAGCTGCTTTTGACGAAGAATATGTGAGCCAGCCAGCCCTTCCATTGATCCCGGCGGTAGAGGCAATATTAACGATCTTGCGCAGCGGATGGCCCCGGACAATTGCGTTCTGAACCAGTTTGAAGGGGCTGAACAGATTGACGCGAATTGTTGTCTCGAAATCGTTCAACTTGATCTCATTGATCGACGCTGGCTTCGTGAAACCTGCATTATTGATCAGCGTCGTAAGCTGCAGTCCTTTTTCATCCAACTCATCGAAAATCGCATCGCAAGCTTTCGGGTCAGACAGATCAGCGCATATCTTTATTATTGTGGCACCATCGTTGATGACGCGTAATTCTTCGACGAGCTCATCAAAATCATCTGACGCCCTTGCAACAAGGACAATAATAGCTTCACGTTTTGCCAAAAGCTGCGCTGTTGCCCGCCCAATTCCGCGTGAAGCACCAGTAAGTAATATCGTATCAGTCATGATTTCTTTCACCCATCAATTGTTCTGCAATTATAAAATCCTCTTTACTAGTCACTTTTATATTCTTGCTTTCCCCTCGTAGTGACATAACTGCAGCATTGGCATGTTTTACGCACAATACCGCATCCTCATTGAACTTCGCCTTTTTCTTTTTGGCACTTTCATGTGCCGCAAGAAGCGTTTCACGCTTGAATTTCTGCGGAAGCTGAATATCGAGCACTTTTTCCCGCGATACACCCTTAAGGATTAAGCCGGATTTGGGATCAGCTCGGCACATGGAAAAGTTTATCGGGAAACAATAGCTTGCGTTCTCGTGCTCACACTCAATTAGCGTCTTGAACATCTTCGGCCCAACAAATGGCCGCGCCGCTTCATGTAACACGACGACATCATAGCTCGCCGCTTCGACCAGTTTTCGCACACTGGATTGCCGGGTTTTGCCGCCTTCAACCACCTTGAACGGCAGAGTACCGCAATAAGATTTGAGAATTTCGCGCGTGCGATCTTCATAGCCTTTAGGGAAGTTCACAATGATCTCCGCAAACTTCTTGGAGCGCACTGCCGCAATGAGCGAATACGCAATCATCGGATGACCAGAAAGCTCGTAGAATTGTTTGGGTTCATGATGCATTGAGCGCGCACCAACACCTGCCGACAACAGCAACAATGAAACCAATTGATCTTCGTTTGACCCCATATTTTTCTTTCCTAATTTTGGAGAAAGAGCGCGTTTCACACCTAGAATACCAAAAGGTTTGGCAGAAGGTGGTTAATGAATGATTACAAAAGGCCACGAATTAATATCGCAGATGAAAATGCGTTTCAAAGCGCCAATAATCCAAGTTGATCTGTTCTATCTACGCCCACCAAGACTTTCATCTGAACTAACGTGCATATCTATGTAATTGTAACATCAATGTAAAATGATTTCTGAAGGTGATCAATGCAAAGCGCTCGAAGACACTGTTTCCTTGAGCGCTACAAAGTGCCATTTTCTCAATAAGCTATTGAAGCTAATTCATATTTTATGAAATACCACTCTTCAGAGCATCGCCATAAGGCGTGCTTTCTCTCCCATATCGTCGCGTTGACCAAGGGCATCAACCAAGGCTTCCAAAGATACGATATTATGCCCAGACCGGAAACTGTCCACATGGGGCAACATAGCAGCTATACCCTTGGCCTTTGGCGCAAACTCATCCCAGCGTAACAGCGGATTCAACCATATGATGCGTTTGGCACTCAGATGCAGGCGGCGCATTTCATGTGACAACATATCCGGATCGTCACGGTCGAGCCCATCCGTAATCAAAAGCACGACGGCACCTTGCCCCAGTACTCTACGCGACCAGTCACGATTAAATGCGTGTAGACATGCCCCAATCCTGGTGCCGCCCTCCCAATCCTGCGCCTCATGACCTGCCGCAGCCAGTGCTGCATCCACATCACGCTGCTTCAGATGGCGCGTAATATTGGTAAGCCTTGTTCCAAAGGTAAACGCGTAGACCTGCGCCCAGCCTGCGCCCTTTTCATTGCTGACCGCATGCAGAAAATGCAAAACCGCGCGTGAATACTGGCTCATGGAACCCGAAATATCGCAAATCGCCACTAGATTGGGCCACCGAACCCCATGATTTTTAGCAGAAAAATCGCGCATCTCCCCACCGTAACGCATGGATTTACGAAGCGTGTTCCGCCAATCAACCAGCTTACCAACCGAGCTTGGCTGTGCCCGACGGGACCGCAACGGCTTGATCGGCAATCGTAACTTAGCAAGCATTCGCTTTGCTTCAGCCATCTCGGCATTGCTCATCTGCTCAAAATCCAGTGACCGGAGCCGCTCTTCCGCAGACATCGTTCGAGACGCATCAATCTCGATCTGAGTCGTATCCTCTGCGCTTTCCTCTTGAGAAAGTTCTCGGTCAACACCCTCCAGCAACGCCTCCGCCGCACGTTTCTCGGCCGGCTTGGCTTTTTGGTCTTCCTGAACGCCCCGGATCGCCGGAGTTAGCATCGAAATCATATGCTCCAGATACCGAGGATCGCGCCAATAAAGCCGAAAGATCTGAGCAAACACTGCCCGATGTTCCGGTCGTGAGACGAAACACGCCTGAAGCGTATGGTAAAAATCTTCCCGATGCGAAAATCCGGCGACCTCTACCGCCCGTATCGCGTCAATCACCCGGCCAGGTCCTACTGGTAATCCAGCCGTGCGCAAAGCCCGTGCGAACCATGTGATATTGGTCGCAAGCTTGCCGTCTTCCGGGATATCCAAAGTAAGGTATTCAGCCATCAGTCTTTGGGAGCTCAGCCGCCAAACCTCCGGAGTTTTTATGGAGAGACGATAGGATCACGGCTCCGCCAGTTCCGCCCGGACTTCGTCCAGAAGCTTCTTGGCTTCTGAGCCCTGGATCTTCTGAATATCATCCTGATACTTCAAAATTGCCCCCAGCGTATCAGCAATCACTTCGGGGCTCATCGTCATAACATCCAGCGCCAGCAGACATTTCGCCCAATCAATCGTTTCGGCCACGCCGGGTTTCTTGAACAAATCTTCTGTCCGCAGCTTCTGTACAAAAGCAACAATCTCACGTGACAGAACCTCTTGCGCCTCAGGCACACGGGCCTGCAAGATTTCCATCTCCCGCTCGAAATTGGGGTAATCTACCCAATGATAGAGGCAGCGCCGCTTTAATGCATCGTGTACTTCCCGTGTCCTGTTTGAGGTCAGGATTACGATCGGCGGCTCTGCCGCCTTAATCGTCCCCAACTCTGGAATTGTCACCTGAAAATCGCTCAACGCCTCCAGCAAAAACGCTTCAAACGGCTCATCGGTTCGATCTAGCTCGTCTATCAACAACACTGGTGGACCGCCGTTCTGTGGCTGCATCGCTTCTAACAGCGGACGTGCAATCAGATAATCATCCGAGAACAGCTCGCGCTGCAACACTTCCTTATCCGCAGAACCATCCGCCTCTGCAGTTCTAATAGCTACCATTTGTGCTGCGAAATTCCACTCATAGACTGCGCTTGATGCATCCAAGCCCTCATAGCATTGCAATCGGATCAATCGCCTACCCAAAGCCGCTGCGATAGCTTTGGCAATCTCAGTCTTTCCAACCCCTGCCTCACCTTCAAGAAACACCGGCCGGCCCAGTTTTAAAGACAGGAACACCACCGTTGCCAACGCCCGCGAGCAAACGTAATTCTGCGCCTCCAGCAGCGCAACAGTTTCGTCAATGGATGTGGGCAGGGTGGTCATGTGAATTCCTCCAACGCCTATAGCTGCACCTACGCGCAGGCGCGTCAAGGCATCTATCCGGATTGCCACCGCCCAAGCCCCAATATAGATTAGTGCTCAAGGAGGATCCCACATGAACGTAACCGCGCCAATCAAATCCAAAGACGCACCCGATATGGCTCGTTTCGATTGGGAAGATCCCTTCCGAATGGAGACTCAGCTTAGCGAGGATGAACGCATGCTGCGCGATGCAGCACGTAGTTTCGCCGAGACCACGTTAGCACCCAAGGTCATCGCCGCCTATCGTGACGAGACCGCTGATCCGGGTCTCTTCAAGGCAATGGGCAATGCAGGTCTTTTGGGTGTTACAATTCCTGAAGAATACGGCGGATTGGGGGCCTCTTACATCACTTACGGCCTGATCGCGCGCGAAATTGAGCGGGTAGATAGTGGCTACCGCTCGATGATGTCCGTTCAGTCGAGCCTCGTGATCTACCCGATCTACGCTTACGGCTCTGAAGACCAACGTCAGAAATACCTGCCGGGATTGTGCTCGGGTGATCTGATCGGCTGCTTTGGGTTGACCGAACCTGATGCGGGCTCTGATCCCGCCGGAATGAAGACAATAGCGAAGAAGACCGATGCAGGTTATGTGTTGAACGGGTCGAAAACATGGATATCCAACGCGCCTTTCGCCGACGTATTCGTCATCTGGGCTAAGTCCGAAGCGCATAACGGCAAGATACGTGGATTTGTTCTTGATAAGGGCATGGATGGACTGTCTGCGCCGAAAATTGATGGCAAGCTCAGCCTGCGCGCCTCCACCACGGGTGAGGTTGTCATAAAAGACGTGGCAGTTTCCGAAGACGCGCTTTTGCCTGGTGTCGAGGGTCTCAAAGGTCCCTTTGGCTGTCTCAACCGCGCCCGATATGGCATCTCTTGGGGTGTTATGGGTGCCGCAGAATTCTGTATGGAGGCCGCTAGGCAATACGGCCTCGACCGCAAGCAGTTCAACAAGCCGCTGGCCCAAACACAGCTTTACCAAAAGAAGCTTGCAGATATGCTGACCGAAACGTCGCTTGGGCTTCAGGCGAGCCTGCGCGTCGGTCGCCTTATGGATCAAGGACACGCTGCGCCAGAAATGATTTCCATCGTTAAGCGCAACAATTGCGGCAAAGCCTTGGATATTGCGCGCGCGTCACGCGACATGCATGGGGGCAACGGTATACAGGAAGATTACCAGATCATGCGCCACATGCTGAATCTGGAGACCGTAAATACCTATGAAGGCACCCATGACATTCATGCCCTGATCATTGGCCGTTCGATCACTGGTTTGCAGGCATTTTTCTAAAGATGCAGTAGAAGATCATATCCTAAGCCCGGGCGGGCTTATAGATTGCAACAACGAAAGCGCGATGGACCCGCTTGAAGTCGTATTGCTTACAGATAACTCTGCGCGCAGCAGGAATTGTCTTGTCAGATCTTCACGGGCCTCGGCAGAGGCGAACTGATTGAAATCATCGCTTCCAAAAGCCGATCTGGCCCGCGTTTTCATTGTCTCAAGCTGCTTGTCGATTGGCAAAGTTGCAAAAGATGAGGGTAAACCAAATGCTCCTTCAAAGACGCTACGCAACGGTGGGGTTCCCAAAATGCTAAACCATTTCGTGTCGTTTGTTGCACTACGATCTGCAAGCTCAGTAAGGTCTCTTTCAAGACCGAGCGCGAGCCTTAGATTTGTATCCTGCTCTCCGACAGCGACTTCAAAGCTACGATCCTGATAGGCTATGATGATATTATCGGCAAAGCTGCCCAGTTTTGTCTGTGTTACCTCCCCTTCGCCAAACCCAAATGCCCGAGAAAATTCCAGATAGCGCTTATCGGCTAGGCGGTTGGCCAATGCATCCTGACTGGTTGAGCCATCTTCCAAAATTTTCTGAATGAAAAATTTGTTGTTGATGTCAGCTTCCAGCCCAAAAGCACCAAGGGCAACCTCAAGCATGGCACGATCAGACACCAGCGCTTCAGCAGATTCAATAGATCCGATCTTTTCCCTGAATTGGTCTGTGTTGCGTTTGATGAGCGCAGAATTCGACAAAGCCTCTTTCTGCGCCTCGGCGGTCCGTTCCAAAAAACGCCAACCAAGCAAGTCCGAGAATGGAAGGACGGGTTGGAAATTCATGGTTTTGCTGCCATCAACCTTTCTTCTCGCGCAAGCAAGCTACGCAAGGATTTCAAAGCAGGATAAAACCGCTCTGCCACAATATGAGATGTCGTCGTCTCAATAATCCCGCGGCTGTCCACGTCCTTAAAGACCTGACTAAGTTGTTCGAGACCGCGCAAGACCTGAAGGCGCGCTTCATCCGGGTCGGCATCACCAGACAGGATAAGCTGCATAATATAGCAAACGCGTCGAACCGGCGTCTGTACGTCCTCTGGGTGGATCGCGTCACGAAGGCGCAATATATTGGCATTTCGTGTCAGAATGTTCAGCTTGCTACGCTTGTCGCCGTTTTCAATGACAGCGCCATTGATCAACACACGTTCCTTCGGGCTTAATTTCAGAACCAGACCGCTCATGATGCTGTTCCTTTGGGTTGCAAACCACGCATCATAGACAGGTTCAAATCAACAAGCGCATCGACGGTCTCGGTTTCTGAGAGAACTTTGCTTGTATGCTGATCGCTGAATTCTGCGAGATAAAATATTTGGGCCCTCAGCATTTGCGGCAGCTTGTTTTCCGGGTCCGCAACTGAAGTTGCAAGCAAGATCCAGAGTTTACGATTGTCGTGTAAGGCCTGCACAAGCTGAGAAAAATTTCTGTTTTCACCTTGGCCAAAAGCTTTCAGTCGGCGCGTGATATCTGCAAAAGCTTCATATTCAAGACCGCGATCAGTCCGGATACTGGTGTTATGCTTGGCGTAGGCAGTCTGTGCCTGGTACGATACGTTCAAGGGTCTGCCTTTCAAATGGATGCGAGTCATATCTTCTGGTGTAAGGGCACCCCATTCAGGGTGCCCTCATTGATTTTACTACCGGAAGAGCGAAAGGATACTCTGCGGCGCCTGGTTGGCGATGGACAGGGCCTGAACGCCAAGCTGCTGCTGAACCTGAAGAGCCTGCAAACGCGCTGAGGCTTCTTCCATATCCGCGTCGACCAAAGTACCGATACCCGACTTCAGAGAGTCCGACAGTTTGCCAACAAACTCTGACTGGATTTCGATGCGACCCTGAACAGACCCAAAGGATGATGCGGCATCAATTGAATTCTGGATCAGACCTTCAACCGCGCCAAGTGCAGTTGCAGCCCCATCAGCAGTTGTCACATCAATTGTTGAAAGCCCTGCAAGGCCGCCGGAGCCACGTGTTGCACTAAGTGAGAACGCCACATCTTCATTCGTTTCATTTACAATTCGAAGTTGAGCGGCATTGGTATCAATATCGATTGTAAAGTTGGTATCAGAAATACCTGCAGATTGAAGCGCACCTTTCAGGCCGGCCACAACCGCTTCGGCAGTATCACCTTCACGTACCGTATAAGCGCCTTTAGCATTCCCCACGGCCAATGTCAGTTGATCACCAACGACAAGGCCTGTATCTACACTCGTGTCCAGACCTGCCGTGCTGGCTTTCGCTGCTGCTGTGCCAGTCGCGCCACCTGCAGCATCTAGGAATGCAAAGGTATCGACAACAATCTCGTCCGTTGTACCACCGTTACTTGCATCAATAACACCTGCTGTACCGGTGTCAGTCCCAACATTTGCAGCCCCCGCAGCAAGTGTCGTACCAGCTGTCAGAGACAGGTTCTTCGACTCTACCCCGATAGATCCTGCAGAAACACCGCCATCCGCAGATCGGTCAAGCGAGGCAAGAACATCGACGCCGACATCACCATTGCTGTTAAAGCCAGCTTGAGATCCATCCAGCAAGTTTAATCCGTTGAATTGGGCTGCGCCAACAACAGATGTGATTTGAGCCGTCAATGCTTCGATGTCTGTCTGGATCTTCGAGCGGTCGACATTGTCTTCTTGCGACGCCACAATCTTGCTTTTGATATCAGTCAGCAAATCAGTGACGGTTTCCGCACCTTGACGAGCCACTGCAACAGTTGACTGCCCCAAAGACAAGCTTTCCGAAATCGCCTGAAAACCCTGCACATCAGATTCCATTACTTTGGAGATCGCCCATAGCGCCGAATTATCCTTGGCTGACCCAACCGATTTACCAGTTGCGATTTCCGCCTGTGTTTTCGATAGATCAGAATTGATGCTTTTAAGAGTTTGCAACGCAACCATTGCGCTGTTGTTAGTCAGAATACTGGACATATTTTGATTCCTTTAAGACAAACGTCTTTGACGTTGTTTTCAGTTTTGCCCGAAAGCATATGGTCGGTCATTCTGACACTTGCGCGATCCGCTTCATCTTGGATCTTGCGCCACGCCGGTCTGCGGTGTGCCCTGTTAAAAGACCTCGTAACCCTTAAAAGAAGCCTAATCGTGCAAGGCAAAAACAGAACAAGTTTAATCAAATTCACCGTAGTCAGGCCTTGCGTTCTAAAGCACCGGTAACGGGAACTGTTTTGTATCTCTGGTAATTATTTTCATATGTTGACAGCCCGGCCTGCGCATCGGACAAAGATTTTATACGTGCCGATACTGATTTCAAACCTGCAAGAGCGGCCTCATAAATTGCCTGATTTTGTTGTGCCGTTCGCCTGATCTCAGCCAAATCCTTGGGCGCGAATAAATCTGGTCTGTGCGTGATCCGTTGAAACAGCTCTTCTTTACGCGGTAAAAGCTTATGAAGATCACCCAAAGACCCGCTCAGCAATATCTGGCGCTCTTCGGCCAATATTTTGGCAATGGCCCGATCCAGCCTTTGATAACGGCCAAACATCTCAGCGCGCCTTCAATGAATTAAAAAGCTGTTCTGCTAGACCAATACCGCCACTTTTGACAATTGCTTTCGCATGGTTTTGCAACAAAAAGGAAGAGAACTGTTCTTCTCCGACCCCGCCACCGAAGCTTTCGCGCGCTTTACCAAAACCTGCGGATTTCAGCATCTCAGCCAAAAACGTGGCCTCCAAATCTTCCGCAATATGACGTAGCTCCTGATCGTGTGTAGTATTGACCGTTGGGCCAGGGGATGAAGTGGATACCGTTTGGATCATGTTCAAACTCCTTCAAAATATATCGATTTTTTTCCGTTGGATCATGTTCGGGTAAAGAAGTGGTAACTAGTGGCCCGCATAGTCACAGTTGATGAAGGATTTATCAGACATAATTCAGCGGATTTTTCCGCAAGCGCAGGCAGCACAACATGCTATTTCGGGCGCAAGGGTTTCGGACCTTCCAATTGTCGGGCAAAAAAACTTTGACCTAATTTTTGAGGGGCAAGAGGCGGTTGCGCAACTCACAGAACCGGCAGAGGTTTCTGTAAAACCAGTAATTGTACGAAATCCCGCTACTGTAAGTGCAGTGGCGTCCACTATTTCAGATATTCTGACGCAGGCTACAGAAGCGCAGCCCCTTCAGGCGTCTCCAGATGAGACCGCGACGCTTGAGCCTGAGAAAGATCAAGAAGATCGGCCCACACCAGACACCTCTGATACTTCTGACACCATTGTATCGACTATTGATCACAGGCAGGAGCCCGTCATTCCGGTTAAAGAACTTCATATCAAGTTTGACGCGCAGGAAAATTCCCAGAAAGGCTATATCAATACTGATAGCAATCAGGCTGAAGATGTAACACCAATTGTAAAATCCCCGGTCGGACCAATTGCGCCCGAACCAATTAGGTTCATACCTGATGTCGAGGGTGTGAATGTTGATGTATTTACCCCAACCAAACCTGCTTCACCGGTAGGGAGTGTTCAGCCAGCAGACTTGCAAACGGGCTTTCAAGCAGAAGCAGCAGTTCCAACAGTTCAGCCGCCCAGCGAGCAAAGCACAACAGAAAATTTAAAAACACCACCGGTGGTCATCGCGGATAAACCCGGTCTACCTGATGTCAAATTATTGCCCGAGAAACCAACACATACCGCCGCAATCCTTCCCCCACCAACTGCACTACATACAAAACCGGAGTTGAAAGTGACTCGGTCCTTCACTCAGCCAGTAGAAGAAGCAAACACACCGCATTTTACAGAACAGACCGCGCCAAGGACGACAGACAACCAACTGGTCCTTCAGAAGCCGTCAACTCAATCCCTGCCTGAAACGCCTGATTTCAATTTGCGCGAACTAGCGCAACTAAAACGCATACCAAACCTTACTGATCAATCTCAGGCAGCGCCCAGTCATACAGTTATAGAAAAACAAACGGCGCCCAAAATCGCTCAAAATACAAATCCCGCGCCTATGATGGTGATGCCGGAGCTGCCAGTTGCACAAACTCCTGACCCGCTCATCAATACGCAGATTAACGAACCAGACCTTTTTCCCGTGATGGAGTTAGGGCGTAGTAACGTGCTGCAATCCAGTGGATCCGTAGCAACTGCAGCACCTTCGGTGCCACAGCAGGTTGCCTATCAGATTTCGCAGATGGTCCATACGTCACAAACAGGCGAGATCGATATTCGCCTAGACCCTGAGGAATTGGGAAGTGTGCGTCTGGTTCTGGCCACCCGAGATACAGGCATGATGGTCACAATTTATGCCGAGAGACCAGAAACGCTGGAACTGCTGCGCCGTAACTCGGATCAATTATCGCAGCAATTGGGCGAGTTGGGATATTCCGGCACTGATTTTGAATTCCATGATCAGAAGAAGAATTCGAACACGTGGCGTATGACGGCGTTGGATGATGGTAATTTCGAACAAATGATCGAACCACTTGAAGCCAAAACACCGGCCCGAATCACAACGGATCAAGGCATGGACCTTAGATTATGAACAGAGCGAGACCAGAATGGAAATTGCAAACAGTTTAAACACAACACCCCAGACAAGCGTCGAGTCAAAATCCGTTATTAATTCGGATTTTGAGACGTTCTTGAAAATGCTGACGGCACAAATGGAAAATCAGGACCCGTTGAACCCGTTGGATGCACAGGATTTTGCAACACAGCTTGCAACATTTTCCGGCGTCGAGCAGCAGGTTAAAACCAATGACCTTCTGGGTGCGCTCAGCAGTCAGCTTGTCACATCCAACCTTGGTGATATGGCTGCGTGGGTTGGCATGGATGCACGCCTTGCAGTGCCTGCCAATTTTGACGGAAAACCTGTAGAAATCATTCCAAATCCGCCGACATTTTCTGAAACCGTGCAACTTGTGGTGCAAGATTCGACCGGAACAGAAGTGCAGCGCTTAAATATTCCTGTCTCTGATGATCCAATACAATGGGCCGGTGTTGACGATAACGGCGACCCATTTCCAACGGGCAGTTACACGTTCTCGGTGGAAGCCTTCTCGAATGAAGAACTGATCGACGTTCACACACCAGACATCATCGCAACCGTTTCCGAGGTTCGGAATGTCAACGGAACAGCGGTTGTCGTGTTGGAAGGTGGTGCGATTTACCCATCAAATATGGTGACTGGTCTGAGGTAGGTAACTACTTCACCCTGCCTCAGTCTTTCCACGCCTGTCCCCGCGCAGGTTCGCGTAAAGGACATGATTGCGCCAGCGACCGTTGATTTGCAGATAACTTTGCGCAACGCCTTCATATTTGAAACCGGACTTCTCCAGCACACCGCGAGATGCAGCGTTTTCCGGCAGACACGCAGCCTCGATACGGCTTAAATCCAACGTGGTGAACGCGTAATGGACAATAGCCAGAATAGCCTCGCGCATATAGCCTTGGCGCGTATGCGCTTGCCCGATCCAATAGCCAAGCGTGCCAGCTTGCGACGGGCCGCGGCGGATATTGTCCAAGGTTATGGCCCCCAAAAGCCCCCCATCCGCACGACGTTCCAGAAAAACTGGTACAGCATTGCCATTGTTGAGCGACCGCTGCGCCCAATAGACCCGGTTGGTGAAACTTTTACGGGTCAAGTGGTCCGAAGCCCAGCTCGGTTCCCACGGGGTCAGAAACTCGATGCTGTCGGCACGTAACGCAGCCCATTCCCGATAATCGCTGTGCTGCGGTAGGCGCAGGGTCATCCGTTCCGTCTCGATCCGGACCTTTCGTTTGCGGGTCAGCATCAGGCGGCGAGTCTCCGTGTAACCTGATCCAGATCGCGCGCCTTGGCCACGGGTCCATAAAGCGCCATTGCAGCCTGACCATTGCTTGCCAAAGCCTGTGCATAGGCACGCACCTGCGCTACATCGACCGTATCAATCTTTTCAATCGTCTCAGACAATGCCGGAACACGGCCCCAGATACCCAATAGCCGTGCCAGACGTTCTGCACGGTTCGAGGGGCTTTCCAGCCCGATCAGCAAACCCGCCTTCATCTGTGCCCGCGCACGGGACACTTCAGCGTCACTCATATCATCAGCGGCACGCCTAAGCTCATCCACCGTAATATCTGCCAGTCCGGCAATGTCATCACCCGAAGTGCCAGCATAGATCGTCAACATGCCGGTATCTGAATAAGCGCCGATCTGCGCGAAAATCGAATAGCAGAGACCTCGCTTTTCACGCACTTCTTGGAACAGCCGCGAAGACATGCCACCGCCAAAGGCTGTGGCAAAAATTTGCGCTGTGTAAAAATCATCGTGCAAATATCCGGGGGCTTCCAGTGCCAGAGTAAAATGGGCCTGCTCAAGTTTTTTGATCTCGCGTCGCTCACCACTGGCAAACTGCGCTGCATCAGCGTGGCGCGACGTAGATGATGCCATATCCCCAAACAGATCTTCGGCCATACGAACCAATGCGTCATGATCGACAGCACCGGCAGCAGACAGGATCAACTGATCAGCGCCATAATGCTCAGAGACAAACCCTGCCAGATCATCACGCGAGAAACTGGAAACCCGCTCAGACGGACCAAGGATCGTTCGCCCAATAGGTTGACTTGGATAAGCGGCCTCTTGCAGCCAGTCGAAAACCACGTCGTCAGGGGTATCCAAGGATTGACCAATTTCCTGCAAGATCACGCCACGCTCCACCTCAATCTCGCGCGGATCAAAAACCGGATTGCGCAAAATATCGGCAATGACATCCAAACCAAGCGCGACATCATCTTTTAGCACGCGGGTGTAATAGGCCGTAACCTCGCGCGAGGTGTAGGCATTGATATAGCCGCCAACATCTTCAATCTCTTCGGCGATTTGCAAGGCGCTGCGCCGCTTTGTACCCTTAAAAGCCATATGCTCAAGGAAATGGGCGATCCCATTTTGCTCCAGCCGTTCGTGCCGACCACCCGCACTGACCCATATCCCGATGGACGCGCTTTCCAGCCCCGGCATATTTTCAGTCACAATACGAAAGCCATTTGGCAGAGTGTGCAGACGTTCAGTCAAGCGGTGATCCTTTCACGGATGATATTTTGAATGGCAGCGACATCGCCCGCCACATGGGTCATGCGTTCAGGTCGGTCGAACAGATCAGCCATTCGGGTTGGTAATGCAGGGTGTTGACCAGAGGCTTTTTCTACCGCTGCGGGGAATTTTGCAGGATGTGCCGTGGCCAGCGTAATCATGGGTGTGATGCCCTGATAATCAAGGGCAACCTTCACACCAACAGCAGAATGAGGGCAGAGAAGTTCGCCCATTTCAGCCTGCGCTCGCGTGATCATAGCAGAGGTTTCTGCCTCACTCACGCGGCCAGAGGTGTAGGTTTCGCGCAAGGATTGAATGGCCCCCTGCGATATATCAAAGCTGCCCTTGGTCTTGAGATCATACATTTGTGTTGCCACCGCAGCACCGTCGCCATCATAAGCCATGAACAAGGCACGCTCGAAGTTCGAGCTGACCTGAATGTCCATCGACGGGCTGATCGATGGGAGCACGCCGTCCTTGGTATAGGCCCCGGTTTGTAATGTCCGGTGCAGGATGTCGTTTTGGTTGGTTGCGATCACCAGCTTTTCAATGGGTAAGCCCATGCTCTTGGCAATATAGCCTGCAAAGATATCGCCGAAATTCCCTGTTGGTACAGTGAAGCTGACCTTGCGATCCGGCGCACCCAACGACACGGCGGAAGAGAAGTAATACACGACCTGCGCCAAGACCCGTGCCCAGTTGATTGAATTCACACCTGCCAACCGCACACCGTCGCGGAAGTCAAAATCGTTGAACATATCCTTGAGGGTCGCCTGACAGGTGTCGAAATCCCCCTCAACCGCCAGCGCATGGACATTGCTTTCTATAGGCGTTGTCATCTGGCGCCGTTGCACATCAGATACCCGGCCGTCAGGAAACAAGATGAATACATCAACCGAGTCCAGCCCGCGGAACGCTTCGATTGCGGCAGATCCTGTATCACCGGACGTTGCGCCCACGATCGTCACCCGTTTGCCCGATCGCGCCAGCGCTTTCTGGAACAACTGACCGATCAACTGCATTGCAAAATCCTTGAAAGCGAGCGTGGGACCGTGAAACAGTTCCAGCAGAAAATGGTTTCTTCCAATTTGCACCAATGGCGCACGGGCGGCGTGACCGAAAACTGAATAGGCGTCCTCAATAATCTGGCGAAATTCTTTATCCGTGAACGTATCGCCGATAAAGGGGCGCATCACTGTGAAGGCAATATCTTCATAGGTTTTCCCCCGCATAGCGCGGATATCGTCCGGGCTGAGCGTCAGAATCGTCTCGGGTAAATACAGCCCACCATCACGGGCAAGGCCGCTTAGCATAGCCTCTTCAAAGCTCAGGGTCGGAGCTTTACCACGGGTAGAAATATAACGCATGCAAGTGTCTTCCTTCAGACGGTTCGTTGCCTGATACGCCAAAGCAAATAGACTGTCATCCCCAACCATATCGCAGCAAGCGAGAACCAGGTAATTGCGTATTGCAAATGGTCATTTGGAATACCTTCACGACCAACAGGTACGGGGCGGATAGGGGCGTCATCAAAAGATGGCTCACGCATCACCAATAATACAGGCTCAGTTTTCAGATGTGCCGCCATTCTATCGATATCGCGGGCAAACCATATGTTCTTCTCAAGATCGGGTTCCGGGGTGAAACTGTCGATCTCTTCCGGCCAATGCAGATTACCGATGACACTGACCTTTTCGGATATATCGTTCCGAGGTTGGCCATCAATCGCAACAATACCGCGATCAACCATAATAACGCGACCGCCAACATCAAACGGGCTGATGATACGGTATCCTGCGCCGATGCGTTTTTGGCTGACGAGGACTCTGATCATTTGAGGGCCCAAGAAGCCTTCGACAACAATCGGCAGGTATTTGTCACGCTGCTGATCAATTTCCGCAGGTAATGAGCCTGGAGGCGCAGAGATTTTGGCGTCTATATCGGCAAGTATCCTTTGTTTCCAGTCAAGCCGCTGCACCTGCCATGTTCCAAGAGCAATCAGAATCCCACACCCGATCACGCCAAAAAGCAAAGGCAGGATCATTCGTTGCGACATCACTTTCTCCAAGTAAAATGCGCGAGGCTCTGACCCCCCGCGCATAGTAATTCTTTGGCTCAAATACCCCGGTTAGAGGCATAGGGTCTTCAGAAAAATCTAGCCACCCCAGATATAAATAGCTGCGAAAAGGAACAACCAGACCACATCAACAAAGTGCCAGTACCAAGCGGCGGCCTCAAACCCTACATGCTTTTCAGGGGTAAAGTGACCTTTATAAACACGGATCAAACAGACAGCGAGAAAGATTGTCCCGATAATAACATGGAAACCATGGAAGCCAGTCGCCATGAAAAAGTTGGCCCCGTAGATATTGCCCGAGAAACCAAAGGCTGCATGGCTATACTCATAGGCTTGGAAAGCCGTGAAAATCACACCCAAAACGATTGCCAAGATAAGCCCGTTTTTCAGGTCTTTACGGTTGTTTTCATGAACCAGAGCATGGTGTGCCCAAGTTGCCGCCGCACCAGAGCATAGCAGGATCAAGGTGTTAATCAGTGGCAAATGCCATGGATCGAAGGTCTCGATCCCTGCGGGCGGCCACTGCCCGTCAATACCGGGGCTATCGGGGCCCATTGGGTACATGGCATGTTTGAAGAAAGACCAGAACCAGGCGACGAAGAACATCACCTCAGACATGATAAAGAAGATGAAACCATAGCGCAGGCCGATCCGCACGACAGGGGTGTGGTCGCCGACCTGGCTTTCTTCGACCATCTCGGACCACCAGCTGAACATGACATAAAGCACAAGGGCCAAGCCAATCAGAAAGCCCCATGGTCCGTTGTCATGGAACCACAAAACTGCACCGGAGAGCATGATGAAACCGCCCAGCGCGCCAAGAAGTGGGTTAATGGATGGGGGCAGAATATGGTAATCGTGGTTTTTTGCGTGCGCCATTGCGGTCCCTCGTTCGGACTTAGTTGATATCTGTATCGGACTTTACGTCCAACGCGGCCTGCGCTTCCGGCAGGTCAATTTCATAAAACGTATAGCTGAGTGTGATATTCTCAGCAAACTTCCCGTCAGGGTCATTCACAATATCGGGGTCGACATAGAAAGTCACCGGCATCTGAACCCGCTCACCCGGTTGCAGCACCTGTTCTTCGAAGCAGAAACAGGCAATTTTGACGAAGAAACCACCAGCCGTAAATGGAAAGACGTTATAACTGGCAGAACCAGCAATAGGCCGGTCGGTGGGGTTATAGGCCTCATAAAAGGCCAATCCGGTCTCACCAATACGCACTTCCATTTCGCGCTGCATTGGTTTGAATTGCCACGCCATCCCGCTGTCAAGAGAGCCATCAAAGCGGATTTTTATGGTCTGGTCGAGGATCACATCTGACTCGGCCTCGGCTTCCAGAGTCGTGCCGCCATATCCTGTCACGCGGCAGAACCAGTCATAAAGAGGAACAGAAGCAAAGGCCAATGCACCCATCGTTGTGACCATAGCAACTAACATGGCAAGCGTGCGATGCTTCGGGTCAAGATGTTTGAACATCAGTTACCCTCCCCGCTCGTCGTGATGGAAGGACGAACGCTATGATCATAGGCTTCCAAAGACGCACCGTTTGAAATTTTAACGATCGTCAAGCCGAAGACGATGGCGACAAACCCTAACAACACCAAACCAATGCCAATGTTACGGCCAAAGCGGCGTGTATGTAGTTCGTGCTCCACCTTCAAAACCATCTCTACCAAGCCCCCATGCCGGATTTGATCCAGATCGCTTGCGCCAATAGCGCACCGAAATGCAGGAACAGATAACTTAGCGACAGGCGAAAGAATTTACGCTCCGCTGCATACGTATCTCCGTCTGCGGCATCTTCATCGCGCTGCCAAAGCTGCCATGCCCCAATCAGGAATCGGGCATTCAACACAAGTGCTGCGGCCAGATAGATCCAGCCACCAATGGTGGTGAAAGCCAGTCCAATGGCGACCGGAGCAAGAAGCATTGTGTAAATCAGAATTTGTTTGCGGGTCTCTCGCCGGCCATGGGTAACAGTCAGCATTGGCACACCCGCTTTGGAGTAATCCTCGTTCATGAACAGCGCCAATGCCCAGAAATGAGGGGGGTCCACATAAAGATTAGGGCGAACATCAGCACGCTTTCAACGGACATCCCACCTGTCGCAACAGCCCAACCGATCATCGGGGAAAAGCCCCGGCAGCGCCACCAATAACGATGTTCTGCGGTGTCCAGCGTTTCAACCAGATCGTATAGATGACGGCGTAGAAGAAGATCGTGAAGGCTAAAAGCCCCGCTGCAACCCAATTTGATGCCAATCCCAGCATCATGACCGAGATGAAGGACAGCCATATCCCAATACTCAGCGCCTCGCCCGGTTGCACCTTGCCAGATGGAACAGGGCGGTTGCGCGTACGCCGCATGATCACATCAATATCGCGATCATACCACATATTCAGAGCCCCAGAGGCCCCGCCGCCAAGTGCAATGAACAAAATCGCCACGAACGCGATAAAGGGATGAACCGACACAGGTGCTACAAACACACCGACAGCCGCAGTGAACACAACCAACGACATGACACGCGGCTTTAGCAGCGCTACATAATCGCCGAACTGCGCTTCACCCGTTTCTATCTGTTGTGTTGCGTCCGTCATGATCCCCTCTCGGCAGCCGTAGCAGGCCTAAACACCCTGTCTTAGTCAGCCGAGGCCACTTTGGTTTCAAGCGGTGTGCCTGCATATTCCTCAATCGCACCTTCAAGCCAAGCGTCATATTCCGCTTGCGTGACCACTTTCACGGTAATCGGCATATAGGCATGGGCTTGACCGCAGAGCTCAGAACACTGACCGAAATATATGCCTTCTTTGCCTTCTTCAACGTTGAACCAAAGTGCCGCCAGACGACCGGGAACTGCATCCTGTTTTACACCAAAGGCAGGGATCGTCCATGAATGGATCACATCCGCACCTGTTACCTGCATAACGATATCTTTGCCGGACGGAACAACCACCGCAGTATCTGTCGCCAGTAGGAATTCATCGTCAGAATACCCAGCTTCCTGCAATTCCGCACTTACGTCAGGTGTCAGGCGGTTTTCACCTGCCCCGATCATGAAGCTGTCAAAGCCAAATTCGTGATCGACATACTCATAGCCCCAGTACCATTGATACCCTGTGACTTTGATCACGATATCCCCTTCGGGAATACGTTGCTGTTTGAACAGAATTGGCAAAGAGAACGCCGCGATGAACACAAGGATCAGGACGGGAACAATCGTCCACGCAACTTCAAGTGGAGAGTTATGGGTAAACGTCGCAGGCGTTGGGTTTGCGCGTCGGTTAAATCGCACAATCGCAGCAGCCATCAAAGCCACAACAAATAGCGTTATAACAGTGATGATAATCAGAATAAAAGCATCCAACCAATGGATATCCGCTGCCAGTTCCGTCACTGCCGGTTGAAAACCTGTCAGCTTGTCAACGGGCTTGCCTATAATTTCAAGATCACTCAAAGCGTCTTGTGCCTTGGCACCGGTCGCAGCCAGCGCCACACTTAGCCCAGCAAAAAGCGTTGAAAATCGCATGTATGTCTTCCCGTTTCTCAGGGGGTCACGGCAATTTGCGCGGAATCCCCCGTTGCGTCCTCTGCTGGAGAAACCATATTAACCTGCAAGGAGCAAGCATCAGACGCTTCTACGCGCTAGGATGCCGCAGGTTTTTTGCCAAAATGGAAGGTGCCGACCCATGATCAGAACTATATCCGATGATTTTCGCCCGTTTGACACCAAACTGGACAGGGACCAAGCACTGAAAATTTTGCAAAACGCTACAAATGGCGCCGATGATGGTGAGCTATTTTTGGAACGCAAGCGCGGTGAAATCTTCGTCTTTGATGATAGCCGCCTGAAAACCGCAAGCTACGATGCTTCGGAAGGGTTTGGGCTGCGCGCCGTCAAAGGCGAAACTGCGGGTTATGCCCATGCGACCGAGATCAGCGAGCAGGCCTTGCTGCGCGCCTCAGAAACCGCGCGGCTTGCGATTGGGGCGGGCGGTGGCACACTTGCGGCAGCTCCACAGGCCACCAACCAGAAGCTTTATTCCGATGCAGATCCGATGCAGGGCTTTACGTTCCCGGCGAAGGTTGAACTGCTGCGCGAGATTGATGCCTTTGCGCGCGATTTGGACACACGCGTTGTTCAGGTTTCGGCAACGCTGGCAGCGTCTCATCAGGAGGTTGCGATTCTGCGTCCCGATGGCACGCTGGTAACGGATGACCGCCCCATGACGCGTCTGAATGTCAGCGTGATTATTGAACAGAACGGCAAACGTGAAAGCGGCAGTGTTGGCGGTGGTGGACGGTATATGCTCGACGGTCTGATGGCCCATGAGCATTGGCAAGGACTGGTGCGCGAGGCATTGCGGATTGCTGTCGTAAACCTTGATGCCGAACCTGCACCTGCTGGCGTGATGGATGTGGTGCTTGGCCCCGGATGGCCCGGCATTTTGCTGCACGAAGCTATCGGCCACGGATTGGAAGGTGACTTTAACCGTAAGAAAACTTCGGCCTTTGCCGGGCTTATGGATCAACAGATCGCAGCTAAGGGCGTGACGGTGCTGGATGACGGGACCATCCCGGATCGCCGAGGCTCGATCACTGTCGATGATGAAGGTACGCCCAGCGCAAAAAATGTGCTGATAGAAGACGGAGTATTGGTCGGCTACATGCAGGACCGGCAAAATGCCCGGTTGATGGGTGTGAAACCAACCGGCAATGGACGGCGTCAAAGCTATGCCCACACGCCGATGCCGCGCATGACCAACACCTATATGCTTGGCGGCAACGCTGAACCCGAGGCTATTGTGAATGACCTCAAAGACGGCATTTATGCCGTTGGCTTTGGTGGCGGTCAGGTGGACATCACGAATGGCAAATTCGTGTTTTCCTGTACCGAAGCCTACCGGGTCAAAGACGGTGTGGTTGGCGCTCCGGTCAAGGGGGCCACGCTGATTGGCGACGGCGCCACGGCGCTGAAACAAATCCGCGCGATCGGCAATGACATGGCACTGGATCCTGGCATGGGCAATTGCGGCAAACAGGGTCAATGGGTGCCAGTGGGTGTGGGCCAACCCACCCTAATGATCGGTGGCCTGACCGTAGGGGGATCAGCCGCATGACCACTATTCGGCAAGCCTCGCCCGAGGAACTGCCTGCATTGACTGATCTTTGGTATCAGGGCTGGACTGAAGCGCATGCGGCCCATGTTCCAAAGGAATTACTGGCCTTACGCTCCCGCGACAGCTTTCTGCCGCGCCTTCAGAAAATGGAGGATCGCTTGCGGGTCTCAGGTCCGGCAGGCCAGCCAGTTGGCTTATGCGCTATCAAAGAAGGTGAGTTGGATCAGCTTTTCGTCGACCCAGCCGCGCGCGGTACAGGCCTTGCCCAAAAGCTATTAGCGGATGGCGAAGCGCGACTGGCGGCCTCTGGCATATCAAAAGCGCGCTTACTTTGCTTGCCGCAGAATCAACGCGCCGCGCAGTTCTATGAGAAATGCGGCTGGGTTGCCAAAGGTGTAGAGGTGGACAAGGTTGATACTGTGGATGGCCCATTTCCACTGGAAGTAATCATTTTCGAAAAAATTTTGTAAGACGCTGTATTTTCAGCTGCTCTTCACCTTCCCTTAACCCCTGATAGGCCAATGTCGCTCTCAATGATTGGACGGAGCAACGATGGCCAGCGACCTGCTGTCTACCCCACCCCCCTCGCACCCCCAAAGACTCAGGGCGAGATGGCGTCGTGGCTTCGTCTGATCAGATCACGCCGGGTCGGTGTATCCACATTCTTTCGCCTGATGACAGAATACGGGTCTGCCGATAAGGCCCTTGAAGCTTTGCCAGAAATCGCCTCGGCCGCAGGTGTCAGCAAATACACGTGCTGCCCGCTGCATATCGCAGAACAGGAAATCACGACAGGCCAACGCGCAGATGCGCGGATGCTGTTTTATGGTGCGCCAGATTATCCAAAAGCGTTGTATGACCTGCACGATCCGCCACCGATTCTTTGGGCTTTGGGGGATGCCGACCTGCTTACCCGCCCCGCTGTCGCGCTTGTCGGTGCACGTAATGCGTCATCGCTTGGAACACGTATGTCCAAGGCCTTGGCTTCCGGATTGGGGGAGGCCGGGTTTGTCACAGTGTCAGGTCTGGCCCGCGGCATTGATACTGCGGCTCATATCGCCGCTTTGCCCCACGGCACCATCGCTGTTCAGGCTGGCGGTGTGGATGTGATCTATCCGACAGAGAACCTGCAACTTCACGACAATATAAAGGCAAGTGGTTTGCGCCTGTCGGAACAACCGATCGGCTTGCAACCCCAGGCGCGCGACTTTCCGCGACGCAATCGGATCATCTCGGGGCTTGCCCGTGCGGTTGTTGTGATCGAAGCGGCGGCAAAATCCGGCAGTCTGATCACCGCCCGCAATGCACTGGATCAAGGCCGCGACGTTCTGGTCGTACCGGGGCACCCGCTGGATGGACGCTCTGCGGGGTGCAACATGTTGATCCGCGACGGGGCCAGTCTGATCCGATCTGTCGACGATATTCGTGAAGCCATTGAGGCCCCTGATCTCACCACACAACCCACTATGTCAAAGCCTGAACCGCCCCAACAAGCTCAACCTGTGCCTGCGGGACAAGTCGATACGAAAATCCTGAATTTGCTTGGTCCAACACCCGTTGCCGAGGATCAACTGATCCGCGATCTGGCCCTGCCGACACATATGGTTGTGCCGCAACTGACCACGCTTGAGCTGCAAGGCAAGATCACAAGGCAGCCGGGCGGGCTGCTGAGCCTCGCCCGCTGATTGCGCAGATCTAGCGGCGCAAGGACAACCCCACACCGCCCAGAACCAACACGCTTGCAATAACGAAACGAAGTGACAGTGCTTCTTCCAGAAACACGATGCCGCCCAGCAAAGCGATCACCGGCACGGCTAGCTGAGCCGTTGCGGCCACTGTTGTCTCTAGCTTTGGTAGAATGTTGTACCACAGCGCGTAACCCAGCGCTGACGTAATTGCCCCGGATACAATCGCAGCGAACAGACCAATCCAGCTCGCCTCTGGCATCCCAAGAAACACCTGCACACCGGCCAAAACGACAGCGGCGGCTACAAAATTTGCAGCTGTCACAGCCAGCGGATCTTCTGCCCCACGCCCGGCAAGTGTATAAACACCCCATCCAATACCAGCAGCAGCCATTAACGCGCCACCAATCAGGTCAGGCGCAACGTCACCCGCAGGCCAAAGTAGATAGATCAGCCCGCCAAAAGCCGTTGCCGCACCTGCCCAACGCATGAAAGGTATTGCATCGCCGCCGCGCAGTGCGGTGCCGAACATTGTCATCTGCACGACGCCGAACAAGATCAGCGCCCCGACACCTGCATCAAGCGTAATGTAGGCCATTGAGAACCCGATCAGATACACAACCAACGATCCGGTTCCGACCAGATTGAACTTCAAGCGCGTTAAACGCCCCCAGTCCCGCGCAACGACCAAAATAGCCAGCATTGCCGCGCCTGCACAGACCCTTATCACCGCAAAGCCGAAGGGCTGCATCCCTCCGTCGGACACTCCAAGCTTGTTCAGTACCGAATTGGCCGCGAAGGCCACCATAGTCAGAGCTGTGAGTAAGAAAATACGCATAGGTCTTTAGACAAGCCCTTTTTCAGACTTGCAAGACAGCACTGGCAAGCGGGCTCTCACCTTATAGCGAGGTGAAGTTTATCAAACCTCATCAAAAGCCGCTGGATAAATCAGCGTCTTCTCGGGCGCATCATCGCCGGCGCCTGCCAGCAATGTATTTTCAATTGGATAAGGCGATATCAGCTTGGATGCCCGTTCGCATGAAAATCCGCATTCTTCATAAAAATCGACGTCTCCCAAAACGACCAATACCCTGTCCTGATCCAAAGCATGCTGCACCATGGCTGAAACCAGCTCATGACCGACGCCCTGTCCTTGCCAATGCGGGCTTACGGCAACCGGGGCCAGACATAACCATCCGTCGGGGGCGTCCAGTTCGCTGACAGCAGCATAGGCAATCAGTTGACCGCCTGCCACGGTGACACATTCTGATACCACACGGTTTGCATGACGCAGCTCTTTGACAAGCCGTATCTCATCCAATCCTTTGAAGGCATGGAACAACAAAGTGTCCACATCCACCATCTCTTCTGGCTTCAGATCGCGCATTTCCCGTGTGAAATCATTCATAATGTGCCTTTCAGAAGAAAAAGGGCCCGACCAATGGCCAAGCCCCTTCCCGATAACCATAAAGCAGTGTGATGACTGCGTTTCCGAAGCTTTGCAAGCCTCGGAAATCGCTTACATCATGCCGCCCATACCGCCCATGTCAGGCATTCCGCCACCAGGTGCGGCACCTTCTTTAGAAGGCTTGTCAGCAACCATGGCTTCTGTTGTGATCAACAGGCCAGCAATGGAAGCGGCATCCTGCAGAGCTGTGCGAACAACTTTGGCTGGGTCAATCACACCGAATTTGAACATGTCGCCATATTCTTCGGTTTGCGCGTTGAAGCCGAATGTTGCGTCGTCGCTCTCGCGAATTTTGCCAGCAACAACCGAGCCGTCAACGCCGGAGTTTTCAGCAATCTGACGCAGCGGGGATTCCAGCGCTTTACGCACGATGGTAATACCGATGTTCTGGTCAGAATTCGCGCCTTCCAGTTTGGCCAGCGCTTTCGCCGCCTGAACCAGAGCAACACCGCCGCCCACAACGATACCTTCCTGCACGGCCGCACGGGTCGCGTTCAGGGCATCGTCAACGCGGTCTTTGCGTTCTTTGACTTCAACTTCGGTCATGCCGCCAACGCGGATAACAGCAACACCGCCTGCCAGTTTGGCAACACGCTCTTGCAGCTTTTCACGGTCGTAGTCAGACGTGGTTTCTTCGATTTGCTGACGGATCTGCGAAACGCGAGCTTCGATTTCCGCCTTCTCGCCTGCACCGTCGATCACGGTCGTCTCGTCTTTGGTGATTGTGACGCGCTTGGCTGTGCCCAGCATGTCCATCGTCACCGACTCAAGCTTCATGCCCAGATCGTCCGAGATCACCTGACCGCCGGTCAGAATGGCTATGTCCTGCAACATGGCTTTGCGGCGATCGCCAAAACCAGGTGCTTTGACAGCTGCGATTTTCAGGCCGCCGCGCAGTTTGTTGACAACCAGCGTTGCCAGGGCTTCACCCTCGACATCTTCAGCAATGATCATCAACGGTTTGCCAGACTGAATAACGGCTTCAAGAAGCGGAACCATTGGTTGCAGCGAAGACAGTTTCTTCTCGTGCAGAAGGATCAGCGCATCGTCCAGCTCAGTCGTCATCTTGTCAGGGTTGGTGACAAAGTAAGGCGACAGGTAGCCACGGTCGAACTGCATGCCTTCAACAACATCGGTTTCTGTTTCCAGACCTTTGTTCTCTTCAACAGTGATGACGCCTTCGTTGCCAACCTTCTGCATGGCACCAGCGATTTGCGCGCCGATTTCGTCTTCGCCATTGGCAGAGATCGTACCAACCTGCGCGACTTCGTCGCTGTCTTTGACTTCACGAGCAGCAGCTTTGATAGATTCGACAACGGTGTTTGTTGCCAGATCGATGCCGCGCTTCAGGTCCATCGGGTTCATGCCAGCAGCAACCGATTTCATACCTTCGCGAACGATGGCCTGGGCCAGAACGGTCGCAGTCGTGGTGCCGTCACCAGCTTCGTCATTGGTACGCGAGGCCACTTCTTTGACCATTTGTGCGCCCATGTTTTCGAACTTGTCTTCAAGTTCGATCTCTTTAGCAACCGATACACCGTCTTTGGTGATGCGTGGTGCGCCGAAAGATTTGTCCAGAACCACGTTGCGGCCTTTTGGGCCTAGCGTGACTTTGACGGCGTCAGCCAGAATGTTGACACCGCGCAGCATTTTGTTGCGGGCGTCGGTATCGAATTTGACGTCTTTAGCAGCCATTTTCATGTGCTCCTTAGAATTTGGTTATGTCGTTGAGAACAATCTGTAGAGCGGGTCAGACCCACGCTTCTATCAGGAAAGAATACCCAGAATGTCGCTCTCTTTCATCATCAACAGCTCTTCGCCATCAACCGTGACTTCTGTGCCGGACCATTTACCAAACAGAATTTTGTCACCGTCTTTGACAGCCATCTCGATCAGCTCACCACTGTCTTTACGTGCGCCGTCGCCACATGCAACAACAACGCCTTCGGCGGGTTTTTCTTTTGCTGTATCGGGTATAATCAACCCGCCAGCGGTTTTCTCATCGCTTTCCGTGCGGCGAACCAGCACGCGGTCATGAAGCGGTTTCAATGCCATCCTTAAAGCTCCTTGGCTTAAAGTTACTCCCAAGCCTGACCTGAACTGATCCGATCAGACTGTTAGCACTCAGCTTAGTTGAGTGCTAACGCGGTTTAGCTAAGGAGTCCCCTACTGACTGTCAACAGCTTGACCGGCAGAAAAGTGACTATTCCTGAGGTCAGGTTTCCATTGCTTGAGACAGTGACAGGAATCGGTTACGTGACGTCCAATCGTCACGGCCTTGGAGGGCTGATTATGAAACAATTCATGCGAGCGGAAGCGCTACTTTCAAAAGGCTGAATAGCCCCTGACAGCACTTTGGCTGACACGTCAGCCATTCCTCCACCATAGACGAGTATCATGACATGTTTTCCCAGATACGGGCGATTGCTGTCTTATTGTGCAGCAAACTGTCCTTTGAAATTATCAAGGCATCTGACAGGCCACCTTTGTCCCACGGCTACCCGCCCATCACATTTGGGCCGCGTCCACCCCCGTTGCATGCCCTTCCCAAAGTGCAACAGGGCGCGGGCGAATGATCCACGTCTTTTATGTCTTTTCCAACGCACCCTGATAGGCACAAAGCGCGTCATGGCCTTTGGGTGTCAGAGTGTAGATGCCTGTCTCGACCCGCTCGAACCAGCCGTAGTGGTCTGCGGCCATGATCCGTGTCGCAACGACAACTTCTGTTGCTTTGGCGACAACAGCACCTTTGCTGGCCCCATGCGCCGACAAATATTGCGCACAGCGCAGTGCATCTTGGCGATACGCTGTAATCAACCCGACACGTGTCGCGCCACCTGTATTCGGATCACCAACCCGCCGCGCGAATTCCCGCAACAGACGACCTTTTCGCTGCTTTGATTGACGCGGCTTGTACGGTGCCGGGTCCAGATGCACTTCAACAAGACTATCCCGCAATCTTACCGTGATCAGACCAAGGCCCAGGCGTCGACACAATGCCTTGTTGTCTTTCAATGCTTTCAAAAAGCGCTTCCCGGGGATCCGTGGCACAGCGATATAGACGTCATCCGAAATGCTTTGCCGGGCGATGCCTTGATGAAACAAGCTTAGCGAAAAGCTTGTTTTAAGCTCCACAATTACAGGATCTTCGTCGCCTCGGCAGGCGAGCACATCACAGGCCACGATCTCAGCCTTTACCTCATATCCTTGACCCTCAAGGAAGGATTTGACGGGTGCGTATAGCTCCGTTTCACGCATAGGCTTGCCTGTCTTTTCCCCCAAGCATGAGCAATACCGCGCGATGATCAAGTCCCCGCTGCACAAATATGCGCAGCGGGGTGCGCTGTCACCGTCCTCCGGTTCGGCCAGGGAACAGCTTGGGCCTGCCACCTTTACACGCTAGATTGGCGCGCGAACCCTGTGGCAGGCGACTGGATTGCGGATCAAAGCCCGGTTTGGCGGCTTTGCCCGTTAGGGTGGGTTTGGGCAAAGCGCTATTGGTCCCGCTCTTGCGGGGTGTTTTCTTGTTCTTGGGCATGGGGTGCCCTTTCATCTTGAAGAATGGATAGAGCCGTGCCAACAGGCACGGCACGTGCGGACCCCGAGTAGGGGGTTAGCCGAGATAGTCCATTGTCAGGATGCTCCTGTGAAAAAGGGATGCGCTTATGCGCAAATGCTGGCGACTGTGGTTAGACTGTCTTGTCCATTGTCAGGGCGCTCCTTTTTCAGATTATGCATCTATATAACGGATGGCTGGCAAGATCAAACCCAACCGCACCTGTAGGTGGGTGACAAGGTCAGACACCCTGCCTATAAGGACGGCAAAATCTGACCCATTAGGATAGACAACATGACCACGCTGATCTTTGGCCATAAATCCCCTGACACTGACAGCACCGGCTCTCCGCTGATCTGGGAATGGTTTGTGAACCATCAAGGAGGTGACGCCAAAGCGGTGCTTCTGGGCACACCTAACACCGAGGCTGCTTTCATGTTGAAGCGCTGGAACCTCACCCAGCCCGAGATCATCTCGGATGTGACGGTTGGACAACCCTGCATTGTCGTTGACACCAACAATCCGGCCGAGCTTCCCGATGCGATCAACAGCGCTGATATCCGTGCCATCATCGACCATCACAAGCTGGTAGGTGGTCTGGAAACGGCTGGTCCGATTGACATCACGATCCGCCCGCTCGCCTGTACGGCCACAATCATGCATGATCTGATGGGCGATCATGCAGACCATATGCCGGACCAGATCAAAGGTGCGATGCTGTCCTGCATTCTGTCCGATACGCTGGAATTCCGGTCGCCAACCACAACACCAGTCGACAAAGCGCTGGCTGAAAGTCTTGCAAAAGATCTGGGGATCAACATCCCCGACTATGCAGCCGAGATGTTTGCCGCGAAATCCGATGTCTCCGCCTTTTCTGACGCCGAACTGCTGCGTATGGACAGCAAAGAATATGCCGTAGGCGACACCAAGTTCCGCGTCTCGGTGCTGGAGACCACTGCCCCCAAAACCGTGCTGGACCGCAAGGAAAGCCTGATGGCATCCATGGCTCAGGTGGCGCAGGAAGATGGTGTGGATCAGGTCCTGTTGTTCATCGTTGATATCCTGAATGAAGAAGCCACGATGCTGATCCCGAATGACCTTAGCAAAACCGTCGCCGAAAAGTCCTTTGATACGGCAGTCTCAGGCAATAGCGTGGTTCTGCCCGGTATCATGAGCCGCAAGAAACAGATCATCCCAAACCTGAAAGTCTGATATGCTTCTTGACACACCCCTATGCGATTTCGGTTGGCAAGCGCCCGATTTCACTTTGCAAGACCCGGATGGCCAATCCTTTACAATGTCCGAACATCTGGGGCAGCATGGCCTGCTGGTGGCATTTCTGTGCAACCACTGCCCTTATGTGCAGGCCATCGCAGAGCGTTTTGCGCAAGACACTGATACGCTTATGGCCGAAGGCGTCAATGTGCTGGGCGTGATGTCCAATGACTACCACTTAGTGGCGTCTGACAGCCCACCTGAGATGAAGCGGTTTGCTCAAAGATCAGGTTGGCAGTTTCCCTATCTGGTGGACGAGGATCAATCGGTCGGCAAGGCTTATGGTGCCGTGTGCACCCCGGACTTCTTTGGCTTCAACAAGGATGGCGCTTTACAATATCGCGGCCGTCTTGATGATGCGCGCATGGGTGACGCCGCAGGGCGCACGCCCGAGCTTCTGAATGCCATGCGCCAGATCGCTCAAACTGGTGAAGGCCCGCGCCAGCAAAACCCGTCTATGGGCTGCTCAATCAAATGGAATTAATCGAATAATCCTGTGCAAACAGGAAAATATCTACCGATACCGTCAACGGGTGCAAAAGGCTAACAGCACCACATTCACGCCCAGCCACACTCACCTCTTGCGGAGCCAAAATGACCCAGATCATCACCCATCTATCCGAGATCTCTGAACGTTACGACGCGCTGTTCGTCGATCTCTGGGGCTGCATACATAATGGGCTGGACCCTTTCCCCAGCGCCGTGAAAGCTATGCAGGATTATCGCGCCAAGGGGGGTGCGGTCATTTTCGTTACGAATGCGCCGCGGCATCGGGCAAGTGTCGAGGTGCAACTTGGTAAGATCGGCGTGGCCAAAGATAGCTGGGACGACATCGCAACCTCTGGCGATAGTGCGCGATTTGCCATGTATCAGGGTGTTGCCGGCGAAAAAGTCTATTTCATTGGCCAGCCCCATGACCAGAACTTCTTTGACCCGCTGCATATCGTTGAAAACCCTGCACCGATTCAGCAAGTCCCGCTTGATCAAGCCGAAGGTATTGTGTGCTGCGGCCCATTTGACCCGCTGGCTGATCCCGAGATCAATCGTGCCGATTTCTTGTATGCCAAGCAAAAGGGTTTGAAGCTGCTCTGTGCAAATCCCGACATTGTCGTCGACCGCGGCGAAAGCCGCGAATGGTGCGCGGGCGCGCTGGCGAAGCTTTATACTGAAATGGGCGGTGAGAGCCTCTATTTCGGCAAGCCTCATCCTCCTATTTATGATCTTGCCCGCCGTAGATTGGCAGCTTTGGGTAAAGATATATCGGACGCGCGGATTCTGGCGATAGGGGACGGCGTGCTGACTGATATTCGTGGCGCAATGGGTGAGGATATCGATTCTCTGTTCATCTCGGGTGGCCTTGCAGCGCAAGAGACGAAAACAATCGATCAGCCGGACCCTGCGCTACTAAGCGCTTATTTGGAAAAGGAAATGGTTAATCCAACCTATACGATTGGCAGGCTGCGATAGGCTGTATTGCTCTTGATTTTTCTGCGCATGCAAAGTAATTAAGTTACAAATACACGGCCAATCAGGTCCGAAAGTTACTTAATGGGTGATCATATGCTCGATAATTTACCACGTGGTACGATCTGTATCGAGGATATTGAGATCGGTATGAAACGGCATTTGCGCAAGCAGGTCACTGATCGCGACATCGAGCTGTTTGCCGAAGTCTCAACCGACCATAACCCAGTACATCTGGACGACAGCTATGCACAGGATACGATCTTTGAGGGTCGTATTGCCCATGGCATGCTGACAGCCGGGCTGATCTCGGCCGTGATCGGTGAGCAGCTTCCAGGCCATGGCACCGTTTACCTTGGGCAATCCCTTAAATTTCTGGCCCCTGTGCGCCCTGGGGATATGGTTATGGCAGAGGTTGAGGTGACTGAAATCGACCACGCCAAACGCCGCGTCACCATGCACACCCGCTGCGAAGTGGACGGCAAGAACGTGCTAAAAGGTGAGGCTGTGGTCCTGGCGCCAAGCCGCAAATTCGACTGAGACTTGCACCCGCTTGACCGGACGGTTACGCAATCCCCATGCGGATCATTCGGGATTACCAATTCGTAAGGCCAGAAGATCGCGGCGCTACTGCCGCGATTGGTAATTTTGACGGGCTACATATCGGCCATCAAGCCGTGATCAACATTGCCCGCGATGCCGCCCCAGACGCCCCCCTTGGGGTCGTTACGTTTGAGCCGCACCCGCGCGAATTCTTCACCTCTGACGCCCCGCCCTTTCGCCTGATGAATGCCGAAACCAAAGCCAACCGTTTAGAAAAACTGGGGGTTGAACGCCTTTATGAGCTGAATTTCAATGCCAGTCTGGCCAGTCTGACCGCTGAAGAATTCGCCCGCGATATAATTGCCAAGGGGCTCGGCCTGACGCATGTCGTCGTGGGCGCGGATTTCTGCTTTGGCAAGGGCCGCGCAGGGAATGCCAAACTGCTGCAAGAGTTCGGTGAAACCTATGGCTTTGGCGTCACGATAGCTCAACTTGTAGCTGGGGATCGTGGGCAAGTGTCTTCAACCAATATCCGTCAGGCGCTTAGCGATGGTCGCCCCGAGGATGCGTTTCGTATGCTGGGCCATTGGCACCGCATTGATGGCGAGGTTATCCGCGGCGAACAACGCGGTCGTGAGCTGGGCTATCCAACTGCAAACATGTCAATCGAAGGTCTACACCCGGCCAAATTCGGGGTCTATGCTGTGCTTGTCGATGTGCTGACCGGCCCACACAAGGGCAGCTATCATGGCGCGGCTTCCATTGGCGTGCGTCCGATGTTTGGTGAAAATCGTCCCAATTGCGAAACCTTCCTGTTTGATTTCAAAGGCGATCTTTATGGCGAACATCTCTCGGTTGCTTTGGTCGAATACCTGCGCGGGGAAGAGAAATTCGACGCCCTCAATGCACTGATTGCCCAGATGCAAGCAGATTGCACCCGCGCCCGCGATATACTGGCCCGCACATGACCGATCCGATCAATCGCAAGGGCTTACGCCCGAAATTCTGGGAAAACATCTCGCTCAGGAATCTGACGAGCGATGAATGGGAAGCACTATGCGATGGATGCGGCAAGTGCTGCCTGAACAAGCTGGAAGATGAAGACACGCAGGATGTTGCCTTCACCAGCATCGCGTGCCGCTTGCTGAACTGTGACACCTGTCGCTGCGCGCAATATGATATCCGCAAGCAATTCGTACCGGAATGCGTTGTCCTGACACCGGAAACCATCGGCGATGTCGCCTATTGGATGCCCGAAACTTGCGCATATCGGCTGCTTTATGAGGGCAAATCGCTTTATGACTGGCACCCGCTGATCTCGGGCACGGCGGAAACCGTGCATCAGGCCGGGGTGTCAGTCAAAGGCTGGACTACCCCCGAATTTGAGATCCCCGAAGATGAATGGGAAAATTACGTTATTGAGGAACCCGGCACATGAATTTCGCCTCTGACAATGCTGGCCCCATGCACCCGAAAGTGCTGGAGGCCCTGATTGCCGCAAATGACGGCACCCAGATGCCGTATGGAAATGATACGATCATGCAGGACGCGCGAGCGCACTTGCGCGATGTGTTCGAAGCGCCAGAGGCCGGGGTTTACATGGTCTCTACCGGCACAGCCGCCAACGCGCTTGCCCTCGCCACCTATGCCAAGCCTTGGGATGCCATTTTTTGCCACCGCACCGCGCATATTGAAGAAGATGAATGCGGCGCGCCTGAATTCTTTACCAATGGCGCGAAGCTTACCCTTGTGGACGGCGCAGATGGCAAAATGTCACCCGAAGCGCTGCGTGATAGCATCCTTGCAACGGGCGATAAGGGCGTTCATGGGGTGCAGCGTGGCCCGATCTCGCTGACGCAGGCGACCGAGCTTGGTACGGTTTATACGCTCAATGAATTGAAAGCGCTGACAGACATCGCAAAAGAATTCGGTCTCGCCACCCATCTGGACGGCGCACGTTTCGCCAATGCGCAAGTGGCGTTGGGTTGCTCAGCCGCAGATATGACGTGGAAAGCCGGTATAGACGTGGTCAGCTTTGGCGGCACAAAGAACGGCTGTATGATGACCGAAGCGGTCGTGATTTTTGATCCTGAAAAAGCGTGGGAGTTTGAGTTGCGCCGAAAACGAGGCGCGCATCTTTTGTCAAAACATCGCTACCTGTCCACGCAATTGCAGGCTTATTTGGCGGATGATCTATGGCTGACACTGGCAGAGCAGTCCAACACCGCCTGCGCCAAACTCGCCCGAGGCCTGCGCCAAATTGAAGGCGCAAAATTGCTTCATGAACCTGACGTCAACATGATCTTCGCCGAGCTGCCCCGTGGTGCGCACAAACGCGCGATGCAGGCTGGCGCGAAATACTACCTCTCGCCTTTTGATACACCTCTGGACGGCCCGGAGGACGATCTGATCGCGTGCCGTCTGGTTTGTGATTGGTCAAAAAAGGACGAAGACATTGATCAGCTGTTAGCGCTGCTCCGTTAAGGAATGACCAAAAGCATATGGCTGGCTTTTGGTTACAGTCTTACGTCGGAGAGTGTCATCAGAGCACCAATTTCTGCATCAATGGCACGATGCCAGCTATGCGGGGGCCGCCATTCAGAAAACTTTCGCGATCAATACATCGTCTGGCGGTAGCTATTCTCCAGATCAGCATCGAGCTTTTTGATGTCTTCCGGGCTGTCCGGAACGCCCGTAGTTTGATCGAGTACAATATTTATCAATGACGGCATTTTGCTGCGGTCCTGATGCTGACTTGGATCCCACAGCTTTGAGCGTCGAAACGCCTTTGCGCAATGAATGAACACTTCCTCAATGCTCACAACGATGGCGGTCGCTGGCAATCTGCCATTTACAGCCATTGTTGCAAGCAATTCCGGGTCACGGGTTATCTTTGCTGTCCCATTCACCCGCATCGTATCGTCAAATCCGGGAACCATGAACAACAAGCCAACGGAAGGGTTGGCTAAGATATTTGCTTGCGTATCCAGCCGATTATTCCCGGGACGGTCCGGAATAATGAGCGTTTTGTCATCAAGGATCTGAACAAAACCACATGGATCACCTCTGGGGCTGACATCCGCCAGCCCTTCTGGCGATTGTGTGCCGATGCACAAGAACGGTGATCGCGCCACAAACTCCTTCGAATGTTCGTCCAGGTGATCCAGACATTTTGCAATAGCAATGGCATGGGTTTCTGGAAACAACGCTCTCAGATCTTCTTCTGTCTCGACCAGATATTCCGGCTTCAAGTGCGTTTGTGGTGCCAAATGTTGTTCCTTTCAAAGCTTCGACCGCAAGCGCGACGACATGTACGCCGCCGCGGTCTCGTGACGAATTTGTCCCTTAATGCTTCCCGCCCTTCCAGCGAAAGGGTCACACCATCAAAGATCAAAATTTTTACAGCTTGCCAGACAGATGCAGCTCGACGTCCTCAATCCGGTCCTGACCCCAGAACCGTTCATCACCGATGATATATGTTGGCGCGCCAAACACCCCGGCATTTACCGCCTCTTCCAGATTGGCAGCATATTCTTCGGCCCCGGCCAGAAGGCCGCTCTCGGCCAGTGCCGGGTCAAATCCGGCCCCCTCAAGAACATCGCGCACGACGTCATCCTCGGCAATATCGCGGTCTTCGGCCCATACCGCGCGGGTAAAGCCATGGACCAGCGCACCAAGATTGCCACCACCGGTCTGTTGCGCCGCAATTATTGCGTAAGAACTTGGCGCGGGATTCGTAGGCCAATGGGCAGGTTTCAGATTCAGCGGCAATCCCGTCTTGACCGAACTGCGACGCAGTTCTTGCAAGCGCCATTCCTGACGCGAGACGTGCCGATCTTTCGGCGGCGTCCCGCCAGTCCGCGCGAACAATCCCATAATATCGAGCGGTTTGTAGGTGATCGTCGCACTGTGCTTGGCTGCTACCTCTTCCAGACGTGTTCCAGCGAGGTACGTATAAGGGGACAACGTGGCAAAATAGTAGTCGATATGCGCCATGAACGGGCTTCCTTCAGTAATGGGTTTGCAGGACCGTAGCTGGGTGATAAGCGATGTTCAACGCTGCGGCGCGGGAGGCTGTAGTGAATTGCTGCACCTTGGGGACGACCACATGCCATCTAATTCTGAACCGAAGCTTATTTCGGGCAATGCCAACAAAGCACTCGCCACATCCATAGCCAAACGCATGTCTATGCATCGAGGCCTAACCGTTGATCTGGTCGACGCCCGTGTCGAGCGCTTCAATGATGCCGAAATCTTCGTGGAAGTTTTCGAAAACGTCCGGGGTGAGGATATGTTCATCATCCAGCCGACGTCGAATCCGGCCAATGACAATCTGATGGAACTGCTGATCATGACGGATGCGCTGCGTCGATCCTCTGCTGCGCGCATCACCGCCGTGATCCCCTATTTCGGGTACGCCCGTCAGGATCGTCGGACCAAGGCCCGAACTCCTATTTCCGCCAAGCTGGTGGCCAACCTGATCGCTGAGGCCGGGGTTGAGCGGGTTCTGACCATGGATTTGCACGCCGCCCAGATCCAGGGCTTTTTCGACCTACCCGTGGACAACTTATACGCCTCGCCGGTTTTTGCACTGGATATCAAGCATCAGTTCAAGGACATGAGCGACGTGATGGTTGTTTCCCCTGACGTAGGTGGCGTGGCCCGCGCCCGCGAACTTGCGCAACGCGTCGGTGCGCCGCTGTCCATTGTCGACAAGAGACGGGAAAAAGCAGGTGAAGTGGCCGAGATGACTGTCATCGGCGATGTCTCAAACAAACGCTGCATCATTGTGGATGACATGGTCGATACCGCAGGAACATTGTGTAAGGCTGCTGAAGTCTTAACCGCAGCCGGGGCGACCGAGGTACATTCCTACATCACCCATGGTGTTCTGAGCGGACCTGCCGTTGAGCGTATTAGCAAATCTGTGATGAAACAGCTTGTGATTACAGACTCTATCGAACCAACCGAGGCAGTAAAAACCGCCAAGAACATCCGCATTGTTCCCACAGCACCGTTATTTGCCCAAGCCATCTTGAACATATGGGGTGGCACCAGTGTGTCATCGCTGTTTGAATCGGACACGCTAAGTCCGATCTATGAGGGATGGTATCCGGGTAGCTAATAGAGTTCCCAGGTATCTTCGTGTTTCAGTTGACCAATCGCCATCCAGTTGGCGCGCACGCGGGCGATGCGCGTATCGCCCCAAGTCCTGAAGACGATGTCGAAACCTGACTCCGAGATGTCTTCGGCCTGAATGTCCGCACGTAGGTTGGTCTTCTGGTCCATATCCCACATGCTCAGCGTCACATGAACGACAGGCGGCGCTATGAAGTTATCTGAAAACGTGGCGCGGCTCCGATGTTCTCGTGGGCCAGTACCAGCCCACATCGGGCCGTCATCTTTAAAATCGGAAAATAGAATAGACGATCCTTGATCGACGCCAATCAAATGATTGCTTAACCGTTGCATTCTTTACCCTTCCGAACTGCAAAATACGCGCAGGACATAAATAAATTAACCTTAACAAATGGAAAAAGCCCCACGAAAAGTGAGGCTTTCACCCAAAAATTACCTGACAAGCAAAAAAAAAGCCAGTCGGTTTACTTTGTGCTCAACCCAATATGATCGCCCATCGCCACCATATCCGCTAACAATTTGGCAGCATCATCAACGGGCCCAGGTTCGTTCTTGGCATCTTCCTGAGCTTTTGCATGGGCTTCGCGAGCTTTAGAAACCATCTGGTCATAGATTTCCTGCGTCACATCACCTTTGTGGATCGTGTGTTCCGCAAGAACCGACACGCTGCCACCGGTGATCTCGGCAAAGCCGCCTGAGATCAGATATTCATCCGTACCCCCGTCATGCACAACACGGAGCAGGCCGGGCCTCAGAGACGTGATTGTCGGCGCGTGATTGGCCATCGCCGTCAGATCGCCCTCTGCACCGGGTATCTGAACCTCGCTCACCTGAACGGACGCTAGCCTGCGTTCAGGTGAGACCAGATCGAATTGCATCATATCAGCCATTCGGCCCCCTTATGCCGCGTCGGCGGCCATTTTCTCGGCTTTGGCAACCACTTCAGAAATACCACCAACCATGTAGAAAGCGCCTTCTGGCAAATGATCATATTCACCAGCCACAACAGCTTTGAACGATGCGATTGTATCTTCAAGCGGCACCTGAACACCGTCAGAACCAGTGAACACTTTCGCCACATCGAAAGGTTGCGACAGGAAGCGCTGAATTTTCCGGGCGCGGGCCACGGTCAATTTATCCTCTTCGCTCAATTCATCCATGCCAAGGATGGCAATGATGTCTTGCAGCGACTTATAGCGTTGCAGAATACCCTGAACATCGCGGGCGACCTGATAGTGCTCTTCGCCCACAACCTGCGGATCAAGGATCCGGGAAGTACTGTCCAGCGGGTCCACAGCAGGGTAAATCCCCAGCTCTGAAATGGCACGGGACAAAACAGTCGTCGCATCAAGGTGCGCAAACGATGTCGCAGGTGCCGGGTCAGTCAAGTCATCCGCAGGCACGTAAATCGCCTGAACGGATGTAATGGACCCGGCTTTGGTTGACGTAATCCGTTCCTGCATTTGTCCCATGTCAGTCGCCAGCGTTGGCTGATAACCAACAGCAGACGGGATACGACCCAAAAGCGCCGACACCTCAGACCCAGCCTGAGTAAAGCGGAAAATGTTATCGACAAAGAACAAAACATCTGTGCCGGACTGATCGCGGAACTGTTCGGCCATGGTCAGGCCAGACAGCGCAACCCGCATCCGCGCGCCGGGCGGTTCATTCATCTGGCCATACACCAGCGCCACTTTGGATTTGGTCAGGTCTTCCGCGTCGATAACACCTGAATCAATAAATTCATAATACAGGTCGTTCCCTTCACGGGTCCGCTCACCAACACCGGCAAAGACCGAAAACCCTGAGTGCACTTTGGCGATGTTATTGATCAGCTCCTGAATCAGAACTGTTTTACCCACACCGGCACCGCCAAACAGACCAATCTTGCCGCCCTTCGAGTACGGGGCCAGCAGATCAATCACTTTGATACCCGTCACCAGAATATCGGATGAAGTCGCTTGTGCTTCAAAAGCAGGGGCTTCGGCATGGATCGACCGGCGTTCAGAAGCCTCAACAGGCCCCTTTTCGTCCACAGGTGCACCCACAACATTCATGATCCGCCCAAGGGTCGCCTCACCCACTGGAACTGTGATCGGGCCACCTGTATCTGTCACAACCTGACCGCGAACCAAACCTTCGGTGGCGTCCATCGCAATCGCACGTACCGTATTTTCACCAAGGTGCTGAGCGACTTCCAACACCAGCTCTTTGCCATTGTTGTCGGTTGTCAGCGCGTTCAGAATTTCGGGCAGATGATCTTCGAACTTCACATCGACGACCGCGCCAATGATCTGTTCGATTTTGCCAACAGCGGCTTTCGCTTTTGCCATTTTGTTTCTCCGTTGTCTCAGAGCGCCTCAGCGCCCGAAATGATTTCGATAAGCTCGTTGGTAATGACAGCCTGACGCGAGCGGTTGAATTGAATGGTCAATTTGTCGATCATGTCGCCCGCATTTCGCGTGGCGTTATCCATTGCCGACATCCGCGCACCTTGCTCAGATGCGCCGTTTTCCAGAAGCGCACTAAAGATTTGCGTAGCCACAGCGCGCGGTAGAAGATCAGCAAGAATGCCTTCTTCGCTTGGCTCGTAGTCGTATAGTGTGGATTCTTCAGCGCTCTCTTCAAACGAAGCAGGAATAATCTGCTGCTCGGTCGGGGTCTGAGAAATCACTGACTGAAACTTGGAGTAGTAAATCTTCGCTACATCAAACTCACCAGCGTCGAACCTTGCCAGAATATCCTTGGCAATATCGGCCGCATTCTCATAACCGACGCGTTTAACATGACTCAGATCGACATGACCGATAAGGTGGTCGCCCAGATCCCGTTTAAGGGATTCACGCCCTTTCTTACCGACAGTCAGAATTTTGACGGTCTTGCCAGCCTCAAGCAGCTTTGCGGCCTCCTGTTTCGCAAGTTTCGCGATGTTGGAGTTGAAGCCGCCACACAAGCCACGTTCTGCTGTCATGACAACAAGCAAATGAACCTTATCCGCGCCCGTGCCCGACAAAAGCTTCGGCGCAGAGTCCGATCCTCCCACCGATTGCGCAAGCCCGGCCATCACCGCATTGAAGCGTTCTGAATAGGGCCGCCCAGCCTCCGCCGCCTCTTGCGCGCGGCGCAGTTTTGCAGCGGCGACCATTTGCATCGCTTTGGTGATCTTGCGGGTCGATTTGACCGACTCGATCCTGTTTTTAAGGTCCTTAAGACTTGGCATCTGCCCGGCCCCTTATGCGAAGTCTGCGGCGAATGCGTCCAGTGCGGCTTTGATCTTATCTTCAGCCTCGCCCTTGATCTTAGGATCTTCCGTTGTGAGATATGTCAGCAAGTCAGCGTGTTTGCTGCGCAGATGCGCCAGCAAGCCAGCCTCGAAGCGACCCACATCTTTCACGTCAATCTTGTCGAGATATCCGTTCGTACCCGCATAGATCACACAAACGATCTCGGCATTGGTCAGCGGCGAATATTGCGGCTGCTTCATCAGCTCGGTCAGACGGGCACCACGGTTCAGCAATTGCTGAGTCGCCGCATCCAGATCAGAGCCGAATTGAGCAAACGCAGCCATCTCGCGGTACTGCGCCAATTCCAGCTTCACTGGGCCGGCAACGGATTTCATCGCGTTGGTTTGCGCAGATGACCCAACACGTGACACAGACAGACCTGTATTCACCGCAGGACGGATACCCTGATAGAAAAGCTCTGTCTCAAGGAAAATCTGACCGTCCGTGATCGAGATCACATTGGTTGGAATAAAGGCCGACACATCGCCGCCTTGGGTTTCAATGATCGGCAGGGCGGTCAACGACCCGGCCCCGAAATCTTCGTTCAGCTTGGCCGAACGTTCCAGCAGGCGTGAGTGCAGATAGAAAACGTCACCGGGGTATGCTTCGCGGCCGGGTGGACGGCGCAGAAGCAACGACATCTGACGATACGCCACAGCTTGTTTGGAAAGGTCATCGTAAACGATCAAGGCGTGCTTGCCATTGTCACGGAAATATTCCGCCATGGCCGTTGCCGCATATGGTGCAAGAAACTGCATCGGGGCAGGTTCTGACGCTGTTGCGGCTACGATGATCGAATATTCAATCGCACCAGTCTCTTCCAGCTTTTTCACCAGCTGCGCCACGGTCGAGCGTTTCTGCCCAACAGCGACATAGACACAATACAGCTTTTTCGATTCGTCATCGCCGGCTGCATCATTATAGGATTTCTGGTTCAGGATCGTATCCAGCGCCACAGCGGTTTTACCGGTTTGGCGGTCGCCAATGATCAGCTCGCGCTGACCACGACCAATCGGGATCATGGCATCTACCGATTTCAGACCCGTTGCCATCGGCTCGTGAACCGACTTACGTGGAATGATACCCGGTGCCTTAACATCCGCAACCGAGCGGGTCTTGGTCTTGATAGGGCCCTTGCCATCCAGCGGATTGCCAAGCGCATCAACAACACGGCCAAGCAGCGCTTCGCCAGTCGGTACATCCACGATGGAATTCGTGCGCTTTACCGTGTCGCCTTCTTTGATGTCCCGGTCAGAGCCGAAAATAACGACGCCGACATTGTCGCTTTCCAGGTTCAGCGCCATTCCCATGATGCCGCCCGGAAATTCGACCATCTCACCGGCTTGTACATTGTCCAGACCGTAAACGCGGGCAATACCATCACCAACACTCAGCACGCGACCAACCTCGGCCACTTCAGTCTCTTTGCCAAAGTTCTTGATCTGGTCCTTCAGGATCGCAGAGATTTCTGCAGCTTCGATCGCCATTATCCGACCTCTTTCATGGAATTCTGGAGGGATTCGAGTTTCGAACGGATCGATGTGTCGATCATCTTCGAACCCACTTTTACAACAAGACCGCCAATGAGGCTCTCATCGACGGCCATATTAATTTTCACATCTTTGCCGACAGTCGCTTTTAGCGTCTCAGCAAGTTTTGTTTGTTGTGCTTTCGTCAGGGCCGTCGCGGCAGTCACTTCGGCAGTGACTTCACCCTTCTCGTCGGCAATCAGCTTACGAAGCTCCGACACAAGTTGCGGCAAAACGAAAAGACGTCGTTTGGCGGCCATCAGGCTTAACGTGTTTGTCACGATGGGCGATAGCTTCATCTTGGCAGCAATTGCCGAAACTGCTTTCGCCTGATCATCCCCGGAATAAATCGGAGACGAAATCAAAGATTTGAAATCAGCACTGTTGGAAAGGGTCACATCAAGCGCATCAACATCTGTTTCAAGCGCTTTCAGCTTTTTGCCTTCCTTGGCCAATTCGAAGACAGCAGTCGCATAGCGAGATGCGATGCCAGTGGAGATCGAGATTGGTTCGGACACGTCCACCCTTCCGATGACTTGAGACCTGTGCCCTGACATAGCAGAGTTTCGGCCAATACAAAGGGGCACGCGAAAACGCATCCCCCGAAATCAGCGGTGATGTATCAAAGCCCTGCCGATGTCGCAACAAGGAATACGGTTCAAATCAATTGTTTTGCTTTTGATGCCGGATTTAAAATCTCAGCAGGAATAGTTTCCAAAATGGAACCATTTAGTCGACCCGATACAAACTTTGTCACAACAAGCTTTCGCGCCCCGCCGCTGGGGCCGGGTTGCCTTCAAGTGCACGCAGCGGCACGTGAACCGGAGCCCTCAAGCCCTTTTTCTTAGGGGCATAAACCTGTTTACTTGCCTCTACCAACAAGATCCCCCCTGCATATCGGGACGAAAGCTTTTGGCCAATCCGCTCCCACATTTGCGCCGAGCGTAACCAGAATCGTTTCTCGCTTGGCGGGACAAATAACGCGGCACGATGTGCTTCCGGTACAAAAGAATGCGCCGCCAATTGCGCTTCAAGCTGGCTTAAAGAGTAAGGACGACCAGAATCCAAAGGGCGTGGCATCACGCCGCGACCACAATCCCGCACGGTTTGGCACAATGAACAAAGCCCGCCCCCCCGGTGCCAGAACACGCCAGCATTCTTCCAGCAGCGACGATGGATTCTCACTTGTTTCAAGCCCATGCATCACAATCAGCTTGTCCGCCTGCCCCGATTGCATTGGCCATAGTGTCTCTTCGCACAAAACCGACACATTATCCTGACCCGCAGGCCAATGCATCACACCTTGCGGACCCGGCATAAGCGCAATAACCCGCCGCGCATTGACCATATAGGGCCGCAGAAGCGGCACGGCAAAACCGAATCCTGCCAGCGTTTGCCCATCCGCGTCATTCCAGAACATTTTCACCTGATCCAGAATCGCCCGCTGCGCAACACGCCCAAGCTGGGTGCGATAGTAAAAACTCTTTAGATCAAGTACATCAAGATACATGCGGACACTGCCTTGGGCTTTCAAACATCATAGAGAAGTGACGGGAATTATCTACGCTTTCCCGGCACTTGAACCACTCAAGTACAGCATTAAATATGACTTGAAAGAAACATTAGTGGTAGTTTTCTGAACAATGCCTAATTTTCACCAGAAATCGCTCATAAGGTGAAAATATCTGCCGATCACGGTCAATGTGATCAAAAATAACTTGAAGATTTGTTTTTTAAACCGAACTGTAAGACTCAGAGGCAATGGTTGTGACCGGGTCCTCGACCCGGAAGCTGCCCTCACAAATAAGGAGCACTTGGGTGCCATCATTTTCGGACACTCTTGAACGAGCCATTCATTCAGCGCTTGCGCAAGCAAATTCGCATCGCCACGAATTGGCCACACTGGAACACCTTCTGTTCGCGTTGACGGATGAACCCGACGCGGCAAGGGTCATGAAGGCGTGCGGCGTCGATCTGGACGTTTTGCGCAACGCACTGGCAGAATTTATCGAGGAAGAGCTTTCAACGCTCGTCACAGACGTTGACGGGTCCGAGGCAGTGCCTACAGCAGCTTTCCAGCGCGTCATACAGCGCGCAGCAATTCATGTGCAATCTTCAGGTCGAACCGAAGTTACTGGCGCAAATGTGCTGGTCGCCATCTTTGCAGAACGCGAATCAAACGCTGCTTTCTTCCTGCAGGAACAGGACATGACCCGTTACGACGCGGTCAATTTCATCGCCCATGGCGTGGCAAAAGACCCCAATTTCGGTGAAGCCCGTCCGATCACAGGCGCTACAGATTTCGAAGATGACCCCTCCATCGAGACAGGCGGGGAAGACAGTGACGCCAAAGAAACTGCACTGGCGAAATACTGCGTCGATCTGAACGAGAAATCCCGTAAAGGCGACGTGGACCCGCTGATTGGCCGCGATCACGAGGTAGAGCGGTGTATTCAGGTTCTCTGCCGCCGCCGCAAGAATAACCCGCTTCTTGTGGGGGATCCGGGCGTGGGCAAAACCGCTATTGCAGAAGGCCTGGCCCATAAGATTGTTCAGGGCGAAACGCCCGAGGTTCTTGCCTCGGCCACTATCTATTCGCTTGATATGGGCGCATTGCTGGCTGGCACCCGTTACCGTGGTGATTTTGAGGAACGGCTGAAAGCAGTGATGTCGGAACTTGAAGATCACCCTGATGCGGTTCTGTTCATTGACGAAATCCACACGGTCATCGGTGCGGGCGCCACATCTGGCGGCGCAATGGATGCATCCAACCTGCTCAAGCCTGCCCTGCAAGGCGGCAAGCTGCGCTGCATGGGCTCAACCACCTATAAGGAATTCCGTCAGCATTTTGAGAAAGACCGCGCGCTGTCCCGCCGGTTCCAGAAAATCGATGTGACCGAACCATCGGTCGATGATGCTGTGAAAATCCTGAAAGGGCTGAAGCCGTATTTTGAGGACCACCACGCGATAAAATATACATCCGATGCGATCAAATCCGCAGTGGAGCTGTCTGCGCGCTATATTCACGACCGCAAATTGCCAGATAAGGCAATCGATGTGATTGATGAAGCCGGAGCGGCGCAACATCTGGTTGTCGAATCGAAGCGTCGTAAAACGATTGGCATCAAGGAAATCGAGTCGGTCGTGGCCAAGATTGCCCGCATCCCACCGAAGACTGTGTCAAAGGATGATGCTGAAACACTTAAAGATCTTGAGAAAGCCCTGAAGCGTCAGGTCTTTGGTCAGGACAAAGCGATTGAAGCTCTGGCATCTTCTATCAAACTTGCCCGTGCGGGTCTGCGTGAACCAGAAAAGCCTATCGGCAATTACCTTTTTGCGGGGCCAACCGGTGTTGGTAAAACCGAAGTTGCGAAACAGCTTGCCGATACGCTGGGTGTCGAGCTGATGCGCTTCGATATGTCCGAATATATGGAAAAACACGCCGTTTCCCGCCTCATTGGCGCACCTCCGGGCTATGTAGGCTTTGATCAAGGGGGGATGCTGACCGACGGCGTGGACCAGAACCCTCATTGCGTGCTGCTGCTGGACGAAATCGAGAAAGCGCATCCGGATGTCTACAACATCTTGTTGCAAGTGATGGACCACGGCAAGTTGACCGATCACAACGGACGGACAACGGATTTCCGCAACGTGATCCTGATCATGACATCCAATGCAGGGGCGTCAGATATGGCGAAAGCCGCCATCGGGTTTGGCCGCGACCGGCGCGAGGGCGAGGATACCGCTGCGATTGAGCGAATCTTCACGCCCGAATTCCGGAACCGTCTGGATGCTGTGATCAGCTTTGCCCCATTGTCAAAAGATGTCATCAACCGCGTGGTCGAGAAGTTTGTGCTCCAGCTTGAAGCGCAATTGATGGACCGCAACGTCACAATCGAACTGACACCAAAAGCAGCAGAATGGCTTGGTGAGAAAGGCTATGACGAACGTATGGGTGCACGCCCTCTGGGCCGGGTCATTCAGGAAGAGATCAAGAAGCCGCTGGCCGAAGAACTACTGTTTGGCAAACTCGCCAAAGGCGGCGTCGTGAAGGTCGGCATCAAGGATGGCAAGATTGATCTGAAAATTCTCGAACCCGAGAATGCGCGCATCTCATCACGCAAGAAACCACCTCTGCTAACCGCAGAGTAAAAGTATCAAAGCTGAAAAAGCCCTCGTAACTGACAGTTACGGGGGCTTTCTTATTTCTCGGTCAGTTTCAGCTCGATCCGGCGATTCTGGGCACGCGCCTCGGGCGTGTCTTCGCCATTGATAGGTTGGAATTCCCCGAACCCGTTCGCAGCTAACCGGTCCGCCGGAATACCCAGTTCTTCGGACATATAGCGCACCACTGACAAAGCGCGTGCCTGACTGAGTTCCCAATTGTCGCGGTAGCGACCGCGCCCGGTCAGAGGCAGATTATCCGTATGCCCGTCTACGCGGATCACCCAATCCAGCTCGTCCGGTATATCATTGGCCACGCTCTGCAGAATGCTGGCAACTTTGGCAATCTCGCTCTGACCGGCTGGCGACAACTCGGCGCGGGCCGTGTCGAAAAGCACCTCGGATGAAAATACAAAGCGGTCGCCTTCTATACGCACCCCTTCCTGATCCCCCAGCAACCCCCGCAAGCGACCAAAGAACTCGGAACGATAATTCTCCAACTCTCTCGCTTCTTCTTCCAGACGCTTGCGTTCGGCCTCTTCCAACGCAGCACGGCGCCTTTGTTCAGAAGCTGCCTGCGCTAATGCAGCATTCAACTGAGAGCCCAGCGCCTGTATCTCGACATCCGCCTCTTCATCGCGCGACTGCGCCGCATCCAAAAGCCCCTGCAAAGACCCAAGCTGAGAGCGCAAGGTTGCAACCTGCTGGTTCAACACTTCAACCTGACGCAGGCTGTCAGCACTTAGCGCCTTTTCCTGCGATAGTTGACTTTGCGCTGTCGCAAGAAGGGCATCGCGTTTCTGCGCTTCGGTCAGGCTGGTGATTTTCAGCTCATTCAGCTCTTCATCCAACTGACCCTTCGCCGCATTCGCGGCTGCCAGCAATGTTAGCGTATCCTCGGCATCCTGCCGTTGTTTTTCCAGCGCGAGCGTCATCGCAGTTAGTTCTGCGCCTGCATCCTTCAACTTCTCGCGCAAAGCCTCTGCCGCTGCTGCATCAGCCAGCTTGGCGGTTTCTGCATCGGATAACGCTTTGTCCTGTGCATCGCTCTTGGCCTCTAAATCCGCCACAAGCGCCTGCAAGGCATCCCGGCGCGCCGCAGCAAGCCGAGCGGTTTCTGTTGTGATGTCGATCTCGTCCCGTGCTTTGGCAAGGGCCAGTTGCGCTGCTTCCTTCTCGGAGATTTCACGGGCTAGGCCTGCCTCGATATCCTCTATACGGGCGCTCAGGGCGGTATTTTCGCTTGTTGCCGCATCACGCGCCTCAGTTAGCGTGCTCACTTGCCCCTGCAAATCAGAGCGTTCGGCCAGAAGCCCGGCCACCTGTTCTTCAAAGCTGCTGATCCGCCCTGCCTGCTGTTCGGACTGTGTTGTCAGAGACGAAATCAAAGCTTGTTGCTGCTCGATCTGGGTCAACCGCTCTTGCAAGGCACCATCCAACTGCACGATCTGGTCTTCCAGATTGGCACCTTTCTGCTGCTCCAGCCCCAAGGCACCAGCCAGGCTTTGCACCTGCGCGCTCAGCTCATCCAGTTCTGTGTCCTGGTTCGTGATAGTTTCGCGTAACATGAATTGCACGATCATAAAGATTGACAACACAAACACGAGAACCAGCAAAAGCGCCGTCATTGCATCAACAAATCCGGGCCAGATGTTGGCTTCAAACCTTTGTCCGGAGCGACGCGTCAGAGCCATAGCTTACTCCACCACAACGGTCAGTCGTTCGAATAGCTTGATCAGCTTGACCAGATCATCATGCACAACGGTGAGGCTTTCCTTATGCCCCGATGCCATATCTTCCTGTATCCTGGTCAGCTGCGTATCGATTGAACGCAGGCGCATGCGGCTTTCAGGATCAACGCCATCATCTTCCTGAACCCGTGCCAAATGCTCGATCAAAAGCTCCTGACCATCCGCAACCCGGTTCAATGCTTGGGTCGTCTCTACCGTCGTCTCAAGCCGGGCCGTCAAACTACCAAGCGTGCTTGTCAGAATGTCCAGTTTTTCTTCTGTGGCCTTACGACCTGCCTCTGATCCGGTAAACAAAAGCTGCAGGCTGTCGATCTGTTCGACCATATGATCCAGAACTGTTGCCACAGCGGTCTGATCGAAGCCTCCACCATCCGCTTCACTGGACAGAAAGCCAACGCGCGTAATAGTGCTCAGCCATTCTTCCAGCTCACGGTAGAAACGGTTCTGACCATGACCCGCGAACAGTTCCAGCAAACCAACCACCAACGAACCGGCCAACCCCAAAAGGGATGATGCAAACGCAGTCCCCATGCCTGCAAGCTGCCCTTCAAGACCGTTCATCAGCTTGCCAAAGACCTCAACACCGCTTTCCCCTTCCTGCGGATTCAGCGACCGGATTGTGTCGACCACACCGGGGATTGTCGTTGCCAAGCCATAGAATGTCCCTAGAAGGCCCAGGAAAATCAAAAGGTTGATGATATATCGCGTGATATCACGCGCCTCATCCATACGGGTGCCGACTGAATCTAGGATGGTTCTGGACGAGGATGCACCGATCTGGCGCAGCGCCCCGCGTGAGCTGAGCAAAGCCGCCAGAGACGCCATCAACTGGGGTGGATGCAGCCCAAGCTGTTGCGCGTCCTCTTTCGCAAAAGCCTCGATCCACGACACCGAAGATGTCAGTTGGAACACCTGCCAGAAACACGCGATCACGCCAACCACGAACACCGCTAGAATGACACCGTTCAGATAGGGGTTTGCCAAGAAGACCGGGGCAACACTTGGGTAAATCAGATAGCTGCCAGCAGCAACCAGCCCAAGTATGACAAACATCAAAACAATCTGCCGAACTGGCTGGCTAAACTTCGGCCTGTCGCCCCGTAATGGGAATTCCATGAACTTGCCCTTGTGACGCTCGTTATTTCTTTTTCAGAACAATACGTGTGGCTTAGTATTTTTCCAAGCCTAATGTCAGAACCGGCTTTCGCTAAGGCTACGCACACGGGCAACAAGCCAATCCAGATCGGAATCTCCGATACCGATCTCGGCCAGATGCGACGTCGTATTGAACAGGTACTCGGTATTCGGACCACGCCCACCCACCGCATTGGCAATAACCTGCGCCTGATGTTCCAGAGACAACCCACCACAATACTGCACGTGGTTAGGATCAATGACATATGTTACGGCTTTGACCTGCCGCCCATCCCGCAGGCGCAGCGGGCATACCTGCTCCAGATAAGCTGACGAAATCAGCTCTCGTTCGCGCAGATAAGCCAGTGTATCGGCGCGCTGATCATCTGGCACCCGCAAGGCGACACCGTCGCAATACGCCCCCTCTGCCGCATCAAGCGCCAGAACCAGCCCCGGATCGTCCTGCGTACCTCGGTGATGAATAGACCACATGCAAAATGATCGGTGGTAGTCATGCAACCGCGCAATCTGCTGCTCGGCCACATCAAACCCCGGATCCCAGACCAGCGATCCGTATCCAAAAACCCATAGCGGCATTTCATTCATCAGTCTGGCCCTCAGTTCACACACTCTGTAGACAGGAACAGCCAGACGGTTGAAAGAGGAAAAACAACGATGCGGTGGCTTCTGAGAATTGTCCTGACGGCAGCAGTGCTCTGGTCGGGCTACTGGTTCATCGGCGCCGGCACGACCGAGACCGCTGCGACCAAATGGATGGAAGATCGCCGTGCCGAGGGCTGGCAGGTGGAATATGCCGATCTGGGTGTCGCTGGCTTTCCGAACCGCTTCGATACAACCATCACCGAGGTACAACTGACTGATCCCGATACCGGCATTTCGTGGGTCGCCCCATTTTTTCAGGTCTTTCTGCTCAGCTACCAACCAAATCACATGATTGCCGTGTGGCCCAGTTCTCAGGTGTTTGCGACACCCTATCAGAAGGTCACAATCGAAACCGAAGAGATGACGGCCAGCCTGACGGTCAAACCCAAAACCTCGCTTGAGCTTAATCAGGCCAATCTGGTGATGGACACCGCCAGTTTCGTCTCGGATACGGGCTGGGAAGCCGGATTTGAAAACCTGCGCGCCGCAATACGCGGGACCGAAGGTAAGCCGCTGACCTATGACATAGGGCTTGAGGCAAACGCGCTGATCCCCGGTGATGAGCTGCGCGCGATCCTTGACCAAAGCGGCAAACTGCCCGACGTGATCGAAGGCGTCCGTTTCGATGCTGAGGTGGGCTTCGACAAACCCATAGACCGCTTTGTCATCGAAGATGCCCGGCCGGGCATCACGTCCTTGTCGATAAACGAAGCCCGCGGCACATGGGGGAGCTTGAACTGCGCGCCAAAGGCACAATGACAGTCGACAGCGCGGGCCTGCCCGAAGGTAACCTTGCGGTCAACGCCCGCAATTGGCGTGAAATGCTGAAGCTGGCCGTTGATGCGGGTGCGCTGAATGCGGACATGGCCAATGCAGTCGAAAAAGGTCTAAGCTTCGTCGCGCAGGCATCAGGCAACACCAAAAGCATCGACATCCCGCTGAGCTTTGCCAATGGCTCAACCTATATCGGCCCTATTCCGATTGGTCCCGCGCCTGTCATTGCACTACGTTAACGACAATAGCTTCCGGACCTGTAGCGCGCGGTATCAAAGTGAAAATGGTCTTGGTGAAACCTATCAGAGTTCGGCCCAAGCACCGTCCCAAATGGGCCGCACGCGCTTTTATGCATCTGTCGCAATAACTTGCCCTGAGAAGAATTGCGCCATCCCCGCAGTACTGTAATCTCCTGACCATTATTAAGGTTGATGGCCGAGATATCTATGGCCCGCCCTTTTCCATGCTCTGAAATACGCGTGCCCTTCTGGTTGTTACGCGTCCGGCACGCATAATGCGCCGCAACACGCAGGGATTTAACCCCACCGCCCAGATTTCCAATTGTCGGTTTCAGCCCATTTTGAACCCAGCTTTTCAGGGCTTTCGCAGTCGTACAATCCAGACTAGCGGCTTGTGTCAGGCCAACCCCGTCTATTTCTGTAATGCGCACCGGGTTTGCGATACCACAGCCGGATCGTCCGCGAATTGCTGGAATGACCTTACCGCGAATGCTCGGATCGCCACAGACAGACCCTGCCACCGAGCGTGATACTTTTGGCGCTGTCCTCGCCTGCCGCGCCGCCCGACGCTCTGCCCTGCGGATTGCCCGTGCTGCCCGACGTTCCAGCGCGCGGGTGCGTTTCGTCGGACGTAAAGATTGCGCAACAGCCAACGGCGAAACCGGATTGACCCGTTGCTGCACAGGCTCCGCCTGCTGTGGCTCAGCGATCTTTTGCGGCGCTACCTTGGACGGGCGTTCAACAGGTTTGATGGCAGGTGTTGGCGAATTTTCCTGAGCAACAGGCCGCGGCGTTGGTGTCTGCGCATAGCCGGACACAGGCAGTAGCAACATTAGTAGCGGAAAGAATAGTCTACCCATTTCAACCATGCCCACGTCCGAAGTCCGGCGCGTCTGTATCCTGACCCGCTTCGATGATCCCGCGCCGGATTGCACGCGTGCGGGTAAAATAGTCATGTAAATGGTCCCCATCCCCTGTGCGTATTGCACGTTGTAGGGCGAACAGCTCTTCGGTAAAGCGACCAAGGATTTCCAGCGTCGCATCTTTATTGCTCAGGAACACATCACGCCACATGGTCGGGTCCGAGGCGGCAATCCGCGTGAAATCCCGAAACCCTGCCGCCGAGTATTGCACCACCTCGCTATCAGTCACGCGCCCCAGATCATCCGCCACACCAACCATTGTGTACGCGATCAAGTGCGGCGCATGGGATGTAACAGCCAACACCAGATCATGGTGATCCGGGTCCATCTCATCAACATTCGAGCCCAGCGCGCGCCAGAATGCGACCAGCTTGTCCTTCGCCGCCTCATCTGTACCCGGCAAGGGCGTGAGCAGGCACCAACGATTGTCAAACAACTCGGCAAAGCCCGCACGAGGCCCAGATTGTTCCGTCCCGGCAAGCGGATGCGCCGGGATGAAATGCACATGTTCCGACAAATGGGGTCGCACCGCCTCGATCACTGCCCGTTTGGTAGACCCCACATCCGACAAGGTCGCCCCTTGCGCCAAGTGCGGTGCGATTTCGGCAGCCAGCTGTCCCATAGCCCCTATCGGCACACAAAGTATCACCAGATCAGCGCCGCTTACCGCATCAACAAGGGTCTCGGCAATCTGGTCACAAAAACCAATCTCACGCGCAGTCTCGCGCGTTGCCTCAGAGCGCGCGTATCCCACGACCTCACCCACCTGTTCGCTGCGCCGAATGGCATGCGCTATCGAAGAGGCGATCAACCCAAGCCCAATCAGCGCAACGCGTTTGTAAAGTAGGCTCATGACAAATCACCTATGAATGCTGCAATCGCATTGACGACACGCTTGCACGCAGTCTCGTCGCCCATTGTAATGCGCAGACAATGGGGCAAGCCATAGCTTGCCACGGGTCTCACAATCAGGCCTTTGCTTTTCAAATAAGCATCACAGGCCGTTGCCTGCGCCGTATCGGCAAGGCGCACCAATATGAAATTGGCGGACGATGTATCAGACGGCAGACCCAGTTCTGCCAGCTTATGTGCCAGCCATGCGCGCATTCTCGCGTTCTCGGATCGGCATTTATCTGTATATGCCACATCCCGCATTGCCGCCTCGGCCGCCTTCAGTGCAGGGCCAGACAAATTGAATGGCCCGCGTATGCGGTTCAGCGTATCGATGATATGTTGCGGCCCATACCCCCATCCCACGCGCAAACCGCCCAGACCATAAATCTTGGAAAACGTCCGTGTCATGAAGACGTTGTCGCGCGCATCAATCAGGGCCTTACCCGCATCGTAGCCATCCACATATTCTGCATAGGCCCCATCCAGCACCAGCATAGCCTGTTCCGGCAAACCATCCGCCAGCCGGGCCAACTCGGCGTTAGAAATCATTGTACCGGTAGGGTTGTTCGGATTCGCAATGAACACCAGCCGCGTGCGGTCTGTACACGCCGCCAGCAACGCATCCACATCCGTGACGCGATCCCGCTCGGGTGCGGCAACAGGTGTCGCCCCGGCAGCCAGGGCCGAAATGCGGTACATCGCAAACCCGTGTTCCGTATGCAGAACCTCATCCCCCGGCCCGGCATAGGCGTAACACAGGAACGAGATGATCTCGTCCGACCCGGCGCCACAAATCACGCGAGCCGGGTCCACCCCCTGAATCTCGCCAATCGCAGTACGCAGGCTTTCATGGGATGTGGACGGATAGACATGCAACTGCCCAGCAGCTTGGCGAAACGCGTCCAGCGCATGCGGGCTTGGGCCAAACGGATTCTCGTTCGAAGATAGCTTCACCACATCTGCCACGCCCGGCACATGCGCAGCGCCCCCCTGATAGAGTGCAATATCCATAATGCCCGGTTGCGGCGTGAGTGTCATAACAGCAATCCTGTTCCCCAAGTTCCATGGGTTTTAGCTTTCGCTCGCGTCCTTGGGAAGACATCACAGCTTGTCTTGAGAAAAATACTCAAATCCATTCCATCAGTAAAAGCTCTGCGGATCGATATCTATGGCCAGCCGTAAATCACCTTTGAGCTTCACCCCCTTCACCCATTGCGTCAAAGCAGCCTGCAACGGCACCCCTTTCGGGGCTTTCACCAGCAAGCGGACCCGGTGCCGCCCGCGGACACGCGCAATGGGCGCCGGTGCTGGGCCATAGACCTGCGCGCCAAGCTTGCGCAAAGGTGCATCATTGCGCGCCAGATGATTGCCCAGATCAAACACCGGACCGACCTCTGGTCCCGACAAGACGATCCCGGCCATTCGGCCATAGGGTGGCATCCCCGTCTGTTCCCGCTCAGCCGCTTCGGCGGCCCAAAATCCTTCTTCATCACCACTCAGGATAGCCCGGATCACCGGATGTTCGGGCTGAAATGTCTGAAGCAGGGCCAACCCCTTTTTCTCGGCCCGCCCGGCACGACCCGCAACCTGTCGCATAAGTTGAAACGTCCGTTCCGCAGCACGCAGGTCAGACCCTTGAAGTCCAAGGTCCGCATCGATGACACCCACCAACGTCAATAAGGGAAAGTTATGCCCCTTTGCCACCAGTTGGGTTCCAATGATGATATCTGCATCCCCCGCCGCAATCGCCTCAATCTGCGCCTTTAGCTGACGCGCCGTGCCATACAAATCTGACGACAGAACTGCCACGCGCGCCTCTGGGAACAGCGCAGAGACCTCCTCGCCCATCCGTTCAACGCCTGGCCCAACTGGGGCCAATCGGTCTTCGGCACCGCAAGAGGGACAGATCGTCGGCATCGGTTTCGTCTCACCGCATTGATGGCACATGAGACGCTTCAAAAATCGATGCTCAACCATGCGCGCATCGCAGTGCTCACAGCCAATCTGATGCCCGCATGCCCGGCACAGCGTCACCGGCGCATAGCCCCGGCGATTTAGGAAAATCAGCGATTGTTCCCCTACAGCCACCCGCGCCGAGATCTCATGCTGCAAGCTTGGCGACACCCAGCGCGACCCCGGCAAATCCTCGCTGCGCATATCTATCGCGCGCATATCCGGCAGCACCGCCGCCCCAAAGCGTGAGGTCAGTTCAAGCCGTTGGTACTTCCCGGCCTCCGCATTGGCCCAGCTTTCCAGCGACGGTGTGGCCGACGCCAGCACCACACGCGCCGCACAGACAGAGGCCCTTAACACGGCCATATCGCGGGCGTTGTACAACACGCCATCTTCCTGCTTGTAGGATGTGTCGTGTTCTTCATCCACGACGATCAGCCCCAGATCGCGATATGGTAAAAACAGCGCCGACCGCGCGCCGACCACCAGTTGTGCGCCACCTTCGCCGACCATGCGCCAAACCCGGCGACGCTCGGTCATGGTGACGCCAGAATGCCATTCCGCAGGCTTTGCGCCAAATCGCGCTTTCACACGGGTCAAAAATTCTGAGGTCAGCGCAATCTCGGGCAATAACACCAATGCTTGTCGTCCGGCACGCAGACAGGCGGCAACTGCCTCCAGATACACTTCCGTTTTGCCAGACCCGGTCACACCCTTAAGCAAGGTCGTCGCGTAGCCATTCCCCTGGCTCAAGCGCGCCACAGCACTGGCCTGATCTTCGGTCAACTCTTTGCCCGGCAGGTTGGGGTCAAGCCGCGCGAAAGGTGTGTCACGCGGCGTATCCTGCTCAAACACCGCATCCTTTGCCACCAGCCCCTTGATCACCGATGCGCCAACCCCGGCCTGTTCAGCCAGTTCTTTCAAGGTAAACACCTGATCGGCAAACTCTTCCAGCACCGCCAGTACTTTCTCGCGGGCAGGCGTCATGCGGTCCACCTCACCGTGGCCCAGTTTGTAAATCTTGCGCATCGACGGCGGATCCCCCAACCCCGGTGCGCGCGTTGCCAACCGCAACATCGCAGGCATCGACGTCAACGTGTAAGCCCCCGCCTTCATCAGGAACTCTCGCATGTCCTCACGCATTGGCGGCACATCCAGCACCCGAATGACCGACCGCACTTTGGAGATATCCCAATCCCCGCGCCCCGACCCCCAGATCACACCCAGTACTTTGCGCGGCCCCAAAGGCACCTCAACAAAAGCGCCTTCAAAGCACCCACCTTCCGGTGCTTTGTAGTCCAGCACCCGGTCCAACGGTTGCGTGGTCAGCACGCCAACCAGCTCACCCTCGTGAAAAAACCCCGCACTCACACTTCCGGGCCTCCACGACATGCGTTACACCAGCCCCAACCGACACAGGAGCAAGCCATGAAATTCTTCGTAGACACCGCCGAGATCGACGCCATCAAGGAACTCAATGACCTTGGAATGGTAGATGGCGTGACCACCAACCCATCCCTGATCATGAAATCAGGCCGCGATATTCTGGAAGTCACAAAAGAAATTTGTGATCTGGTAGATGGCCCTGTCTCGGCCGAGGTCGTCGCAACAGAGGCCGATGACATGATCGCCGAGGGCCGCAAGCTGGCTAAAATTGCTGACAACATTGCTGTGAAAGTTCCACTCACTTGGGCTGGTCTTAAAGCCTGCAATGTACTGACGAATGAAGGCAACATGGTCAACGTGACATTGTGCTTCTCTGCCAACCAAGCGCTATTAGCCGCCAAGGCGGGCGCCACGTTCATCTCTCCCTTTATTGGGCGGTTGGATGACCTCAACTTGGACGGCATGGAGCTGATCGCAGATATCCGGGAGATTTACGACAATTATGGTTTCGAGACGCAAATTTTGGCGGCCTCGATCCGCAGCGTAAACCATATGTCCGACGCCGCCAAGATCGGCGCAGATGTCGCAACTGCACCTCCGGGCGTGATCAAGCAAATGGCAAACCACGTCCTGACGGATAAAGGCCTTGCGGCGTTTATGGCGGATTGGGCCAAAACGGGTCAGAAAATCCTCTGACCTCACAGAAACGTGACGCCCTGAGGGGGTTTGTGAATCCGGCTGGCTCAACTACCCTTGCGCGGCAGAGGGAAGACCTATGAAGAAGCAACGCAACCGCGGCAATCAGAAAGCCAAGCGCAAGACCGTCACCCAGACGGCCGAGCCAGAGTCGTTTGACCGACGCAAACTGCTGCGCAATGTCGCCATTGGTAGCGTTGCTCTAGCTGGGGTTGGGGTGTTTAGTGTGCGCGCAGTTCGGGCCACGATGTTCGAGCACGACCTGTCCCGCATTGGTCAGGGTCGGCCTTCGGTTGTGCAAATCCATGATCCCCAATGTCAACTTTGCACCACTTTGCAACGGCAAGCCCGCAAAGCTCTGGGTAATTTTGAGGAAGACGATATCGACTATGTGGTCGCTAATATCCGCACGCCCGAAGGTCAGAGTTTCGCCAACTTCCATGGCCAGCCCCATGTCACACTGATGCTGTTTGACAGCCGTGGTAATGTACGCGAAGTGCTAAATGGCGTCCGTCAAGCGTATGAATTGCGCGAAGCTTTCGACGCCCATATCAAGGCTGATCGTCGCGTTAATTAAATTATTATCAGTTGTTTAACGGCAATATAACGCACGGCTCACGCCGCGCCTGCAATCAATAAGAACCTTTTCTCTTTCATCAAAAGGTATCCGCCTCGTGTTGAGGTGGCCGGCACTGTTGTGCCGGATGTTTAACAAGTAATTTTGAGAGGAAATTTCCATGGCTGTAAACAGAAGACAGCAATCTTTCATAGCCCGAACCGCCGCCGCTGAAATGGCGCGGGATCGGGAACACCCCAACCATCTTGCCAATGGTGATGAGCAGAAGTTCTCAGGCGCAAAATACGCGCTGAGTTTCACCAAGGGGCTCGATCACGACGATACAACCGGGTTGATCAAGGAGGCTGACCACTTCAAAGCGTTCCGTGAAGCAATTGATGCGGGCCATATAGACGCTTTCACCAACCGCGTGCCAGTGCCAGCCTGCGAGCCTAAGCGTCGATTATGGGAAGCCCCGACCGCAGGCACGGCCTATGATCTGGAAGGCCCCGACTGTCAGGCCGTGACCATGGCGCCTGCTCCTGCCCTTGGCTCGGACGAGCTTTCTTTTGAGATGGCCGAGGTCTATGAATTGGCTCTTTTACGCGACGAGCCACTGGAAAACTTCTCGACCACAGGCAGCGCCACCGTGCAAGCTTCGGTCGACCGTCTCAATGGATATGCCTACGCGCAAGATGGCTTCCCCGTGCGACCACGCAAGGCGGACGGCAAAACGATCACGGCTCAGACCGCCTTCCGTGGGTCTTCGCGCGGGGTCGAGGTTGGGCCTTACGTCTCGCAATTCCTGCTTCTGGGTAACAATGCACTTGGCGGTACGGATACGCATGTTGCGGGAAATATTGGCTACGGCGCGCTGACGATCTGCCAGAAGCTGCCCAAAGCAAAACAGATTGATTTTATGACTACCTGGACAGATTGGCACAAAGTTCAGCAAGGGTGTGATGTCAACGACGGTTCGCCCGGTCAGGAATTCGTCTCCGATCAACGGACCTTTATCCGTACCCCACGCGATTTGGCGACATATGTGCATTTCGACGCGCTTTATGAAGCTTACTTGAACGCTTGCCTGATCCTGTTGGGCATGAAGACACCGTTTGATCCTGCGTTTTCAAATGTTGCCGGGATGCGCGATGGCTTCGCAGCCGGGGATGGGTCAAACAAACGGCAATTGAATGCTGGCGGTTTCGCGCTTTATGGGGGGCCGCATATTCTGACCCTTGTCACCGAGGTCGCAACGCGAGCGCTGAAGGCCGCGCGGTTCCAGAAGTTCAACACCCATATCCGGGCGCGCCCCGAGGTGTTGGCCGCGCGCATCCACAAGACTGATCATCTTGAGACGCACTATCCGCAATTTTGCGGTGATCTTGCCGCAACACGCGCGGGCATTGATCCAACAGTGCAAGAGATTTGCAAAAAGAACCCCGGCAAGAACAATGCGCTTCTGCCTATGGCCTACGCGGAAGGCTCACCAATGCACCCATCCTATGCTGCAGGTCATGCGACCGTTGCCGGGGCTTGCGTTACCGTGCTGAAAGCCTTCTTCGACACCGGTACTGTTTTGACAAACAGAGGCGGCAATGCCGCTTTCCGCCACCCAGAAACAGGGGATACGCCCATTGCCTATCAGGCCGATGCAACCGGCTGCATGCTGTCCCCTCATGAACCGGATTGCCCGCTGACCTTGGAAGGTGAGCTGAACAAGCTCGCTGCCAATATCTCTATCGGGCGCAATATGGCGGGGGTACATTTCTTCTCGGACTATTATGACAGCGTGCGCATGGGGGAAGAAATCGCCATCGGACTTCTGCAGGAACAGGCGATCTGCTACCCGACCGACCCATTTGTGATGTCTGTGCCAAAATTTGATGGCGAGACTATACGCATCGGAGCCCGATAAACAAAAGCCCCTGCGCAGACGATGAAAACCTGCGCAGGGGCCATCTGCAAAACCGCCTGTCCCTTAGTCAAATCCCTTCACTGTGTCCTCTGCGGATCAGATCTGGCAAAAGCGAAACTGCGAGGATGAAATCCCGCGCGTCCCGCAGTATAGTCAGAAAAAAGACGTCGAAAAATGAGGACAGAAAATGAGCAGTGAAGCCCAAACGCTTGATGCGTTGCGCGAAAAGATTATCTCAAAGCCAGAAGTTATTCTTGAAGATCAAGATCTTATGAAAGCCCTTATCACAGCGAATGAACGCGCGCTGGGGGGCAATATCGTTGACCTGCGTGGCATTGCCATGGATCGTCTGGAACGCCAGCTTGGTCATCTAGAAGACACACACCGCACGGTCATCGCTGCTGCCTACGACAATATCAGCGGGATGCATATGGTCCATAATGCTGCCTTACGCATTTTAGAGCCTACGGATTTCGCACAGTTCCTGAACATCCTGACGCGCGAATTACCAGATATTTTACAAGTTTCCCGCACACGCCTGATTTTGGAAAGTCAGGACAGCCCCGATAGTCTGGGGTTCGAAGCTGTCCTATCCGTGGTCGAACCCGGCGTGGTCGACCATTACATCAGCGCTGGACGTGATATTGCGATCCGCCCCGTAACGCTGCGGCAGGTCTCGCCGGCATCGGAAGATGTCTACGGCATCGCAGCTACGCGTATTTCATCCGAGGCGCTGCTGAAACTTGACCTTGGCGAAGGCCGCTTACCCGCCCTACTGGCGATAGGGTCCGAAGACCCAAGCCAGTTCCGCCCCAGTCAGGGCACCGATCTTCTGGCGTTCTTTGGCGCTGTGTTTGAACGGACCTTGCGTCGCTGGCTGGCATGAGCCTGATTTCGCCCGCGGCACGCGATAGGCTTGAGGCGTGGCTGACCCATCTCAAAGCGCTGGACAATGTCGCTGACAACACAATCGAGGCCTACCGCCATGATGTTGTAGGCTTCCTGAGTTTTTTGGCCCAGCATCTTGGGGAGGCAACCGGCCTTGCCCCGTTGAGACAGGTCAAGCAGATCGACATGCGGTCCTGGATGGCATCCGAGCGATCCCGAGGCGTTTCGGCGCGCAGTCTTGCCCGGCAGCTTTCAGCAGTGAAAAGCTTCTATCGCTGGTTCGCAGAACGCGACGGGTTCGAGGCCACAGCCGTATTGGCCACCCGCGCCCCGAAATTTCACAAAAAGCTGCCCCGCCCGTTGGCCAAAGACGCAGCGCGCGCCATGATCGACATGGTCGATACGCAGGCTCGTCAGGATTGGATTGCAGCCCGCGATACGGCAGTTGTAACCTTGCTTTATGGGTGCGGATTGCGAATTTCCGAGGCTCTGTCACTGACCTATGCGGACACGCCCTTGCCCGATGTCCTGCGCATCATCGGCAAAGGCGGTAAAGAGCGCATCGTTCCCGTTATCGATCCCGCCCGTAATGCTGTCGCGCAGTACGTGAAACTTTTACCTTACGAGCTGGCCCCAAAAGATGCCCTGTTTCGTGGCGCCCGCGGAGGGCCGCTCAGCTCACGATTGATCGCCAAAGCCATGGAAAGCGCCCGGATGCAACTTGGCATGCCAGCAACAGCGACACCGCACGCCATGCGCCATTCCTTTGCAACACATCTGCTGGAGGCTGGCGGCGATTTGCGCGCAATACAAGAATTGCTGGGTCACAGCTCTTTGTCCACAACACAGGCCTACACCGCAGTCGACACAGTCCGCCTGATGGAAGTTTACGACCGTGCCCACCCGCGCGCCACCGGTTGATACACTGCCTTAAAGGCAGCTGGGTATATGTCAGGAACACAACAAAACCTCACGCCATTGTGTAAAACTTTTTAACCACATTTCCGATCAGCTATGCGAACAAGGTGCGACATTTTGTCGATGATGTTTATTCACACCGAAGGAAGACCACATGACTTTTCGCCTTGGCTTTGCAGCCGCTGCTATTCTGACCAGTTCTGTTTTTGCAACCACAGCTTCCGCTGCTGATTGCTCTATCGATGTCGAAGACCCGTTCGAGTTGGAAGAAGCGGGCGTTAACGCGCTTTATGACTGCATCAAAGATGCCATGGCAGAAGGCTACGCCAAAGAGGGCGACGAAATTGGCAGCACCTACCGCAGCTGGACCGTCACCTCGACCCGCCCTGCCGTTGCAGGACCGCACGGCAATCGCTTTCTACAAACATTCGCTAATGATATCGCAGCAGAGCAGTATCTGAAATTCGAAGAAGAAGGCGTTGTTATGCCAGTGGGCTCTGTGCTTGCCAAGGAAAGCATCACGATCAACAAGAAACAGGAAGCCAAAGTTGGCCCACTGTTCCTGATGACCAAACTGGAAGCCGGTGGTGCACCAGACGCTGGTGACTGGCTCTATGGCGGTATCCAGCCCAATGGCAAGCCTATGAAGGTCAAGCAAAGCTTTTGCCACGACTGCCATTCAGGCTGGGCCGATCAGGATAGCCTTGGGTATCCTCTGGAAGAAGTGCGTGTGTCGAACTAAGCCCACGCCAATCTGAAGTTTAAAAACCCCGGCCCCGCGCCGGGGTTTTCTTTTGGCAGCAAAGAAAACTACTGAAGGTTTTGCGGCAACCCATCCGTGATGTCGTAGTAATCGCCCTTGTCTGCAACAAAGATATGCATCGCAAGTGCCGTGCGCGTTGGTGTATCAAATGCGCCCATCGCGATGGCCGTCCAATCCTTGAAAACTGGATCCCAGAACAAGGACGACCCGCAGGTCGTGCAAAATCCGCGCCGCACCTTCTGGGATGACTGATACCAGGTTACGTTCCCTTCACCGTGAACTGTCACCACATCGCGCGGCACATCCACGGACACTTCAAAATGCCCTGAGTGCTTGCGGCATTGTGAACAATGGCAGGCACTTGGAGCGGGAAGGTCGCCAGCAACTTCAAAACTCACCGCACCACATAGACAGCTTCCTTTATGCATCCGTTGTTCCTTTCAAGAATTCACTCGATTTGGCAAAATGGAATACGCATGAGATATGCAAAGACAGAGCTACCCTGCAAGGCCATGCACTTTGAATAAGCCGGCAATCAAACCACTTAAGGCATATTTCTGCCAGCTTTCTCTTTGCAAAACCCGCTGCTTTGGGCCATGACGGTTTTATGACTTCACAGATGCGCGCCCTCTCCGTTCACCTCCTTACTGCTACCGGCGCCGTCTTCGCAATGCTCGCCATGCTTGCTGCCGTCGAGCAGAAATGGGCTCTCATGTTCGTTTGGCTTGTTGTGGCGTTCGGTGTGGACGGCATCGACGGCCCGCTTGCGCGGAAATATGACGTCAAGAATAACGCACCGCAGTTTGACGGGGTGCTTTTGGATCTAATCATCGACTATCTGACCTATGTGTTCATCCCTGCCTTTGCCCTGTTCAAATCGGGCCTCATGGATGGTTGGACAGGCTGGTTTGCAATTATCGTTATCACCTTCACTTCAGCCATGTATTTTGCTGATACGCGCATGAAAACGAAAGACAATTCCTTTTCTGGCTTTCCTGGCTGCTGGAATATGCTGGTCTTGGTGATCTTCGCGATTGAGCCCAGTTTTTGGGTCAGCCTGACTTTGGTGACGGTGCTGGCAATCGCAATGTTCGTACCGTTGAAATTTGTCCACCCTGTCCGAACCGAGCGCTGGCGCGCTGTCACCCTGCCCATGGCCTTAGGCTGGACATTCTTCGCCGGTTGGGCGGCCTGGGTCGATTTTCACCCTCAAGCATGGGCATTGTGGGGATTGGTTGTGACCAGTCTCTATCTGACATTTGCCGGGATTGCGCAGCAGATCATCTATGATTTCGGCAAGGCCGCGCGCTAGATCAACAAAGACGCAGCACCTTCCAGTTTGAGCAAGGCCACCTTTGCTTCCACCCCGCCTGCACCGGAAAATCCGCCCAGCCCATTTGCGGCCAATACCCTGTGACAGGGGATCAGAATAGGGATAGGATTTGCCCCACAGGCCTGCCCGATAGCCTGCGCGCTGACGTCAAGATCCTGCGCGATATCGCCATAGGTTCGTGTTTCCCCGTAAGGGATCGCACAAAGCGCTGCATAAAATTTTTCCTGAAATGCCGTCCCGCCGGGCGCCAGCGGGGCTGAAAAATTTTCCAGCGCCCCGCTGAAATAAAGCTTCAGCTTTCGAACCGTATCACACAGAAGCAGTGTCTCTGTCGTTTCGTCGGATTTTCCCCATTCAAGCCGCGTGATGCTGCCCGCATCTTCCCAGATGGTCAGAGGCCCCACTGGGCTGTTCAGGCTCGCAGCCTTCATAACGCGCGACCAGTGACAGCCATCATGGTAGCGCTCATGGTCGAGACCAGAACCTGCGCATCCGAGCTCACCGCATAAGCGTGCCCCTGCACAAAGGTTAGCGTCCGTCCTGACTTGACCACCTCGCCCACAAAGCGGAACCGTGTGCCCTTCGCCGGAGCAAGGAAGCTGGATTTGAACTCTACCGTCAGCACTTCGGCCGCCGGTTCCATCAAGGTGAAGGCCGCATAGCCGCAAGCGCTATCAAGCGCCGTTGTCACGATGCCCGCATGCATGAAGCCATGCTGCTGCGTCAAGTCGTCACGAAACGGCATCTCCAGTACAACCCGTCCCGGTTCCAGTTCAGCCAGTACGATACCAAGCGCACCCATCACGTCTTGTTCCGCGAAACTCGCACGTGCCCTTTTGTCGAAATCAGGATTACGCGGCTGCAACAAGATCACCCCAATGCTTCATCACATCTTCCGCATACACCTGAATGCGCATGCGTCCCAACATCCGGCAAAATCTTCCAACAACGCTGGCATTTCTCGCCATCGGCTTTGGCAAACACTGCTGCGATACCTTTGGCGTCATCCAACGTGAAAGCCTCAGCGGGGCCAGCATCCGTTGAGACCTGAATGCTTGACGTGATGCATATATCGTCAAACGCAACCGTCTTCAGTACCTCTGCCGTATCCGCGTCAACAAACACCGTCGGTGCAGCTTCCAGCGAAGATCCGATCACCTTCTCGGTCCGTTGCACCTCCAACGCACCTGTCACCACACGGCGCACACGGCGGACTGTTGCCCATTTCGTCGCCAGCGCCTCATCGCGCCACGCGACAGGCGTTTCGGGGATATCCTGCAAATGCACCGATGACGCATCGCCGGGGAAGCGTTCCAGCCAAACCTCTTCCATTGTGAAGACCAGCACCGGGGCAAGCCATGTGGTCAGGCGGTGGTAGAGAATATCCAGAACCGTGCGCGCCGCACGGCGTCGCGCTGTATCGCCGTCACAATACAAGGCATCTTTGCGGATATCGAAGTAAAACGCCGAAAGATCAACCGTCGCAAAGGTAAACACAGCCTGAAATACGCCCTGAAAATCGTATTTCGTATAGCCGTCACGCACGACCTGATCCAGTTCAGCCAACCTGTGCAGCACCCAGCGTTCCAGCTCAGGCATATCCTGCGGCTCAACCCGGTCTGTCTCGGAAAACCCGCTGAGCGAGCCAAGCATGAACCGCATCGTGTTGCGCAGACGGCGGTAGCTGTCAGCGGTTCCTTTCAGGATTTCCGGACCGATCCGCTGGTCATTCGTGTAGTCCGTCTGAGCCACCCAAAGCCGCAAAATATCCGCACCGTATTGCTTCACGATCTGCTCTGGTACGATAGTATTTCCGATGGATTTGGACATCTTCATGCCCTTCTCATCCAACGTGAACCCATGGGTCAGCACGCCCCGATAGGGTGCACGACCAATCGTGCCGCAAGCCTGCAACATCGAGGAATGGAACCACCCGCGATGCTGGTCTGTCCCTTCCAGATAGAGATCCGCCAACCCATCCTCGGACCCGTCCGCCCGGTCACGCAACGTGAACGCATGGGTCGAGCCGGAATCGAACCACACATCCAGAATATCCATAACCTGATCGTAGTCTTCCGGGTCGACGCTATTGCCAAGGAACCGCTCTTTCGCGCCGTCCTTGTACCAAGCATCTGCGCCTTCAACCTCGAACGCCTCAAGAATACGGGCGTTGACCTCGGCATTGCGCAGCAGGAAATCGTCGTCGGTTGGCAGCGCGCCCTTCTTAGTAAAGCAGGTCAAAGGCACACCCCAGGCCCGTTGCCGCGACAGCACCCAGTCGGGTCGCGCTTCGATCATTGAATGTAGCCGGTTGCGCCCGGTCTTGGGCGTCCAGGTCACCAGCTCATCAATACTGCGCAACGCCCGTTCACGGATGGTTTTGCCATAGGTATCCTGCCCGTCGCCCACCGGACGGTCGACAGCCGCAAACCATTGCGGCGTGTTGCGATAGATCACCGGCGCTTTCGAACGCCAGGAATGCGGATAGCTATGCTTGATCTTGCCACGCGCCAGAAGGCCACCGACCTCGATCAGCTTGTCGATGATCGCGGTGTTGGCATTGCCCTCTTTACCATTGGGCTTAAGGATCGCCTTGCCGCCAAAGAAGGGCAGGTCATCGCGGAACCGCCCATCTTCCATGACATTATAAGTGATAAACTGCTGAAGCATGCCCAGATCACGGTATAGCTCAAACTCCTCCATCCCGTGGGACGGCGCACAATGGACAAAGCCGGTGCCTTCTTCATCAGTCACAAAATCGGCGGCACGGAAATCGCGGATGTCATCCCATTCGCCATCGCCGCCTTCGGCCCCCTTCAGCGGATGGGTAAGCTGGATCTTGGCCAGATCGTCCGGCTTCACATCACACAGGCGACGATACATCGTATCGTCCAGACGTGCTTTCGCCAAGACATCGGCAGCCAGCTTGTCAGACAGAATGTATCGCTCACCGATCCGCGCCCAGCATTCCTCGGGACGTCCGGTGATCTCATAAAGACCATAGGAGATATCCTCTCCATAAACGACCGCCTTGTTGGACGGCATCGTCCAAGGGGTCGTGGTCCAGATCACTACAAAAGCATTATCAAGCGTTACATCGCCTGTATTCACCACCCGGAATTTCACCCAGATGGTCGGGCTTTCCTTGTCGTGATACTCCACCTCGGCCTCGGCAAGGGCGGTTTTCTCGATAGGCGACCACATCACGGGCTTCGATCCCTGATACAGCACACCGGTCATCAGAAATTTCTGGAATTCCTCGGCAATGACCCGTTCCGCATGGAAGTTCATCGTCAGGTAGGGATCATCCCAATTGCCTGTGACGCCCAACCGTTTGAATTCTTCGCGCTGAATATCCACCCAACCCGCAGCGAAATCGCGACATTCCTGACGGAATTCGACGACATCAACCGCGTCCTTATCGCGGCCTTTCTGGCGGTATTTCTCTTCGATCTTCCACTCAATCGGCAGACCGTGACAATCCCAACCGGGAATATACCGGGCGTCATGACCCATCATCTGCTGGGACCGTACCACCATATCCTTCAGGATCTTGTTCAACGCGTGGCCGATATGCAGATGCCCGTTTGCATAGGGGGGCCGTCATGCAGGGTAAAGGGCGTGCGCCCCTCTTTCTCGCGCAGTTTGTCATAGACCCCGATCTTTTCCCAACGCTCCAACCAGTCTGGCTCACGCTTGGGCAGACCAGCGCGCATGGGGAAATCGGTTTCGGGCAGGTTCAGGGTAGATTTGTAGTCAGGTGTATCGGCGCACATATGGAGCGTCCTCAGGTCAGATAGTCGGAAATAAAGCGGAACGGTGCGAGGGTCTCAAACACCTTTGCCCGGCGTCTCATATATCAGAGCGCCGGGGATATAATTCGAATGATGATCACCAGAACATGGTTCATGGGTCGGCTTATAGCCCTACTATATCAAAGGGTCCAGAGCTTGCGAAAACCCATATGAAAATCGCACCCGTCGTGTATATGCGGGTCGGAATGAGACAGAGACTACACATAGGCATCGCTGGGGCTGGCATTGGCGGATTGACTGCTGGCGCGCTTCTGGCAGCGCAAGGGCATCGCGTGCAGGTCTTTGATCAGTTTGCGTCACCGCAACCTGTGGGCTCTGGCCTTGTGATACAACCAGTCGGTCAAGCAGTGCTGGACGCTATCGGCGCAGGCGACGCTGCACAGGCCAAGGGCAACCGCATCAGACGCATGCTGGGACATGAAGCTGATAGCGGCCGCCGGGTTCTGGACGTCTGGTATGACTGTAAAGACGATGGGCAGCGGTTTGGATTGGCAATCCACCGCGCCAGCCTGTTCGATGCGATTTTCAACGCAGCGATTGCAGCAGGGGTAACGCTGGTCTCGGACCATCCTGTCGCAAGCGCGAATGCAGGCCGGATCACCTTTGAAAATGGCACCGTCGCTGGTCCCTTCGATTTAGTGATAGATGCATGCGGCGCTAAATCACCCCTGACCCCGATCCGCACCCGTGCCCTGCCCTATGGCGCGATCTGGGGCACGGTGCCGTGGCCCGAAACCAGCCTGCCCAAAGATCAGCTCAGCCAAACCTATCGCAAGGCAGACCGTATGATTGGCACCCTGCCCATCGGAACGCTGCCAGGCGATGACGCCCCGCAGGCCGCCATCTTCTGGTCACTGCCAGCTGACAGCTTTGATGCATGGCGCGCCGCACCTTTAGAAATATGGAAGGCCGAGGCAACAACGCTCTGGCCTGCCTTTGCCCCATTCTTGCAAACGGTGACACAACATGACCAGATGACCATGGCACGCTACGCTCATGCCACCTTGCGCAAACCTTACGGCAACCGGCTGGCGGTTATCGGTGACGCTGCCCACAAAGCCAGCCCACAATTGGGGCAAGGGGCCAATATGGCCCTGCTTGACGCCCATGCCTTGGCCGAGGCTTTGAAAAACTATCCTGTGGAGGACGCCTTGCCAATCTACGCGCAGGCCCGGCGTTGGCATGTGCGCATCTATCAGGCGATGAGCTGGGCCTTTACACCACAATATCAATCCGACAGCCATGTGTTGCCGATACTGCGGGATCGGCTGATCTTCCCGATCTCCCAAATCCCGCCTGTTCCTCGCCTGCTGACCCGCTTGGTCTGCGGAGACATGCTGCCCCCGCTCGCTTCGTTATCACGGTAAGGGCAGGTTTGATGGGGCCTGTTCAGCACCAGTCAGCATCAGATAAGCAAAGTCACTATTCGCAAAGCGAGTGATCATATCCTAACCCGGAAATAACCCGGTTAGCGCGCGTTTCACCAGCCCAGTTACGGAGGGGCGTTTCTCGGTAACAAACGGCAGCGGGCGGCAGACTTCGATAGCGGCCACACCCACCCGCGCGGTTAAGGCACCGTTGATCACACCCTCGCCAAAACGGCGCGACACCTTGGCCAGAACACCACCCCCGGCGATAGAGCCGATCAGGTCGTCGCCTACGGCGACAGCACCTGTTGCCACCAGATGGGTCAGCACAGCACGGGTCAAACGCCAGCTTCCCAATGTGCCGGATCGACCACCATAGATTTCAGCGATGCGGCGGATCATCCGCAGGTTCGAGGTCAGCGCGACCACCAGATCAGCCAAAGCCAGTGGTACAATCGCGGTAACGGTAGCAACCTGACGGGCAGCGGCTTCAACCTCAAGGCGGGCCAGTGCATCAAGCGGCCCCAGCAAATGTTGCTCAGCCAGCCCAAGTGCTGCATCCGCATCGAAGCTGTCGCTGGCACGGGCCGCCATGGCGCTACGGGCAGCGGCAAGATCTGCGCGGTTTGCATAGAGACTTAGCAGCCGGTCACTGACTGCACGCGCAGCTTTCAAATCACCTGTGGACAGTGCCGCATCGGCCTGCGTCCGCAGACCGTCAATCCGTTTCAGGCGGCCAAGCGCCAACCATTCCCGCCCGGCGATCAGAAGTAACGCCAGAACGAATAGCCCGGTCAGCACAGTGGCGGTCCAACCAAGGATAGGGCTGCGCTCGATCAGCCCCGTGACGAACTCCCACGCGGCAACAGATGCCGCGAAACTGACCAGCGCCAGCAGCGATGACCAGAAGAACCGCGTCAATCCCGACGACCGGCGCGTCGCCAATGTAGCAAGCGTTTGCATTGCGCGGCCCGTTGGCACGGGTAGGTCCGCATCGGGAACTGGGGGTGCGGTGGCCGGTGTTTCGGCCTGCCCCTCGTCCAGCTCGATCAAGACCGGACCTGTGGATTTCTGGGTCATCTCAAGCGATCTCCAATCAGGAATTCTGTGGCCTTGTCCAGCCTGATGTGAGGTGGACCTTCACCCGGTTTCAACTCTTGCCGGGCCGGAGCAAAAGACATAATCGAATAATCCGCATCAAGCCACGCAGTCTGACCGTCACGCGCACGGCAGAGCAGTTGGGCCGGATTAGATGGCAAATGGCCGGGAAAGAACGCCGCGTGCTTGCCAGTCTCCAGCAAGCGCCCCCGCACCACGTCAAGCTTTTCGCCACCATGATCGATCGTGTCTTCGACCGTTGTGCGCAGAGCAGCAATAGACATCGCAGCCGTCTGTGCCCCGGCAAAGTCGGCGCGGTCACGGGCCTCGCGTAGAAGCGCATCCATAATCGCGGTCAGTTTTCCATGTTGCGCATGGTGCAGGTGGTCCGCTTTGGTGGCTGCAAACAGAATTTTCTCGACACGCTTGCCAAATAGGATTTGCGACAGCCACGCATTGGGGCCGGGGCGGAAGGCACCCAGAATATCGGCCATGGCACGGCGCAGATCATCTACCGCTTGTGGGCCTGCATGGATGGCGCCCAGTGCATCGACCAGCACGATCTGGCGGTCAATGCGAGCGAAATGGTCCCGGAAGAACGGCTTGACCACCTTGGATTTATAGGCCTCATACCGGCGTTCAAATTCCCGATACAAGCTGTTGCGCGGCGTGGATTCAGGGCGCGGCAAAGGTGCGAAGGTCACAGCAGGCGATCCTTCCATATCGCCCGGCAGCAGGAACCGGCCGGGGGTATAGTCGCTGAGACCTGCTGCCCTGATCGCTGCCAAATAGGCCGTATAAGCTGCTGCAAGCGCCTGTGCTTGCGGCTCATCCAGCTTGGCAGCAGGATCAGTCGCCGCAACCAGCGTCAGGTAGTCTTTCGCATCCTCGCGGGGTTTGGCACGGGCAAGGCTTTCATCAGACCAGTCAGCGAAGGATTTCTCTAGCAGGCCCAGATCCAGCAACCATTCGCCGGGGTAGTCAACGATATCCAGATGCACAACGCGCGGCCCAGAGAAGCTGCCGAGCAAGCCCGTCGGCTGCACCCGCAATGAAAGGCGCAGCTCCGAAATAGTGCGGGTCGAGTTGGGCCAAACCGGATCAGCGCCAGTCATCGCAGCCAGGTGAGTTTCGTAATCAAATCGCGGGATCGTATCGTCGGGCTGCGGTTGCAGATAGGCGGCTTGAATAGCACCCTTGGCCGCAGCGGTCAGTTGCGGCATCCGGTCCCGGTTCATCAGATTGGCGATCAGTGACGTAATGAACACCGTCTTACCCGCGCGGCTCAGACCCGTAACACCCAAACGGATTGTCGGCTCAAACGCACCAGTAAATGTCGAGGTGACACCTTCGATGCCGCGGCCCAACCCCTCTGCAATGTCATGAAGTATCACGTGAATTCCTTTTGTCGCCGCCTATACATAGGCCGCACAGGGCGATCTGTGTAGGGGGAAGGGGCTTGGCAGCCTCAGCCGCAAAGGCTATTCGGTCAAAATGCCCAGATATGCCTTGAGAATTGAATATAACGGCACGCCTTTTGCCGGGTGGCAACGGCAGGACAATGCGCCATCCGTTCAGGGAGCTGTGGAAGCCGCGCTCCGCAAGCTGGAACCTGACTGCCCCGGTATCGCTGCGGCTGGGCGCACAGATGCAGGCGTGCATGCTTTGGCACAAGTGGCTCATTGCGACATGGCAAAGGACTGGGATGCCTTCCGATTATCCGAGGCGCTGAACTATCATCTGAAACCAGCCCCCGTGGCGATATTGCAGGCGGTGCGCGTAGCAGATGACTGGCACGCCCGGTTTTCAGCGACCGAGCGGCGCTACCTGTTTCGCCTTCTCTGCCGTCGCGCCCCCGCAACCCATGAGGCAGGTCTCGTCTGGCAGATCAATCATATGCTGGACCTTGAGCCGATGCGCGAAGCCGCCGCGCATCTGATCGGCAATCATGATTTCACCACCTTCCGGTCGACCATGTGTCAGGCAAAGTCGCCAGTAAAGACGCTGGATGAGCTGCGGATCGAACGGCTGGACGTAGCTTACGGTGCCGAATTCCGCTTCCACCTGCGGGCGCGGTCATTTCTGCATAATCAGGTCCGCAGCTTTGTGGGCTCTCTGGAGCGAGTAGGCGCAGGCAGCTGGCATCCCAATGATATGAAGCACGCACGAGAGGCTTGCGACCGCGCGGCCTGCGGCCCCGTTTGTCCGCCGCAAGGGCTATATCTGGCAGAGGTTGGTTATCCGGAAGATCCATTTGCTAAGACCGCAGCAGGGCTCTGACGGTTTGCAGGGGCCTTTGAAAGACGACCACCTAAAAAATAAATTTCTAACGTATTCTAACATGCTTTTGATCTGCTTTTTAAGAAGTCCTCAGCTAAACTGACGAAAATGTCTTTTGTTCGGAGACCGCGATGCGCCTTCTCGTTTGTTTTGCAACTTTGCTGGCCTTCCTACCCCTGCACGTCTCGGCGGATCAGACCTGCCAGGATCAGACCCCATGTGTTCTGGGGGACAGGTCTTATCACGTGAAGGTGCCCGAGAATTGGGATGGCGTGACACCGATGCCCGTTATGCTGCATTTCCACGGCTGGGGACGGCAAGGAACGCTGGTGGTCAAACACAAACGCATTGCCGGCGCGACAGACCCACGCGGTGTATTGTTACTGGCCCCGAACGGCCTTGGCAAAACTTGGGATTTCTGGCGCAGTGGTACGTCGGATGTGGAGTTTGCGGATCAGGTTCTGCAAGACGCGGCAAAGCATTATCCGATCGATACAAATAACATCATCGTATCGGGCTATTCCTACGGCTCGGCCATGGCGTGGCGCTTCGTTTGCGAACGTGGTGCAAAGGTGAAGGCGCTTCTGGCCGTCTCTGGCTCGATCAATCAGGACGAAAACTGCGATACGCATCCGCAAGAGGTCCGCCATGTGCATGGTAAGAAAGACAATGTGATGGATTTCCCAATGGGTCCGGGGGGCGACACAACTTATCCGGTGGCCTTATGGCGAGCCCGGATGGGGTGTGCGACACCAACCGGCACCAATGCCTATGCAACGACAGAAAAGGACAAGTTCAATCGCACCATCTGGGCCACTTGCGACACCGGTGTCAGCGTAACGCTTGACCTGCATGAACGCGGCCACTTCATTCCACGCGGCTGGCTGGCCCAACAACTGGATGAGGTTTTGCCGCGAAGCTAACAGTCGCGGAGCGTCTGGTTGCAGGTAAGCCATAAAGCGTCGGCATCTATTCGCGCTTGTCAGGCAAATGGCCAAAGCCCACGGCAACCCTGTTCCAAGCATTCATCTGAGAAATAATCAGCGTCAGATCGACGATCTGCTGATCCGAATAATGAAGCTTTAACGTCTCAAACAGTTCAGCCGGAGCACCGTTTTCGGGAAGGCATGTTATAGCTTCGGCCCATGCAAGAGCAGCTCGTTCGCTTTCCTCGAAGAAACGACATTCGCGCCAAACAGCAAGACAATCAAGTCGTTGCTGCGTTTCACCAGCAGCCCTTGCCTGAACTGAATGCAAATCGACACAGTAGACACAACCATTTATCTGAGAAACCCTCAATTCAATCATTGCGCGCAACTGATTATCGATAGAATCCATATGCTCTTTGGATGCCAACATACTTTTGATTGCTGGACCATTTATAGCGACATAGTTTAGGCGTTCGGTCATTGCGGGGGCTCCGAGTATGTTGCTATCTACATAATAGAAAAGTCTGCTCGACATTAAAGATTATAGAAACAGCCGCGCATTATATGCGATACGTAAGATCAAGCGCTCTACGGCTTCAACCTATATCCCGTCCTGAATATCCACGCGATGACACCTATGCAGACGGCTGTGAACAGACCAATAGCCAGCAAGCTGACTCCAATTGGCACGTCGGATACTCCGAAAAAAGACCAGCGGAAACCTGAGACCAGATAGACCACCGGGTTGAACATCGCCACGGTCTGCCATGCCCCGGGCAGCATCGAGATGGAATAAAAGCTACCGCCCAAAAACACCAGTGGCGTGATGACCAGAAGCGGGATCAGCTGTAATTGCTCGAAATTCTGCGCCCACAGCCCAATGATAAACCCCAGCAAGGCAAAGCTGAGGCACGTCATGACCAGAAAGGCCAGCATCGCCACCGGATGGACAATGCTGAGATCAACAAACAGATGCGCTGTGGCAAGGATGATCACACCGATAAACAACGCCTTGGTCGCCGCCGCACCAACATAACCGATGACAATCTCGAAAAAGCTGATCGGGGCAGAGAGCAGCTCATAAATCGTGCCAATGAATTTCGGGAAATAGATACCGAAAGACGCGTTCGATGTGGCCTGCGTCATGACCGACAACATGATCAGCCCCGGCACAATGAACGCGCCATAGCTGACGCCTTCGACCTGCTCAATACGGCTGCCGATGGCGGCACCGAACACCACAAAGTAAAGCGAAGTCGAGATCACCGGCGAGATGAAGCTTTGGGTCAGCGTCCGGAAAAACCGCGCCATCTCAAAGATATAGATAGACTTGATTGCCTGCCAGTTCATGCGGCATCCCCCACAAGACCTACAAAAATATCCTCAAGCGAGGATTGCCGCGTCGAGACATCCTTCAGGACCAAACCTGCCGCAGCAATGTCGCCCAGCAACTTGGTGATGCCAGTCCTCTCAGCGCTGGTGTCGTAGGTATAAATCAAAATCTTGTCATTCTCGGCCAGCTTCAGATTATAGTCAGACAGCGCCTCCGGGATGGCCATAAGCGGGCTTTGAAGCTCGATCCGCAGCTCTTTCTGACCCATCTGCGCCATCAGCGCCTGCTTCTCCTTGACCAGCAGGATTTCCCCGCCATTGATCACGCCAACCCTGTCGGCAATAGCCTCGGCCTCTTCGATGTAGTGGGTCGTTAGAATGATCGTAACCCCATCGTCCTGAAGGCCACGTACCACTTGCCACATGTCCTTGCGCAATTCGACATCCACTCCGGCGGTCGGCTCATCCAGAAACAGAATGCGCGGTTCGTGACTAAGTGCCTTTGCGATCAGCACGCGACGTTTCATGCCGCCGGACAATTCCCGGATGCGGGCATCTTTCTTGTCCCACAGTGACAATTGACGAAGCACTTTTTCCAGATAGGCAGGATCAGGCGACTTACCGAACAGGCCACGCGTGAAGCGAACCGTGTTGATAACCTTTTCGAACGGCTCAAGCGTGATTTCCTGTGGGACCAACCCGATCAGACGGCGAGCCTCGCGAAAATCAGTGATGATGTCATGCCCACCAACCGAAACACTACCCGAAGACGGGTTGACCATGCCACAGATGACCGAGATCAGCGTCGTTTTTCCAGCGCCATTCGGCCCCAAAAGGGCAAGGATTTCGCCCTGTTCAATCTCAAGCGAGACGCCTTTCAGCGCCTCAAATCCGCCCTCATAGGTTTTGGCCAAATCTCTGACAGCAACGATGGGCGCCATATCAGCACGCATCCCGAATGGCGCGCATATTTGCACCGTATACATCCGGGGCCTCGACCGAACCGCCTTTGAAAACGGCAGAGCCTGCAACCAGCACATCAGCACCTGCCTTTGTCACCAAAGGCGCAGTCTCAGGGGTAACACCCCCATCAATCTCGATATGGATAGGGCGATCACCGATCATAGCCCGAAGTTTTTCGACCTTCGCAATCTGGGAGTGGATAAATTTCTGCCCCCCAAAGCCCGGGTTAACGGTCATCACACAGATCAGATCGACCATATCCAGCAGGTGCTCTACATGGCCCGCAGGGGTGCCGGGATTCAAGGCAACACCGGCTTTGGCTCCGGCCCCACGAATGGCTTGCAGCGTGCGGTGGATATGCGGGCCGGCCTCTGCATGGGCGGTGATGATGTCAGCACCGGCTTGTGCAAAGGCTTCGATATACGCATCCACAGGTGCAATCATCAGATGCACGTCCATGACCCCTTTGATATGGGGACGGATCGCCTTGCAGGTCTCAGGCCCGAAGGTGATGTTGGGCACGAAATGCCCGTCCATCACGTCCACATGAACCCAATCCGCCCCTTGCGCCTCAATTGCTTCGCATTCCTTGCCAAAATTGGCGAAGTCAGCGGACAGGATGGAGGGGGCGATTTTTATGGATCGATCGAAGGTCATGGTAAGGGTCCTTTGGTGGATACCCTTCCCTATCCCCGATAGGCCGGTACGGGCAAGACTGGATAACCAAGAATACTGACAGACCGCAGCCAATGGCTTTCCTCACCTTGCAACTGACGCCTGTGCGTGGCACGGTTTTGTCTTCCACACAGGTGAGGTTTTTCTTGAAACTGGCCACGCAGAAACACGTTAAAGCCGCACCTGCGCAATTGCCGCAGGTTCATCTGCCGCGCAATCCCGGTATGCCCCTTGATCTGGACTGGGTCGCGCGGGTGCAGGCGAATACCTCTGCGATTGAGCGGCGCGCGGCGTCTTTGCCCGGACGCAGATCCGTCAAGAAAGCGCATCAGGCGGCATGGCTGCTGAAGGCCGTGACCTGCATCGATCTGACGACTCTGTCAGGCGACGATACAGCAGGCCGGGTCCGCAGGCTTTGCGCCAAAGCGCGCCAACCCGTGCGGGCAGACATTCTGGAAAAACTGGGTGTTGAGGGGATCACCACCGGCGCGGTCTGCGTCTATCACGACATGATTGCGCCCGCAGTTGAAGCCTTGGAAGGCTCTGGCATCCCTGTCGCTGCCGTATCTACCGGATTTCCAGCAGGCCTGTCGCCGTTCCATCTGCGCGTGGCCGAGATCGAGGAAAGCGTGAAAACAGGTGCAAAAGAAATCGACATCGTCATTTCTCGCCGCCATGTGCTGACCCAGAACTGGCAAGCGCTGTATGACGAAATGCGCGCCTTCCGTGCGGCCTGTGGCAACGCTCATGTGAAGGCGATCCTTGCAACAGGGGAGCTTGGGTCACTGCGCAACGTCGCTCACGCTTCGCTGATCTGCATGATGGCGGGGGCGGATTTCATCAAGACCTCGACCGGGAAAGAGGCAGTCAATGCGACCCTGCCGGTCTCGCTGGTGATGATACGTGCCATCCGCGACTATTTCGACGCGACCGGCTTTCATGTGGGGTACAAACCGGCAGGCGGCATTTCCAAGGCGAAAGACGCCATCATCTATCTTGCGCTTATGAAGGACGAACTTGGGGTGCGCTGGTGCCAGCCAGACCTGTTCCGCTTTGGCGCGTCATCCCTGCTCAACGACATAGAACGGCAGCTAGAGCATCATGTAACCGGTGCATATTCGGCCTCGTACCGCCATCCACTCGCTTGATTCTTGAGGGATAAGTCATGACCATAAAAGAGATATTCGAAACAATGGATTACGGCCCCGCCCCCGAAAGCGCTGCACAGGCCCATGCATGGCTTGACGGACATGGGCGCAAGTTCGGCCATTTCATTGACGGCGCATTTACCAAGCCGGGCAAGGGGTTTGACACGAAGAACCCCGCAACCGGCAAAACGCTGGCGGCTATAACGATGGGGCGGCAAAAGGATGTGGATACAGCCGTCGCCGCTGCGCGCAAAGCGCAGCCTAAATGGGCAAAGCTGAGCGGGTTTGAGCGGGCTAAATACCTGTATGCGCTGGCCCGCGCCTTGCAAAAGCATTCCCGCCTGTTCGCAGTGTTGGAAACACTGGACAACGGTAAACCAATCCGCGAGGCGCGCGACATCGACATCCCCCTTGCCCAACGGCATTTCTACTACCACGCAGGCATGGCGCAGCTCATGGCGTCTGAGCTGCCCGACCGTGCGCCGCTTGGGGTCTGCGGGCAAATCATCCCTTGGAACTTCCCGCTACTCATGCTGGCTTGGAAAATCGCGCCAGCCCTGGCGATGGGCAATACGGTTGTTCTGAAACCAGCGGAATATACCTCGCTGACAGCGCTGCTCTTTGCCGAGATCTGTGCGCAGGTTGGTCTGCCTAAAGGCGTGGTGAATATTGTAACCGGCGATGGCTCTGTGGGTGAGATGATCGTTACGGCTGAGGTAGACAAGATCGCCTTTACCGGCTCGACCGAGGTGGGCCGCAAAATCCGCGAAACCACTGCTGGCACCGGCAAATCCCTGACTTTGGAGCTTGGTGGCAAGTCCCCTTATATCGTTTTTGACGATGCCGATCTTGATTCAGCTATCGAGGGTCTGGTCGACGCAATCTGGTTCAATCAGGGTCAGGTGTGCTGCGCGGGCTCACGCCTTTTGGTGCAGGAAGGCATTGCCGAGCGCTTCTATCGCAAGTTGCGCAGCCGCATGGATGGCCTGCGCATTGGTGATCCGATGGACAAATGCATCGATGTCGGTGCGGTGGTAGACCCGGTGCAGCTTGAGACGATCAAAGAATTGGTCGGCGGCAATTCCGAGGGCGAAACCTATCAGACAACCGCCCCGGATGGCTGCTTCTACCCACCCACCCTGATTACTGGCCTGACGACGTCGTCCCATCTGATGCAGGAAGAGATTTTCGGGCCTGTTCTGGTCTCGACCACGTTCCGCACCCCCGACGAGGCTGTGACGATGGCCAATGACACCCGCTATGGTCTGGCCGCAACCGTGTGGACCGAGAATGTGAACCTTGCGCTCGACATTGCGCCCAAGCTGGCGGCGGGGGTTGTCTGGGTCAATGCCACAAACCTGTTTGACGCAGCGGCTGGGTTCGGCGGCGTTCGGGAATCCGGCTTTGGCCGCGAAGGCGGCTGGGAAGGGCTTGCGGCCTATACCAAGCCGAAAGCGGCAGTAAAGCCCGCCAAACCTGTGACGGCTTTCACCGGCACAGGCGCTCTTGGCGATCCGATTGACCGTACAGCGAAGCTTTATATCGGCGGCAAGCAGGCGCGCCCCGACAGCGGCTATTCCCACATGGTCTACGGCCCCAAAGGCGACGCTTTGGGAGAGGCCGGATTGGCCAATCGCAAAGACATTCGCAACGCAGTCGAAGCGGCTCAGACGGCCAAAGGCTGGGCCAAGACAACGGGACATCTGCGGGCGCAGATTTTGTACTATATCGCCGAAAACCTCTCTGCACGCGCAGATGAATTTGCCGCCCGGATCAAATCTATGACCGGCAAACCCGGCATGGCCGAGGTAGACGCCACCTTGCAAACCCTGTTCACCTATGCCGCCTGGGCTGACAAGTTCGACGGTCAGGTCCATGGCGTCCCGATCCGCGGGGTTGCTTTGGCGATGAAGGAACCGGTGGGCGTGATTGGCGGGCTTTGCCCGGATGCGACACCGCTATGGGGGCTGGTTGAAGTGGTGGCCCCCGCCATCGCCATGGGCAATCGAATGATCGCCTGCGCATCAGAGCCGTTTCCGCTGGCCGCGACGGATTTCTATCAGGTGTTAGAGACGTCAGACCTGCCCGCCGGTGTGGTCAACATCCTGACCGGATCTCACAAAGAGCTCGCCCCGCATCTGGCGGCGCATAACGATGTTGATGCAGTCTGGTCCTTTTCTTCGACCCCTCTTGCGACAGAGATCGAACGCGCCTCAACCGGAAACCTGAAACGCACCCTGATTGCTCCCGCGCCCGGAACAGTGAAAGACATGCTGGGACAGGCAACCGACGTAAAAAACATCTGGGTCCCTTACGGGGAATGACGCCAAGGGCTGTTAATCGGTCCAAAATTACGCGTCCCAGAATTCGGCGCGCAAGATCGTCACCGCAGCGGGATTCATTTCATGCACCAGCTACTTGCGGGGCTTGCCCTTCCATGTATCAAGCCAGGCACGCAACCGTCCGCGTTTTTCTTCAGTATAGCCGTCTACAGCATCCCATGCCTCGCCGGCATCTTCGATGACGGGATCAATCTTTTCACGGCGAAACCACTGGCTCAGACGGTATAATCCCAGACCCAGACCTGCCAGAATAACTATAAGGAATATATTGATCCACGGGATCAGAAAACGGTCCGGATCATCAATCGCGCGCACGCCAACGGCATTAGGGAAAATCGAAAACCACTCATTACGCCACCCATAATGGGTGATCACGACCCATTGCGGATCAGCTTTGCTGCTTTTGAGATCATCCGCTTCGGTCTGCAAGTTTGAGCTGTCGAGCTTGAAGTAAGGCGGCCAGCCAATGCCCGTATCCTCGTTACGGTAGACCATGACACCTTCACCGGACCGGATCATCCCCAACAGATAAGTCCGCTTGCGCACAGCATTGATGAAACGCACATCCCGATTGACGCCACCGACCTGCTGCCCGGTATCAGGACTGGCCCAGAAGATAGAGTTCTCACCGAAATCTATGCGCCGTACTTCTGTCCCGACGATGCGCGCAATATCCTGTTGCGGCAATGTGTAGTGCAGGAAAGCGAAGATCACTGCCCAAATGCAGAAGATGAAGCCGCGTTTCACATAGATCATAAGTTCAGCCTCACTGATAGTTCACAAGATAGACCAGCAAGCCGATCACCAGATAGGGCACGATGAAAACCCCAAGTATCAACTTGCGCCGCAAAGAGCCATCATACTCGGCCAACCCTTGCTCAATGAACGCCTCTCGATCACCTTCGCGGTTTTCTTCATCCCATTCCTCGCCCAGCTTGCCGCGCCTGACCGAGCGAGACCAGGCAGACAGGACGAAATAGACCACCAACATCAGCACAAAGGAAAACAGCATCAGCCGTAGAATTCCAAGTATCATCTGCCCCTCCTGATTGCACCCCATGGGCCGACAATATCCACGATATCCTGTGGAGCGGGCTCCTCCATCGGCTCATCGCCGCCGAACAATGCCTCGCGCGCACCGGCCTTGTCCACTGCATATTCCCGGTCCAGAAAATCCGCGACATAAGTTTTCTTCTGATCCGGCCAGTCAGCATAGGCCGCATAGAACAGCTCTTTGTGACAGATAAACAGCTGGCGGACATCCAAAGGGCATAGTTCAGCCAATAGCATGTTTACCAAATCCCGGTCCTTATGGGACTTGGCGCGCAACGTGTAGAAATAAGCCGGGTCTTGCGAATTGATCCGTGGCCACGGCCCACCCCCTTCGGCCCAGCGCAACAGCTTGCTCAGCGTTTGGAACTCCGGCGGCAACAGCCTGGCATAGCGTCGCGCCAGCCCGCGCAGATCATGACGGCGCAACCCGGTCAGATCGACATCCATCGTGGCCGCGACATCAATAATGATGAAATCAAGCTTCTGGCGCAAAATAGCGACCGAGTTCACACCCTTCGCTTTGACAATCGGTTCCACCAGATCATTTAAGTCAAAGAAAGCAGCGATCTTGTTACGGTCCTCAAACCCCATCTGAAACGCAATCGGCAGCTTGCCAACCTTGTCCGCGTCCAGCGCAATCGCGGCCGGATGCTCCATCTCGCGGAAAACATAGAGCCCGCCGAAATGCGAGGTCCAGAAATTCTCCTGTCGATATTCCGTCCGGTTCAGCGATATCGGCGCACGGGTCACATCGCCGGTTTTCTTGGCCAGCGTGATCATATCGGCGATCAGCACATCATCCCACCAGCCATCATCGCGGGTGCGAAATTCTTCGATCATCTCACCAAACTTGGCCGCTTCAGCCACATGCCCGCCGGTTGTATCTGCCTCAACACTGATCTTGCGAATATCAAACAAATGCGCCGCCTTCGAGACCGTATAAACCGAATTCACCAGCTCCCCGGCTACGGCGTCGCGTGCCGTCAGTGCAAAAAGCTGCGCCTCGTTTTCCTCGATAAACTGGCGCAGGATACCGCGCGATGTGGAAAATTTCGCCTCCAGCAGCGGCGCAGTTTTTTGTTCCGTGCTCAACAAAATGAACTGCCGGTTGCAGCCGTTTGGGTTCAGATAAAGAGGATCATCCAGTTCATCGCCAATTTCGGGGGCATAGCCCGAGATATCGATGTGGAAATCCGTCAGCTTCGTGGTCTTGCCGGTCAAATGTTTCAGCGCCCGGTTATAGCGATGCACCAGCGCAGGGCTGGCTACATGGAACAGATTGCCAAACATCAGGCCTTTTTCGATCAACCGCATCATGGCTGCGACCCTTCTGTTGCGATCATATGATCGCTGCGGTTCCTGTTGACGGAAATAGCAAGCCCAAGCCATGACAACGCCAGAAGCGGGCCCCAAACCAACGCCGTCAGGGCAGAGCGTGAGGCAAGATCCTGCAAGCTGGTAGCAGCGGTATTCAGCAGGGCCATGAAAATGGCCATTCCCGTTGCAAAGATAATGAGCGCGCTCAGCGCAATTGCTCGCACCACCTTGCCATGGGACAACGTGCTTTTCGGCGTCAGCCAACGCGGCAAGATCAACGCCATGAGGCTCAGCGTTGCCAATGGCAGGCCCGTATTTATCAGCGTGATCGCGTCGCTCATGATGTGCGCCCTTGTGATCTAAGCCGCATTGCGCGGATGATATAGGCAATGACCATAAGTGGCAGCCAGACAATCGCGGTCAAGGCTGTCCAGTACCACGCCCATGACCCAAGCCGGGACACCCCGCCATCCGCCATCATCAGCGCGCCCAGCCAGACCATATGGTAACAGAACAAAATGACAGCGGTGAACAGGCCCGCAATAACCATGTGCTTGCCAAATTCCGCCGCGCTCAGCGCCGGACGCTTCGCCTGCCAGAAGCCCATCAGAATGCCCACAATGGCTGGCACACCCCAGGATATGAGAGCAAGAGCAATCATGCAGACGACCCTCGACTACGGGCAATCAGATATAACAAAACCGCAGGAACATAGGTCGCGATAGAGAACATAATCGCATAAGAGGCGAAGACCTCCCAATACCCGTCACTGGCATGAAAACAGTTGATTTCGCGCGGAGTGGAAAACCCGCAGACCGAACCGGTAACACCCCAAGCCAGAAGGACGGGACCGATCAGCGTCGCGATAAGGACGAGCGTTTTGGTCATGTGGCCATGCCCCCACCGCGCCAAACAGAAGTTCCAAGCCCCAGCGTATTCAAAGAACGTGCAGTCCCCTCCCTCTTCCCCATGGGAAGGGGGCCATGTTGCTGAACGGATTTATAGCTAATCAACTTACACACGATCCAGTTTGCTCTTGGCTGTCTGCAGTATTTCTTCGGAATGATGGCAATACTTTACACCAATATCGTCGTCAGGATCACCGAAAGCCGTCTTTGTATAATGATCCGCATTATCCTTCAAATTGTGTTCATAATCATCGGGGAAACCACGTTGACGTTCTAATTCCCGATGGGCAAAGAATACATCTTGCTCCACCTTTCGCATCTGTCTAAAATTCTGTTCGAGGGTTGTATCCCAAATCACGTCACTCTCGATTATCAGCGTATAAAACTCTGCTAGACCATCTTCCATATTATTAATCCGCATATCAATTGCAGCATTGAACGCAAAATCTTGGGATGGAAGCTCTTCAATCTTAGGTAATAAATCTACTGCAACCTGCATCTCACTTGCCGACACAAAGCGAGCTCTTAGGTGATCAAATGCATCTTGTCGATTTCTTAATGCTAGTAATAATTTTCGTGCATGACTGCTATCTTGTTCCCATTGGCTTTGCTTCTTCCAGCGATCTAACCCCATAAAAGCGGCAACAGCAGCGGCTACAGCCGAACCTGCTACAATTATATTGCCTAAAGCACTAATTGCATTGGCGATACTCTCGCTCACCCCTTCCCCTCCAAATACCGCTTCTTAGCAATCTCCTGACGTCCAAAATCACGCACCATCGCATCAATCGCCACTTCATCTGACTTGTCAGCATAGCGGAACTCTGAATCCGCGTAACGGTTGATTTCTTGCAGCACCATGTCGACCGTGATCGGCTGGCGCAGTTCTTCGATCATACCTTTCTTTTCATCGTAGGGTTTGAACAGGAACAGGTCGGGTTCTTCCATCCATTCATCAGGCAGTTCGAAATCCATCGCGCGGACCTTCACCGCATCGGTGATGTTCTTGATCGCACGCCCCGTAAACCGCTCATCGGCTTCCTGAATGCCCTTCAGATAGGCACCCATTTTGGCGATCGTATCCAAATCCCCAATGTCCGAGGACACTTTATCGAACACGCGCAACAGCCCCTCTTCATGGGGGCGCCCGTGGCTATCGAATGAGGCTGCAACGGCTTTCTTGATCTCTTGCGCGGCAAACACCTCGTGATCGCCCAAGGGAATGTCATGGTTCTTGCCCATCAGAAGATAGAGGATGTCGATGTAATCATCCTGCGTGATCGGCCCATCCACCAAAAACCGCGCCCCTGCCCGTTGGCGCAGCGCATCATCCACATTTTCAGGGTAGTTTGAGAACATCCCAAAGGTGCAGTTGCCCCGCACCACTGTATTGGCCCCGGCAAAGCTTTCCATCAGCACCGCCGTAATCTCTAGCTGGCCCGCGCTGGATTGCCGGTCTCCGCGTTTGCCCGCCAATTGGTCAATGTCGTCGATTGTCCCAAACCCGATGACGTTCGGGTCCAGCACGTTGTTGATAAATGCCTTGGCGTTCTGCCCGGATTTACCCTGATAGCTGTCGATATTATCCGTCGACAGGTTCTGATACCGAAAAGCATAGCCCGCCGTCTCGCAATAGCCTGAGATCAGGCCCGCCATCATCTGAATAAGCGTCGTCTTCCCTGTGCCCGGCTTGCCATCGCCCATGAAGGTAAAGATAAACCCGCCAAGTTCCGCAAATGGGTTCAGCTTTCGGTCGAAATCATAGGCCATCAGCATCTTGCTGAGCTTCATAGCCTGATATTTGGCAATATGGTTGCCGACGACCTCGTTCGGCTTCTTGAAGGTCATCGTCAGTTTCGACCCCTTCGCCGTGCGCGCCGGGGTAAAGCCATTCAGCGTCAGTTCATCTTCCTCAACCCGGTAAGAGGCATTGTTGAACCCCTCCAGCCGTCCTGCCGTGCTTGCACGCATCGCGACCTTGTCCATCAGCTGCTCACAAAACGCCAGCATCGTGGCGATCAGAAGCGGCTCATCCGTGGCAAACTGACCAAGCTTCTGATCCAACTCCCAAATCGCGCCATGCAAAGCCAAAGGTGCATTGTCGGTCAGAACTTCATCAACACTGCCAACTTCTACACTGGCTTCCGTCGAATGGGACGACAACAGATAGGACGTCGCATTGGCAAACGTATAAAGCGCTACAAGGGACTCAGCCGCTAAAAGCTCGGTAAATTCGGTCGACCGCTCCGTAGGCAACCGTCCCTCAAGATTGATCCGCTTCAGCTCTGTCAGTGGCGTCTGATCCGAATAGGTTTCACCAAGCGCCAGAGCGATAGACAAAGCGCGGCGCAACGCATGTGCCACCGCAGCTTGTGCAGGTGATGTCAAAGGATCGTCATCATCGCTCTCGGCGATCCGGTCCAAAATCCGCACGCCAGACGCAGGTGCCGCAGTACGCGTCAAAAGCCCGGGCGTGGTTGAACGGAACCGCCGCCGCGTCGCCGCCACATCGGGCGATTTCTCAGGCGTTTGCAAAGACAGCCGCGCCTGCGCAATCCGTGGTGTATGGTCAAGCTGCATCAGCATCTCTGCCGCTGGCATATAATGCTTGCGGATGTCGTCTTCCTTCAATTCCATCAAATCAGCTGAAACGCTCACGTTAAACCCTCATCATTGTTTTAAAAATACTCCCGCCGGAGGCATCGGATTCTCATATCACCGGTAGCTCACAACACGCCCCGCTGGCGAGACAACGAATTTCCGCACATTCGCAAACCCTGCTGGCTGCTTTTCGGCCAGCACCTGAAACGGGCGTTGCGGCAGAATGATCGACCGCTCTATCGAGGTCGCCCCGGTCTCGGCCCCGCGGCCAGCAAACGGGTCAAGCTTGAAAATCTCCCGCTCGACTGAGCTGAACCAGCCCTTCTTCTCCAGTTCCACCCGCTCACTGCGTAAATCCTCGACCGTCCACGCCAGCGTCCAATCCTCACCCGGCCCGCTTTGCGCCTCTTCCAGCACCTCGCGGATCGGCCCGGATTGCCGGGTAAAGGCCGATGAATACATCGGTCCCAGATGAATACGCCGCAACCGCTTGGGATGCAGGTCGTCAAAGTCGCGGTCAAACCCCTGCGCAATCGTCAAAAGCTTCAACCCGGCCGAGCCTTGCGCGCTCAGATGCGCCTGTGCCGCAGGCCAGCGTCGCGCATCTTTCGGCAAGGCCACCTCGCCAGAATCCTCAATATGCATTAGATAGATCGTCGGGATATTTTGCTGGCTGTCGTAAACCGCCCAATGCAGCAAATAGGACCGGCGCGCGCCCTCATTGCCCGTCCAGATCGCCTGCGCATCATTAGTGGGCCAGAACAGATACCCCGCCCGCAACGCCTCGTAATAAAGCCGTTGGGACATCGCATATTGTAGCTTCGTGGGGATTTGCAGCTCGCCCACAATCTCGCGGATCATCTCGTCCTTCAGCGCATCGACCGAGCGCATGCCGGCCAGATGCCGCTCCGCCTGTTGCGCATCATTGGCCATCTTCATCAGTTCCGAGAACACCGGAAAACCGCTCTCGACCCGATCAATCGACAATGACCCAAAGAACTGCCCCGTATCGCGGCCCGTCAGCAAGTATTTATGGCTCAGCGCCCGGAACGTATACGTGATATTCTGCACATAGGCCGAGATGATATTGACGTCTGCCTTTGAGAACGTCCGCTCCGCCTCCATCTCACCTGCCACCCGCACCAGATGGCCCGTGATCCGCTCAAACTTTGCAAAATACCGCCGCGCGGCCTGATTATCAGTCAAGCCAGCGTGGTCTTGGGTAAGGTCGACAGATTCAGTCATTAATACTCTTGAGTATCCATTCTATTTTTCCACGAGGTCCGAGTGTGAGGCAAAAACAGTCTGCAATAACGCACTGAACGTGGTGTGCTAGGCAGACCTTGGTTGCACGACTTCTGATCTACCTCATTATAATGTTCTATCTATGGCGCTGTTGCCGCGAAGCATCGCAAACCAACAGACAGAAAAGCCACCCAATGACGGTCGCAGGGCTCACTCCCCATAAAGATTCTTGTCATGCTTCTCGACAATCTTCTGGAACCGTCGGGCAAAGCGTTCATCCGCTTTGGCTTTCTGCTCCAACACGTCGCGGGCAAAGACCATGTGGTCCTCATGGGCCTCCATCATTTCGGCCATACGCTTGTTGGTGGCAGCGCCGATCCCGGCCATGGCGGATTGCGCTTCCTGATCTGTCTGCACACCGATTTCGTTGATCTGGTGCGCCACATCCTGCTGTTGCGCCGTTTTCAACGACTTGGTCAAAGCATCGTACAGCACGACCCGCTGCTTGGTGTCCGTTTCCAGCTTGTTGATCAGCACCATCTGCGTCGCCGCCTGGTTTTGTAACGAGTCGATCCAGGTCTTGCCCTTTTCGATATAGCGTTCCAGCGTTTGTGACTTAGCCAATTGCACCTGTTCCTGCTGCACCATCTCATTATAGCGCGTGTTCAGGTCAGCAAGCTGCGTTTCCAGCTTGGTACGCGCAGCCGCGTCCTGTTCAACGGAAATCTTGTTTTCCAGCTCTATGATCTGCGGATCCATCCCCAGAATTTCAGCGCGCAGAGTCTCAAGTTCGCCCACCGTCATCTCACGCTCATCCAGCGTCCCGGTCAGGTTGCCTTCAACCTTCGTCTTCTGCTCGTTCAACACATTCAGCTGCGTCGTCAAAAGCTGCGTGATCACATCCGATTTGCCGATCAGATCTTGCAACTTGTCATCGATCGAGGCCGTGCGCATCCGTTCCTGACGCATGCTCTCGGACTTGCCCTTTGAGAAAATCCCAACAAAGCTTTCCCAACCTGTCTTGTCGCGCATCGCCGAAAAATCCTCGGAAAAGCCCGAGGTCACATCATCCAGACCCATGATCAGCTCGGCGATATTGGCATTCATCAGTTCGGTATGGGTGTGAACCTCTTCCAGCGAGGCGTTTTCAATATCCAACGTAATATCATCGCCTGATTTCATCTTCGCGCGCGCAGTCTCAATCCTGCTGGTCAGCTCGGAAATCTTGGCTTGCGCCTCTGCTACCTGTTCCTGGCTTTCGCGCACCTGCGCGTCAAAATCGGCCATATACTACCATCCCTCTGACTAATGTAATTGATATTTACATAAGAAAGGATATGCGATTTTTAAAGGCGTTGCTATTCCGAAAAGCGCTGCAACCCCACGAAAATCAATATATTTTATCTCAATAAATGGAAACGCAGGCGCTTGTCCTCCCCCATTTGCAGGGGAAAACAAGGCGGCGATAAAACCTTAATTCACTGTGCCAAAGCTCCAGAACAGCATCTCACCGGAATGATCGTCAACACCGTCATTATCGGTCAAAACCCATGCGGCCCCAGCGCCCCAAGCGGTTTGTCGGTGTAAAACTACGTTTGTCAGGGGATCAGCAATCGCATCATCGCACTGTCAGGGGATCTCAACCCATCGATCACATCAAAATGGTGCCGTCCCGACAGGATCAGATAATCTGTTTCCCACGCATCGGCAAGCCAGCGCGCCTGATCCAGAAAGGCCGGACGCTCGGCTCGGCCCACAACAACGCTGGTTTGCACATGATCCAAAGGCTGCCCCAATACCGGGCTTTCCGCCGCGGCCTCAGCCGCATCCAACCGCAAATCCTCATTCATTGTCAGCCCAAGCAGGGGCCGCAGATCACTCACGGGCGAGATCGCCTGAACCCGCACAACCCGCTCTGCCACGGATGCAGGCAGAACCCCCGCCATCGCCATCCGCGCCACCAGATGTCCACCGGCAGAATGTCCGGCCAGAACAATCGGCCCCTCCACCTTCGCAGCCAGTGCTGCCACCGCGCGGGCAATATGTGCCGTAATCTCGCTGATCCGCACCTCTGGCGCCAATGGGTAGCCCGGTAACGCCACCGCATATCCCCGCGCCAACCCGCCCGCAGCAAAATGCGACCAGTCGGATTTGGCCCGCGCTTTCCAATAGCCGCCATGCACAAACACCATCAGCCCTTTTGCAGTCGTATCAGGCCAGAACAGATCATATCGCACCCGCGCATGATCCCCATAAGCAACATCCAGATCGCAGCGCATCGCGGCCCGAAACGCTTTGGCATCAGCATCCCACCGGGGCGGATACGTCTGAGCATCTGGAATAAATGCTGCGTTTTCATAGGCCTGATCACGTTGCTCCTGACTGCTCATAAAATAATTTCCTTTCCCACCAAGGATTGACCTCGCCCATGCGTCCTACCATCACTATGCGCATGAAAACCAGTGATGAGGCATTGGCCCAAGCGGCCGCGGGCGGCGATGGGGAGGCTTTCAGCCTTCTGATCCGCCGTCATTACGACCGCCTCTTTAGGATGGCATGGCGCTTGACAGGCACACAACATGACGCTGAAGACCTGACACACGACATCTGCGCCGCCCTGCCCGCCAAGTTGCGCAGCTATCGCGGCGACGCCAAATTCACGACCTGGCTTTACCGTGTGACCCTGAACGCCGCCACTGACCGCGCCCGCAAGGCACAACGCCGCATCAGGGCGCGACAAGGTTGGGGCGAAGACCACCTGCGCCGCGTAGCTGAAACTGCCGAAGCGCAGGAAGCGCAGGATTGGCTAAGCAACGCAATGCAGGACCTGCCGGACGAGCTGCGTGAAACAATTGCCCTGACACTGGGTGAAGAGCTGACACAGAAAGAAACAGCCGAAATCATGGGACTATCCGAGGGAACAATCGCCTGGCGCATGTCGGAAGTAAAACGCCACCTGCGCGAGATCGCCCAGAAGGAGGCCAGCTGATGACCGATGACCTAGACAGATTGCGCCGCGCCCTGGGGGATGCCCCTGCACCCGATCCAGCTGCGAAAGAGGCTACGCTGCGCGTGGCCGAAGAAAATTTCGCCCGTCTCCAAGGATCAGGGGAATTCACGCGTCCTACAGAAACAGATGGCCCCCAGCGGCCCGGTTTTCTGAAAGGACTCGTGATGAAACTGAAACCCCGTTCCTTGCGCCCGCTGATGCTGGCTACCTCCAGCATTGTGATTATTGGCGTTGGTTATGCATTGATACTACCTGTCAGTGGGCCTGATTTCTCTGTCGTCAGTGTAACGAGCGAAATCGCAGAAGGCCGTATGCAGGTCAGCGAAGTGCCAGCCGAGCAAACAGAAGAAATCTTGCCAAACAATTCTGATGCAGTCGCTGAAACGATCCGGCCCCAAATTGATCCGGAGCGCATTCCAAGAGTTCTGCAACAGCCGGAAGCTTTGGACGATCAGGCTGTGACGGAGCCCTCAGAGCGCCCTCAGCCTCCGGCAATAGAGGCTGATGCCGATACGGAGGCAAAAAGCGTTGAAAGAGCTGAAGTGCCGTCCGAAGCAATAGCAGAAGAACAAAGCGCAGCTCCACCGCCCGCCCCGCCAGCGGTTATGCCTGAGACGAAGCAAAGATTGTCGGAAACTACACCCGCACCATCCCAATCACAGCTTAGATCGGACCAAGGGGCTTTACCAAGTTCTGGAGGGTTATTCGCTGGCGCTATGTTTGACGGTGGTGGAAGAGCTTCAGCACCAACCCCTGACGGTATTGCCCCCGAAGCCCCGGCCAATGACCGCTTTGCCAATGAAGCCTCGAACCCACTCAAGATTACAACCGAAGAGCCCGTTTCGACCTTCTCAACAGATGTGGATACGGCATCTTACACCTGGGTGCGCGGATCGCTGCAAAGGGGCGCTTTGCCAAGTCCCGATGCCGTGCGTGTTGAGGAAATGGTGAACTACTTCCCCTATGCTTACCCCGCCCCCGAAGACGGCGTACCGTTCAGCACCTCTGTCTCGGTACTGCAAACCCCGTGGAACGACGGCACACAGCTGGTTCATATCGGCATTCAAGGTGCGTTGCCTGCTGTCGAAGACCGCCCACCGCTGAACCTTGTGTTTCTGATCGATACTTCCGGGTCCATGAATACCGCCAACAAACTGCCCTTACTGGTCCAGTCTTTCCGCCTGATGCTGGCTGAGCTGCGCCCCGAAGATCAGATCGCCATCGTCACTTATGCAGGCAACGCGGGCACCGTGCTGGAACCGACCCCAGCCGGTGAAACTGCCAAGATCAACGCGGCGTTGGCGAACCTGTCCGCAGGTGGCTCCACTGCCGGGGCGGCTGGGCTGCAACAGGCCTATGCGCTGGCCGAACAGATGTCAGACGACGGCGACGTGTCCCGCGTGATCCTGGCCACGGACGGGGATTTCAACGTCGGCCTGTCCAGCGTGGACGAGATGAAAACCTTCATCGAAAAGAAACGTCAAAGCGGGACCTACTTGTCCGTACTGGGCTTCGGACGTGGTAATCTGAACGACGCGCTGATGCAGACGCTTGCCCAGAACGGGAATGGTCAGGCCGCCTATATCGACACATTGTCCGAAGCCCGTAAGGTGCTTGTCGATCAGTTAACCGGCGCGCTGTTTCCCATCGCAGGGGATGTGAAGGTGCAGGTCGAATTCAACCCCGCACATATCGCCGAATATCGCCTGATCGGCTACGAGACCCGCGCATTGGCACGTGAAGATTTCAACAATGACGCAGTGGATGCCGGCGATATCGGCGCAGGGCACACTGTCACAGCTTTGTACGAAGTCACACCTGTGGGCTCCCCTGCGGTCCGCAACACACCACTGCGCTACGGCGAAGCCAGACGTGAACCCTTCAGTGAAGACAGATCAGAGCTTGGCTTCCTGCGCCTGCGTTACAAGGAACCGGGCGAAGGCCGCAGCCAGTTAATCGAAACACCCATCGCGACTGCGCTTAGCGCGGCCAATGCCGAGGCCAGCTTTGCGACGGCAATCGCGGGCTTTGGTCAGCTGTTGCGCGGCACAAATTACCTTGGTGATTGGACCTATACCGACGCCATCGCCCTTGCCAACAGCGCCAAAGGCGATGACCCGTTTGGCTACCGCACCGAGGCCATCACATTGATGCGCCTTGCGGAAAGTCTTGCTAAGGCAGAGTAACCTGTTCCATCTGTCCCCAGTATATCTGCCAAAGCAAAGGCCGGGCAATTCAGTTTGCCCGGCCATCTATACGTTCTGCGCATGGTCAAAATGATCCGCTAAATCAACGCATAGATCGCCGCCCCCGCAAGGACAATATTCGCAATAAGCCCGCCCACATAGGCCAGCGTCCGTGGACCACCCGCAGGCCGCCCAATGCCAGCATAATATATCCCCCAAAAGACAAGGCGGAAACACAGGTAGATAATCGCCAGCCAGTTGACCAACACCGCTGACACCCCAGCCACAACAGCCGCAACAAGCGCCCACCCGAAGGCTGGCAGGTTCTCGACCGAGTTGGCATAGGTTCTGATCGCCCTGAAACTCAGGCTTGAATGATCAAACCGGGCTGGCATACCGGGAACCTGTTCTTCCTTGATATACGCAAGTGGCGCGCACAGAAAGGATTGCACCAATGCAATAAGGGCAAGCGTCGCAAGCACAAGAAATGACGACTGATAAGCCGCAACATAGGGCACGGCTTCAAAAAGCGTTTCCATAAACGAATACTCCGGGTGGTTGGTTTACATTTCCATATCTATGGCTTGGGCGATTTCGATACTGCCACCAGCGCTTAGATGCGGACAGGGTTTCGCAAGCTCAATCGCTGCATCAATACTGTCCGCCTGAATGACCGTGATACCAGATAGCGGATTTGAGCCGCCATTATCAGCGACGCTTCCATCTGTATCTATTGTCTTGGACGGCCCGACAGGCATTCCCGGATCGACCATAGCGTCGCCCAAGCCCTGGCTCCACGCGCGCCAGGCTGTCATATGGTTAGCACCGTCCTCTTTCGTTTCAAATTTCGGGGAGCCATGATAGGCCAGCACGAATTTAGGCATGGGAAGTCCTTTCAGGTTTTGTTGATACCACGACCTTGCCACGCAACTATATATGTTCAAGAACATATATAGATTTCTGCTATAAAAGCAGAAAGCCGGAGGACCGCCATGCCCTACAGCACTGAACACAAGCAAAAGACACGCGCCAAAATAGTTGAAACAGCGCGTATTCTGTTCAACATCCACGGCTTTCAGGGCGTGACCATCGACATGATCATGAAAGAGGCAGGGCTGACCCGTGGCGGATTCTACAATCATTTTCAAAACAAAGAGGCGCTCTACAGCGCTGCGGTACACAGCTTCCTGATGGGTCGCGGTGCCGAATGGCGTGACGAAGCGGGGATTGATCCGACCCGACTTTGTCCAGAAATGGCGCAGCATATGCTGGACAGTTACCTGTCGAATAAACATCTTGGCGATATCGAAAATCAATGTCCGATGATTGCACTGCCATCCGACGTGGCGCGCGCCAGTCCGGATGTGCAAAACGCCTATCAGGAACTTCTGAGTGCGATGGTCTGGCTATTCGAAAACAGCCTTGAAGATGAAAACGGCGCGGCGCGGCAACGGGCCTTGGCGATGGCCGCGCTATGTGTTGGCGGTATGGTATTGGCACGCACGCTACCAGACTCTGCCCTTGCCGACGAGATCCGCGAAGCAGCCCATCTGACAGCAAGCCAGTTGCAATAGCCCCATGAAAAAGGCCGGACAAACTTGCCCGGCCCAGTGTCACAATATTGCTACCCTTAGTGCAGCTTCGCCTGCACTTCACCAATCGCATCGTCAATCAGTGCGTTCTGATCGGCTTTAGTCGTCTTGGACGCGACCACATCTGCCGCCGCCGCAATTGCTACGGAAACCGCACTGTCGCGCACTTCCTTGACGGCCGCTGCCTGAGCCGACGCGATCTGTTCTTCAGCCGCCTGCAACCGCCGCGCGATCGAGCCTTTCAAGTCCACTTTCGCCTGATCCGCCGCCGCCTGTGCATCTTTCTTGGCGGTCTCGATAATGCGTTCGGCCTGTTCAGCCACTTCGCGGTGCTTACGCTCATAGCTGGCAAGGACGGTCTGCGCTTCTTCGCGTAAGGCCCGTGCTTCGTCCAATTCAGACCGGATCGTCTCGGCCCGCTTGTCCAGCATGCCGCCAATCATTCCCGGTACTTTGAAGTAGAACAGGATGCCAATGAACAACAGGAACGCCAGCAGAACCACGAAGTCCGTGTTGCCGAGTGAGAAGAACGGACCTTTCGCAGCCAGCGCAGGACCGGGGATCAGAGCCATAAGAAGAACAAGTTTTCTCATGACGCGCCACCTTTCATCCGTGCCGTGACCGCTGACGTAATAGACCGTGCGTCGATCTTGCCCGGTGCAACTGCCGCAACAATATCCTTGGCGATATCTTTTGCCACTGTCGCAGCGCTGTCCTTTGCGCCATCACGGATTGCCGCGATTTCTGTCTCGGCCTCTGCCGAGCGGGCTGCGATTTCAGCGTCTGCCTTGGCAATCGCCTTGTCCAGATCGCCTTGAATGCTGGCGCGGGTTTCTTCCACGATGCGGTTCGCCTCAGCACGGGCATCGGCTAGCGCTTTGTTATAGGCCTCTTCGGCCTCAATAGCCTTTTGCTTAAGGTCTTCGGCTGCCGCGATGTCATTGGTGATCGTGCCCTGACGTTCCGCCAAAACCGATGCAATCCGTGGCAACGCAATGCGCGATAACACGAAATAAATCGCGATTAATGTAAGAACCAACCAGAAAATCTGGTTTGGAAAGGTCGAGAAATCAAGCTGCGGTAGACCTACCGCCTCTGTCGCCTCGCCTCCATGGGTTTCCGTGGCCATCGGCCTCTCCTAAAACCTTGTCGGATTACATTGGGGGTGCCTGTCAAAGGCAGCCCCCAACCGTAAGGATCGTTAGCTGTCTCTTAGACGGCGAACATCAGCAGCAGAGCTACGAGGAACGAGAAGATCCCCAAAGCTTCTGCAAACGCGATGCCGATAAACAGTGTCGCTGTCTGGCTGGCAGCAGCCGATGGATTACGCAACGCCCCTGCCAGGAAGTTGCCAGCAACGTGGCCCACACCAATAGCAGCTGCGCCCGAACCGATTGCGGCCAGACCAGCGCCGATGAATTGGCCCATTTGTGCGATATCGCCTTCCATGTCTTTTTCTCCTTACGATGGAATTGATAAGTTGAGACGGGGATCACCCCGCCATGCGTTAGTGATGCGGGTGAAGTGCGTCTTTCAGATAAACACACGTCAAAATGGTAAATACGTAAGCCTGAATGAAGGCCACCAGAACCTCCAGGCCGTACATTGCTGTCACAGCAAGGATCGAGAAGGGCGACAGGATTGTCACAGCGGCAAATCCGGCAAACACCTTGATCACCGCATGGCCTGCCAGCAAGTTACCTGCCAGACGAATGGAATGGCTGACCGGACGCACAAAGTACGAGATCACCTCGATCACCGCCAGAATAGGTCGCAATGGCAACGGGGCAGAGCTGACCCAGAACAGGCCCAGAAAGCTTGTGCCGTTCTTGATGAACCCCAAAACCGTCACCGCAATGAAAACCCCGAACCCCAGAACTGCTGTGACAGCGATCTGCGCTGTTGTTGTGAACGCTGTTGGGATCAGGCCAAGGAAGTTAGCCACCACGATAAACATGAACAACGTCATGATATAGGGGAAATACTTCACACCATCCTTGCCGGTCACGTCTTCAACCATCTTGTAGACAAAGCCATAAGCCAGCTCGCCAATGGACTGCGTGCGTGATGGGATGATAGCCCTGCGCCGTGTGCCAAGAACCAGAAGCAAGACAATGCACACAACCGTCAAGGCCATCCACAGGGTCACATTGGTAGGCGTATACCAGTTGATCGCGCCAGCGCCGAACAAAGGTTCGACCACAAACTGATCCATTGGGTGAAATTCAAGACCGCCGCCGCCATGTGTGTCGTCTGCCACGTTTCTCAGTCCTCTTTCTTCGTGCGCGCCGCATGGGCCGCCTGATCTTCTGCCACTTCCTGCGCGGTCCGAAGCATCACCTTCACCCCCGCCGCAAGACCCAGCAATATGAACAGCACCATGAAAATGGGCAATGTACCAAACAAGGTATCCAACCCGTATCCGATGCCAAAACCGATCCCAAGACCGGCCACAAGCTCTATCACCATCCGCCAGGCCAACTGCGCCTGAGAATAATGCTCATCCATCCGGGCTTCAGGCTCCTGCGCCTTTTTGGCGGCATTTATCCGGTCTTCCAGCGCATCAAGCTGCGCTTTTTTCGGATCTTCTGCCATTAAACAGCCCTTGGACGTTTGGCGCAGTGATAGAAACACTCACGCGCAGAGTCAATCCGCACCAAGAACTCCGCAACCAACTGAAATAAAACAAATTATTTCAGACTTTCTGAATGGAGTCCTACAGCACCCGAAAATCCTTATTCAACCAAATGGTTGACGATTATGCCGGTTGGCGACAAGACAGACCTATGACAGATGCTCTTGATCAGGTCTTCGCGGCCCTTGCCGACACCACCCGCCGCCGCATTCTGACGATGCTGCTGGAAGATGATATGGCCGTCACCGATGTGTCTGAGCCATTCGAGATGTCGCTGGCCGCAATCTCCAAACATCTTGGCATCCTGACCCGCGCCGGGCTGATCTCTCAGGAAAAACGCGGCCGGGTGAAATGGTGCAAGCTGGAACCGGACGCCATGCGCAGCGCCATCGTCTGGATCGAAAGCTTCGGCCAACTGGAGGCCCTGAATTTCGACGCGTTTGAGAAATTCCTTGAAGGCGAGCTTGAACCGGACCCCTGACCCACCGCACGGTGGTCCTACGGCTTCTTAACCAATCGGGCGTATATCCCGCCTCGGACGTCCAAACGGTGAGAGACCCTCACCATCCCAAGCAGAGATCCGGTTCTCAAGACAGCCCCCGAGCCACCAGCTCATATCGGGCCGAGGAACCACCTGATCATCTTGCGCAAAACACCGGCTTAAAGACCCGGTTTCAGGTATGGGGGCAACCCCATGGGGATCGCATATTCGGCGGGCCCGCCTATCTTGGTTGAGGATGGGGCAAGATGCCCCGGCAGCCTATATCCAGTATGAGATGTAACGCCCTTCCCCCAACGCCAAGCGGTTGGCGGGGCGGTTTGGCGTGTGCGCAATGATGACGCGCGCTTCCCAGCAAGGCCTCTACAACGATACCCATTCCGCGTTCTTGCGCGAGGATGCCACGCAGGCCTCGATGAATTTCATCCCGGCAAGCCCGTCTGACACAGTTGGGAACAAAACATCCTCGGGAATTTTCCCGCTCTTCTGTCGCATTGCATGAATGGTACACGCAGCCTCGGTGTAGATGTTGGCAAAGCCTTCCAGATAACCCTCGGGATGGCCGGGCGGTATGCGGGTCAGCGGTGTCGGCGTCGCCCCAGCCCCGGCCCGTGTGATCAGCTGACGCGGCGCACCCAGGGGTGTGAACCATAGCTGATTGGGATTTTCCTGCTGCCATTCCATCCCACCTTTGGTGCCATAGATGCGCAGTTTCAGCCCATTCTCGTGACCCGTTGCGACCTGACTGGCCCACAACATACCTTTTGCAGCGGGCGCACCGCCCTTGGCGCGGAACCGCAGCATAACCTGTACATTGTCATCCAGCTGACGGCCCGGCACGAACGTATCCAGATCGGCGCTCAGGCTGTCCACCTCCAGCCCTGAGACGAAACACGCAAGGTTATAGGCATGGGTGCCAATATCACCAACGCATCCACCCGCCCCGGATCGCGCCGGATCAGTGCGCCAGACCGCCTGTTTCTGACCAGTTTGCTCCACCGGTTCGGCCAGCCAGTCCTGCGGATATTCGACCTGCACCAACCTGATATCGCCCAGCCTGTCCTGTTCAACCATCTCACGGGCCTGACGGATCAAGGGATAGCCTGTGTAGTTATGGGTCAGCACAAACAGCTTGCCGCTTTGTTCAACCAGTTCTGCCAATGCCACCGCATCCGCATAGGTCGAGGTCAGAGGCTTGTCACAGATCACATGGATACCCGCCTCAAGAAACGCCTTGGCAACCGGATAATGCATGTGATTGGGAGTGACGATCGACACCGCTTCGATCCCATCGGGCAAAGCGGCCTCGGCTTTTGCCATCTCTTCAAACGCGCCGTAAGACCGCGCCAATCCCAGCTCTTTGGCAGATGCCTCAGCGCGATCAGGGTCAGAGGACAACGCGCCTGCAACCAGATCATAATGCCCGTCCAGACGTGCTGCGATCCGATGGACCGCGCCGATGAATGCACCTTGTCCGCCGCCGACCATGCCAAGGCGGATTGGGCTTTGCCCGCTCATCAGTCGATCCCCATCATTGCGCGCAATTGTCCGCGGTCAGTTTCACCCCCCGCGAAATCATCAAAAGCCTTTTCCGTGACGCGAATGATGTGATCGGTGATAAACGGCGCGCCCTCAGCCGCGCCATCCTCGGGATGCTTCAGGCAGCATTCCCATTCCAGAACAGCCCAGCTGTCATAGCCATATTGCGCCAGTTTCGAGAATATCCCAGCGAAATCCACATGCCCGTCCCCCAGCGACCGGAACCGACCGGCCCGGTTGATCCAAGGCTGATAGCCGGAATAGACACCTTGCCGCCCGTCGGGGTTGAACTCTGCATCTTTCGCATGAAAGGCCGTGATCCGTTCATGATATATGTCGATGAAAGCCAGATAATCCAGGTGTTGCAGCAGAAAATGCGACGGGTCGTAATTGATGGTGCAGCGCTTGTGGCCATTCAGCTTATCAAGAAACATCTCGAATGTCGCACCGTCAAAAACATCCTCGCCGGGGTGAATTTCATAAGCAACATAAACGCCTTGATCCTCATAGACATCCAGGATCGGCGCCCAGCGCCGCGCAAGCTCGCTGAAGGCTTCGTCAATCAACCCTTCGGGCCGCTGCGGCCACGGGTAGAGATAGGGAAAGGCCAGCGCACCCGGAAAGGACACGCTGACATCAAGCCCCAGATTGCGCGACGCTTTGGCGGCCAACAGCATCTGGTTGACCGCCCATTTCTGCCGCGCCTGCGGGTTGCCATGAACCGAGTCCGGCGCAAACCCATCAAACTGGCTGTCATAGGCAGGGTGCACAGCAACAAGCTGGCCCTGAAGATGTGTGGACAGCTCGGTGATCTGCACGCCCGTCTCAGCGCAGATGCCCTGAACCTCGTCGCAATAGGTTTTCGAACTCGCGGCTTTCTCAAGATCGAACAGGCGCGCGTCCCATGTGGGGATCTGCACGCCTTTATAGCCCAGATCCGCGGCCCATTTGGTAATTGCAGGCAAGGAATTGAACGGCGCGTCATCCCCTGCGAACTGTGCCAGAAAAATCCCCGGTCCTTTCATCGTGGCAGCCATGCTCATCCCCTTTCGGTCATTTTCGTGCGGGCAGTCATTTGCGTGCTGGTCCTTCGCGTTCGGCAGAGGCCGCCCAAAGGTTGATGTCAGCGTCCTGTGCGTATTTATCGATCTCGGCCAATTCAGCATCGGTGAAGCTCAGATTGGCAGTGGCCTTGGCACAATCGACCACCTGTTCCGGCCTGCTGGCCCCGATCAGTGCCGTGGTCACACGCTCGCCCCGCAAAGCCCAAGCCAACGCCATCTGCGCCAGCGTTTGCCCGCGGGCCTTTGCGATCTGGTTCAACGCCTTGATGTTATCAAGCGTGTCTGAGGTCAAAAAACCTGGCTGTAGCGATTTATCCTGTGCAGCGCGGCTGCTATCCGGCATGCCGCCGAGGTATTTATCCGTCAGCATACCTTGGGCCAAAGGCGAAAACACGATGGAGCCGACGCCAAGATCATCAAGCGTGTCCAGAAGCCCGTCTTCCTCGATCCAGCGGTTGATCATCGAATAGCTGGGCTGATGGATCAGGCAGGGCGTGCCAAGGTCGTTCAGAATTGCCACGGCCTCGCGCGTGCGCTGCGAATTATACGATGAAATCCCCGCATAAAGCGCCTTGCCGGACCGCACGATCTGATCAAGCGCGCCCATGGTTTCCTCAAGCGGCGTGTCCGGGTCAAAGCGATGCGAATAAAAGATATCGACATAGTCCAGCCCCATGCGTTTGAGGCTTTGATCACAGCTTGAAATCAGGTATTTGCGGCTGCCCCATTCCCCATAAGGCCCCGGCCACATGCCATATCCGGCCTTCGAGCTGATGATCAGCTCATCCCGGAACCCGGCAAAATCGGTACGCAGGATTTCACCAAATGCTTCTTCTGCCGATCCGGGGGGCGGGCCGTAATTATTGGCAAGGTCGAAATGGGTGATCCCCAGATCGAAGGCCTGCCGACAGATTGCACGTTTGATGTCATGGGGCGTGTCACCCCCGAAATTGTGCCAAAGCCCCAGCGAGATTGCAGGCAATTGCAGCCCGGACCGCCCGCAACGGCGATACGGCATCTGGTCATAACGGGTATCAGATGGGGTCCACATGGTCAGTTCCTCACAAGCATGAATTGCGCTTCGTCAATGCTCAGCGCGGCAGGGCGATCACAGGACGTCGCCAAAGCCACAGGTTGTCCGGTTTCGCCAGACTTCAGGATCGAGGTCATCACGTCCACCACATGCAGCGCAAAGTCGAGCCCACATCGATGGGGCCTGTCCGTCAGAATGGCGGTCGCCATATCCGCCAACCCGGCAGTCCGGTAATTGGCCATCATGCCATTGTTGTGCTGCTGGTTCGGTATACCAAGCGGATGTGCGTAAGGCTCGATCTCAACGGCGTCCTTGCCTGCAGTCATCCGCAAATCACCGCCAAAGAAGTTTGGGTCGGGCATGAACAGGGTGCCGGTCTCGCCATAAAGCTCCATATTGCCGTGGTCATGGCTCCAGACATCCCAGCTTGTGCCAAGGGTTATGACAGCACCGCTTTCGAACTCCAGAAGTGCGTGGATCGTCGTGGGTGTTTCGACTGTGATCGTCTCGCCCTTGCGCGCCGCAGAGCCGATGGTGCGGGACTTGGACGGCGTCGACGACATCGCCACAACACGCGCAACCGGGCCGATAAGCTGCACCAGATTGGTGATGTAGTATGGCCCGATATCCAGCACCGGGCCTGCACCGGGTTTAAAGAAGAAGTCAGGGTTCGGGTGCCAGTCTTCCATCCCGTGGCCCATCACATGGGCCGTGCCGCTGGTAATCTTGCCAACAGCGCCGGTGTCGATCAGATGGCGGGCATGTTGATGCGCGCCGCCCAGAAACGTATCAGGCGCAGACCCCACGCGCACGTCTTTGGCCTTGGCGCGCTGTTTCAGATCCTGCCCTTCTTCCAGGGACAAAACGAAAGGCTTTTCCGAGTACACATGCTTGCCCGCTTCCATGACCGATTTGGACACTTCGTAATGCGCGGCCGGGATCGTCAGGTTTACGATGATATCAATGTCATCCGCAGCCAGTAAGCCTTCCACCGTATCGGCGCGCAGATCAAACACCTCTGCACGGGCTTTTGCAGCATCGGGGTCCATATCAGCACAGGCGATGACCTTGATGCTGTTGAACAGCGCCGACAGCTCCATATACGCGGCAGAGATATTGCCGCAGCCGATGATACCGACATTCAGCGATTTGGTCATGCCAACCCCCTGACAGTCTCGATAGACCGTTGGGCAAACCGGGCATGATCGTTTGGTTTGTCATGCTCCATAATGAAGTAGGTTGCGGGTGTGGCGCGCAAGGCGGTCATCAGACCTGCCCAATCCATAGTGCCGTGGCCAACATCGGCCCAGCCGTCCTCATCTGCGCATGTCCCGTTGGCGGCGATGTCCTTGACGTGAACCGCGCTGATCCGGTGGCCATGACGCGCGATCCAATCCATTAGGTCGCCCCCGCGCACAATCCAGGCGATGTCGGCTTCCCAGGACAGGTCCGGCCCGCCCTTGAACATCTCCTCCATCGGGATCGATCCATCGGCCTGCGGGATGAACTCGAAATCATGGTTATGCCAGCCATAGATCAACCCGGCGTCCCGAATAGCAGCGCCCGCCTTTTGCACGCGTTCCCCGAAAGCACGCCAACCCGCAGCGTCAACAGGGCGTTGATCCGCGGCAATATGCGGACAATAGGCGGCTTTCATCCCGACAGATTTGGCAAGGGCAACTGCCGCGTCCGGATCGTTTTCCAGCATATCCAGACTGATATGCCCGGTGGTCATGGCCAGCCCCGCATCTTTCAGCGCACCCGCAAGGCTGTCATCATAGACGCCGCCGAAACCTTCGACCTGCGTGTAGCCAAGCCCCGCCACCATGCGCAACGTGTCAGAAAGCGGTGGATATTCACGCGAAGAATAGAGCTGGTAGGAAAAATCGGTCATCAAAAACTCCGGGTAAGGTTTAAAGGCGTAATTCGGTGTCAGTGTCAAAAACAGAGGCCATGGCTGGGTCAAATCCGATCAGCACCTCCTGCCCGGCTTGCAAGCCAGTTTGTCCGTCAACGCGGAAGCGGAAATCCTGAGTGCCAAACTTGCTCCAGACCTGCGTGTCAGAGCCCATAGGCTCGATCACATCGATATGCGCGGTCATGGTGAACGGCATCGCAGCTGCGCTGTCACCATGGTGAATATGCTCGGGACGGATACCGATGGACGCCTTGCGCGTGCCGGGCGGCGCTGCAAAATCGTAGCGGTCCATGGGTATGGCGATGCCTTCGGTCACAAACGCCTTTGCGTCCGTCATCTCACCCTCCAGAAAATTGATGCTGGGAGAGCCGACAAAACCGGCGACATATTTATTGACAGGCTTGTTGTAGATCGTGTGCGGGTCGGACAATTGCTGAATGGCTCCGCCCTTCATGATTGCGATACGGTCGGCCAGTGTCAGAGCCTCGATCTGGTCATGGGTCACATAGATCATCGTGTTGTTTTCCAGCCTCTGGTGCAGGCGCTTGATCTCGACACGTAGTTCTGCACGCAACTTGGCATCAAGGTTGGACAGGGGTTCGTCAAACAGGAATACATCCACATCGCGCACCAAGGCCCGCCCAATGGCAACCCGTTGGCGTTGCCCGCCCGACAGTTGCGCGGGTTTGCGCTTAAGCAAGGGCTCGATATGCAAAATTTCCGCTGCGCGCTTGATCCGTTGCGCGATTTCATCACGCGGCATACGGGAATTTTTCAACCCAAAGGACAGGTTCCCCTCGACCGTCATTTGCGGGTAGAGCGCATAGGATTGGAACACCATGCCAATATCGCGGTCTTTCGGTTCCAGCCATGTGACGTTCTTATTATTGATAAATATCTGCCCGGCAGTCACATCCAAAAGCCCTGCGATGCAGTTGAGCAAGGTAGATTTTCCGCAGCCCGAAGACCCCAGCAGCACCAGAAATTCGCCCTCTTCAATCTCGATATTCAGGTTCTGAAGCACTTTGATTGCCCCGAAGCTCAAATCCAGATTTCTGACAGATACGCTTGCCATGTTCAGCCTTTCACCGCACCGGCTGCAATGCCGCGTACAAACAGTTTGCCAGAGATGAAGTAGACCGTCAGTGGCACCAACCCGGTCAGGATCGTGGCGGCCATATTGACGTTATATTCCTTCACCGCTGTGGTCGTGTTGACGATGTTGTTCAATTGAACCGTCATCGGATAGCTGTCCGGCTTCGTGTAGATCACACCGAACAGAAAATCGTTCCAGATGCCCGTCACCTGCAAGATCATCGCCACCACAAAAATCGGCAAGGACATGGGCAGCATGATTTTCAGATAGATGCCCCAGAACCCCGCCCCATCAATCCGCGCGGCCTTGAACAGCTCTTCTGGGATCGAGGTGAAGTAGTTGCGAAACAACAGGGTCAGGATTGGCATTCCGAAAATCGTATGCACCAGAACCAGCCCCCAGAGAGAGCCATAAAGACCGATCTCACGCAGGATTATGACCAGCGGGTAAATCATGACCTGATAGGGAATAAAGGCACCGAATATCAGGATAGTGAAGAAGACATTCGCCCCTTTGAATCGCCAGTTTGCCAGCGCATAGCCATTGACCGAGGCAATCAGGATCGACAATGTGACCGACGGCACCGTGATCCAGACAGAGTTCCAGAACCCCCGGCTTAGTCCATCGCAATTCAGACCCGTACAGGCGGATGACCATGCCCTGACCCATGGCTCAAACGTAATCTCTACGGGTGGGGAAAAGATATTGCCAAGCCGTATCTCGGGCATGCCTTTAAGAGAGGTTACAATCATCACATAAAGCGGCAGCGCATAGTAGACGGCAATGACGATCAGCGTGCCGTAAAGAAAGATATTACGCCGTGACAGGCGCTTTTGGGGCCGCGGACCGGCGGGTTCGATCAGCGCAGCCTCAGCCATGTTTCCGCTTTCCAAATTCAAGATAGGCCCATGGGATCAGCACAATCAGGACGCTCAGCAACATCATCGTGGACCCGGCAAAGCCTTGCGCAAGGTTCTGTTTGAAGAACATTGCATCGTAGACATATTTCGCAGGCACCTCAGAGGCGAAGCCCGGTCCGCCTCTGGTCTGGGCCACGACCAGATCATAAACCCGCACGATACCGGCGGCGATAATGACCAATGTGGTAATAAAGACGGGCCGCATCATCGGGATGACAATGAACAGATAGGTTTTCCACATCGGGATGCCATCCACGCGCGCGGCTTTCCAGATATCCTCGTCAATGCCGCGCAACCCAGCCAGCATAAGGCACATGATCAGGCCAGTGCCTTGCCACAGCCCGGCAATCAGAATGCCGTAGATGACAATCTGCGGATTATACAGCGGGTCAAAGGTAAAGCTCTCAAACCCCAAGGACCGCACGACATGCTGGATGCCTAAATCAGGGTTCAGGATCCACTGCCAAACCAGCCCGGTAACAATGAAGGACAGCGCAAACGGATAGAGAAAGATGGTTCGGAACACGTTCTCAAACCGGATTTTCTGATCCAGAAGGGCCGCGAGCATGAACCCGATGACAAGTGAAAAGATCAGCGACAGGACACCGTAGATGGCGATATTCTCGATCGAGACAAGCCAGCGTCTGGTGGACCAGAGCCGTTCATACTGATCAAAGCCGACAAAATTCAGCTTCGGCAGCAATCTTGAACTGGTGAAGGAATACACCACCGTCCAGACCGTGCCGCCCAAAAACACGCAAAGCGCCGTCGCAATCATCGGAATTGCAGCGATCTTTGCGCTTAGGTTGCGAAATAACTGATTTGGTCGTGCGTCAGACATGTGCTTCTGCAGTGAAATGGTTTGGCGGCGGGCCTAGGAGGAGACAGGCCCGCCAGTTTGCTCAATCAGCGTTTTCGATGATTGATGCGTAGCTTTCCTGTACATCGGCAGGACTCATGCCCGGATCGTTCCAGAACTCAACGATCAGATCTTCCATCTGGCCTTGCGTATCAGCCGAGAACACCTGATCCCCGCTGGGAATGGAGTTGCCGCCTGCCAGAATTTCCAAACCCTTCTTCATGCAATCATTCGCAGCGCTCAGATCAATATCACCGCGGATCGGCAGTGAGCCTTTCTTGAGGTTGAAAGCCACTTGCGTTTCAGGGGCCACCATGACCTTGGCCAGTTCCAGCTGCGCGGCTGTCTTTTCCGGGTCATCCAGTTTTGGGAAATAAAACGCATCGCCATTTGTCTGGATCGTCTGATTGACGCCAAGACCCGGCAGGCAGGAATAATCTTCACCCGCGACCTGCTCTGCGATCTGGAATTCACCTTGCGCCCAATCGCCCATGATCTGGCCACCCGCTGTTCCCTGGATCACCATATTGGTGGCAAGGTTCCAGTCCTGAATATTGGCCCCTTCGGCCAGTTCGCGGGCCAGGCTCAGCTGTTCAAACACTTTCGTCATCTCAGGGCTGCGCGCGGCTTCGGCGTCTTTTTCGACATTGACCTTGGTGAACAGCTCAGTTCCGCCAACGGCGACCATCATGACGCCAAACATGCCATTGATCTGCCATGCCTGATTGCCAACGGCCAGCGGCACAATACCTTTTTCTTTCAGCGCAGGGGCGCTTGCGACGAATTCATCCCAGTTGGTTGGCACCGGCACGCCTGCATCGGCATAAGCCTTGTGGCTCAGCCAAATCCATTGCCACGAATGAATATTGACCGGCACGCAATATATCTTGCCATCCAGCGTGCAGCTTTCCAAAAGGCTTGCGGGTTTGATGATATCTTTCCAGCCTTCGGCCTCGGCCACCTCGGTCAAATCCTGCATCAGGCCAGCCTCGACCAGTTCTTCAGCTTGCCGCCCGTGGTTGAACTGCGTAGCGCCCATCGGATCACCTCCGGTAATCCGGCTGATCATGATCGGACGCGCCGTGCTGCCGCCGCCGGCAATCGCGCCATCGACCCATGAATTGCCGGTGGCATCAAACGCCTTGGCAAATTCCGCCACGGCCTGCGCTTCACCGCCAGATGTCCACCAATGGGTGACTTCCAGTTCGGTGGCATGGACTGCACCAGCGGCAGCAATAGCAGTGCTGCATGCAAAAAGTGTCTTGAACAGTTTCATATGATTTATCCTCCCAAAGATGTTCCCGAGCCTGATCCGACCTGCGCATCGGCCCCTGAAATAAGTCTTCAGCCTCCCAGCTGATGTAATCGATTACACCAAATTTTGCAGATAAGGTGTTTGTTCTTGTAATCGATTACATATAGGGTGCGATTTGCGCCGTCTTGAGTCAAGTATTTTCAGGATGGGCTGAATTGCAGGTGGATTATGGCTCAGGATACGGCCCCGAAAATCAAGGATGTCGCCCGCATTGCCGGGGTCTCTACGGCGACTGTCAGCCGCGCGCTGAGCAAACCTGAAACCGTTGCAAAGGAAACACGCGAAGCCGTTTTGGAGGCCGCCAGGAAGACCGGCTACCGAATCAATCTGGCTGCGCGCAACCTGCGCAGCAACCGCACGGGCGCTATTGTTGTGCTGGTGCCAAATCTGGGCAATCCGTTCTTTTCACAGATCCTTGCCGGGATCGAGCAAACTCTGGCCCGCAACGGGCTCAGCGTGCTGATGGTGGACACGAAACACTCACAGGCAAGGCCAGAGCTTGTGTTCGAATATCTTCATCACAGCCGGGCAGATGGCATCATCTGTCTGGATGGCTCTATCGCCATGACGCAGCTTGAAAACAGTCGCGTCAGGCTGCCCATCGTGTTTGCCTGCGAATGGCACGAAACGGACAGTTACCCTTCGATCCGAATAGACAATGCGCATAGCGCGCGGCTTGCGATCCGGCATCTGATAGAATTCGGCCATCGTGACATAGGATATATCGATGGGCCCGCCGGGAATGTCTTGTCCAGCACACGCGGGGCGGGCGTTCTGCAAGAGCTGAAAGCGCAGGATATCGACATCGTGCAAGACTGGTTTTTTGAAGGAGACTTCACACTGAATGCAGGTGTTGCGGCCGCGCAGAAATGGCTGGCTTTGCAGACCCGGCCCACGGCTTTGTTTTGCGCAAATGACGAAACCGCCTTTGGCGTGATTTCAGAACTCCACCGCAACGGTGTCAGTGTGCCAGACGATGTATCTGTGATCGGATTTGATGATATCGACTTTGCGCAATGCTTCATCCCGCCGTTGACGACAATTCACCAACCGCGAGAAGCGCTTGGCATCGCCGCCGCGGATTTGTTGATCAAGCGGATTGATCAGAATGCAGACAATGCAAATATTGTGCAAAACAGCCTGCCGACAGAGCTGATCATTCGTGGCAGCACCCGCCGGATTGCATCGCGGTGACAGGATGTGCATGCGCCGCCTTGTGAAGACATACCCCCACAAAGCGGCGCCCTGTTGATCAGGCGACGTCGAACTGCAACGCTTTAACCTGTTGGAACAGACCAGTTTCACTGAGTTTGTTCAGAACAGCCTGTGGCACGGCTTCATCCACATAAAGCAGCGCGATTGCATCCTGACCTGCCGCCGCACGACCAAGGGTAAAGTTCGCGATATTGACGCTATTCTCGCCCATCGTCTGGCCCAACGTCCCGATGATACCGGGCACATCGTTATTTGTCGTATAGACCATATTTGCACCGATCTCGGCATCGATATTGATACCTTTGATCTGGATGAAACGTGGTTTTCCGTCGGAAAACACTGTGCCCGCGATGGAGCGTTCCCGTTTATCGGTGATGGCCTTGATCTTGATATAGCCGTCGAACACCCCGGACTTGTCCTGCGTCGTCGTACTGATCTTGATGCCGCGCTCTTTGGCGATCACGGGGGCAGATACCATGTTCACATCGGGGTTCGCAGCTTTCATGATACCTGCGATGCCTGCACAGTTCAGGGCCTCAAGGTTCATGCGGCTGACGGTGCCGTTATAGGTGATCTGGATTTCCTTTACCGGCTCGTCCGTCATCTGACCGATGAAAGCGCCAAGATGTTCAGACAGCTTGACCCACGGTCCCATCACGGCTGCTTCCTCGGCAGTAACCGATGGCATGTTCAGTGCGTTTGAAACGGCACCTGTCAATAGATAGTCCGACATTTGTTCGGCCACTTGCAGAGCGACGTTTTCCTGCGCCTCGGTCGTGGCGGCCCCAAGGTGGGGGGTGACGACAACATTGGGCAGGTTGAACAACGGGCTGTCGGTGGCAGGCTCGACCGCGAAGACATCAAAGGCGGCCCCCGCAACGCGACCGTCTTTCAACGCGTCTGCCAGTGCATCTTCATCCACCAGACCACCCCGCGCGCAGTTGACGATGCGCACACCCGGTTTCAGCTTGGCGATGTTTTCTTTTGACAGGATGTTCTTGGTCTTGTCGGTCAACGGGACGTGGAAAGTGATGAAATCGGATTTTTCAAGCAGCTCATCCAGCTCAACCTTGCGTACGCCCATTTTGGAGGCACGGTCTTCCGACAGGAAAGGATCGTAAGCAATGACCTTCATCTTGAGGCCATGCGCGCGATCACACACGATAGAGCCGATATTCCCCGCGCCTATAACGCCAAGGGTTTTGGCTGTCAGCTCAACCCCCATGAAACGGGATTTTTCCCATTTTCCTGCATGGGTGGAGCTGTTGGCCTCGGGTATTTGACGGGCGACGGCCATCATCAGGGAAATAGCATGTTCAGCCGTGGTAATCGAGTTGCCGAAAGGGGTGTTCATCACGATGATCCCTTTCTTGGAGGCCACTGGAATATCGACATTGTCCACACCAATACCAGCACGGCCGATGACTTTGAGCTTGCTGGCGGCGTTGATCAGCTTCTCGGTGGCTTTCGTGGCGGACCGGATAGCGAGGCCATCATATTGGTCGATCACCGAGAGCAGTTTTTCCTTGTCCTTGCCAAGATCGGGTTGGAAATCCACATCGATGCCACGGTCACGGAAAATCTGGACGGCAGTTTCAGACAGTTTGTCAGAGACGAGAACTTTGGGGGCCATGATAAGGCTCCTTCATATATGAAATACGGATATGATTGATTAAGCGGCTTGAAATTGGGCGGCGATTTCGACCTCGAACGCCCAAGCGAGCCAGGGCAGCATGGCGTCGATATCGGCGGTCTCAACCGTGCCGCCGCACCAGATGCGCAGGCCTGGAGGTGCATCGCGATAGGCGCCGATGTCATAGGCTATGCCTTCGGCCTCCAACCGTTTGGCAATGGCTTTGGCAAAGGCCGCGCCATCTGTGATCCGCGTGTCGGTAAATTTCAGACAGACGGAGGTGTTTGAGCGTGTCGCAGGATTTTCGGCCAGGAAATCGATCCAGTCGTGAGTGTCTACAAACCGGGTGATGGCCGCTGTATTGGCATCGGCACGGGCGATCAGGCCTTGCAGCCCGCCCACGGATTTTGCCCAGTCAAGCGCAAACAGATAATCCTCAACCGCCAACATCGATGGCGTGTTGATCGTAGCACCTTCAAAAATACCTTCGATCAGCTTGCCACCTTTGGTCAGGCGAAAAATTTTCGGCAGCGGCCACGGGGGCGTGTAACTTTCCAGCCGTTCGACCGCGCGGGGCGACAGGATCAGCATGCCATGCGCCGCTTCGCCACCCAGCACTTTTTGCCAGCTGAACGTGGTTACATCCAGACGGTCCCAGGGCAGGTCCATAGCGAAAGCGGCCGAAGTTGCATCGCACAATGTCAGGCCAGCACGATCTGCGGGAATGGCGTCGCCATTCGGGATACGCACACCAGAGGTCGTGCCGTTCCACGTAAAGCAAACATCCTTGTCAAAACCGACTGTCGCAAAATCGACGATCTGGCCATAGTCAGCAGTTTTGACCTCGGCCTCGATTTTCAGCTGTTTGACCACATCCGTGACCCAACCCGCACCGAAGCTTTCCCACGCCAACATTTCCACAGGGCGTTCGCCAAGCAGGTTCCACATGGCCATTTCATAGGCACCCGTATCCGAGGCCGGGACGATGCCGATCCGGTAATCGGCAGGCACGCCAAGAATCTCGCGCGTCGTCTCGATCGCGGCTTTCAGCTTTGCTTTACCAATGGCAGCGCGATGCGACCGACCCAGCGGGGCGTCGGTGAGCTTATTAACAGTGAAGGTGGGGGGTTTGGCGCAAGGGCCAGACGAAAAACGCGGATTAGCCGGCCGCGTGGCCGGTTGTGTCGTGGTCATAATGTGTATCCTCACAGATATATGCCCTTCGTTGGGGAAGGGTGTCCCACGGACCGGGATACGGGCGCGGGCGGGGTTTCACAAGCCGAAAAACGTCGCTATAGCGCCGCTTGAGCACATGTTTGCGACCATTTGATCCACGATAGGAAACCTCTGTATGTATATCGCGACACTTCTGACCGCGCCTGCCACGCCAGCGCTGGAGCCTGCCCTGGTCGAGTCGTTGCGCAATGCTTGGGGCGGTGGCGATGCCGTTTGGCTGATGCCCGATGTCGCGGCAGAGTTCGCCTTGACGGCTGAACCGGACAACCTGTGGGATGTATGGCGCGATTTGCAGGGCATGGGCATTGATCTGGTGCTGCAACCCGCCGAAGGACGGCGCAAGAAGATGCTGCTGGCCGATATGGACAGCACGATGATCCAGCAGGAATGCATTGATGAGCTGGCCGATGCGGCAGGCGTAGGCGCGCATGTTGCGCAGATTACGGCCCGGGCCATGAATGGCGAGATCGGGTTCGAAGGCGCTTTGCGCGAACGGGTCGGGCTGCTGAAAGGGTTGGATTTCGCTGTAATAGACACTGTTTTGCGGGATCGGATCACGCATATGCCCGGCGGGCAGATATTGGTCGCCACAATGAAGGCGCATGGGGCCTATGCGGCGCTGGTCTCGGGCGGATTTACGTCTTTCACCGAAGCGGTTGCAGCGACGCTGGGCTTTGACGAAAACCGCGCGAACCGCTTTGTGGTTGAGGATGGTAAGCTGACAGGCCAAGTCGAGCAGCCCATTCTGGGGCGTGAAGCCAAGGTCGAGGCGCTGGAACAGATCACCGCGCGGCTGGGCATTGCCGAGGCCGATGTTCTGGCCGTGGGGGACGGGGCCAACGATCTGGGTATGTTGACCCGCGCGGGGACCGGCGTTGCGTTACACGCCAAACCAGCGGTGCAGGAACAGGTGCAGGTGCGGGTCAACCATGGCGATCTGACGGCGCTTTTGTTCCTACAGGGATATAGCGCCGACGCGTTTGCGCCCTGAACGCATTTTCACGGTTGCACCTGCTTGGAAAATCAGGACAATCGGTTCATGGAAAAGTCCTCTCTTACATCATGGGTAGATTGTGCAGCGCGGCTTGTCGCGGTCGCTGCAGGGCGCGAGGCCGCTGATCTGGTGATCCGGGATGGGGCTTGGGTCAATGTCCATACCCGCGAAGTGCTGCAAAATCACGATCTGGCGATTGCCGAGGGACGGTTTGCCTATTGCGGGCCGGATGCAGCCCATTGCATTGGCGACGAGACGCAGGTGATCAAGGCAGAAGGGCGCTACATGATCCCCGGCCTGTGTGACGGACATATGCATATCGAGTCGGGCATGCTGACACCGGCGGAATTTGCGGCGGCTGTAATCCCCCATGGGACGACCACCATGTTCACGGACCCGCATGAAATCGCCAATGTGCTGGGCCTGCGCGGTGTGCGATTGATGCATGATGAAGCTCTGTTGCAGCCCATTTCGATCTTTACCCAGATGCCAAGCTGCGCGCCAAGCGCGCCGGGGCTCGAGACGACAGGCTACGAAATAGGCCCCGATGACGTGGCCGAAGCCATGACCTGGCCGGGGATCATCGGCTTGGGTGAAATGATGAATTTCCCCGGCGTGGTGAATGGCAGCCAGCAGATGCTGGCGGAAATTGCCGCGACGCAAAAGGCGGGCAAGACTGTCGGGGGGCATTATGCCTCGCCTGATCTGGGGCCGGATTTTCATGCCTATGCAGCGGGCGGGCCTGCCGATGATCACGAGGGCACCTGCGAAGCAGATGCGATTGCGCGGGTGCGTCAAGGGATGCGCTCGATGATGCGGCTGGGGTCGGCATGGTATGATGTCGAAAGCCAGATCACGGCTGTGACCGAAAAGGGACTGGATCCGCGCGGGTTCATCCTGTGCACCGATGATTGCCATTCCGGCACGCTGGTGGGTGAGGGGCATATGAACCGGGTGGTGCGCCATGCCATTGCCTGCGGCTGTGATCCGGTGGTGGCGTTGCAGATGGCAACGCTGAATACTGCGACACATTTCGGGCTGGAACGCGAGCTTGGTTCAATCTCGCCGGGGCGGCGTGCGGATGTGATCCTGACCTCTGATCTGGTGAGTTTGCCGATAGAGCATGTCATTGCGCGCGGGGTTACGGTGGCACACGCGGGGCAAATCGCCGTGGACTGCCCCCATCTGGACTGGCCCGTAGATGCGCGCGAAACCGTGAAGCTGGGCCGTATGCTGAAGGCCACGGATTTTGAGATCAAGGCCCCTCCAGGGGCAGACAGCGTTACCGCAAAAGTCATCGGTGTGGTCGAAAATCAGGCCCCGACCAAGGCGCTGATCCGGAAAATTCCCATTGAACAGGGTCTTTTGAAGCCATCCGGCGCGGTTTGCCAGATTGCCTTGGTCGAACGGCATCGCGGAACGGGCTCTGTGGTTAATGGACTGGTCGAGGGCTTTGGGTATCAGGGGCGGATGGCCATGGCCTCGACCGTGGCCCATGACAGCCACCATATGATTGTCGTTGGCACCAACCGTGAAGACATGGCGCTGGCCGCAAACAGGCTGGGCGAGGTCGGTGGCGGGATCACTGTCTTCAAAGATGGCGTCGAATTGGCGTTGGTTGAACTGCCGATTGCCGGGTTGATGTCGGATGCACCCGCCGCACAGGTCGCCGCCAAAGCGGACCGTATGGTTGCAGCAATGGCAGAATGCGGCTGCACCCTGAACAACGCCTATATGCAGCATTCCCTGCTGGCTTTGGTCGTGATCCCTGAGTTGCGGATCTCAGACCTTGGACTGGTAGATGTCACGAAATTTGAAATTACTGACCTTTTTGAGGAAACCGGATGAACGCGTCTGACCCGAACCTGCCAATTGAAACACCTGATATCCCCGCGCCCAAGCGGTTTACAGACCCGGTCAAAGCGGTTGATCGGTTGTGCGAGGTGTATGAGATTGCAGCGCGGTATCTATGTGACAGGTTCGGATCAACGGTTAACGGGCCCATGCCCGCAAGCCGGTTTAGAGCCTATTATCCGGAAATTCGCATCACCACGACCACATTTGCCCAAGTAGACAGCCGCCTGAGCTTTGGCCATGTCGCGGGGCCGGGGCGATACGCAACCACGGTGACGCGGCCTGATCTGTTTCGCAACTACCTTGAGCAGCAACTGGCGCTTCTAATCGAAAATCACGGGGGCGGCGTGGAAATCGGGGCATCCCTGACGCCGATGCCGGTACATTTTGCAGTGGCCAATGATGCCAATATTACCGTGCCGCAGGAAGGTGTGATGCAATTCACCCTGCGCGATGTGTTCGACGTGCCTGATCTGGCGACGACGAATGATGACATCGTCAATGGTTATGTGCAGACGAATGAGGATGGCTCTGGCCCGCTGGCGGCGTTTACGGCGCAGCGGATCGATTATTCGCTGGCCCGGCTCAGCCATTACACGGCCACGGATGCGGAGCATTTTCAGAACCATGTGATGTTCACCAACTATCAATTCTATGTGGAAGAGTTTGAAAGCTACGCGCGGCAAGCTCTGAAAAACCCTAAGTCGGGGTATACCGCCTTTGTCAGCACCGGAAACCATATCCTGACCGATCCCGAGGGTCAGATCCCCGCGACGGCCAAGACACCGCAAATGCCAACCTACCATTTGAAACGGGCGGACGGATCAGGGATCACGCTGGTCAATATCGGCGTAGGACCGTCCAATGCCAAAACGGCGACAGATCATATCGCGGTGCTGCGCCCCCATGCCTGGCTGATGGTCGGGCATTGCGCAGGGCTGCGGAATTCGCAGAGCCTTGGGGATTTTGTGCTGGCCCACGCCTATCTGCGTGAAGACCACGTGTTGGATGATGACCTACCTGTCTGGGTGCCCATCCCTGCGCTGGCCGAGATACAGATCGCGCTGGAGCGTAGCGTAGCCGAAGTGACAAAACTGGAAGGTTATGAGCTGAAGCGCATCATGCGGACAGGTACGGTCGCCACTATTGATAACCGCAACTGGGAATTGCGTGATCAATCCGGTCCTGTGCAACGGCTGAGCCAAAGTCGGGCAATTGCCCTGGATATGGAAAGTGCGACGATTGCAGCCAACGGATTCCGGTTTCGGGTGCCTTATGGCACGCTGCTTTGTGTCAGCGACAAGCCACTCCATGGGGAATTGAAGCTGCCGGGCATGGCCTCGGACTTCTACAAAACCCAAGTATCGCGGCATCTTTTGATCGGAATTCGCGCGATGGAGCACCTGAGCGAGATGCCTTTGGAGCGGCTTCACTCTCGAAAATTGCGCAGTTTTGACGAAACTGCCTTCCTGTAGAGCCCGCTAACCCTACGTAAAGTCGGAAAAAGCCAAAAAAATAGGGGTTTTTTGACACTAATTGTTGTGTCGGCCCTCTATATTCAGTTAGACAGGCTCTATAACACCCCAAACTCGGGGATATACGAGGGAGACTGAAACCAATGGCATCAAAACCAATGACCAAAACTCAATTGGTCGCATCACTGGCCGAAGAAGCCGATCTTGACAAAAAAGCAGCAGGTGCCGCTTTGGAAGGTCTAATCGGAATTATCACACGCGAAGTATCCGGCGGTGGCGCGGTAACTTTGCCCGGCGTGGGCAAAATCTACTGCCGCGAACGCCCGGCACGCATGGTTCGCAACCCGGCTACGGGTGAGCAAATCCACAAGGATGCGGACAAAGTTGTTAAGATGACGATTGCCAAAGCGCTCAAAGACAGCGTTAACGGCTAAGCTTGCGTCTGACGCAGGGAACTTCAGGGTCGCCTTAGGGCGGCCCTTTTTCATGGGAACAAAGTTTCACAACATGGATATTCGCGCAATCTTAATGGGGCTGGCCTTTGCCTGCATGTGGTCAAGCGCCTTTACCTCGGCACGGATCATTGTTGCGGACGCCCCGCCCCTGACGGCTCTGGCCATACGGTTCCTGATTTCGGGTCTGCTGGGCGTGGTGATCGCGCGCGCCTTGGGGCAAACTTGGCGTCTTACATCCGGGCAGTGGCGGGCGATCATTATCTTCGGGCTATGTCAGAATGGCCTGTATCTGGGTCTGAATTTCGTGGCGATGCAATGGATCGAGGCATCTCTGGCAGCGATCATCGCCTCGACCATGCCATTGCTAGTGGCGCTGATCGGATGGGTTTTGTTCCGCGAAACGGTGCGGCCCTTGGGCATCGCAGGGTTAGCAGCGGGTCTTCTTGGCGTGGTCTTGATCATGGGAACACGCCTGTCAACCGGGGTTGATATATACGGGTTGGCGATGTTGGGTGTCGGCGTGCTGGCGCTGACATTTGCGACCCTGGCTGTGCGCGAAGCTTCGTCCGGTGGGAATTTACTGATGATCGTCGGGTTGCAAATGCTGATCGGCAGTGCCGCGCTTGCGGTCTTTGCAATCCCGCTTGAGACATTCGAGGTTCGGTGGAGCTGGCAGTTGATAGTCGCGTTCATCTACACGACGCTGGTGCCAGGACTGGGCGCGACATGGGTGTGGTTCGTTCTGGTCGGACGGATCGGCGCTGTGCGTGCATCGACCTTTCATTTTCTCAATCCGTTTCTGGGTGTGGCCATCGCAGCAGTGTTGCTGAACGAAAAACTGGGGGCAATGGATGTCATCGGAGTGTCGATCATTGCTGTTGGCATTCTGGCTGTGCAGGTGTCGAAACAAAGGGGCTAACCCGCCCGTGATCACCGAGTGTTTATGTGCAGGTGATCAGACCTTGCGCCATGGTATGCGCACCCATGTCAGAAAGGTCGCCTCATGCCCATAACTCGCCGCCTATTCACAACCGCGCTTGCCAGCGCTGCAATCCTACCCGCGCAGGGGTTCGCACAAAGCACTGACCCCCTTGCGTTACAACAGGCGCTGGTTGACGGATCACCGGACCAGTTTCTGGATGCACTTGGACAGATCGAGGCGCGGGGCAATCCGGATATGGCGGCGGGCCTGATACAGGCCTTGCGCTTTACGCGTGGTTCGAAAACACAGATCGTCGAGACACTGAAGGCGGTGACTGGCGCTGATGCGGGCAGCACGTGGTTTGATTGGATGCTGTGGCAGGAACAAAACCCGCAGATTGTGCCGCACTCGTCTTTCATTGAGTTCAAGCGGGGTCTGTTTCTACAGATTGACCCGAATTTTGATGTGTTCCTGAAACCCAAACATCTGCAGCGCGACCGGATGAAAATCCGACTGGAAGAGATCACATGGGGCGGCGTGCGCAAAGACGGTATACCGTCGCTGGACAACCCCACGCTGATCGCCGCTTCGGACGCGACTTATATGCGCGATGATGATCTGGTGTTTGGCGTGTCAATCAATGGCGATATCCGCGCTTACCCGCTGCGGATTATGGGCTGGCACGAGATGTTCAACGAGGTTATTGGCGGCGTTCCTGTTGCTCTGGCCTATTGCACGCTCTGCGGGTCCGGTATCCTGTTTGAAACCAAGCTTAAGGGGCGGGCAAAACCGCTAATTTTCGGCTCATCAGGATTTTTGTATCGGTCCAACAAGTTGATGTTTGACCGGGCGACACATTCCCTGTGGAACCAATTCACTGGCAAACCTGTGTCGGGCGATCTGGTCACAAGTGGGATCGAGTTAAAACAACGCCCGGTGGTGATCACCACATGGAAATCATGGCGCCAGTCTAACCCGCAAACGCGTATTTTGTCTTCGCAAACAGGACATCGCCGCGATTACGGGTCCGGTGTTGTCTATAATGACTATTTTGCCTCGTCAGAGCTGATGTTCCCGACAGTCGTAGATCAGCGGCAGCATCGCCAGAAAGACTATGTCTTTGGTGTGCGCTTGTTTGGGGGTGCAAAAGCATGGCCGTTGACAGCATTCCAACGCAAGAAAGTCATCAATGACGGTATTCTGGATACGCCACTGGTTCTGATTGGCGATGCAAAAACCCGCACCGTGCGCGCGTATGAGCGGGGCGACCGGCAGTTCAAACAGTCTGGTGGCAAGCTTGTCGCGGATAATGGCGAGGTCTGGCGTGTCACAGAAGATGCGCTGCAAGGCGCAGACGGGACAATCTTGCCACGTGTAGCTGGTCATATCGCCTATTGGTTCGCCTGGAATGGTTATTTGGGCGCTGAGAGCGAGCTTTATCGCGGGTAGTCTAGCCGATTTTTCCTTGGTTAGAGCCTATTTGCCCCCGGTGCAGCAGCAGATGATCCAAGATAACGCAAGCCATCATCGCCTCCCCCACGGGGACAGCGCGGATGCCGACACAGGGATCATGACGGCCTTTGGTGATGATTTCGGTCGCTTCGCCTGATTTGGTGATGGTCTTGCGTGGCGTCAGGATCGAGGAGGTCGGCTTGACCGCAAACCGGACCACGATGTCCTGTCCGGTCGAGATGCCACCCAGGATACCGCCTGCATGATTGGAGCTGTATTCAGGGCCATCAGGCCCCATGCTGATTTCATCAGCGTTTGCCTCACCCGTGAGCATGGCAGCTTGCATACCGGCGCCGATCTCGACCCCTTTGACGGCGTTGATGCTCATCATTGCGGCGGCCAGATCAGTGTCTAACTTGGCATATATCGGCGCGCCAAGACCTGCGGGTGCGCCTTGCGCAACCACCTCGATCATTGCCCCGACCGAGCTGCCCGATTTACGCAAACCGTCAAGATAATCTGCCCATGTTTTGGCTGCGACGGCGTCAGGCACCCAGAACGGATTCTGGTCGATCTGATCCATGTCACGTTTGTCGGTGCGGTGCTCGCCCATCTGCACCATGTAGCCGGTGATGCGCAGATTGGGGGCCAATGCCCTGATCGCTTCGCGCGCGATGCCACCGGCGGCCACCCGTGCGGCCGTTTCGCGGGCGCTGGAACGGCCACCGCCGCGATAATCGCGAATACCGTATTTCTGCCAATAGGTAATATCGGCATGGCCGGGGCGGAATTTCTGAGCGATGTCACCGTAATCCTTGGAACGCTGGTCGGTGTTCTCGATCATCAGCTGAATAGGCGTGCCAGTGGTGACACCCTCAAAAACACCAGACAGGATGCGAACCTCGTCCGCCTCGCGGCGTTGAGTGGTATATTTATTCTGCCCCGGTTTACGCTTATCGAGCCAGTGCTGGATCATCGATGCCTCAAGCGGCACACCGGGCGGGCAGCCATCCACGGTCGCCCCCAAGGCTGGCCCATGGCTTTCGCCCCAGGTGGTCACGCGGAAAAGATGGCCAAAGCTGTTGATCGACATGGATAGGCTCCTGTTTGGGATGGGTCTAACGGGGTGCCTTTACGCTCTCAAGGGGTTTCGACTTGCCGTACTTCGTTTTGGGGCATAGATACAACGTCACCTCGGGGGGCTACGTCAGTAGCTGAGATTGCGAAAGCTGACCCGTTGAACCTGAACCGGTTAAAACCGGCGGAGGGAAGGTTTGAGATGGTCTCATCCTTGATACTCCGTCCGGCGTTTTGGAGGATGAAGATGAAAAAGACCCTTCTAAGCGTAGGACTGATTGCATTTGCGGGCGCGGTTTCGGCCGAGACGCCGGTGCTGACGATCTACGCCCCTGACTACTTTACATCCGAGTGGGGTCCTGGCCCCAAGATTGAAGCCGCGTTTGAGCAAACCTGCGCGTGCGATGTGCAATATGTGGCGGGCGATCTGCTGCCGCGCCTGTTGCTGGAAGGCGAGCGGACCAAGGCGGATGTGGTGATCGGGCTGAACACGGACGTGACCAAGAAAGCCCGCGAAACGGGCCTGTTTGCGCCGCATGGGCAGGACACAAGCGATCTGACGATGCCGATAGAGTGGACGGATGATGTGTTTCTGCCGTTCAACTGGGGACATACGGCATTTGTCTATGACAATACCAAGCTGGAAAACCCGCCTCAGTCTTTCGAAGACTTGTTGAATGCACCCGATGATCTGAAGATCGTGGTTCAGGATCCAAGATCCTCGATCTCGGGGCTGGCACTGATGCTTTGGGTGAAGGCGGTTTATGGTGACAAGGCGGAAGATGCATTCGCGCGGTTGGCACCGAAAGTGCTGACAGTGACCAAAGGCTGGTCGGAAAGTTACGGCATGTTCACCGATGGCGAGGCGGATATGGTGCTGAGCTACACGACATCGCCCGCCTATCACATCATCGCAGAAGAGGATGACACCAAGTCAGCCGCGATATTCGAGGAAGGCCATTACTTCATGACGGAACTGGTGGGTAAAATCGCGGGCGCTGACGAACCGGAACTGGCTTCGGCCTTCATGGATTTCGTGCTGTCCGGGACATTCCAGGAAATGATCCCGACCGCAAACTGGTCGTTTCCCGCCAAGTTAGAGCCTGAAAAGCTGCCCGAGGGTTTCAAGAAGCTGGCTTTGCCGGAAAAAGCATTGTTCTATTCCGAAGATGAGGCAGCCGCTTTGCGGGATAAGACATTGGAAGAATGGCTCAGCGCCTTCAGTCAATAAGCGCAGTCACTGTCAGCGGGGCGCTTGTTATCGTCCTGCTGCTGACCCTGACCTTTGGAACACTGGGCGCGGTGGCGTTTCGCGCCGACAGTCTGTCCGGGTTAAGCACGCGGGACTGGGCTGCTGTCCGCTTTACCGTGGTTCAGGCATTTCTGTCGGCGCTTCTGAGCGTTATTCTGGCAATCCCCGTAGCGCGCGCGCTGGCACGGCGGCAGTTCTGGGGGCGCAGTGTGCTTGTCACATTGCTGGGTGCACCATTTATCCTGCCGGTGATCGTTGCGGTTCTGGGGCTTTTGTCCGTCTTCGGACGCAACGGATTGCTAAGCCAAGCCCTGGGGTTTGCAGGGCTAGAGCCTGTTTCGATTTATGGTGCCCATGGCGTGGTGCTGGCGCATGTGTTTTTCAACCTGCCGCTGGCAACACGTCTGATATTGCAAGGCTGGCTGGCCATCCCGGCGGAACGGTTTCGTCTGGCGGCGTCATTGGGGTTTGGTGCGCGCGATATCTTGCGTCATCTGGAATGGCCGATGTTGCTGGCGGTGGTGCCCGGTGCGTTCATGGTGATCTTTCTGATCTGTACGACCAGCTTTGCCGTGGCCCTTGCCCTGGGCGGCGGGCCGAAGGCCACGACGATTGAGTTGGCGATCTATCAGGCGTTTCGGTTTGATTTCAACCTGTCGAAAGCGGCCTTGCTGGCGCTTGCGCAATTTGGCTTATGTGCCATTGCTGCGGTGATATCGCTCTGGGTCAGTATCCCCGCCGGACAAGGCGCAGGGCTGGACCGGGTTGTCGCGCGGCGCGACGGGTCGCGAATATTGGATTTTACGGTGCTGCTGTTGGTAACGCTGTTCCTGATCACGCCGCTGGGCGTGATTGCCGTCAAGGGGCTTGGCAGCGTCCTAAGCTTACCCGCCAGCACCTATGGGGCGGCGGGCCGGTCGGTTTGCGTGGCTTTGGCCTCGGCTCTGTTAACCATCGCACTGACCTTGCCGCTGGCCTTGCTGGCGCAGCGCGTCTCGAAGCTGATTGAAGGCGTCGGGTATCTGTCTATCGCTGCATCGCCCTTGGTAATCGGGACAGGGTTGTTCATTCTGGTTTACCGTTGGGCGGACCCTGTGGTGCTGGCCTTGCCAATTACCATTCTGGTCAATGCCGCGATGAGCTTGCCTTTTGCCCTGCGCGCCATCGCCCCGGCCTTGGCCGAGGTCGAGCGCGATTATGGCAGGCTGTCCGATAGTCTGGGCCTGACAGGCATGGCGCGGATGCGGTTGGTTATCCTGCCCCGTTTGCGTCGCCCACTTGGGTTCGGTGCAGGTCTGGCGGCGGCCTTGTCCATGGGTGATCTTGGGGTCATTGCCTTATTCGCCGACCCTGACAGCGCGACGCTGCCACTGGCGATGTACCGGCTGATGACGGCCTACCGGATGGACGACGCCCATGGCGCAGCCTTGCTTTTGCTCTCACTAAGCCTTTTGTTGTTCTGGGTTTTTGACCGTGGAGGGCGCGTGAATGCTGACATTTGATGGTGTGCAGATCGTTCAGGGCGCGTTTCGCCTGAGCGCTAATCTGACTGTACCTGCCGGGGCGCGGGTGGCGGTGATCGGGCCTTCGGGTGCAGGTAAATCGACATTGCTCAGCGTCATCGCCGGGTTTTTAACCCCTGTAAGCGGTCGGGTGCTGATCAACGGAGCTGACGTGACCACCCTGCCCCCGGGTCAGCGGCCCGTATCAATGGTGTTTCAGGACAGCAATCTGTTTCCGCATCTAACCGTTGCGCAGAATGTGGGGTTAGGCATTCGCCCGAACCTGAAGCTAAGCACTGCGGAGCGTGAACAGGTGGAACAGGCCCTTGCCCGCGTTGGTCTGACGGGGTTTGAAGCCCGCAAACCCGGTGCTTTGTCGGGAGGACAGCAAAGCCGTGTAGCGCTGGCGCGGGTGCTGCTCAGGGATGCGCCGCTGGTGCTGTTGGATGAGCCCTTTGCAGCGCTTGGACCAGCGCTGAAGGTTGAGATGCTTAATCTGGTAGCTGATATCGCCGCTGAGCGGAATTTGACCCTGATGATGGTTACGCATGACCCGAAGGATGCACGACGCGTCGCGGGACACGCTGTTTTGGTTGCAAATGGGGTTGCGCATGCCCCGGTTGAGACTGAGACCTTGTTTACGAACCCACCAGAAGCATTGCGTGCCTATCTTGGGGATAGCGGGTAGGGCCGAAAAAATGACGCCGGTCCATATACCTGGGGGGCGAGGACCGGCGTCAACACTTGGGGTAGAACGAGAGGCCCCAAGTCGGGAGGCCCGCAAACAGTCACGATTTGCGGGTATTTGATGGCGTTCAATCAGGCCAAAGCGCATGTTTCCCGTGCAACGGGTCTTGGGTCAGAAAGGCTTTGCTTCAGCACAAGGGCTGCAAGAACCGGTGCCAATGCAAAAGGTATTCCGGCATCTACGATCTTTTGCAGAAATGCCCTTGGGTTGTCCTGAAACTCGGAAACGCAATTGCGCCAGTGTGTGATCATCTGATCAGCAGTCTGGGCAGAGATTGCCGAAACCCCGTGTTGCAACCCATCCACGGCATCGGCCTGCATCTGCATATCCGGGTTGCCGGCCAGTTGCGGATCGTCTGCCACAAGATCAAGACGGACACCGAGTTCATAAATCAGCATTGATGGATCGAATCTTATCAACGCGTCTGCGGTATCGCAGGCTTTTGAGATCTGTGCATTGTAATCAAGGCTTTGCGCACTTGTAATGCGGGCCAGCGCGATCTGGATGGCATGAAAAACGGCGGCGCAAGCGCTTGCGTTAAGATAGAGGTCGGAATGCCAGTCTTGTGGATCAACCCCGATCTGGGACAGGTCGACATAGGCAATTGGCGCGCGCAGGTCCTGCAATGTAGTAAGTTCTACCAAACGGGCATTCAGATCTTCTGTGGCTTTATCAGCGCTGAAAGACGCGCCCTTGCCGACCAGCAGAATTGTGGCATTCGGGCAAGCCGTCTGCACGAACAGGATGAAGCGTTCGCAGGTCGCAAGGCATATATCAATCTGTTCAGGACAACTGGGCAAGATCGGGCACCATGGCGAGACCAGAAGGACCGGTGCTGACTTCCCTTCAAGCGCCTGAACCACTTGTTTCGGATCGTTCAGCACATCCCCTCGGACATATATATAGCCCTGAGTATCAGCCAACTGCGTGATCATGCCCTCCAGAGTATCAGCGCACTGAATGCCCTCGGCCCAGGCACTTTCGAATTTCTGAGGAGGGTCAATGACCCAGACCGGGTGAGGTTGCAACGCCCATTGCAAGCGGGTCTTGAAATCCAGATGGGCCAGATAGGGCATGATCTGATGCTCCTCGCTATTGCGGTCATGAATGCGGCGGGACAGTTCTTTGCGGGTGATCGGTGCAATGGTCATTTTACTTCCCCAGTTTCATCAGATTTGTGGTAGAGTGATCCGGGCGGGGGCACATTTGAAACTCGTTACCCAGAGAAGAAATCCCCGCCCGAACCATGCCCGTTATGCGAAAGGTCGCGGTGCAAGCACGCAAGCCACCTCAAGCAAGTTGGGCATCCCGAACACCGCACGATCTGCGGAGGATGGATCGTTTGGTGTCAACGCGCCGGGCTCAGTCTCAGGCGCATTCTGTTGAGAACAATCGTCAGCATGGCAGGTCTTGGCGATGTTCTGATTTGCGTCGGGTACATTATCGCAAGGGAGGTTCGAACGACCCCGGCCAGACGTGCTCAGCACCTGACCGTGGATTGATTTACCAAGAGCTGTATCCGGCGCGATCTGCTGGCTATGTACGAGCTGATATGGCATTTCGGGTCTCCCTTGCGTCACTTGTTAAGAACAACATCGTTCGTTGACGCAGGGTCAGAAAACCCGATTGCCTGTGAGCCAATCGTTAAGGAAGTGTGAAAGTTGAGTTAAAATCATCAAAAATGATGAAATTTTTTGGTTTTTCCCCTTTTCAAACGCATTTTTGCACGCGGCTTCGGGGCAAAACAAAGCATGACTTGTGAGATGGCGACTCACCCATGCAGAAACACAACTATCGTGATCTGTGTGTGAAGGGTCAGCAAACGGGCGAAGTTGATCTGTGGTCAACTTGAACCGATGGTTACTGTTACGAACGATAACTGACCTAGGCTCCTTTGAACCATTCGTCACGATCTGTACAAACGGTGGCTTCACCGCTTTTCTCAAACTTGGGTCAGTTTGTGACGTGAGGGCCAAAGCTATCTGACGACCTACCCGTGCTGAAACACCCGGCTTGGGTGTAGCTCACCCGCTTTATAGCGTCCCACGGCTACAGCTTTGCCCTGATAAGAAGCCCAGGCTTCGTCGCCGTATTCGACATCTGATGCCATCACCATGCCGGGGTTGCCGTTTTTCATCTTCGCGGCGCCCTCTGCCGTGCAGGGCAGTTCGGGCAGGTCGAACAGACCGGCCTCAAGCGGGATCAGGTAACTGTCGAGCCCGTCTGTTTTTGCGTGTTCCTCGACCTGATCCAGTGTGACGGCATCGTCGAGCTCAAACGGGCCGGACCAGAGGCGGCGCAGGTTCTGGACATGGGCGTAGCATCCAAGCGCCTGCCCCAGATCACGGGCGACAGAGCGGACATATCCACCCTTGCCACAGACCATATCAAGTGTGGCATGGTCCGCATCGGGACGGGCTACAAGCGTGAGTTCATCCACATAAAGCGGACGGGCTGCGATTTCGACGTCTTCGCCATCGCGGGCCAGTTTGTAGGCGCGTTGCCCATCGATTTTCACAGCCGAGAATTTTGGCGGTACTTGCAGAATATCGCCCTGGAACTGCGGCAGGGCTGCGATGATCTGATCGTCCGTCGGGCGGGTATCGCTTGTTGCAATAACTTCGCCTTCCACATCATCAGTGTTGGTGGCTTGACCCAGCCGTATGGTGAAGCGGTAGGCTTTCAGAGCATCCGTGATATAGGGAACGGTCTTCGTGGCCTCGCCCAGTGCGATGGCCAGAATGCCTGTCGCCTCGGGGTCCAGCGTGCCGGCGTGGCCAGCCTTTTTAGCGTCCATAGCCCAGCGCACTTTGTTGACCACCGCGCTTGAGGTTATACTAGCCGGTTTGTCGATCACCAGCCAGCCCGAAATATCGCGGCCTTTACGTTTGCGTCCCATAGGGTTTTCCTTTGTCTCAGGCGGGCGCTATAGCGACACCTGAGCACGCTCGTCAATCGATGACAGCAATAATCGGGCCCATCGGCAAACCGCCGTCGGAGCGATTGAGTTGCGGTGCATGCAGGCGCGAGACCTTACCGTCAAAGTAAAGCGCATTTGGCAGCTTCAGATGATCGCGGAACAGGCTGCCGAAGCTCCAGAAGTTCACCGGTTCGTTCGAGATGGCAAAGACCACCCTGTCGCCATTGGCGGATGTACCGACACCGTTGCGAATGAACCGGGAGGATGATCCCTTGGTGAATTTCGGATGCATCTTGCCATCAATCACCAGCATCGGGCCGGATTGGGTTGCGAAGGTGCATTGCGGTTCTTTGTCGATGAACGCCAGAGTTTCGTATACACGCGCGCTGCCGGAATGGATGCAGAAAATACCGTTGGGCAGAAGGCCGAAATTGCCGGGGCCTTCATTTGGAATAACGCGCATCACCTCTTGGCCGTTCTCGACATAATGCCCGACTGGCGACCGATCCTGATGATACATCCCGGCATTCATGCCGAAAGACAACGTTTCGACATCCAGTGTCGACTCGACATTCTGGAAATTGCCATAGGGCTTGTCATTTGCGTCGTTCAAATACAGCCGCAGCGCTTCGGTCGCGGGGTCAATTTCGCAGATCGTATAGCTGGCGTCATTATACGTAATATCTTCACAGGTCACAGCGGCCGCGGGGGAGGCGAGAAAGAGCAGGAAAATAAACCAGCGCATCAGTCGTCAAGATCCTGTTTGACATGGGTTTGACCGAACAGACGGCGGGTTTCGTCCATCTGATCGAACGTCTCATCAATCCGAAAGCGCAGATCAGGCGTAAATTTCAGCGCAGTGACTTTACCGATTGCACGGCGCAGCTCACCCTTGTTGCGTTTGAGGGCATCAAGCGCTTCTTCCTTGCCGTGGCCCCCAAGGGGCAGCACATAGGCGGTCGCGATTTTCAGATCAGGAGAGGTCTGCACCTCACCCACAGTGATCGACATGCGGTTCAGGTCCGGGTCGTGAATATCACCTCGGTTCAGAACATCAGCAAGGGTTCTGCGGATCAGCTCTCCGACGCGCAACTGCCGTTGCGATGGTCCTGCGCCTGCAAAATGTGTGTTCTTTCCCATACTAGCCACTTAATCCCCTTGTCAGCCCCTTGCAACCGGCCATAAACCTTTCATCAACCTGAAGGAGCTTTCGATGACCGATATTCCCGGCATTGTGATAACCGGTGCCTCTGGCCGCATGGGCCGTATGTTGATTGAAACTGTGCTGGCCAGTGACAAGGCGCGCCTTGTCGGGGTGACAGAACGCGCAGGGCATGACTGGGTTGGCCGTGATCTTGGGGAAGCTTTGGGCGGTGCCGCAAACGGCGTACCGGTCAGCGATGATCCGATTGAGGTCATCGCGCAGGCGCAGGCTATCATTGATTTCACCTCGCCAGCAGCAACGGTCGCCCATGCAGAACTGGCAGCCCAAGCGCGTGCGGTGCATGTTATTGGGACAACCGGACTTTCGGACAATGATCTGAAAAGTATCGGAACAGCTGCCCGACACGCCCCGATTGTGCGCGCCGGAAATATGAGCCTCGGCGTCAACCTGCTGGTGCAGTTGACCCGCCAAGTCGCCAAAGCACTGGACGAGGATTTCGATATCGAAATCGTTGAAGCCCATCATCGCCATAAGGTCGATGCCCCGTCCGGGACAGCGTTGATGCTGGGCGAGGCCGCGGCGGACGGGCGCGGTGTGACCCTGGAGACCCATTCAGATCGTGGTCGTGACGGCATAACCGGCGCGCGGGACCAAGGCAAGATCGGCTTTTCGGCCATTCGTGGTGGCGATGTCGTGGGTGAACATGATGTGATCTTTGCCTCTGAAGGGGAACGTGTCGTCCTGCGCCATCTGGCAACGGACCGCGCCATCTTTGCCCGCGGGGCATTAAAAGCAGCCCTTTGGGCACAGGACAAAGGCCCCGGAGAATACGATATGATGGATGTGTTAGCTGTCGAACGTTAGATGACTTTGACCTTCACATCATTAACTGACCCGAAATGGTAACAGCAGACCTTGGTGCATGATGCGGCGAAGGTTACTAAAGAGTCGATTTTGTTAAAAACTCTTTTTTGATCGGCGCGTCTATCTCTGATTCAATTCCTGTATTGAGCGGTAGGATTGACGATGATGGAACCGAAGCAAGAAGTGCAGGCGGCTTTGTTTTATGAGTGTTCGCTAGAGGATCATGTTCCGCAAGATCATCTGCTACGGTCGATTGATGGTTTCGTTGATCTGAGCAGTATTCGGTCTCACCTTGCAGATTTCTACAGCCATACAGATCGCCCATCTATCGACCCTGAGCTGCTAACTCGGATGCTTCTTGTGGGGTACTGTTTTGGTATCCGGTCCGAGCGACGCTTCATGAAGCACCATCAGATGCGCCGGCGTCGGGCATGTCGTGTTCTAGAAGTTGATCGATCATCGGTCCGGTATTTGTCCCGCGGTGGTGATGATACTGGCCTGCATGATGCAATCAAACGATTTGCGCGCGAACAGCGGTGGTTTGAGTAAGAAAAACCACATATGACTTGGCGCGTTCAGTCAGCGCTATCTCGTCCCGGATCGTTTCAAGCGCCACTTCCAGAGGCGCAAAGCAGCCCAGCGCAATCCTAAAATAATCACCAATCCGATTGGACCTCCGGGAAAAATAAGGGCTTTGCTTACTGTGCCGCTCGGGCCATAGCATATATCGTTTGACACACCTTGCAGCTCTGCAGGCTCCACAGCGCAATCTAAGTGGATATCCAGTAGTTGCCATAAGAACAGGCAAACTAGTACGCAAGACACTATGTTCACAGCACGCGGGCCTAGATAATAACCGACAGCTAACATCGGTCCTATAATCACGAAAAAGATAAGGATTCCGGCGATTAAGATTGAGAGTAAAGCAATCATTTGCATTTGCGTTCCTCCTTCCAGGCATAAGTTTCGTTCGCAATCAGTATAAATTTAGAGGAAATTTTTGGTAACCGTGCTTTCATATGAGAGCAATGACGGGCAAACGAAGAATGGCTGCATCTATACCTGGTAATCGCCTTCTTTCTGTTCCGGGTGGTCCACGCGGTCTTGCAACGCGACGAACATCGATTTTAACCTTGCAGATCGCCAACCAGTTAACCGACCCAGGTGATATTTGGCGCGACATTAGGGAGGAGTATATTCTGTCAATAGATAAGGCTTACTCTTAGTCAAGAAGCCAACAAATGCTTCGGTAAGGTTCAATGTAAAATAAGAATAGACAGGCTAGCCACATTAACATCAAGGACATGACCCGCGCAGGTGTTCGGCCAGGTACTGGCAAACAAGACATACAAATGGAAACACCTAGTAATACAAAAAACCCAATAAAAACAATATATAAGCCAGTTGAATACAACGATTCTACAAAAATATTTTTGGGATCGTCAATACTGGGCACAGGTATGTGACCCAAAATATATGTGGCAATAAGCCATGCAACCAGAACACAGCCAGTGAGCACGACCGGACTTATTATCATTATTCTCCAAAAGTATGTCGAAGCCGTGGAAACCATTGTTATCCTGTAGGTTTGAGTTTGGATCACGTCATCCAGACCGTAAAATTACTTGGCGTGTCTCCACACTCACGACCTTAATTTACGGCATCTCAGGAGAACGGTCTAGCATATTGATCGCAACAGCGTTCTGGCGTGGCCAACCTAGGTGTTGTTTCCGCTGTATTAAGGAGCGCTGGATACGTTGGTATCAAACAAGGGTTAAACCAATGCGTGTTCTTCTTTTTCAGCCAATTCGAAAGGCCTCTGTGGATGGCTCCTGCATTGCAAGACATTTTTGACGTTTATTGCGGCGTTTAATCAGTACAGTCGTCTGTCCGGCCTGTTCATGTGGTGATCTGCCACTGGCCTTGATGATTTCCGCAAGCGAGGTTCCAATCGGCTTCACGGCCTTCGAGGGCCAACGTCATTCCCGGAGTGTCCTCGCTCTTGGTTGACTTAGTCCGCATCATCACGTCATGCGCCTTGCATCTCTGGCAGGTGTCCCGATCAGGTGACCGGCTGCCGGTAATTCTCCTGTCTCGTCAACATTGCCCAGATCACGCGCGCGGTTTTGTTTGCCATGGCAACTGTTGCAAGTCGAACCGGCTTTCCAGCGAGCATCCTCGCTGTCCAGATATCGACTTTCTCGGGATGGAGTTTTGCCATCAATGCGCGCGATGTCATGCCAACGATAAGAAGTTTCCTGAGGTAATGATCACCTTTCTTGGTAATCCGCCCAAGCCTCTCTTTGCCGCCACTGGACTTGTTGAGCGGGGTTAAGCCCAGCCAAGCGGCCAGATCTCGTCCGGTTTTGAACTGTTTGGCGTCGCCGACGGTCGCCACGATGGCCGACGCCGTAATTGGACCAATCCCAGGCACCTGCATCAGTCGGCGTGCGTTGGCATCTCGCCGAGCATGGCTCTCGATCAACTTGGAAAAGCCTTCAATTCGGGCGCTGAGCCCAAGGAGTTGATAACACAAGGTGCCGAGAACCCCGTTCGCCAGTTCGGGAATTTTAGGTTGATCACCGTCCAGGTGGCTTTTGGAAAAGCGGGCCACAGCCTCAACCCCGGTTGGGAGAACATAGCCAAACTCACGCAGCATCCCCCGTATCATGTTTGAGACCTGGGTTCTCTGGCGGACGATGAGTTCGCGCGTGCGGTGGGCGGTCAAAAGAGCTGGCTGGTCTTCGGTCTTGATCTCAACAAATCTCATCGTCGGGCGGCCAACCGCTTCGCAGATTGCCTCTGCATCCACTGCGTCGGTCTTTCCGCGTTTGACATATGGCTTGACGTAAGTTGCTGGCATCAAACGGACATCGTGCCCTAACTTGCGAAGTTCACGGCCCCAATGATGGGCCGAACCGCAGGCTTCCATACCGACCACACAAGGCGGTAGGCCCTCAAAGAACTCTAACAGTTTTGCGCGTTTGATCTTCTTGTTGAAGACCTTGTCGCCAGTCACAGAAACTCCGTGAACCTGAAAAACATTCTTGGCCAGATCCAGTCCTATGGTTTTTACTTGCATTGGGTGGCTCCTCTCAAAAGCAGATTTCGACACCTGCATTATGGCGCATTGCGACGCCGGGTGGAGCAGGAGCCATCCACTTCATCCGCTCCGGTCTCTCGCACTTCTGCGATTGTGGTTGCGGCCAGTCGTTCCACCAAACTGCGTTCAATGTCTTCCAAAACCGACGCCACCTTTCTCTGCAAGATATTCTCTACCGAGCAAGCGGAAACCGCCTCCTGTTCACCCGTAGCAACAAGGCTTTCATCAAGCGCGAGGTAAACATCAGCTAATGTGATCTCGTCAGGTCCGCGTGCAAGACGCCATCCTCCGGCGTGGCCTTTCTCGGACGTCAGTAAGCCTGCTTCACGCAGCTTTCCCAACACGCGGCGTACCACAACTGGGTTGGTCCCAGCATGCTCGGCAATATCAGCCGATGTCCGCATGCGTTCCGGGTCACCCGCCATATGACCAAGTGTGTGCAGGGCGAGAGACAGGCGCGAATTGCGTTTCATAGGCAGGTATTCTCCGAAGTGGAGGATAATGTAACTTCTTCTGTTGCGTTAATCTAGTAACTACGTAAGTTACCTGACTTGTAGGGCATTCATTGGAGTCGACCATGTCAGATACTCGCCTTCCCGTCACCGTACTTTCCGGCTTTCTCGGCGCGGGGAAAACCACGCTTTTGAACCGTGTTTTGAACAATCGCGAAGGTCGTCGGGTCGCGGTAATTGTCAACGACATGTCCGAGGTGAACATCGATGCAGATCTGGTGCGGGCAGACACTGAGCTAAGCCGCACAGATGAGACGCTGGTCGAGATGTCGAACGGTTGCATCTGCTGCACACTGCGCGACGACTTGTTGGATGAAGTCCGGCGGCTCGCAGCCGAAGGACGCTTTGATTATCTGCTGATCGAGTCGACAGGCATATCCGAACCACTACCGGTGGCAGCCACCTTCGATTTCCGCGACGAGTTCGGTGATAGCCTCGCCGATGTGTCTCGCCTTGATACAATGGTCACGGTTGTCGATGCGGTAAATCTGCTGAACGATTATTCCAGCCATGATTTCCTGCGTGATCGTGGTGAGACAATGGGTGAGGAGGATGAGCGCACACTGGTCCACCTGCTGACCGACCAGATCGAGTTTGCGGATGTTGTGATCCTCAACAAAGTGACCGATGCGGGCCCTGACAGAGTGGATGCCGCGCGTAAGATCATTCGCAGCCTCAACGCCGATGCGAAGATCATTGAAACGGATCATTCAGATGTCTCTGGGGACTCTATCCTTAATACTGGCCTCTTTGATTTCGCTCAAGCGCATGAGCACCCAATGTGGGCCAAAGAACTTTACGGTTTTGCCGATCATACGCCTGAAACCGAAGAATACGGCGTGGCGTCATATGTGTATCGCGCGCGGCAGCCGTTCATCCCCGAAAAGGTCTTAGAGGTTTTGAATGGTGACCTGCCGGTGTCATTCGGGCAAAGGGGCATTTTTGGATCGCAACGCGGCCGGAATGGGTTGCGGAGTTCTCGCTCGCGGGGTCGCTGTCCAGCGTCAAGCCGCTTGGTACGTGGTGGGCCACGGTACCCCCGGAACGTTGGCCTGAAGATGAAAGCGCGCGCAGTTATATGCAAGCCCATTGGCAAGAACCGTGGGGTGATCGACGGCAAGAGCTTGTGTTTATCGGTGCTGGTATTGACTGGCCCGCGATCAAGGCGCGGCTTGATGCGTGCCTTGTGCCAGAGCTGGTTGCGCGCAGTACGGATGCCTTGCCAGACTATGTTGATCCATTTCCGAATTGGCGGCGTGCGGAGGCGGCGGCATGAAGCGCAACTTGGGTGAAACATCGCTGCGCGCGAGACGTCGATCTGTCGATCCGATGCATACCTACGACGCGCTGCCGACGCCGCTGCGGCAATGGCTTTCTCAGGCGGCACTCCCTTGGTCACCTGTCTCAGCCCGCAAAATCTGGACGCGCGCGCAAGCGAAGGGCCTGAGTGCTGATGACGCGCTGGCGCTACTGCGCCGCTCTGAGGCCCAAACGCTCGCACGCGATAAACGCGCGGTCCGTCAATCAATCTATCAAACTGAATAAGGAACTTCTTATGTCGTTCATGACACGGCTTGCCGTTGCTGCAATCCTTTCTCTTTCTACCGCCTTGCCTGTCGCTGCACAGGAGGGAACGCTCAATATTTCTGTAGGATTCATTTCCAGCGACCCGGTCCCTGACCCTCGGGCGGGCTACAATGGCTGGATGTCGAACCAAACCGGCGTGACCGAAACCCTGATGGGGATTGATTATGAGTTAGACCTTTATCCGCGCTTGGCAGAGGGGATCGCGCAATCCACACCAACAACGTGGCGTGTAACGTTGCGCGAAGGTTTAGCGTTTCACGACGGCGCGCCCGTGACTGCACAATCCGTCGTCGATGCTATCACACCGATCTCTGACGAAAATCACCCTGGCCACAATGCACGCATTGCGAGCCTGTTGGATCTTGCGTCAATGTCGACCGATGGCGATCTGGTTGTTGTGTTTGAGACAAACAGCCCTAACGCGGCCTTCCCATGGACATTGTCAGAGCCGGGCATTGCCATTCTCGGCGCAGCATCAGAGGATTACCCGATCAACGGCACCGGCCCTTATGTTTTCCAAGAGGCGGTCCCGGATCAGCTTTACCGGGTCGCGGCAAACAGCGACTACCGCCTTGGCGCACCGGGTTTTGAAGAAGTGCGCGTCGTCAGCATCCCCGATCCCGGCGCATCTGCGCTGGCATTTGAAGCGGGCGAGGTTGATATGGTGATCAACTATCCCGAAACGGATTTCGCGCGCATTCAGGAAACCGGCGCACTTGGCTTTGCGGCTCCAACGGCACGGCTCTATTTCTACACAGTAAATGCAGCCAGCGGCCCTATGGCGAACCCGCTGATCCGGCGTGCTGTGTCTGCCGCGATTGACCGTGACGGGATCGTTCAAGCCGCCCTGTCTGGTGTTGGTGGCGTCCCTGCGGGTACAGTTTATCCGGCTGGCATGGGATGGGCGGCGGACATTGATCCGGTTTATGATCCGGCCTTGGCCGAGGAACTGCTCGCCGAAGCGGGTGCTGTCAAAGAAGGCGGCGCATGGATGCTCGACGGTGCGCCGTTGGAAATTGACATCGTGACGTATTCCTCTCGCGCGGCATTGCCGCCAACAGCGGAGCTGACCCAAGCCTTTCTGCAGGCCATCGGCGTCAAAGCCACAATCAGCGTTGGCGAATACGGGGCCAGCAACGATGCAATTGCGGCGGGTGATGCTGACATGTTCCTGCAGGCTTGGGTGACGACACCACAAGGTGACCCTGGCGCCGTTCTTGAGGAGCTGCTGAAATCTACTGGCGGGTCAAACGCTGGCAGCTACAACAACCCGGAATTGGATCAACTGCTGGCCGATGGCCGCACGACCTTTGAACAAGAGGGCCGTGAAGCGATCTATTACAAAGTGCAAGAGATCATCGCCGCAGACGCCGCGATGATCCCAGTATTTCACGTCAGTCAAACCAATGTCGCACGCGCGGGCTTGACGGGCTATGCGGTTCACCCGACAGAGACCTATTGGATCACGCACGAGACGAAACTGACCGAATGACCATCGCCGCAACTGGCCTGAGCGCTATCCGCTCGGGTCGCACCATTCTTCATCCCACGGATGTGGATATCAAGCCCGGCGAGCGCGTCGGGCTTGTCGGTGCGTCGGGGTCAGGAAAATCGACGCTGGGCCATGTGTTGATTGATGCTTTGCGCGCTCAAGGCGCGCGTGTCGCCCACATACCGCAAAGTCCGGATGAAGCGCTTGATCCTTTGCGGTCAATGGCCTTTCACTGGCGCGAAGCGGAACGCGCACTATACCTTGCGCCAGACCCAACCCGCCAACAGACGCTGTTCAATGCATTGCATATTGAGGGCGATGATCTGCGCAAGCGCCCGTGGGGATGGAGCCGGGGGATGCAACAACGCTTTGTCATCGCAATGGCTTTGATCGGCACGCCTGATTTGCTTGTGATGGACGAACCAACCTCTGCGCTGGATCCTGTTGTCGCGGCGGGCACGATGGATTTGCTGGATGAGTATCTTACAGATCGCCAAACAGCACTGTTGTTGATCACCCACGACCTTGGGCTTGCTGCCAATAGGGTCCACCGCTTGATGGTTATGGATGACGGCAAAATTGTCGAAGATGCACCCACCGAACGGTTTCTCCTGGCTCCAACGACACAAGCCGCCAAGGCGCTTTGCGCACATCGCAACTGGCTGGAACTGCCATGCTAGAGGTGGATCAGGTCTCTGTCAGATACAGTTCAGTTGTGACGCTAAAAGACGTGTCATTGTCGCTTGCTCCAAGCCGAACGCTCGCGGTGGTCGGCGAAAGTGGCGCAGGCAAATCGACGTTGATCAATGCCATCCTCGGGCTTGTTCCGTGTGCTGCCGGACACGTGACATGGGACGCGAAACCTGTGCGCAATTGCCGACCAGCGCTTGTCATGCAAGAACCGCGCAGCGCGTTTAATCCCCATATGTCGTTAATCCGCTCTGTGAAAGAGCCGTTGCGAAGGCGGGTACTAGATAATGATCGGCTGGCGCGTCTTTGTGCCGGTCTGGAGATTGCGCCAGACCTGCTGGATCGACGCCCAACCGAGGTCTCAGTCGGACAAGCGCAGCGTGTCGGGATCTTGCGCGCGCTGATTGCAGCCCCGCCGTTGGTTCTGTTTGATGAACCACTTTCCGCATTGGATGCGGTGACACAAAAGCACACCGCACGGCTGATCGCGCAAATACAGCGTGAAGAAGGGTTTGCCGCTCTCATCGTGACGCATGATCTTGGTTATGCTGCGGCCTTCGCAAACGAGATTGCGGTTCTGCGAGCCGGTCGCATCGAAGAACTCATGTCCGCGCGGGCCTTTGTTGAAGCTCCACAAACCGCCTATGGCCGGACCTTGCGAGACGCCGCGTTTGCACTTGGGGCATTGGAACGCGTTGCATGATCCAGATTATCGTGAGCCTGCTTCTGCGCGCTGTTGTGGTCCTAACTGGAACGGCGTTGGCGACATTTGCATTGTTGTGGCATGCGCCCGGCGATCCCGCGCTGGCGACTGCGATGGCTCGGCATAACGCGATCGTCCCAACCGCAGTGATTGATCTGGTCCGCGCTGAGGCCGGTTTGGACGCTGGATTTTTTCAAGCCTTCCAAGCATGGATAACGCCTTTGTTGATGGGTGACTTTGGACAATCTTCCGTGACAGGACGTGATGTTTGGCCGGAAATGGTGACGGCCATATCCCATACTGTACCGCTCGCATTGGCGGCGCTGTTCTTTGGTTTGGTGGTATCTGTCCCACTTGCGCTGATTGCCACACACAAACAAGGTGGCTGGCTGGATCGGGGGGCCGTGGCGTTGGCATCCATTGGTGTGGCGATCCCGGCCTTTTGGCTAGGCCTTCTTTTGATCTTGCTCTTTGCGGTGCAATTAGACTGGTTGCCGGCGATGGGCGCGCGCACCTCGGCACATATGATCTTACCCGCACTGACGCTGGGCTTGGGCGTCGCGGCATCGCTCACGCGCATCCTGCGATCAGGCATTCTCGAAGCACGTGATCAGGCGTTCCTGCCAGCCTTACGGCGGCGAGGCGTGGTCAATCGTGACATTGAACGCGACCATGTGGCACCCCACGCAGCGATCCCCTTTGTAACTGTCTTGGGCTTAGAGCTGGCGTTCCTGTTGGAGGGGCTTGTCGTGGTTGAAGTCATCTTTGCCCGTCCCGGCCTTGCCAGTTTCCTCGTGGACGCAATTGGTGCCCGTGACTTTCCAAAGGTGCAAGCGGCGGTGCTGGTTACGGCCGTGGTCTTCGTGGTCGTCAATCTGTTGATCGATCTGCTTTACCGCACCCTCGATCCCCGGATCGGGGAGCATGATGCGTAGCGTCGCCGGGCTTGTTCTTATCCTTGTCGCACTCGGGGTGTTCGGCCCGATGTTGGCTCCCGTTGATCCAACACAAATAGACATTCCGAACCGTCTAAGCGCGCCAAATCTTCAAGCCTGGTTGGGAACAGATGCCATGGGCCGCGATATTCTGTCCCGGTTACTGCATGGGGCGCGATGGTCGCTGGGGCTGGCTTTTTTGATCTCGGTGATCGGGCTGGTGATTGGCACATTGATAGGGCTGCTCGCAGCCCTTGGTGGCAAGGTGGTTGATTGGATCGTAATGCGCACAACAGACACGTTTCTTGCCTTTCCAGAACTGGTTGCGTCGGTCGTGATTGCAGGGGTTTTGGGCGCGAGCACAGGAAGCCTGATCTTCGCGCTGACTGTCACAAGTTGGATGCGTTATGCGCGAGTTGCGCGCGCCATTGGGTTGTCGTTGAAGACACGCGGCTATGTGGTTCAGGCACGTCTTGCAGGCGTTTCCAGTTTGGGCATTGCGCGGTGGCACTACCTGCCGTCGTTACTACCCTCCCTGACAGTGGTCTGGACCGGCATGTTCGCACGGGCCATTCTTGGCATATCCACGCTTGGGTTCCTTGGCTTTGGGGTGCAACCGCCGATGCCCGAATGGGGGACGATGCTGCTGGATGCGCGTATCCATATGCGCTCGACCCCGCTGCAAATGATCTGGCCCGGCTTGGCCGTGGTGATTTGCGTGCTTGCCATCAATTTGGCGGGTGATGCGCTGCGCGACGCACTGGCAGAGCAGGACCATAAGGCATGACTGACACAGATCGCCCACGGCTCGGGATCGGATTGCGCATCCTGTCCGGCGTGCTTTTCGCGGGGATGGTTGTTTGCGTCAAAGCTGTCAGCGAGGGCGTGCCACTTGGCGAGATCGTCTTTTTCAGGTCCGCCTTCGCTATCATACCGTTGATCGTTTTCCTCTGGCTGCGAGGCGAGTTCCCACAAGGCTTGGCGACCAAACGTCCGATCGGTCACCTGATCCGTGCAAGCTTTGGCGCGCTCGCTTTGTTTGCATCTTTCGCTGCCATTGCGCGATTAAGCGTTGCCGAAGTAACATTGATCGCGCAACTCTCCCCAATTCTGATGGCTGTCGCCGCAGTGGTTCTGCTGGGCGAGCGTTTGACAATTTGGCGGGTCAGCGGGCTTGTCTTTGGCTTTACCGGGGTCATCGTCATGGTCTGGCCGGAGCTGGGCCATAGTAGCGCATCTGGCGGACGCCTCATAGGTTTTGGTCTCGCCATTCTATCTGCGGCCCTTGCTGCGATTGCGTTGATTATGGTGCGCAGCCTCAACCGCACTGAAAGCCCAGGGGCAATCGCGCTTTATTTTGTGCTGGCGTCGATGATCGGCGCTCTCCTTACTTTGCCATCAGGGTGGATCATACCAAGCAGCTGGACACTTTTCTTGCTGATCGGTTCAGGTCTTTTTGGTGGCTTCGCACATATCGCAATGACACTTGCGTTTCGTTATGCTGAAGCGACACGGCTTGCCCCATTTGAGTACATCGCGATCTTATGGCCAATTTTAGCCGACCTTTTGATCTTCAGGTTGTCACTTTCAACGAGCTTTCTGTTCGCACTGCCCTTGGTCTTGCTAGGGGCCGCGATTGCAGCTGCTGAAAAGAACAAGGCTCTGCCACTGAATAGAGCGCGATGAGGAATGCACTGCTGTGCCTAGTTGTTTAGTCCCGGCATGTGGTGGGTCGGATCGACATTGAAGCGTTCCGGTTCGGTTGTCCAGATTTTGCAGATGTATTCGAATGGTGTGAGGCCTTGCAGCGTCTTCAATCGGCGTGCGTAATTGTAGGCTGCAATGAAGTCGGTGACGTGCGTTTCAAGCTGTGAATGTGTGTCATAGTGATATCGCTTGACCGTCGCCTCTTTGATTGTCCGGTTCATGCGTTCAACCTGGCCGTTCGTCCACGGATGGTTCACCTTTGTCAGGCGGTGGTCGATCTCGTGCTCGCGACAAACGCGATCAAAGATGTGCTCGAATGCGGATGTGTCCTGTTTGCGATTGGTGAACTGGATGCCGTTATCCGTCAGGATCGTGTGGATCCTGTATGGCACGGCGGCAATTAGATTGCGCAGGAATTGGGCGGCAATCATCTTGCCCGCCTTCTCATGCAGCTCGACATAGGCAAACTTGGAGGTTCGGTCGATGGCCACGAACAAACGGATCTTCCCCTCTCCAGTGCGTACTTCTGCGATGTCAATGTGGAAATAGCCAATCGGGTAACGTTTGAACTTCTTCTTCGGCTTGTCGCCCTCTTCTTCGGCTTGTCGCCCTCGACATCTGGAAGACGGCTGATCCCATGCCGCTGCAAGCACCGATGCAATGATGATCGGGTGAGATGCGGAATGCTGGGCTGCAGCGCATAGAGACAATCATCCAGAGGCAGCAGCGTGTGCCGCCGGAACGCGACGATGACGGCTTCCTCTTCGATGCTGAGAACCGTGGAATGGGCTTCCTTCGGCCCCATAGCAGCGTCTTGAACGCTGTCACGCTTGCGCCACTTTGCGACGGTCTTGACGTTGATGCCCAGTTCCCGACTCAGCGCCGCGTTCGAAGCTTGCGATCGCTGTATGAGAGCTCGGACGGCGTGCGTGGTCTTGGCGCTCCCGTGAAGAATTTGTCCCATAGTTCACCCTTCTGATGGTCACAAATCAGTAGACCACCACATGCCGGGACTAAACACCTAGTGACGTTAAGTGACCGAAAGCGGCCGTTGGAATTTGTTCACCGAACGGGCGCTTCGTCTCGCATCTTACCAGTTCGTGGCTGTCACAATGAAGGTTCGGTCAGGGTCAGAGATGTTTGACGTTTGGGTCAGTATTGCGTGACGCGGCTCATTGGTCGGATTCAGAAAACTGGGGCATCGGGTTAAAGATGCGCGACGTTCCACAGTGAAAATTCCTCCGATTTGAGTTGAACGGTAATACTTGCGCATGGTGCAGCAGGTTTGGATGTAGGCGTTTATTGAGCGGATTATCGCGCTCATCAAATTACTGGAACTTTGCTATTGAAGCTGATTCAAATATAGTTGATCCGCAGGTTAAGTCGCTGATGCATTAAATATAAGCAGTGCTTGTTGAAACTGTAATTGTTCTTAAGACAGATGTTTTAAAACGCTTGAAATATTGGATATTTGAAATGAGATTTTTGCTTATTCCAGTGATTTGCGGCCTAGTTGCATGTGTCCCAATCACTTTAGATGAAGGCGACCAGTACCCACCAACCGGACCAGACCCAATCGTTATTGGTGAAGAGACTGTCCCCCAACCTGGTGGAACGGGCAATCCGACAATCATAATAGTTAATCCACAAGGCGATATTTCGGGGCGAAGCGATTTTTGGCCAAACGGTCCAGATGGTCCTTTTGAGACGGTTATCGGCGTAACTTCCACGAATGACGTCCTGCCGTCGGATTGCCTTCGAATTTCACCGGCCGACCCTGATCGTTATGTGTTTGCAGAGCAATGTTTGGAAAAACGAGGTAAGGGGCTGTTCTTTCTACCAGAGCAATGTCGTGTCATGTCCCTGTTGCGTTCTGGCAATCTGGTCCCGGTTTATCGTGCGCGCTGTATGATAAACGAAGGGTATTCTCTTACGGCCTGAACATTCGCGCGCAAATCGACCGTAAAGCAAGTTTAGGGGCAAACGGCCCCGGGTTTCTTTGTGCTGGACACACTCAGATTGAAAGCACCGGGGCCGGATGATTTTAGAACAAGAAGTCAGCTTCGTTGAAGAATATATCCTGTATGCCTTGAAGGGCTGTTTCCACACTGCTGAGGTCGATTTGGCTTACGTCACTGGCAAGATCAAAACCGGGTTTATCAGAGCCGGAGAAGACAAAGCTGTCGACATCGCTTGCCATCATATCGGTATCTGAAACGTCGGACGTCATCAGATCAATTGGCAGCAGAACACCATCAATGACATGCGCAATACCGTTTGAGGCCGCAATGTTGGTTGTGATGATATTCGGGTTTGCCACGTCTGGATCTGCGTCGACCAAGGCCGCACCATCAACCCCGAGTTCACTGCCCAAGAGCGTTTCGATTGTGTCTGAGGATAAAACCGCATCTTCATCAAGTCGTCTCGGGGCGACGTGATACAGCAAGATGTCTGTCAGCAGAGGGATCGGATTGCCGTCATCTGACAGATTTGTCAGGGCTTCAACTATGAATGCAAATGCTTCGTCTTCTGCTTTCCCTTCATAACCCAGCGTTTGCGCCAGACCAATGAAGGCCGCATCATTTGGTGCGAATACCGTGAGATCAGCATCAGGGTTGTCCAGTGCCCCAGCAAGATCGGCGGCTTGGACCGCATTAAGAAGCAGATCGAAGTCCGTGTTGTCGGTGTCAAACTCTCCACCACTGGCGGCAACGATTTGTGTCAGCGAACCTAGTTCGGTTGGCGGCTCGGGGGTGTTGCCTGGAATATCGATTGGCAAAAGAACACGGTCGATGCCCTGTATTACACCGTTTGACGCCTCAATATCAGCGGCAACGATGTTAGGATTATCAATGTCCGGTTCATTGTCGATAAGCTCTGAGCCTTCTGTGCTGAATGTCGCACCGTCAAGCAGGGTCGTTATGGTGTCTGCTGCGTCTATCTCAGCCGCGGTCTTGGCAGTTGGGGCAACATGATACAGCAGAACATCTGTCAAAAGCGGGATAGGGTCCCCGTCGCCCAGCTCTGTCAGTGCATCAACGATGGCAGCAAAAACGGCATCTTCGTCAGACGTATCGCCAGTATATCCAAGATCAACAGCAAGTTGCTTGAACGCTGCATCTGTTGGGGCAAAGACCGTGACGTCATCCAAACCCTGTACGGTTTCTACCAGATCAGCGGCTGATAGAGCTTTGACCAGCAGATTAAAATCGTCAGAACCGCTTGCGATTTCGACAATATTCTGAGGCGGCTCTACTGGTGGTTCAGTCGGTTTAGGTAAGTCACCGAATTTGTCCTTCAGCTCCTCTTTAAGTTTCGCGATTTTCTCTTGGATTTCCATTTGTCTCATGTTGATTTTCGACAGGATGTCATCTGCCTGATCGAATTGAAACTCTGGCAGACGAAAAGATGGAAACATGAAATTTGGCATGAGTTATCTCCATTTATAAGTTACTGGGGAATTGTTCGTGTCTTCACTTCGGCAGCAGGACAGAGTCGATCACGTGAATGATGCCATTGGATGCAGCAATATCGGCAGTGACGACATTCGCTTTTTCCACGCGAACGCCATTACGCCCATCTAGGTGAAGCTTGGAGCCTTGTACCGTCGGCACAGATCCACGCGTCCCGGCAATATTGGCGGCTGGAAGGCTGCCGGCGACGACATGATAGGTCAGGATCGATACAAGCTTGTCCTTATTTTCTGGCAGCAACAGGCTTTCAACTGTTCCAGCAGGCAGTTTTGCAAATGCCTCATCGGTTGGTGCAAAGACCGTGAAGGGTCCAGGACCTTTCAATGTATCGACAAGGTCAGCGGCCTTTACTGCAGCGACCAATGTGTTGAATGAACCGGCAGCAACAGCCGTATCAACAATGTCTTTCTGGGTTGAGGATGAAGTTGCAGCACAGCCTGACACAACTGCTGCTGCAACAAGCGCGGCGCTGGCTTTCAAAAAACGACGACGGATCATTTGGGTCTTCCTTGTATTTGCCACGACTGATATCGGGGCGCTGAGATTGTGTGTGAATTTTTCCCACAAGCGCTAAACTGTCGCAGGTTGCCAAAAGGTCAAGAATTTTGTGGAAAAAAATCCCACAGTTGATAATTATTGGATATGGCTGATCAAGCAACAGACTTAGGATCGACCGCGTTTTTGCGGGTTTTACAGGGGCTTTTGCGCCCTCTGGTCCGCACGCTTATAGCACGCGGACTCACCGCGCCGACGGTCTATCGCCTGCTCAAAAAGGTTTATGTAGAGGTGGCGCACGAAGAATTTCGTATCGACGATGCCCCGCCAACCGATAGCCGTATCAGCCTTTTGACAGGTGTTCATCGCCGTGACGTGCGTAGCATTTTAACTGACACGCAGGATCGTTGGGAAGAAACCCGGCAAAAGACAACAGTCTTCTCTACCGTTCTTGGCCAATGGATGGCCAATCCTGATTACCTGGACGCGTCGGGCACGCCGCGAGTATTGTATAAATCCGGTGAAGATGGCGCTGATTTTGAAAGCCTCGTGAGATCTGTAAATCGTGATGTGCGACCGCGCACTGTTCTGGATGAACTGTTGAGACTGGGCCTTGTGTCTGAAACAGAAGATGGCGCTTTGAAGGTGACAGCTGACGCAATTCTGGGGCCATCTTCGGATGATCATAAAATGGTATTCTTCGCCTCAAATGTTGGGGATCATCTTGCCGCAGCAGCCGAAAATCTTTTGTCAGACAAGTCCCCTTTTTTGGAGCGCGCAGTTTTCTATAACCGCCTTACGGCTGCATCGGTTGATCAGGTTGAGGCCGAGGCGCGCAAGCTTAGTCAGAATGTTCTGGTTGATCTGAACAAAATTAGCTCTGAGCTGCAAAACAGTGACCGAACTGCATCTGATAATTCAGAGCGTTTTCGCTATGGGGTCTATTTTTACCGTGAAAATATTAAAGCGGTCGCGGAAGACAAAGAGGGTAATGAGTAAGATGAAACCGATACGGCGGCGCCAGTTTATCGGGCTTTTGGGGGCCGGGCTTGTATCTGGCTGTGCGCCCGCAGTTCAGGTCAGCAAGGGCGAAGTGGACCCTTTTGAGGGTGGGATCGGCGGGACAGGTATTGTCGGCCTGATGACTGATTTTGGCAGTGTTCTGGTCAACGGTCTGAAGGTAGAGCTGAACGGATCCACGAATATCCAAACAGCATTTGGTCGCGCCTCCGAGACCGCGCTTGCCATTGGTGCGCCGCTTACAATTTCTGCATATCGCACAAGGGACCGGTTGGTCGCGCGCCGGATTGCCATCACGTTCCCTCTTGTCGGGGAAGTCACGCGGGACAAATCTGGTGTGACCGTCAACGGTAGCCCAGTTCGTCTTGAGGCGGGAAGTTCCGGGCGTCTTGTGCCGGGCACCCGTGTTGCGCTGAGCGGCGTGTGGGATGCTTCGGGCCTGATTGCAACGCGCGTTGACCCGACGCCGCAAACTCAGGACCTTGTTGCAGGCACTGTTGTAGAAAATGGACCAACCGGGTTTAAAATTGGCAAAACTGTTATTGATTTGTCCGAAGGCCGCTTGCTGCCGCCCGTTGGAAGTTATGCGACTGTGATCGGTATATATAAGAATGGCAAATTGACCGCGCAGCGTGTCACGCAGGGCCGATTTGGTGCCGAAGCATCCGGGTTCAGACAGCTATCCGTCGAAGGCTTTCTGGAGCCAATAGCCGAAGCCCCCGGATATCGTATCGCTGGCCTTGGCCATAGCTTTGACAGAAACGTTAAACTCTCGGAATTGGCCGCAGAACGGGCTGTCTATTTCGGGCGCTACGATGGCAAGTTCCGCGCTGCCGCAGGCTATGTGCTTCCGCAGAATTTCGCACAACGACGGTCTGTCCTGACAGATCAGTATCTCGAAAAGCCTGCGGATAATGTATTATACAGGCTTTAAGAGCGGCTGAGAAATTACAGTCCGGCGTGATATGTTCGCACTGCGAAGTCGTGCCAAAAGGGAATTTGACGTTGCACGCGTCGCCCGTATTTCAGTGTTCATGACCATCAGGTCGCAAAATCTTGCCAAGTCAGGAAATTTGGGGCCTGACATCCGGGCGAAAATACGGTAACAGAACTTATACGATTCATGACGGAGAATGTTGATGATTTATTTCAGGATCCCAAGCCTACGCTGAAAAGCCGGTCCTGAAGGGGTGGCTTAGCCCCGCCCAACATATCATCACATTTTATCCCACGCCCTATGGAGGGCATCATGTTTCGAAAATTCGAGAATCTCGTAAATCCATTTGTTACTGTTCCCGCTGGTACGCCGCCTGCGACGCTTTGGGCGTATGTCAAAACACAATTGACCCCTTTCAAAAGATGGCTTCCCTGGATGGCGCTGACAGGTTTTCTGGTCGCTATCATGGAAAGCGGTCTGATTTTCTATTCAGGCCGGATAATCGACCTGATGAACGCATCCGGACCTTCTGCATTCTGGGCAGCGCATAAGGTTGAAGTCATTCTGGCGGTGCTGTTCATTCTGCTACTGCGGCCTTTGGTTATTACCTTCAACCACCTGTTTCTGGAACAGACGCTTGCGTCAAACCTGCAGGAACAAACGCGCTGGCGGGCGCATAAGCATTTGCTGGGGCAATCGTCGAGCTTCTTCCAGAACGATTTTGCTGGCAGGCTGTCCAATCGCGTCATGCAAATGGGCCCCGCCGTTGAGGACAGCACCTATATGGCCTTCGAGGGGATATGGTTCGCAGCCACATATGTGATGGGCGCGATCCTGATCCTTAGTCAGATCGATATACGTCTTGGTTTGCCATTGGCAATCTGGCTTGTGGTCTACATTCTTTATGTGCGACGCATCGCAGTCCGTGTGGCCTCTGCGTCCGAGAAATGGTCCGATGCGCGGTCTTTGGTGACGGGCAGAGTCGTAGACGCCTATGCCAACATCGAGACTGTTAAACTCTTCTCGCATGGTGGTCGGGAAGAAGAATATGCCTTGTCTGCCATGCGCAGGTTGCGGCTGCGGTTTCAACGGTTCCTGCGCCTCATGACCGAGCTTTCCTTCGGGCTGAATGCAATCAATGGCATGTTGATCATTGGTGTCGTTGGCCCGGCGATATGGCTGTGGACCCATGATATCGTGTCCGTGGGTGAGGTCGCAGCGGCGACCGCCCTGACGATCCGCCTCAACGGGATGAGCGGTTGGATCATGTGGGTGACAATTCGTCTGTTTGAGCATGCCGGTGTGATCCGTGAAGGGCTGCGATCCATTGCCAAGCAGCAGGATGTGGTGGACAGGCCGGGGGCCCGCCCATTGGTCGTGCGCAATGCTGAAATTCGGATTGAAGACCTGACCCACCATTATGGCAAAGAACAGGGCGGTCTGGACGGTATCAGTCTGACAATTCCCAGTGGGCAGCGTGTGGGTCTGATCGGCAGATCAGGTGCGGGTAAGTCCAGCCTTGTGAACTTGCTTTTGCGGTTCCGCGACGCGGAGGCGGGCCGTATCCTGATCGATGGTCAATCCGTAGCAGATGTGACGCAGGACAGCCTGCGCAACCAGATCGGTATGGTCACGCAGGACAGCTCTCTTTTGCATCGGTCCGTCAGGGCAAACATCCTGTATGGTAAGCCCGATGCGACCGAAGAGCAGATGGTTGCAGCAGCCAAGCGCGCCGAAGCGCATGATTTTATAACAGAGTTGGAAGACCCCGAGGGTCGCCGTGGCTATGCCGCGCAGGTTGGGGAACGGGGCGTGAAGCTTTCTGGCGGGCAGCGCCAGCGGATCGCGATTGCGCGTGTTATCCTGAAAGACGCCCCAATCCTGATACTGGACGAGGCGACTTCTGCGCTGGACAGTGAGGTTGAAGCTGCAATCCAGAAAACGCTCTATGGTGTGATGGAGGGCAAGACCGTGATCGCTATTGCCCACCGCCTGTCTACGATTGCTCAGATGGACCGGATCATCGTCCTTGATGAAGGCCGGGTTGTCGAAGACGGCCCACATGAGACGTTGCTTAGCAAGAAAGGTCTGTATGCAAGCCTCTGGGCACGACAATCTGGCGGATTTATAAGATGACGCTTCGCGCAGATTTGCAGGCCATTTGCGACCGCTTTGTTGCGTTAACTTAGATGGAAAAACGGGCGGCGATGCCGAAAGGTGCGCCGCCCGTTGATTTTCCGTCAGGTTGGTTGTGACACCCAATAAAGCCCGAACAAAAGCAAGGCCGCAGACAAGGCACAGGCCAAAGTGCGAACCGTGTTCCAAAATGTCCAACGCGGCAAATAGGTGCCAGTCCAATACGTCCGGGTCGCGTCTTCCGTAAGTTCCATGCCGGCCAGGGCTTCGTTCATCGGGACGTTAAAGAAGACTGTAACCGCGAAGCACCCGATCAGGTAGACAGTGCCGGCCAGCAGGAACAGCATTCCCGGTGCACCGCTCAGATAGATTGCGCTGTAAATGACGATCAAAAGCGACACGGCTGCCATCCCAAGAAACAGGGTCATGAAAACCCAGCGAAATACCTCGCGGTTGATGACTTGCATTGCTTCGACCCCGCCTCCTGTATGGGCCAGCGACCGCATGATGAAATCTGAAAAAGCAAGGAAAACGCCGCCGATGAGCGCATAGGCAAGGATGGCGATTTGCGTCAGAAAGAAAAAGAATGGGGACATTGGGAAGTCTCCTTTTGGGCTGGATAATGTGGTGGAAGAACTTGGTCTCCCACCAAGGGGCGGGGCTTCAGGCTGCTGCAGACCACTTGCCTGCCATGGCCGCAGCCTTGGCAAATTCGGTGAAGTCGCGGGGCGGTCGGCCAAGCGCGCGCTGCACGCCATCGCAAATGTTGGCGTTGCGACCGTCCAGCGTTTCACGGGCAATTGCAGTGAAGACATCTGCCACGAAGTCACCACCCGACTGCGCTACATTTGCGTGAAAGTCTTCAAAAGTGATCGGGATATGCTGAATCGGCCGCCCAATTGCCTGTGACAGCGTCTCGGCCATGTCCGCGAAACTCATGAGCCAGGGGCCCGTTACCTCGTAAAGCTGGCCCGAATGGCGTTCTTCCGTCAGAGCAGCCACCACGACATCGGCAATGTCGTCTATATCGATGATAGGTTCTTCGATCATGCCACCGGGCATGGGAAGGACGCCGGAAAGGATCGGATCGCGCAAATAACCCTCGCTGAAGTTCTGCGCGAACCAGGACGCGCGCACGAGTGTGAAATTAACACCAGAATTGCGGACGACGTCTTCTCCCAGTCGCGCGTGATGCTCACCCCGGCCCGACAGAAGCACAAGTCGCTCGACATTCGCGTCTTTGGCAATCTTGCACAGCCCCTCGACTTTTTCGACGGCACCGGGAAAGGCGAGGTCGGGGAAGTATGTGACATAGACAGACGAGACGCCCTGCAGCGCCGGTCCCCAGGTCTCGGGTGTCTCCCAGTCGAAGGGGATCGCTGCGCGGCGTGTCCCATGCCGCACGGGCATACCCTTGGCCTTTAGGCGCGCGGTAACGCGTGAGCCGGTTTTGCCAGTGGCGCCGATAACGAGAATTGGTTTGGGTGTCATAATGTTGCTCCTTGGCTTGACGTGATGACCAAGGGATAGGCGATGCCTATGCTGCCGTATTGACCGCGATTGCCAGCGTTTTGACCGTCGTTGCCAAAGCGTCTTCAGGCCGTTGGGTGGTTCTTGCGATAGCTGACGGGCGTGCGTCCAACCCACCGCTTGAAAGCGCGGGTGAAGGAGCTTTGCTCCGAGAAGCCCGTCAGAAAGGCGATCTCGGTAAGTGAATATTGTTCGTCGCGCAGAAGGCCTTCGGCTAGTTCGCGCCGCGTTGTCGCGGTCAGAGTCTGGAAACTCAGCCCATGTTCGGACAATCGTCGGTGAAAAGAGCGCGCGCTCATGCCAAGACCACGCGCAATATCAGCCATCTTTGGCAGCCCTTCGCTCAATGAACGTGCAATCGCGTTCTTGGTCAGTGTTTCCAGCGTGTCATCATCGCCGATTTCTCTGAGTTCCGCCTCCAGATGCGACAGCAGGAAGCGCGTAATCCCCTCGTCACCAAGAATGTTGTGCTGCGCAAGCGCCTCGCGCGAAATCAGAAGTGCGTCGAGGTCAGAACCAAAATACACCGGGCAGCCGAAATAGGCTTCGTGGTGTTGCAGCGTCGCGGGTGGGTCATGTGTAAGATACACCTCAATCGGCGCAAACCGGGTCGGGCAAACCTGACGGCTGATCGACACTGCGCTGGCCAATGTGGCTTCGTTGGACAGCCGCATCCCAAGCCTTCGCGGACCTGAGCGGTGCAGAATAAAGAGCGTCCCACGATCCGTCTGCCTCAGTTCGTACTCCACCACGCTGGTCCACAGGCGCGCATAACGCTCAACGCGAGAAAACGAGCCCATCAGGGTTGGCGCTGCCTTCCATGCCAAGCCCAGCGCTCCGTAATCATCACAGCGCATCGAAGCCCCGCCTTGCAGCGGAAGCTTCGTGACATCGGCCTGCTTTGCAATGTTTTCCAGCAACTCATAATATACGGTGTCGGGCATCATGACCTTCGGATCCCAGGGCGCATCGTGGTCAAGGCCAGCCAAGCCAAGAAGGGCCCTTGCGTCGATCCCGGGCCCTGCCGCGGCCACCATCTTGCGGGCAAAAAGTGACGTGATCATCCCCATATGGAATATATTAAAGCATTGTCTTTTTGTGTCACGCCCAAGATAGAACTGACTTGGACATCGATTGTGACCTGCGCCGATTTCGAGTTTCGATGGGGCCGGATTGTGGCCACCCAGCCTTCTTGGCAGGCTTTGCACAGCGTGTCAGTCAGTCATAGGTTTCACCTTTCGCATAAGCATCCACTTTGTCAGCAAGGCGGTTAACGGCCGCATGCAGAAGGATCGTGAAAACTGCCAGCACAATGAGACTGGCAAACATCAGGTCAGTCTTGGCACGCCCATTCGCAAGCAGCATGAGATAGCCAAGACCTTTTGAAGCCCCGACCCACTCCCCAATAATGGCCCCGATGGGCGCATAAACAGCAGCAAGCCGCAGCCCGGACCCAAGCGCAGGCAGCGCCATGGGGATGCGGACATGGCACATCGTGCGCCATGTGTTGCCGCCCATATTACGTGACAGGTCCAGAACATCGCGGTCTGTTCGCGCGAGACCATCGTAGAAAGCAGACGTCACCGGGAAATAAATGATAAGAAGGGTCATCACAATCTTCGATCCCAACCCATAGCCAAACCAAAGCGTCAACAGCGGAGCAAGTGCAAATACGGGGACAGCTTGCGAAAACACCAGAAGCGGCATGGTCAGCTTGCGCGCCCATGATGATAGCGCCAGCTGGATTGCCGTTATGGCCCCAAGCGCTGTGCCCAGCAAAAGCCCCAAGACAACCTCGGTAATTGTGACAAGGGCATTTTCTGCCAGAAGAGCGCGGCTTGCGACCATGGTTTGCGCAACTTTCAACGGCGGTGGCAGGATGAATGGTGGCGGCCCAAGAAGCCAGATCGCGGCTTGCCAGAGGGTCACACCAAGCAAACCCGCCAGAGCAATGTCGCGCACCTGTCTCATGCCGCTTGCCGTCCCAATCGCTTAAAGAGCCGCGCTTGAAGATCAAGTGTCTCGGGCGCGTCAAAAGGGCGGATCGGCCTTGTGGCCGGGGCGGGGATAGCAGTGACACCGCCTTGATCCATCAGCAGAACCTGATGCCCAAGCCGGGCTGCTTCAGCAGGGTCATGCGTAACCAGCAGAACGGTGCGACCGCTTAAAACCTCGACAGCCAGTTCCTGCATCTCGGCACGTGTGCGCGCGTCGAGGGCAGAGAACGGCTCGTCCAATAGTACAATCGGACGGTTCTCCATCAGCGTCCGGGCAAGCGCCACCCTTTGGCGCATTCCGCCAGAAAGCGCTGCAGGTTTCTTATGAGCGTGCCCGGTTAGCCCCACCTTTGTAATCAAGTGCTCCGCCCTCTCACGATCGGGGCGCTCGCCCCGCAGCTTCGCCCCAAGTGCTACATTGCCACGCACATCAAGCCATGGCAGAAGCAGGTCTTTCTGGGCCATAAAGCAGCTGCGCGCCGCAACCATGCCACCATCCGAGGCTATGATGTCACCATCGAAGGCGGCTTCGGGCAAAAGCCCTGCGATCACCTTGAGAACCGTAGACTTTCCAATGCCCGATGCCCCTAAAAGGCAGCTCCATTGGCCTGCTTCCAACGTGAAAGTAACGCCCTTGAACACAGACACACCGCCCAGATCAAGACTGCCAGAAAACTTGATGGCGGGTGCCGGGGTCATACGTAATCCAGCCCCATCTGCCAGAAATTGACTTCCAGCCGCGTGGCGGTGGTGAAACGGGTCTGAAGATGCGCCCAACGAAGTGACGTCTCGGGGGTTTCACCCAATCGGCGCGCAACGGCCCCGTCAAGCATCTGGCCGATGGCCTTGCAAACGTCTTGGTACTCGGCGCTCGCATAAGTTGCGATCCAGTCGCCGTAAGCTGTGTCGTCCGCCTTCTCATCGGACAAGCGCGCCCCGATTTCTGCATAGCCAAACACACAAGGCGCAAGGGCTGCCATCAAGTCGAGGAAGTCGCCGGAAACACCGGCATCCATCACGTAGCGCGTATAGGCAAGGTTTGCGGGATGCTCATCCGCGTCAAAAAGCGCCTGTTCAGAGATACCCTCCTTGGCGCAGGCCGACACATGCAGCTGCATCTCGTGATTGATCAACGCATCCACCGTGCTGGCAGCCGTTTTCATCTCGTCCAGCGTTTCGGACTTAACAATCGCAAGCGCCCAAGCGCGCGAAAAGTGGCGCAGGAAGATATAATCCTGGATCAGATAATACAGGAATGCGGTCCGGGGCAGGGTGCCATCGGACAAGCCCTGCACAAAACTATGGCGGGTATAGTCTTGCCAATGTTTCCCCGCACCCTGTCGCCAAAGCGCGAAGCTGTTTCCGTAAGGGGCTGCCATGTTCATTCCGCCTCAAGGGCAATGGCCATTTCGCCGACCGGGTTTTTGCTTGGAATAAGGCCCGCCTCAAAAAGAAAGGTCTCGAAAGCTGCGTAGCGTCGTTCATCCAACGCCATCGGACGCAAGGCAAAGCGAGGCAGGGTATCGACCCAGACACGGGCGTTCAGCTCATCCTGAAGCTCGCTCGATGTTTGCGAAAACAGCGTCCAGCTTTCATCAGGATGGTTAACGATATATTGGGTTGCCTTCTCGGTTGCGACAAGGAAACGTTCGATCTTGTCGGTATCCATCAGCTCTGGGTTCGCCACATAGATCAGCTCATCATAGGCGGGGATACCTTCCTCCTCGACGAAGAAACATTTGCCGGGCACCTCTTCGATATCCATCTGGTTCAGCTCAAAATTGCGGTACGCGCCAATGACGGCATCAACTTGCCCTGACATCAGCGAAGGCGACAGCGACCAGTTCACATTGACCAGTTCGACCTCATCCAGCTCAACGCCATGGGTTTTCAGGACGGTGCCCAGAAGCGCTTCTTCGACACCAGCAACGGAATAGCCGATCTTCTTGCCGCTTAGATCAGCGGGCGTTTTGATCGGGCCGTCCTCAAGCACAAGAAGGCAATTCAGCGGTGTCGCCACCAGCGTTCCGACCCGCACAAGTGGCAAACCCTCATGCACTTGTAAGTGCAGTTGTGGTTGGTAAGAAATCGCGAGGTCAGCCTTTCCTGCCGCAGCCAACTTGGGCGGATCGGACGGATCAGCAGGTGCTATGATTTCAACGTCGAGCCCGGCATCTTCGAAATACCCCAGCTCTTCGGCGACGATGATCGGCCCATGGTCGGGGTTGATGAACCAGTCCAGAAGAACGGTCATCTTGTCTTCGGCCAAAGCTGGCGCTGCAATACATATCGATGCAGCCGCGATCATAGATGTGAGTTTCATGAAGGATCCTTTGGTTCAGGTGGGTTTGGCATATCGCCCATAGCGACGAGTGAGATGTCGCCATCCCAGTAGGTTTGCAGAACGCGCGCAGACCGCCAGGCGCGCAGACCGGTACGACAACACAGAATAGCGCGCTGGTTTTTGGCGGGCACGGGGCGTTGATCGGTTGCAAAATCTGCAACCGACCGTCTTAGCGCCTTCGGGGCGACCACAGCGGGCGCTTCGGCTTTACCCCTCAGATCAACCACAAGGTCGGTGTGCCGGATATCCTGCACGTCCAGGAATTTCAAAGGCGCGGCAGAAGGTTCCTGTGCATGAAGAAAATTGAACCCACCCGTTTTCAGCGTTGCACCATCAAGCGTCCGCAGATGCCCAATGGGGCTGGGGTCTGTCCCAAGGATCAGTGACATTGCAATTTGTGCCTGCATGGTCCCCAGAATGCCAACGACCGGCCCCATAACGCCTGCCGTAGCGCAGGTTTCTGTGTTTTCCGGAAGGTCTGGAAAGACTGCGCGCAGGCTCGGCGCACTGGCGCAAAAAGCCCCGACATACCCCGACGTTCCAAGCGCCGATGCACTTATCAGCGGTTTGCCCAGATCATCGCAGATATCAGACAGAATGTAGCTGACAGCAAAGCTGTCAGCGCAATCAAGAACAAGGTCGGATGCCGCAACCGGACCCGCCGCATTGGCAGGTGTAAGCGGTTGCGCAATTTCAATTATGTCACAGCCAGAGTTCAACGACCTGAGCGACTGCCCGGCGGCGGCGACCTTTGGTTGGCCGATCTCGGTCTCCCGAAACAGGATTTGTCGATGCAGATTGTTTTCCGAGACCACATCACCATCTACAAGCGTCAATGATCCCACACCCGCGCCAACCAGATACTGTGCTGCCGGACATCCAAGCCCGCCGACCCCGACCAGAAGGATGCGCGCTTTATGCAGCGCGTCTTGGCCGTCGCGACCAATTTCTGGCAGAGTGATCTGTCTGGCGTAGCGATCAGTCATGACACGCGGGTCACTTCTATCCATCGTCTGATCTGGCCTTCCGGGTCATCCGAGAGGGTGATATCGGTCACTGCCGAGACGATATCCGCGCCATGATCAAAGGCCCCTTGCGCGCGATCAGTCTTCATTCCACCGATGGCAACCAGAGGGATATCACCGACCAGCTTTTTCCATATTGTGAGCTTTTCCAGACCCTGCGGGGTCCACTTCATCGCCTTCAGGATCGTTGGGTAGACAGGACCAAGGGCGATATAGTCTGGTGCCAGCGCCAGCGCGCGACGAAGCTCGGACTTGTCATGCGTGCTGATCCCCAGTTTCAAACCACCTTGGCGGATTGCGCTGATGTCGGCGTCATCAAGGTCTTCCTGACCGAGATGGATGAAATCACACCCCTCCTCAAGCGCCAGTCGCCAGTAATCATTGACGATAAGCTGGCAATCATGGGCGACGCAAATTGCCTTTGCCCGCCTGATTTCAGCACGCGTTTCGGTCTCGGATTTGTCCTTTATGCGCAATTGCACCAAGCGAATTCCAAGCGGGACCAGTCGGTCAAGCCAATCGCTGCTGTCAAAGATGGGGTAAAACCGGTCCAGCGTCATTCCAGAAACGCCTTTCCCAGAACAGGGGTCGACGGGCTGGCCATGTCGCACGGTTCCATCGGGTCGGCCTGAACGGCCGCTTTGCCTGCATTGATCGCATCCGCAAAGGCACGCGCCATCACAGCCGGATCGCCGGCTTTGGCGACAGCCGTGTTTAGAAGGACCGCATCAAAGCCCAACTCCATCGCGGCGGCTGCATGGGACGGAAGGCCAATCCCTGCATCCACAACAAGCGGCACATCGGGGAAATGCGCACGCATGGCGCGCAGACCAAAGGGGTTATTGAGCCCCTGACCAGACCCAATAGGCGCACCCCAAGGCATCAGAACCTCGCACCCTGCATCAAGCAGGCGATCTGCAACAATCAAATCCTCGGTCGTGTAGGGAAAGACCTGAAACCCGTCTTCGGTCAGAATTCTTGCGGCTTCCACCAGACCAAACACATTTGGCTGAAGCGTGTCGTCTTCGCCGATAACCTCCAGCTTGATCCATCGCGTATCGAAGACTTCGCGCGCCATATGCGCGGTCGTGACGGCCTCTTTGACAGTATGGCACCCCGCAGTGTTGGGTAGCATCAGCACGTCCAGTTTCTGGATCATGGACCAAAAATCCTGACCGTCCCGGTTAAGACCACTTTCCCGCCTGAGCGACACAGTGGCGACGCTGGCCCCCGATGTCTCAAATGCCTTGGTCAAGGCAGCCGGCGAAGGATACCCAGCCGTTCCCAGCATAAACGGGGATCTAAGGTGGGTTCCGTAAAACAGACGCGCCATGGTTCAGCCACCCTGCATGGGGGCCAGTACCTCGACCTGATCGCCATCGCTCAACTTGGTATCAGCACGATCCCCTGCCGGGATAAACATCCCATTGACCGCTGTGGCAATCTTGGCGCCCCCAAACCCGAACTCTTCCACAGCTTCCGCCAAGGTCAGTGCGCCAGTCATCTTTGGTTCGCCGTTAAGCGTAAGCTGTGTCATCGCTGAACTCCGGTATTTTGTTGTGAAGCACCAAGTCTGCCACCATGCGGGCAACGGCAGGTGCAAGCAGGAACCCATGGCGGTAGAGGCCATTCACGCGGATAACATTTCCATCGCGCCGAATTCTGGGAAGGTTGTCGGGGAAAGCCGGGCGGGCATCAACGCCAATTTCGATGATTTCAGCCTCGCCGAACGCCGGGTTCAGCGCATATGCCGCGGACAAAAGTTCAAGAACAGACCGGGCAGTGGCGCGGGTTCGGCCCGACGTCTCGATCATGGTGGCGCCAAGCATGAAGACACCATCACAGCGCGGCACCAGATAGATCGGAATGCGCGGATGAAGCATACGGATCGGGCGTTGAAGCGCGACATCGGGACAACGCAACATCAGCATCTCGCCTTTGACCCCCCGAAGGTCCGTCAGGTGATCCCTGGCCACCAAGCCCCGACAATCGATTGTCAGCGCAGAGATATTGTTATCAGGCGGGGCAGCTTCGCGGATGTCGAACTCCGTGCCGCCCTCGACCAGTTTCTCTGATAGGCGCGCAAGTGCTTGCCGGGGTGACAGATGCGCCTCATCTTTAAAATACAGCCCCCGGTTTGAATTTGTCAGGTCCGGCTCAAGCGCGCGCAAAGCGGTCCGGTTGACGTCCTGATGACCCGTTGTGCGCCGCGCGAAGCGGTTGAGCTCGCTTTCGTCACGCCCCAGTGCGACAACCAGCGATCCGTTCCGTGTGACGCAGCCTGTATGCGATTGCCACCAGTCAAAAGCTTCCTGACCAAGGCGGACGACAGGTTCTTCGGCATTTTCCCCTTCGCACCATGGGGCAAGCATACCACCGGCCCACCATGAACAGGCGTCAGGGGATGGTGGCATGGTGCGGTCAACCAGCCGGACCCTCAGCCCCCGCGAAACCAGTTCCGTTGCAACACAGAGCCCCGCAACGCCAGCCCCAATGATGGTGACATCAATCATATGTCCCCCCAAAGAGCGTGAAAATGATGAACTGGTCCGTGGCCCTGACCAACCTCAAGGTCATGGGCATGATCAATCGCCGCATTGAGATAGCGATGCGCTGTACCAACAGCCTCTGCCAGCGGTTTGCCCAAGGCAAGCTCAGCGGCGATTGCTGCTGAGAATGTGCAGCCAGTTCCATGGGTGTTCTTGGTCGGGATGCGCGGCGCGGAAAAGACGTAATCCGCGCCCGTCGCCTCAACAAGAAGGTCCGTACACACATCCCCGGACGCATGGCCCCCTTTGATCAGAACCGCGGCGGGTCCGAGGTCAAGAAGGTGCTTGGCCTGTTCCAGCATTTCACCCGTCGTCTGCGCCTCAGTCCTCCCGGTCAGAACCGCCGCTTCAGGAAGGTTCGGGGTCACGACGGTTGCTTTTGGAAGGATCAGTTGTTTGAGGGCATCTACAGCTTCACTCTGCAACAGGCTGTCGCCCGACTTGGCGATCATGACCGGATCAAGAACCACAGGCGGCCCATCAGGCGCAAGGGTATCTGCAACAGCTTTGATGATGTCAGGGGAAAAGAGCATTCCGATCTTGATCGCATCCACATCGATGTCACTTAGAACGGCCTTGATTTGATCTTCGACAATTTCTGCTGGTATTTCGTGAACGGCAGAAACAGTGCGCGTGTTCTGTGCGGTTACGGCTGTAATAACACTGGCACCATAAACACCAAGGGCGGAAAATGCCTTCAAATCGGCCTGAATACCGGCACCCCCGCCACTATCTGAACCCGCGATTGTCAGTGCAATTGGTGTTTTCACGTCTGCTACACTCAGGACTTCGGGGACAAGCAGACAGAAAGGTATGAGCCGGTTATGGCTCCCCGTTCCCTACGCCGGCATTGCCCGGATCAGGTTTGACGGGTTTATGCGATTGCACTTCTCAGCCCTTTAATCAGAGCACCCCGACGGTTATGGCCTGAGTATCGGATCATCCGGCTTGACGCAAGGGCCTCAAAGCCGCTCCACTTTTTTCTTAGGCTTTTTAAGTGGTCCAAGCGCGCACGAAATAGATTAAGGTGCCGCGTTCTTTAACTTAGCCACCGTTTGCGTCGCCGGTAGCTGCGTACATCACGGAAACTTTTGCGGCCCTCTTCGCTCATACCAAGATAGAATTCCTTCACATCCGGGTTTTCACGCAGCTCATCTGCGGGGCCGTCCATAACGACACGGCCCGATTCCAGAATATATCCGTAATGTGCAAATCGCAGCGCTACGTTGGTATTTTGCTCGGCCAGCAAAAACGACACGTTTTCACGTTCGTTCAAGTCTTTTACAATACCGAAAATCTCTTCCACCAGTTGTGGTGCCAACCCCATCGATGGCTCATCCAGCAGGATTGTCTCAGGTTTCGCCATCATCGCGCGGCCGATCGCTGTCATTTGCTGCTCGCCGCCGGATGTATACCCAGCCTGAGATTTCCGCCGCTCTTTCAGCCGCGGAAAATACTCATAAACCTTTTCCAGATCAGCGGCCAAGTCACCGCCCCGGCGCGTATAGGCCCCGGTCATCAAGTTCTCTTCCACGGTCAGATGCTCAAAGCAATGCCGCCCTTCCATCACCTGAATAACGCCGCGCTTGACCATAGATGCCGGGTCCAGCCCTGCCACGCTCTCACCGCGATAGGCGATAGAGCCTTTTGTGACCTCGCCACGCTCGGAATGCAGAAGGTTCGAGACCGCCTTCAGCGTTGTCGTCTTACCTGCACCATTGCCCCCAAGCAGCGCCGTAATGCCCCCTTGGGCAACTTTCAGCGACACGCCTTTGAGCACTAAAATCACATGATTATAGATAACCTCAATGTTGTTAACCTCTAACAGGGGCTTCGTTTCTACCTCTGTTTTCGCGGCATCCAGCATCTCAACACTCCATCAAGGTTAATGCGCCCCGACCGGCCTTTTTGGCTGGTCGAGGCAATAGCTTTATGAACAGCCCGGTGTAATGCCGCTCTCGGCTGCAAAGGCTGCCGAGTCTTCCTCGATCAGCGGTGCAAGCACGTCCTGATCTGCTGGGAAGTAATCGGTGATCTTGTTCCACACGCCCGCAGACGCGTCCCATTGCGCCACAGCGCCAAGACCATTCCCGCCGTGGTTTTCGCAAGACACTTTGAACTCCGGTCCGAAATTCGGAAGGCCAATCTCGGCCATCTTCGCCTCGGTCATTTCCAGCGCTTCCATACCTGCCCGCATATCCTCGGGCGTGATATCTGCATTGCCGGAAAGCTCTTGCGCGGTTTTCGCAGCCTCGGCTGCAAGCATCGCTGCGTACATACCGCGGTTATACAGCGCAGTGCCAAGCTGATCACCAGCCCCTGCTGCTTTACCTGCATCCACCACATATTTCTGCAAATCGTCGTAAAGCGGATAATCTTTACCAAGGTTGTGGAAGGTCAGTGCTTTGTAGCCATTGGCCTTATCACCAGCAGGCAGCACGTCATTTTCCGAGCCGGACCACCAAATGCCGATGAAATTTTCCATCGGGAAACGGATATTCGCAGCTTCCTGAATAGCAACCTGATTCATCACGCCCCAGCCCCACATCAACACATAGTCAGGCTTTTGCTGGCGAATTTGCAGCCATTGGGATTTCTGCTCCTGCCCGGGATGGTCCACGGGTACTTCCAGAAATTCAAACCCGTGCTTCTTTGACAGTTCGGTCAGGGTCCGGATCGGTTCTTTGCCATAGGCAGAGTTATGATAGACCAGCGCGATCTTCTTGCCGTTGATATCGCCGCCATTCTCTTCAAGAATATGCGTCACGGCATGGCTTGCACCATCCCAGTAATTTGCCGGGTAATTGAAGATGTTGCTAAACACCGCGCCGTTCTTGGCCGAGGTCCGCCCGTAACCCATCGAGTGAACAGGGATGCCGTCGGCAGTGGCTTTCGGGATCAACTGATAGGTGATGCCGGTAGACAGGGGCTGATAGACCAGCGCGCCTTCGCCTTTGGTCGCCTCATAGCATTCAACACCTTTTTCCGTGTTGTAGGCGGTCTCGCATTCCACCACGCGCACGGGCACGCCACCTATACCGCCGTCACGTTCATTCAACAGAGTAAAATAGTCCTGATACCCGTCCGAGAACGGAATTCCGTTGGCTGCATAGGGTCCGGTACGATAGCTGAGATCGGGGAAGACGAGATCGGCCAAAGCCGGTCCCGCCGCCATCACAGAGACCAGAGTGAGTGTCGTTAGTTTCATTGGTTTTTCCTCCCATTGGTTACATCAGATTATTGCCGGGTTATCCCGGTCGTATCATTGACCCGCATCAATGCGGGAAAGGCCAAAGCCTCAGTTTTTCCTTTGCCAATCGCCATAGCTGCGCCAATCCGTGCGGCTCCAGAATCAGGAACATGATGATCAGCCCGCCCGAGATGATGAATTGTAAATGCGCGGCCAGGTCCGTAGGCCAGCCAAGCCCGCTCACAAAGATGTTTTTCAAAAACACAGGCAACAGAACCATAAAGGCCGCCCCTGCAAAAGAGCCGAAGATCGAGCCAAGCCCGCCGATGATGATCATGAACAGAACAAGGAACGACTTGTCGATCCCGAAGCTTTCACCGACCTCTGCCGCGCCCAGATAAACGCTGAAGAACAGCGCCCCTGCGATGCCCACGAAAAAGCCGGACACCATGAAGGCTGTCAGTTTTGCCTTCATCGGGTTGACCCCGATGATCTCGGCCGCGATATCCATATCCCGGATTGCCATCCATTTCCGCCCAACCGAGCCGCGCGTCAGGTTGCGCGCAATAAGCGCTGCTGCTGTGACGAAGAGCAGGCAGATCATGTATTTCGCCCAGGCATCTGTATTCGGCCCTGTCACGATAATCCCGAATACGGAACGTTGCGGCGCGGAAATCTGCCCCGAGGCTGAATAATTGTAGAACCACGGCACTTTGTTGAACAGCCACACAAGAAAGAACTGCGCCGCAAGGGTTGCAACCGCCAGATAAAACCCTTTGATCCTGAGACTGGGTAGCCCGAATAGCGTCACAACCGCTGCTGTGATGCCCCCTGACAGGATCACATGAATAATAATCGAGACCTCGGGAAATGCCGTCATCAGCTTATAGCAGGAATACGCCCCTACGGCCATGAACGCCCCGGTGCCAAGGCTCACCTGCCCGCAATAGCCCGTCAGAATATTCAGCCCAATCGCGGCAATCGCATAGATCAGGAAAGGCACAAACACCGCGTTTGCCCAGTAATCATTGATGATGAACGGGATGACCAGAAAAGCCACCGCCAACACAACATAGTATCTGTAACGATCAAATTTGATCGGAAAGGTCTGGCTATCCTGCGGGTAGGTTGTGGAGAAGTCTCCGGCTTCACGGTAGAACATTACTTAGGCCTCCCTTCTGAACAGATAAAGTCGACGGAGGTAGAACAAACCACATCCCAGACCAATCGAGATCAAGCTGGCAACGAACGAGGATACAAATGATTGGATTGTATTCACAATATAGTAAGTATCTCCAACAGTCTCATTTGAGTCAGATAAAGCCACAGCAAACCTCCACTCACTAATAGCCAAAGCTATCGAAATGACCGCAAGCAGAGCACCCCAGATGATCAAAGCCCATTGAACCAGCAAGAGCATCACGTTACCAACTTTACGCATCAGACCCGCTCAATGATCTTCTCCCCGAACAGCCCCTGAGGTCGGAACACCAGGAATAACAGTGCCAGTACGTAGGCGAACCAGTTCTCGGTTGCGCCGCCCACCATCGGTCCGATCAGAAACTCAAACAGCTTCTCGCCTACGCCGATGATTAGCCCGCCGACAATGGCGCCGGGAATGGACGTAAAGCCGCCCAGCATCAGCACCGGCAGGGCCTTCAGCGCGATCAGCGACAGCGAGAATTGCACGCCTGATTTTGCCCCCCACATGATACCCGCGACCAGTGCCACAAAACCGGCAATCGACCATACCAGAACCCAGATATAGTTCAGCGAAATCCCTACGGATAAAGCCGCCTGATGGTCATCAGCAACGGCCCGCAGGGCACGTCCCTGTTTGGTATATTGCGAAAACCCGATCAGCCCGGCCACCAGAATAACAGCCACAATCGTCGCCGAGATGTCGAGGTTATCGATAAAGAACCCATAGCCGAATGCCTCAAACGTGGTCACATCGATCCAGTCATTGATCCCCTGCGGCAGCCCGACATCCAGCTTCTTGATATCCGAACCCCACATCAGATCGCCCACGCCTTCAAGGAAATAGGCCAAACCGATGGTCGCCATGAACAGAATAATCGGCTCTTGATTGACGAGATGGCGGAAGATGAATCTCTGCACAGCCCAGGCGAATGCAACCATCACCAGAATTGTCAGTACAATCGCTAGAAGTGCTGGGACATGCCAGCCGAAATGATGCAGATCCGTGCCGAAAATCGCATTGATCAGATGCGCAAACGGTACTTGCCCCTCCATGATCCCCACCAGCGTCAACGCCGCAAATAGCGCCATAACCCCTTGGGCATAGTTGAAGATACCCGACGCTTTGAAGATCAGCACAAAGCCCAACGCGACCAACGCATACAAGACCCCGGCCATAAGCCCGTTCAGGATGACTTCTATTGCGAAGAGAAGTTGGTCAGGCATCGCAGCCTCCTGTCAAAAGGTTACGCTTCAAGCTCGGTCTCCTCAACGCTGAGGGAAATGCCGGAGCCAGATGAAGAAAGCTTCATCCGCACATCTATCTTTGGCTCTCGCCAATCGGTGCTTCTTAAGGTCAAAGCACCATCCTTGTTTTCTACTTCTTCATATCGTGCGAAGATATCAGGCTGATTGCTCCAGTTCAGAAACGCGTTGGCAATCTCTGCTGAAGGTTGATCCCCTTCGGCTTCAAGGCTGACAGCGCACCACCGCGCCCGTCCGCCATACCCGTCTGATACGGTTAGAACGTAGGTTTCATCGTCGAAGCGATATTCTGAATATGTGTCGCCATCGTTTTTAAAGTTCTTATCGGGGTCCAAATCGTCGGGCTGGCCCAACGCGACGTTTTCCATTGGAACCAGACAGCGGTTTGCGAACTCTTCCCAAGCGCCGGCATGCGCTACACCAACCGCAGCCAGAAGCCCGACAGACGCTCCGACAAAAGTCCGATAAAATTCCGATAATAGTCCGATGCCGGTTTTGGCTGGAAAATCAATCATGCGCGACCCCCAGATAGGCATCAATCACCTCTTGATTGTTGCGCACGTCATCAGGTGTTCCGTCGCCGATTTTCTTGCCGTAATCCATCACAACAACCCGGTCTGACAGGTCCATCACAACGCCCATGTCATGTTCGATCAGCGCGATTGTGGTGCCGAATTCATCATTCACATCAAGGATAAAGCGAGACATGTCCTCTTTCTCCTCGACATTCATGCCCGCCATCGGCTCATCCAGAAGCAACAATTTTGGTTCCGCCGCCAAGGCCCGCGCAAGTTCTACGCGCTTTTTCAGACCATAAGGCAAGCGCCCCACCGGCGTTTTCCGAATTGCCTGAATTTCAAGGAAATCTATAATTTTTTCAACGGCTTCGCGGTTCTCAGTTTCTTCCTTCTCGGCTTTGCCAAACCAAAGCGCCTGAGACAGCATCCCGGTTTTCATATGTGTCAGCCGTCCGGTCATCACATTATCCAGAACGCTCATGCCCTCGAATAGCGCGATATTCTGGAAGGTCCGTGCAATCCCTTGCTGCGCCACTTGATAGGGCTTCATCGCAGGCCGCTTGGCCCCGTGAAACCAGACCTCCCCTTCCTGCGGATGATAAAAGCCCGAGATCACGTTGAGCATCGAGGATTTCCCCGCCCCATTCGGGCCAATGATAGCGCGGATTTCCCCCTCATGAATGTCGAATGAGATATCCTTGATTGCCACCACACCGCCAAAGCGCAGTGTGATATTCTTCATCTCCATCAGGGTGCTGCCGATCTTGCGACCGTCTGCCGTGGTGTAGTTTCCGCCACTCAGATCGTTCATCACTCAGCCGCCATCTTCTGTTTGATCTCCACTGTATTCGCGTCCCGTATCTCCAAAGTCGCTTTGATCGAGCCTTTCCGTCCGTCTTCATAAGTGACTTCGGTCTCGGTCGAGACTTGGGTTGATCCGTCATAAAGCGCTGTAATCAAGTCAGAAAACTTTTCTTCAATGATCCGCCGCCGAACTTTCAAGGTCCGCGTCAACTCTCCGTCATCTGCATCGAGTTGTTTGTGCAGCACCAAAAACCGATGCACCTGACAGCCCGCCAGCATGGGGTCTTCGGCGACAGAGCTGTTCACCTCTTCGACATGGGCCTGCATCATCTCCAGCACGCGAGGATGGCCCGCCAATTCCTGATAGGAGGAATAGGCGATGTTATTGCGCTCTGCCCAATTGCCCACCGCGGTCAGGTCAATATTCAAAAAGGCCGTGCACATCTCGCGCGCATTCCCGAAAACAACGGCTTCAAGAATGTTGGGAAAGAACTTCAATTTGTTCTCGACATATTTCGGTGCAAATAACGCGCCATTGGCCATCTTGCCGACATCCTTGGCGCGGTCGATGATCCGCAGGTGCCCAGTACCTTCCTCGATAAATCCGGCGTCCCCGGTTGCAACCCAGCCTTCCGCATCTTTGGTGTCTGCGGTGCTTTCGTCGTTCTTGAAATATTTCACAAAGACACCTGGCGAGCGGTAGAATACTTCGCCATTCTCAGCAATTTTCAATTCTACGCCGGGCGATGGCACGCCCACAGTGTCAGACCGGACCTCGCCATCAGGCTGCTGAGTGATAAACACCGACGCTTCGGTCTGCCCGTAAAGCTGCTTAAGATTGATACCCAAAGACCGATAGAAATCAAAGATTTCCGGGCCAATCGCCTCGCCCGCCGTGTAGCCCACACGGACGCGGCTAAACCCGAGCGTGTTCTTCAGCGGTCCGTACACCAGCAAGTCGCCAAGCTTATATTTCAGCTTATCGCCAAAGCTGACCTCCTTGCCATCCAGCAATTCGGGGCCAACTTTCTTGGCATGGGCCATGAAGTGGTGGAAAAGCCATTTCTTGAATGTCCCGGCATCCTCCATCCGGATCATCACATTCGTGAGCTGAGTCTCAAACACGCGCGGCGGGGCAAAGTAATACGTCGGTCCGATCTCGCGCAAATCGTGATGCATTGTCTCCGGGCTTTCGGGACAATTCACACAAAAGCCTGTCCAATAGGCTTGTCCGATCGAAAAGATGAAATCACCCACCCAAGCCATCGGAAGATAAGCCAAGATCTCATCCCCCGGAACCAGGTGATCAAACTCTGAAGAGTTCTTCGACGTCTCGATAATATTCCGGTTTGATAGCACCACGCCTTTGGGTCGCCCCGTTGTTCCCGACGTATAGAGCATCACGCATGTATCATCGTACCCACTGGCCGCCTTGCGCGCCTCAAGCTCTTTGTCAAAGCGTTCATGCGCCGCGCGGCCCGTGGCTTGCACATCATCAAACGCATTCATTCGTGTGTGATCATATTTGCGCATACCGCGGCGGTCGTAATAAATGATATGCTCAATGCCAGAGACGGTCTCTTGCACCTCGATTACTTTGTCGACCTGTTCCTGATCGCCTGCGATCACAAAGCGTGCGCCGCAGTGTTCTAGCACATAGGCCATCTCCTCAACGACCGCGTCCTGATAAAGCGGCACGGGAACCGCGCCGACGGACTGAATGGCGACCATTGACCAGTACATCGCCGGACGGTTGCGACCAACGATTGCGATGAAATCGCCTTGAGCAACCCCCAATTCCAACAGCCCCAAAGCCAGTGCGCGGATTTCTTCGGCGCTCTCGGCCCAGGTCCAGCTTTGCCAAATGCCAAATTCTTTTTCGCGATACGCTGCCTTTGAGCCGAATTGCGACGCATTGCGGTCCAACAAACGGGGAATGCTTACAAGATCAGCCGTAGCTGTTGGTGATGCCAAGTTTTCCTCCCATACCGATGTTACGGCATCCGAAATTTATTCGGTTTTTCAGATATTGGGGCCGGAGGGCCGCATACGTCAATCAGTTTTTTGAACAAGCGTTCAAATAATTAAGAAATGGCTTGTCAGAAATGACTTACGGCGGATGCCAGAACGTGCAAACCGGTGATCAGGTCGTCTTCAGATGTGTCTTCCTCAAAAGCATGACTGATTCCCCCGATTGAGGGTACAAATAGCATTGCCGCAGGAATCATACGTGACACGTTCGTTGCATCATGTAGCGCACCTGAGGTCATCTGACGCCATTTGCCAGATGCCTGCTGCTCGGCGGCAGTCTCAAGGCTCTGGCGCAACCGCGCGTCCATTTCTACGGGTTCCAATCCTAGAAGCGGGCCATACCCCAACCCTAAGCCACGGCGTTCGGCAATTTCCGAGACCGTTTCGCGGATAATCTCTTCCATACGGTTAAGGCGGTCAGCATTGCCATCGCGCCATTGCATTGAAAACGTCACCTGTCCCGGCACAATTGATGAGGCATTGGGACGCAACACTACATGCCCGATGGTCCAGACAGTCTGAGGCGTCACGACATTGCGCAACCGCTCATTCAGCTGTTCCGAGAATGCGGCCAACCCTTGAAACGCATCGCGTCGTAAATGCATTGGCGTTGTGCCGGCATGGTTCTGCTGGCCTGTCAGGGTGATTTTCATATCCCGGATACCGACAATATCGGTGACAATCCCGATGGCTTCGCCGCTTTGATCCAACACTGGTCCCTGCTCGATATGCGCTTCTATGAAGCCAGTGAAACGGTCATGCCCTAGCATTGACCCGTGATCAGATGGGCCATCGTTTTGCGCGCTTCACCGAATTGGGTGCCATGCGCATCGGTCAGAGTGTCGGCATCCTCAAGGTCCAGACCACCGGCCCAAACCGTACTACCAGTGGTGACGCCAAAGCGCCCTTCTTCGTCCTGAAACGACACGACCGAGACCGCTGGTCCCCCTTGTTCACGCGATGCCCGCGCAATCTCCAAAGCGGAAATCACGCCATAAGCGCCATCAAGCCAGCCGCCCTCGGGCTGGCTATCGGTATGCGAACCCATAAGTAGCGATAACCGCCTTTCGTCAATATGGCCTGCGGCGAAGGTGCGCTTTGAGTTTGGAGAAGGCCATTTCGATCGGATTTAGGTCGGGGCTGTAGGCGGGCAGGAACAGGAACCAGCAGCCTCGCTTGCGCATGGCTTCGGCGGCGCGCGGGCTTTTGTGGGTGGACAGGTTGTCGAGGATGACGACTGTTCCGGGATCAAGCACTGGAGCCAGCTGTGTGTCGACGTAAGTGTCGAAGGTAGGTCCGTTCATCGGACCATTGATCACCCAAGGAGCGATCAGCCCGTCTTGCGTCAGACCGGCAATGAATGTCTGCGTCCCCCATCTGCCAAAGGGAGCGGTGCCGTAGAGCCTCTCCCCGACTGGAGCTCGCCCGCGCAGGCGTGTGAGGTTGGTCTTCACCGCCGTCTCGTCAATGAAGACCAGTCTGTGCGGCTCCTGGCGCATGCGGGGCTGACGGCGCGTGATCCAGTCACGGCGGGCTTGACGCACCACGGGCCGATCACGCTCTGCCGCGATCAGTCCTTTTTTTATATGAAAGCCCGGCGCGATGGAGGGCGCGGTGCAACGACGATAGCTGAACGTCTACGCCATGTGTTTGCAGGAGGGCAGCAGCCAGTTCCTTGAGCGTGATATCCGGTTCGGCCTTCACGATCTCCAGCAGAAAATCCCGGTGCGGCGCAAGCTTGCCAAATTGACCAGACGGGCGGCCTTGAGGCTTGGGCGCTATCGCGCCGCGTTCACGATGCTCTGCCGCAAAACGGACCGCCGTCGCAGCGCTAACTCCAAAAAGCCGCCCAGCCGAACGCGCTGAGTTTCCCTTGGCAATGTAAGCGCAAATCCGTTCCCGAAGGTCCAAAGAGTAGGGTTTGCCCATGATCCACCTCCCAGAGGAAGTGAAGCACACAAACAGCTCCGTGTGAATCCCCCTTCGATTCAGATCAAACGCAAACCGCTTTAATGCTGTGGACAAGCGATACGTGATAAGCCCGCAACGCTTACAAGTCGCTGGTGCGTGGCATATTAAATGGATGAAGATCTAGCAAGCTGAACACTGTCGATGTCAGGAAGCATAAAATTTCGGAGGAGAAATCGTAAGAGAGATACTTGATGTTGCTCATTAGGTTTGGCGGTGACCTACTCTCCCACGTCTTAAGACGCAGTACCATCGGCGCGACGGCACTTAACGGCCGAGTTCGGGATGGGATCGGGTGTTTTGCTCGCGCTATGACCACCAAACCAAAGGAACAACATCAAATCCAAGTCAAACTGCATGTGCAGCTCTTTTGAAATCCAGCTTCTACTGGATCAAATCAAGCCTATCGAACAATTAGTACCGGTCAACTGAACGCATTGCTGCGCTTACATCTCCGGCCTATCGACGTAGTGGTCTACTACGGTTCTCAGGGATACCTTGTTTTGAGGGGGCTTCCCGCTTAGATGCCTTCAGCGGTTATCCTTTCCGATCATAGCTACCCAGCACTGCCATTGGCATGACAACTGGTCCACCAGTGGATCGTTCACCCCGGTCCTCTCGTACTAGGGGCAACTCCTCTCAAGTATCCTACACCCACGGCAGATAGGGACCGAACTGTCTCACGACGTTCTAAACCCAGCTCACGTACCTCTTTAAACGGCGAACAGCCGTACCCTTGGGACCTGCTCCAGCCCCAGGATGAGATGAGCCGACATCGAGGTGCCAAACGGTGCCGTCGATATGGACTCTTGGGCACCATCAGCCTGTTATCCCCGGCGTACCTTTTATCCGTTGAGCGATGGCCCTTCCACTCGGGACCACCGGATCACTATGGCCGTCTTTCGACTCTGCTCGACTTGTCAGTCTCGCAGTCAGGCTGGCTTCTGCCATTGCACTCAACGACCGATTTCCGACCGGTCTGAGCCAACCTTCGCGCGCCTCCGTTACTGTTTAGGAGGCGACCGCCCCAGTCAAACTACCCGCCACACAGGGTCCCGGATCCGGATAACGGACCGCGGTTAGACATCAAGCAGAACAAGGGTGGTATCTCAAAGGAGGCTCCCCAGAAACTGGCGTTCCTGGTTCAAAGCCTACCACCTATTCTGCACATGTTGTGCCTGATGCCAGTGTGAAGCTGTAGTAAAGGTGCACGGGGTCTTTCCGTCTAACCGCGGGAAGCCTGCATCTTGACAGGCAATTCAATTTCGCTGAGTCGATGTTGGAGACAGCGGGGAAGTCGTTACGCCATTCGTGCAGGTCGGAACTTACCCGACAAGGAATTTCGCTACCTTAGGACCGTTATAGTTACGGCCGCCGTTTACCTGGGCTTCAATTCGGAGCTTGCACTCCTCCTTTTAACCTTCAGGCACCGGGCAGGCGTCAGACCCTATACGTCGTCTTGCGACTTCGCAGAGCCCTGTGTTTTTAGTAAACAGTCGCCACCCCCTGGTTTGTGCCCCCAGTCAATACTTGCGTAGAAACTGGGCCTCCTTCTCGCGAACTTACGGAGGTATTTTGCCGAGTTCCTTCAACATCGTTCTCTCAAGCGCCTTGGTATTCTCTACCAGTCCACCTGTGTCGGTTTAGGGTACGATCTTACAGTGGGGCTATTTCCAGGAACCTCTTAGCAGCCCATTCAATCCGATAAGGATGAACTACCTTCGAGATCCGTCACCACCACATGGCCCAGGAATATTAACCTGGTTCCCATCGACTACGCCTTTCGGCCTCGCCTTAGGGGTCGGCTTACCCTGCTCAGATTAGCTTTAAGCAGGAACCCTTGGACTTTCGGCGACAGGGTCTCTCACCCTGTTTGTCGCTACTCATGTCATCATTCTCACTAGTGATCTCTCCACCGGATGGCTCACGCCCCGGCTTCACAGAAAACACATCACCTTGTTAAGGAACTTATTATTAAGATTTTGATGGCTCGACACCAAATTTTTTCCAGTAATCGAGCATGTAAGGAACGGGGCCTTGACCATATCTGAAGCGCTTGCCCCAGACCTCGTCTTGCACCACATCGATCGGGCGCGGGTCACCA